>NZ_BOPH01000150.1 GCF_016863655.1 Virgisporangium ochraceum
GAAGGGGGGACGCGGCAGGTGTCGCTGAAGGCGTTGCGCCACACGGCATCGCATGCGGCCCTGACCGCTACGGTCCGCACCGGCTGGCCCCCGACCGGTCCGCACCGGCTGGCCCCCCGACCGGTCCACCGGTTGGCGGGTTCGCGGCCTCGACAGCATCGGGCGCCGCCGGGCCACGGCCGACCGCCTAGGGGCGGCCGGCGTGCATCGCGCGGTCGAGGGCCCGCTCCAGGACCACCAGCAGGGCGTCGCGCACCGAGAGGCGGTCGCGGGCGTCGAACGCGACCACCGGGACCTTCTCGTTCACGGCCAGCGCCCACCGCACCTCGTTCATGTCGTGCGCGAGGTGACCGTCGAACGCGTTGACGCCGACGACGAACGGGACCTTGGCGTGCTCGAAGTAGTCGACGGCCGGGTAGCAGTCGTCGAGGCGGGTGCTGTCGACGACCACCAGCGCACCCAGCGCGCCGCGCGACAGGTCGTTCCACATGAAGCCGAACCGGTCCTGGCCCGGGGTGCCGAACAGGTACAGCTTCAGCGTCGAGTCGATCGTGACGCAGCCGAAGTCCATGGCGACGGTGGTGGTGGTCTTGCCGACCCGCATGCCGGGGTCGTCGACGCCCACAGACTCGATGGTCATCACCGCCTCGGTGGTCAGCGGCTCGATCTCGGAGATGGCGCCCACGGTGGTGGTCTTGCCGACGCCGAAGCCGCCGGCCACGACGATCTTGACGGGTAGCGGGGGAGCGGCGCGCCGCAGAGTGCCGGCGTCGGGTGATTGCACTCTAGGTGATTGCACGGAGTCCACGGATCACTCGCAAAATGACGTCAGGGGAATGGTTCTCGGTCACGTCCTGGTGGTGGATCTCCAGGTGGCCGGCGGCACGCAGGTCACCGACGAGGATCCGGGTTACGCCCAGGTGCAGGCGCAGCCGCGCGGAGATCTCGGCGACGGACATCGGTACGTCGCACAGGGTGATGATCGCTCTCAGCTCGGACGGCAGGCCGACCGTCGCGTACGCGGCCGTCGCGGCGTCGTAGTTCGTCGTCACCTGGGTCTCCAGGCTGATGTCGACGTCCGACGACGACACCCGGCCCGAGGTGAGGACGAACGGCCGCAACGTCTCCTCCGACGGAACGGGCGACGGCGGGGGAGGCGTGGGGTTGAAGTCACCGAACGCGTGGCGCAGGTAAGGCGGCAGCCTCGCCGCCCCTCCCGCGTCCGGTGATTCCGTCACGGCTGCACCGCCCTCCGGGCGGCGCAGCCTCGGAGCTGGCGGGCTCGCGGGGCGAGCTCACCAGCTCCGCTGCGCCGGTCGGTGACCTCGCACGAGTGCTCGGTCACGGCTGGACGGAGTTCTTCAGCTCGATGATGAGCTGGGGCGTCAGCGCTGCACCGGCGCGGTTCGCGAACAGCGTCATCTCGTAGGCGACGTTCCCGAGGTTGGCGTTGCGGGAGGCGATCACGCCCATCACCGACCCGATGCTGATCGCGGTGACCAGGAGGTACCCCCGGGTCAGGTCGACGATGACCCGGTTCAGGTCGCCCATGTTGTACATGTGCGCGGCCCCGCCGGCGAGGCTGGTCATGCCCGACACCACGGCGGCGAGCCGGTCGGCGTTGGCCCGGTCCTTGATCGCCGACATCGCGATCGGCAGCCCGTCCGACGAGACCGCCACCGCCTCGACCACGCCGACGGTGTTCTGGGTGAAGTTGTCCAGCAGCCAGTTGAACGTCTTCGCCTCGGCACTGAGGTTCTGCATGACACTCATGAACGTCTGTCGCTCCTTGGTTCCGCATGCTGGAGAGCTTCGGTGACCCCGAACTCGAACTGCTCGACGAGGTTGCGCACCTCGTCCGGGTCGATCTGGGTGAAGGTGGCCGGCGCCGACGGCGGCGGCATCAGGCTGGTCTCGAGCGTCGCGCCGGGTACGCGCCGGTTCAGCGCGGTGCCGGTCGGGCGCAGCTGGTAGCCGCCGGCGCTCGTCGGCGCGGAGTGCGTCGCGGGCCGCGGCGGCGTGTACACCGGCAGCGCCTCGGTCGGCGCGTAGACGGCCGCGGGCAGGGTCGCGGTCGGCACCCCGGTCGGCACCCCGGTCGGCACCCCGGTCGGCACCGTATGCGGCACCGTATGCGGCGTGTGCGGCGCGGCCGTCGGCATGGCCGGCGTCGCGGCGGGGAGCGCGGGCTGGTCGCGCGCGGGCAGCGTCGGCAGCTCACGCGCCGTCGTCTCATGGTCCGAGGTGACGGGGTAAGCGGCGGCCGGCCACGCGGGCGCGGCGGCCGACGACGCCCGCAGCGGCGGTGACCCGGGCTGAACCGGCGGCGGGGGCGCCGGCCGGGTGGGCGCGGCCGGCTGTTCCGGAACGGCCGGGGCGGGCTCCTCGTGGGCGCGGTGGACCCCGAACTCGAACTGCTCGATCAGGTCCCGCGCGGCGTCGGCGTCGAGCGTGCTCGGGGGCTGGCGGTCGGCCGCGGTGGCCGTGCCGCCGCTCACGAGGTTCGCGCCCGGTACCCGCTGCCGCAGGCCCGACGGGCTGGTCGGGCCGACCGGGTGCCCGTTCGCGGCGGCACCGTTACCGGCGGCACCGTTGCCGGCGGCCGACGGCCGCGCCGCGTCCGGGTGCCCGGGCGCCGCGCCCGCCATCATGGCCGGCCCCATGGCCGGGACCGTGAGCGGCACCGTGGCGGCCTCCTCCGCGGCACCCGCCGGCTGCTCGGCCGACGGTCCCACCGCGAACGCGTTCCAGGACGGCGCGCCGTCCTCGATGATCTCGCGGAGCCGGAGCAGGGCGTCGCCGCGGGGGGCGGCGGTCACGGGGCTGCCCACGGTCGCCGGGCGGCCGCGGCCGCCCACCAGCGCCAGCTTGCCGGGGGTCGACGCCGGGTCGGCGACCGGCGCGGCCGCGACCAGCACCGAGCCGGGCAGCTCGACGGCCGCCGTCACGCCGCCGCCGGACGTGGCCGACAGGTGCACCCGTAGGCCGTGGCGGCGGGCCAGCCGGCCCACCACGAACAGGCCCAGCACCTGGGTCGGTGCCAGGTCCAGCCGCTCGCGGCGCTCCAGCCGGGCGTTTTCCTCGGCGATCCGCTCGGGTGACAGGCCGATGCCGTGGTCGGTGATCGTCAAGCGCACCGAGGAGCCCGTCGAGACGGCCACCACCGAGACGCGCGTGTGCGGCGGCGAGAACGACGTGGCGTTCTCCATCAGCTCGGCCATCACCTGCACCAGGTCGGCGATGATCGCCGGGGTGAGCACGATGTCGGCCGGGATCCGCACGTCGACGCGGGTGTAGTCCTCGACCTTGGCCAGCGCGAGCCGCGCGGCGTCGGCCAGCGGCAGCGGCGTGACGTGCTCCTGCGCCCAGTCGGCGCCGGAGAGCACGACCAGGCTCGTCGCGTTGCGGAGCAGGCGGTTGGACAGGTGGTCGAGCCGGTACAGGCTGGAGAGCTTCTTCTCGTCCTGCTCGTCGTTCTCCAGGCCGTCGATCATGGACACCTGACGGGCCACCAGGCCCTGGGTGCGGCGGCCGATGTGGCCGAACATCTCGGCGACGTTGCGCCGGCTCGCCACCTGCCGCTCGACCAGCTGGGCCGCGGTCTCCTGCACGCGTTCGAACGCGCGGGCCAGGTCGCCGACCTCGTCGCGGGCCGTGATGTCGACGGCCTCGAGGTGGACGCGTTCGACCGCCTCCGTCTCGTCGTCGGCGACGCGGACCAGTTCCTCCTCGGCCAGGCGGGCGACGCGGTCGGCCGAGGCGGTCAACCGCGTCAGCGGCCGGGCGACCGCCCGCGCCACCGACACCACGAGCAGGATCACCAGCAGCAGGATGAGCAGCGCGCCGCCGATGACGCTGTACGCCGTGGCGAGCGCCCGGTTCTGCCGGGCACCGACCGCCGCGGTGACGTCGGCGACGATCCGCTTCTCGACGAAGTTGCCCAGCGCGATGAACGACTCCAGCGACGGGAACAGCGCCGCCGCGTCCGGGAACCGGGCGATCTCCTTGAGCGGGTCGGTGCTGAAGCTGGCGCCCATGCGGTCGACGAACGCCTGCTCGACCAGGCCGTACAGCGAGATCTGGGTCGGCGTCGCGAACGCCGTGAAGCGTTCGAGCTCCTCCGACAGCAGCGTCTGCTCGGTGTTGAACCGGGCGGCCGCGACCGCGCCCGGCTCGTCGGCGAGCAGCACCAGGTAGGCCGCACCCTCACTGTTCGCCTCGTCGGCGCGCAGCAGGGCGTCGAGCGCGACGACCTGGCGGCCCTCCTCGGTGGTCGTGTCGATGCCGTCGACCAGACGCAGCGAGCTGATCAGCTCGTCGATCACCGTGTTGTACCGCTCGATGACCGTCGCCGCCTGCGCGGACTTCCCGAGCACCGTCTGCCGCAGGTCGGCCAGCGCCTTGATGTCGTCGATGGCGTCGCTCACCTCGGCCGGCAGGTCCTCGCCGAGCTCGAACCGCACGTCGGTGACCCGGTCGGTCACCGCCGACATCTGCAGCACCAGCCGGTTGCGGTCGACGGCGTCGACCAGGAAGCCGACGGCCAGCAGCCGCTCGCGCTGGAGGTCCTGGCTGAGCGATCCGACCTGGCTGGCGACCCGCACCGAGCGGGCGGTGTCGCTAGCCCGCGACGCCGACTCGACGCGGTCGAGCACGACCGGGATCGTGAGCGCGCCGACGGCGACCAGCGGGATCATCACCAGCAGGGCCAGCTTCGCGCGGATGCGCAACTTACCGAGCAGGTTACCGAGAAGCACCGAACTGCTCCCACTGCGCCAGCTGCGCCAGGGACGGGTCCGGGCTGCCGGGTGGGCCGGCGGCGACCCCGGCCGGCACGGGCGGCGCACCGGACTGCGGTGGCGGCCACGCGTGCCGTCCACCCGAGACGGACTCTTGCGGAAGGCCCGCGCTCACGGGCGTCACCTCGACCGGCGGAACCGGCGGTGAGCCGGCGCCGGCGCGCGGACGGCGACGACCGAGAAGATCGAGCCCGAGCCCGGCGCCGAGGAGCAGCACGGCGAGGACGGCCGTGCCCGCCGCGAGCAGCAGCCGGGTGTTCAGGTCGGACACGCGGGCGTCGACGAGCAGGTCGATCTCGCGGAGCATGGCCTGCGACAGCTCGGCGGCCGCGGTCTGCGCCTCGGCGCGGGTGCGGGCGATCTGCTGGAGGTCGACGGCGGCCGTGCGGCCCTGCAGCAGCGACGTCGACGGGATCAGCGCGTCGATGACCTTGCGGAAGCGGTCGAGGCGGCTGAGCAGGTTCGCGCCCAGCGTGCGGCTGCCGGTGGCGTCGACCGCGAGGCGGACACCGTCGGCGAGGTCGGACGCGTTCGACGCCAGCGCCGACCGCTGCGACAGGAGGTCGGCCGTCGACGCCTGCTGTTCGGCGGCCGGCTTCCCGGCGACGATCACGGCGAGGTCGGCGAGCTGACCGGCGGCGGCGATCGCCTCGGGAAGCTCCTGCGCGGCCGCGTCCTGGAGGTAGAACGTGTCGGCGTCGGGGTCACGCACCAGGTTCGAGCTCGTGCGGACCTTCTCGATCAGCGCCAGCAGCAGGTCGGTGACCTCGGTGTAGGCGTTGTACACGTCCTGCGCGCCGGTGGACCGCAGGTCGGGCAGCGCCTCGATCTTCGCCCGCACCTCCGCCCAGCGCTCGTCGGTGCGCAGGCTCGCACCGAGCTTCGCGTTCGTCGTGGTCGCCGTCTCGACCGCGCGGTTGAGGTTCTCGCGCGGGACCTGCTGACCGGCGACGGCCGCGGCCTGCGCGTCGATGAGCGCGATCTCGACCGGCAGCAGCGAGCTCAGGTACTCGATGCCCTGGTGCTCCAGGTCGGCGAAGTCCGTCTGCTCGCTCGTCGAGGTGTACACCAGCCCGAAGAGCACGAGCGTCGGCAGCAGGATCGCGATGGAGAGCACGACCCGGAGGGTTCGCCCGGCCGTTCCGCGCACCCACGATTGTCCAGCGGAGGAATCCATCCCTCACCCTTCCCCGGCGACGGTGAGCGCGCGTTGGCCTGCGGTTTCTCGCCTGCCTTTTGTGTGACGGCGGCGAGATTACGACCGTGCGCAGTCTTCGCGTCACTACGCGGGCGGATGGTTGCCGGTGCCGGTGGGGGTGATCATTCGCACCGATGGGTCGATCTTCCGTCGGTGCCCTGGATGATTCGGGGGTGCGGGGGTAAGGTTCCGCACCCCCGTTTCGGGTGTGACATTTGTTGCCTGGTCAGCGGTTTGTGAGCAGCTTTCGCAGGTCGACCGCGTCGGCGATGGCCCGGCATCCGGCGTCGTTCGGGTGCAGGTGGTCGCCGCTGTCGTGGGCCGGGTTCAGCCGGTCCGGGTCGGCCGGGTCGGCGGTCGCCGTCGCGAAGTCGAAGACGCCGTCGAACGCGTGACTGGTGCGGATCCAGTGGTTGATCGCGCGCCACTCGGTCGCCCGCCGCTCCGTCCAGATGAACGAGTCCTTGAACGGCGTGATCGTGGCGCCGTAGACGCGCAGCCCCCGCTGCCGCGCGAGCGCGATGATCTGCTGGTACGCGGCGATCAGCTGGGCCGCGGTCGCGTCGTAGCCGAGGTCGTTGATGCCCTCGAAGACGATCACCGCCCGCACGCCGGTCTGGGAGAACACGTCCCGGTGCAGCCGGGCTAGGGCCGGGACGCCCCAGTACGGTTCCCCGTCGCGCGGCGCGAGCACCCGGTTGCCGCCGAGGCCGGCGTTGACGACGCTGAGCGTCGCGCCCCTCTGCGCGTGGAGGCGCCTCGCGAGGTGGTCGGGCCAGCGCTGGTCCCGGTTGCCGCTGGTGGCGGCCGTGTCCGTGATCGAGTCACCCAGCGCGACGACCGAGCCGGTGACCCTGCTGTCGGCCTTCACGTCGACGCCGTCGACCAGCATCCAGCAGGGGTTGTCCGTCCAGTTCGTCCCGTCCGCTCCGGTCTGGTCGCCCGCGGCGATGTAGTTGCCCTGCGCGGTGAACGGATGGTTCGTGACCGGACCGGTCGGCCCCGGCACGTGGACGCTGACCAGCAACTTCGACAGCGGCGCGACGGCCAGGTCGACCGGGTCGCTGAGCGCCTGCCCACCCGCGACCATGGTGACCGTGGGTGACCCGGCGAACGTCAGCACGCGGGTGGTGCCCGGCCTGGGGGTGGATCCTTCCTGCTGCACCGCAACGGTGGCCCTGCCGACGGTGAGCGCCGTGGCGCCGAAGACGTTGGTCA
>NZ_BOPH01000151.1 GCF_016863655.1 Virgisporangium ochraceum
GCGGGTCTGCGAGCCGCCGGTGCTGGTGAACAGCACGTTCCGGACCGTCCGGTCGGTGAGCCCGGTGCCCGCCGGGCAGGCCGGCGACCAGGGGATCGGCGCGCCGACGACCGGGCTGGCACCCCAGGCGGCCGCCCAGGTACCCCGGTCACGGGCGGTGGCGGGTCCGCTGGCGGATCCCGTGACGAGCGCAACCACGAGGACGGCTGGTACGACGGCGCGCCTGTTCACCCGTGCCTCCAGGGGCTAGATATCGACGCCGGTCACTCTATACGTCTTCCTTAGTCCTGGGAGCGTTTCCACGCCGCGTGCGCCGGCCGGCCCTCCCGCGATCTTGGAAACCTGTACATCGGAATCGATGTACACATGTCCAAGATCGCGAGAGGAGTCAGGGTTTCGCGCGGAGCGAGGCCCTCGCGCGGATCAGCTCCGCCACCGAGCGGGCGGAGAACGGGCAGCCGCTCGCCCGGTAGGGCGCGTCGCCGTCGACGACTTCGCTGACCGAGCCCACCCCGTGCTCCGACAGGTGCGCCTCCAGGCCGCGGAGCAGGCCGTCGGTCGCGACGCCCACCGCACGGCAGGCGTCGACGTACACGCCGATCAGCCAGGGCCACGCCGTCCCCTGGTGGTACGCCTCGCCCCGGGCCGGCTCGGCACCGGCGTGGCGACCCTGGTAGCCGTACTCGGTCGGGGCCAACGTGCGCAGGCCCAGCGGGGTGAGCAGGGCGCGGCTCACGGCGCGCACCGCCGACGGGTCGGCGCCGTCCAGGGGAGCGTGCGGCAGGGCGTAGGCGAACAGCTGGTTCGGGCGCAGCACCGGGTCGTCGAGGTGGGGGCCGCCGCCGAGGGGGTAGGCGGCCGGCTGGGCGTCGACCACGTCGTACAGCCAGCCGGACGGGGCGACGAAGCGTTTCGTGAACGAGCGCTGGGCGGCGTCGTGGCCGGCCCACAGGGCGCGGGCGTCCTGGCCGGCCCGCTCGGTGAGCTTCGCCAGCCCGGCCAGTGCGTTGACCCACAACGCGTTGACGTCGACCGGCTTGCCGTCGCGCGGGGTGACCGGCACACCGGCGGCCGTACGCACGTTCATCCACGTGGCGGCGCCGTCGGACGGGCGCAGCGCGAGCAGGCCGTCGGACGGGTCGAGCCGGGCGGCGAACGGGGCGTCGTCGGCGGCGTAGCCGGCGAGGATGTTGTCCAGCGGCGCGGCGAGTTCGGCACCGAGATGACCGTCGCCGGTGGCGGCCACGTGCCGGTCGACGGCGTGCACCAGCCACAGCGGCGCCTCACTGGCACCCTGGGCGAGGTCGGCCACCAGGGCCGGGGACGCCGCGAAGCGGCGCAGCAGCGCGGCGCCCTCGACGGCGCGGCCGGTGCGCAGGAACAGCCCCTCGTACGAGGCGAGCGTGTCGCGCATCCAGCAGTCGAACCACGGGTAGCCGGCCACCACGTCCGGTCCCCTGATGATGAACGCGTCGGCGGCCAGCGCGAGTGTCGCGTCGACGTCGTCCTTGGGCTTGGCCTTCGACACCACCGACCGCGCCCGCCGGCGCGCGGCCGCGACCACGTCGGTGGCCGGCGCCGGCTGGTGGCGCAGGTCGCCGGCCCAGGCCGACACCTCCATCACCCCGCCCGGCTCCAACGTCGAGGTGAACGTGCCCGCGCACCACAGGTCCTCGACCGGGTCGAGCCCGCGGAACGCCTCCTCGCGCAGGTAGGCGTCGTGCCACCACTCGCCGCGGGCCCGCCAGCCGGGACCGCTGATGCGGTAGCCGTCGTCGACGACGGCGCCGTTCGCGACCCGGGTCTGCACCGGATCGGCGCCGCCGGCCGTGCGGTTGCCGTGCGCGTCGCGCCACGTGCAGAGGGCGGTGAGCGTCACCCGGACCGGACCGGGAGCGGACACGAGCCGGTGCACCACGCCGACGCCCGTGTGCCCGTGGGACATGGCGAGCTCGCGCTCGAGCACCACGTCGCCGATCCGCCACCGCCACCGGGGCAGCCCGTCGACGACCTCGAACAGCTCCAGGTGGCGGAAGCCCGAGGGCGAGACCACGCCCGAGCCCCACTCGTGCGCCGACAGCTGAACCGGCGTTCCACCACCGATCGTGACCGCCGCGTCGAGCGACGCGAGCCCCATCCGGCGCCCGTCCGGACCCGGTACGACCAGCAGACCGTGGTACCGCCGCGTGCGCAGCCCCGACGCGGTGCCCGTCGCGAAACCGCCCGCACCGTCGGCGACCAGCCATTCCCGGTGGGCGCCACCGGACGGACCGGTGACGTCGGCACACACTTCAGGCCCGAAAGCGAATGTCGACCCAATACCCACGCGCAGCGCCCCGTCTCCGCTCTTGATCTGCCGACACCTTACTCGCCGTGGCCGTTAGACGCGCGGTCGAGTCGGGCATAGGGGCGGGCATAGCAGCAGCACCACCCACCGGAGTGGGACCATGAACGTTCCGGTAGCAACGAACGGAGCATGAGCATGCAGGTCTGGCCGGGCCAGCGTTACCCCCTCGGCGCCATCTACGACGGCATGGGCACCAACTTCGCCGTCTTCTCGGAGGTGGCCGACGCGGTCGAGCTGTGCCTGTTCGACGACGACGACAACGAGCGGCGCATCCCGCTGCCCGAGGTCGACGCGTTCGTGTGGCACGGCTACCTGCCCGGCATCGAGCCCGGCCAGCGCTACGGGTTCCGCGTGCACGGTCCGTACGACCCGTCGCGCGGGTTGCGGTGCAACCCGCACAAGCTTCTGCTGGACCCGTACGCGCGCGCCATCGACGGCGACATCGACTGGGACCCCGCCCTCTACGGCTACGAGTGGGGCTACCCCGACTCGATGTCGACGCTCGACTCGGCGCCGCACATGCCGAAGGCGGTGGTGGTCAACCCGTACTTCGACTGGGGCAACGACCGGCCGCCGCGGGTGCCGTACCACAACAGCGTGATCTACGAGGCGCACGTCAAGGGCCTCACGATGCGCCACCCCGAGATCCCCGACGAGATCCGCGGCACGTACGCCGCGATCGGGCACCCGGCGATCGTCGAGCACCTGCAGTCGATCGGGGTCACGGCGATCGAGCTGCTGCCGGTGCACCACTTCGTGCACGACCACCGGCTCATCGAGGCGGGCCTCAGCAACTACTGGGGCTACAACAGCATCGGTTTCTTCGCGCCGTACCACGGCTACTCCTCGATGGGCCGCAAAGGCCAGCAGGTGCAGGAGTTCCGTGCGATGGTCAAGCAGCTGCACGCGGCCGGCATCGAGGTGATCCTCGACGTGGTCTACAACCACACCGCCGAGGGCAACCACCTCGGGCCGACGCTGTGCTTCCGCGGCATCGACAACGGCCACTACTACAAGCTGTCCGACGACGACCCGCGCTACTACACCGACTTCACCGGCTGCGGGAACAGCCTGAACGTCCGCAGCCCGCACAGCCTCCAGCTGGTCATGGACTCGCTGCGGTACTGGGTGCAGGAGATGCACGTCGACGGGTTCCGCTTCGACCTGGCCTCGACGCTGGCCCGCGAGGGCGACCACAGCCACGTCGACCGGCTGTCGGTGTTCTTCGAGGTGGTGCAGCAGGACCCGGTGCTCAACCTCGTGAAGCTGATCGCCGAACCGTGGGACGTGGGCCCCGGCGGCTACCAGGTCGGCAACTTCCCGCCGCTGTGGACCGAGTGGAACGGCAAGTTCCGCGACACCGTCAGGGACTTCTGGCGCACCCAGCCGGAGACGCTCGGCGAGTTCGCCAGCCGCATCTCGGGAAGTGCCGACCTCTACCAGGACGACGGAAGAAGACCGTTCGCGAGCATCAACTTCGTCACCGCGCACGACGGCTTCACGCTCACCGACCTGGTCTCCTACAACGACAAGCACAACGAGGCCAACGGCGAGGACAACCGCGACGGCGACAACCACAACCGCTCGTGGAACTGCGGCGCCGAGGGCCCCACCGACGACGTCGGCATCAAGGCGCTCCGCGCCAAGATGCGCCGCAACTACCTCGCCACGCTGATGCTCAGCCAGGGCGTCCCGATGATCCTCTCGGGTGACGAGCTGGGCCGCACCCAGCACGGCAACAACAACGCCTACTGCCAGGACAACGAGCTGAGCTGGGTCGACTGGGAGACCGTCGACGAGCAGCTCCTCGAGTTCACCAAGCGGCTCGCAGAGCTGCGTGGCCGCCACCGCGTGTTCAGAAGACGCAAGTTCTTCACCGGCCGCCCGGTCCGGCGGGTGGCCGGCACGCCGATCCCCGACCTCGGCTGGTTCGCCCCCGACGGTCGCGAGATGGACCACGAGGACTGGTGGAAGAACTTCGGCCACTCGATCACGCTGTTCGTCAACGGCGAGGGCATCCGGGAGCTGGGCCCGCACGGCGAACGGCGTACCGACTCGTCGTTCCTGCTGCTGTGGAACGCGTACTGGGAGCCGATCGACTTCGTGCTGCCCGGTACCGAGTTCGGGAAGAAATGGTCCGCCGTACTCGACACCGCCGACCCGCGCGACGGCACGGTGGTCGAGGCGGGAAACAAGCTTCTGGTCCGTGAGCGTTCGCTCGTCGTCCTCGACCGGGTGGTCTGAATGATCAACAGCACGTACCGCGTGCAGGTGCGGCCGGGCTTCGGCCTGGCCGCGACGGCCGGGCTCGCCGGCTACCTCGCCGACCTCGGCGTCACGCACCTCTACACGTCGCCGCTGCTGGCGGCCACGCCCGGCTCCGAGCACGGCTACGACGTGGTCGACCACACGCGCGTCAACCCGGAGCTCGGCGGCGAGGAGCAGCGGCAGGCGCTCGGCGACGCGCTGCGCGAGCACGGGCTCGGCCTCGTCGTCGACATCGTGCCGAACCACGCCGGCGTCGCCGTGCCGCACGCCAACCCGGCGTGGTGGGACGTGCTGAAGAACGGCCGCGACAGCGCCTACGCCCACTGGTTCGACATCGACTGGGAGCGCGGGCGCATCCTGCTGCCGGTGCTCGGCTCCGACGACGACGTCGACAAGCTCCGCGTGGAAGACGGCGAGCTCCGCTACTACGACCACCGCTTCCCCCTGGCGGAAGGCACCGACCGGCACGACGACCAGCACTACGAGCTCGTCGACTGGCGCCGCGGCAACACCGAGATCAACTACCGCCGGTTCTTCGCGATCGCCGAGCTCGCCGGCCTGCGCGTCGAGGACCCCGACGTCTTCCAGCAGACCCACGCCGAGATCCTGCGCTGGTACAAGGCCGGCGACGTCGACGGCATCCGCGTCGACCACCCCGACGGCCTGCGCGACCCCGCCGGCTACCTCCAGCGCCTGCGCGACCACGCCCCCGACGCCTGGCTGGTCATCGAGAAGATCCTCGAACCCGGCGAGCCGCTGCCCGAGTGGCCCGTCGACGGCACCACCGGCTACGACGCGCTCGCCGAGGCCTGCGGCGTGTTCGTCGACACGTCCGCCGCCGACGCGTTCACCATGCTCGACGCCCGCCTCCTCGGCGCGCCGACGGCCTGGATCGACCTCGTGCACACCGGAAAGATCGAGGCCGCGACCCGGTTGCTGTCGTCGGAGCTGTCGCGCCTGTCGTCGCTCGCGGGCAACCGCGACGGGACCGGGGACGCGTTGGCCGAGGTCGCCGCCGCGTTCCCCGTCTACCGCAGCTACCTGCCGGCCGCCGGTGGTGGGCACCTCGCCGAGGCGCTCGCCGCCGCGAAGGTCCGCCGGCCCGACCTCACCGAGGAGATCGACCGGCTCGCACCGCGTCTCGCCGCCGGCGTCGACGACCTCGCCGTCCGGTTCCAGCAGTTCACCGGCGCCGTGATGGCCAAAGGCGTCGAGGACACCGCGTTCTACCGGTGGTCGCGGTTCGTCGCGCTCAACGAGGTCGGCGGAGACCCGTCCCGGTTCGGGGTCACGCCCGAGGCGTTCCACGCCGCGAGCGCGAGCCGCCAGGCGGACTGGCCCCGATCCATGACCACGCTCTCGACCCACGACACCAAGCGCGGCGAAGACGTGCGCGCCCGGCTGGCCGTGCTGTCGGAGCTGCCCGACGAGTGGGGCGCCGCCGTCGACCGGTGGAGCGCCGCCGCGCCGGTGCCCGACCCGGCGACCGCGCACCTGCTGTGGCAGACGGTCGCCGGCGCATGGCCGATCGAGCGCGAGCGCCTGCACGCCTACATGGAGAAGGCGACCCGCGAGGCGTCGACGCACACGTCCTGGGCATCGCCCGACGAGGAGTTCGAGGCCGCCGTCCGCGCGGCGGTCGACCGTGCCTACGACGACCCGCGGCTGCGGGCCGACATCGACGGGTTCGTCGCCGGGATCACGCCGGGCGGCTGGTCGAACGCGCTCGGCCAGAAGCTCGTGCAGCTCCTGATGCCCGGGATCCCCGACGTCTACCAGGGCACCGAGCTGTGGGACAACTCCCTGGTCGACCCCGACAACCGGCGCGACGTCGACTTCGCGCTGCGGCGCGACCTGCTCACCCGGATCGGCGGCGGCTGGCGTCCCCCGGTCGACGACAGCGGGGCGGCCAAGCTGCTCCTGGTCACCACGGCTCTGAAAGCGCGACGCGGCCGCGACCTCACCGACTACACCGCGTTGACCGCGGACGGCCCGGCGGCCGACCACTGCCTGGCGTTCGACCGCGGCGGCCTCGTCGTGGTCGCCACGCGGCTGCCGTTGGGGCTGGCGAAGCGCGGCGGCTGGGGCGACACGACGGTAAACCTGCCGGAGGGTGTGTGGAAGGACTCACTCACCGGTGTGGCCGTTACCGGCCGGTCGCCGCTGATCCGTGATCTGCTGGGGGCGTATCCCGTCGCGCTGCTGGCAATGGACGAGGCATGACTTCGATTACGGTCTGGGCGCCCGGGGCGCCGCGGATGCGTGTGCGTCTCCTTCCGGACGGCACCGACCACGAGATGGCCCGCGGTGACGACGGCTGGTGGTCGTTCGAGGCACCCGACGACGTCCGCGACTATGCCTTTCTCATCGCGGATAGTGATCATCCGGTACCGGATCCGCGGTCACTCTGGCAACCTGATGGGGTGCACCAGGCGAGTCGCCTGTACGACCACAACGCCTTCACCTGGACCGATACGGCCTGGACCGGCAAGCAGCTGCCCGGCAGCGTCCTCTACGAGCTGCACGTGGGCACGTTCTCCGCCGAGGGCACCTTCGACGGGGTGATCGAGCACCTCGACCACCTGGTCGACCTCGGGGTCGACATGGTCGAGCTGCTGCCGGTCGCCTCGTTCAACGGCGAGTACAACTGGGGCTACGACGGCGTCTGCTGGTACGCCCCGCACGAGGCCTACGGCGGCCCCGACGGGCTCAAGCGCCTCGTCGACGCGTGCCACGGGCGCGGCCTCGGCGTGGTGCTCGACGTCGTCTACAACCACTTCGGACCGTCGGGGGCGTACGCGCCCCAGTTCGGCCCGTACCTGTCCACCGGCGCGAACAGCTGGGGCACCTCGCTCAACCTCGACGGCCCCGACTCCGGCGAGGTGCGCCGCTACATCATCGACAACGCGCTGATGTGGCTGCGCGACTACCACGTCGACGCGCTGCGCCTCGACGCCGTGCACGCGCTGGTCGACCACGGTGCCGTGCACCTCCTCGAGGAGCTGGCTTCGTCGGTCGACGCCCTCTCCGCCCACGTCGGCCGGCCGTTGACGCTGATCGCCGAGTCCGACCTGAACGACCCCCGCCTGGTGACGCCGCGCGAGGCCGGTGGCATGGGCGTGCACGCCCAGTGGGACGACGACGTGCACCACGTGCTGCACGCGCTGCTGACCGGCGAACGCCAGGGCTACTACGGCGACTTCGGCTCGCTCGACAGCCTCGCCACGGTGCTGACGGGCGCGTTCTTCCACGCCGGTACGTGGTCGAGCTTCCGGGGTCGCCTGCACGGCCGGCCGGTCGACCGGCTGACCACGCCCGGCCACCGCTTCGTCGCCTACCTGCAGAACCACGACCAGATCGGCAACCGGGCCATCGGCGACCGCCTGTCGGCGACGCTGTCGCCCCGCCTCCTCAGGGTGGGCGCGACCCTGCTGCTGACGGCCCCGTTCACGCCGATGCTGTGGATGGGCGAGGAGTGGGCGGCGTCGACGCCGTGGCAGTTCTTCACCAGCCACCCCGAGCCCGAGCTGGCCGCCGCCGTGGCCGCCGGCCGCCGCCGCGAGTTCGCCAGCCACGGCTGGGCCACCGAGGACGTGCCCGACCCCCAGGCCCCGTCGACGTTCGAGGACTCCAAGCTCGACTGGTCCGAGGTGGGCAAGCCTCCGCACCGCGACATGCTGGCGGTGTACCGGGAGCTGATCCGCCTCCGCAAGTCGCGGCCCGACCTGTCCGACCCCCGCCTCGACCGCGTCGAGGTCTGGCCCGGCGACCGGCATGTGGCGATCCGCCGCGGCAACTGCGTGGTGGTGGCGAACCTGGCGCCGGAGCCGCAACGCATCAACGTCCGGGGCATTCCGCGGAAGGTCCTGTTCGCGAGCGAACCGGGCCTGGCGCTGTGGCACGACTCCGTCGACCTACCGGGCGAGAGCGCCGCGGTCCTCGCGTACGCAAGGCGCTGACCCCCAGGCCGTGCCCCGCCGCTGCCCTGCCCCGCCGCCCTGCCCCGCCGCCCTGCCCCGCCGCCCCGCCGCCGCGACGCCCGCCGATCTTGGACGATCAGGCCGCCTATGGCATGCACGATCGTCCAAGATCGGCAGTGGGACCTCGACCGCAGGGGCGGAATGGGCGGGTTGCGCCGTTCTGTCCTCAGCAGGCTACCGGAGAAGCAGGCCGCGGTGCCCGGGGCGGTGGCGCCAACCGCGCACGCCAGCGCCGCCGTCCCCGTCGGTGGCCGTCCGCCGCGCGGGAGCGGGACGCCGCGACAGACCGTGACACCCGTGCGCAGTAACATGGGCGGCTGATCCCGCGCCGGAACCAGCATCGCCAGGAGTACCGATTTGACCGTCCAACCGATCCGGCTCTTTGGCGATCCGGTGCTGCGCACGCCCGCCGAGCTCGTCACAGACTTCGACAAGGAGCTGCGGCGTCTCGTCGCCGATCTCACCGACACCATGCGCGAGCAGGAAGGTGCGGGCCTCGCCGCGCCGCAGATCGGGGTCGGGCTACGCGTGTTCACGTTCGACGTCGACGGCGTGCTCGGGCATCTGATCAACCCGGTGCTGCACTTCCCCGACGGCGAGGAGCAGGACGGACCCGAGGGCTGCCTCAGCATCCCCGGCCTGCACTTCGACACCAAGCGCCGGCAGAACGTCGTCGCGAGTGGGTTCAACGAGTACGGCGACCCGGCGCAGGTCGTCGGCGAGGGACTGCTCGCCCGCTGCGTCCAGCACGAGACCGACCACCTCGACGGTGTGCTCTTCGTCGACCGGCTCGACCCGGAGGCCCGCAAGGGTGCCATGAAGGCGATCCGCGAAGCACCCTGGTACGACCCGGCCGCTCCGCCGGTGGTCAAGGTCAGTCCGCACGCCGCGGGCGGGGGTCCGCTCGGACTATGAGGCTGGTCTTCGCCGGCACCCCCGAGGTCGCGCTGCCCGCCCTCGATGCGATCGCCGACTCCGACCACGACCTGGTCGCGGTCGTCACCCGGCCCGACGCGCCGTCGGGACGCGGGCGGCAGCTGGTCCGCTCGCCCGTCGGGCAGTGGGCCGACGAGCGCGGCATCGAGGTGCTCACCCCGCAGCGACCCCGCGAGCCCGACTTCCAGGCACGACTGAAGGAGCTCGCGCCCGACTGCGTACCCGTCGTCGCGTACGGCGCGCTCGTGCCCCCGTCCGCGCTCGACATCCCGGCCCGGGGCTGGATCAACCTGCATTTCTCGCTCCTGCCGGCCTGGCGCGGCGCGGCACCGGTGCAGCACGCCGTCCTGCACGGCGACGAGGTCACCGGCGCGGCCGTGTTCCAGCTGGAGGAGGGCCTCGACACCGGCCCCGTCTACGGCACGCTCACCGAGGAGATCCGCCCCACCGACACGTCCGGCGACCTGCTCGAACGCCTGGCGAAGAGCGGCGCACGCCTCCTCACGGACGTCCTCGACGGCATCGCGACCGGCACGCTCGAGCCCGTACCCCAGGCGAACGAGGGCGTCAGCCTCGCCCCGAAGATCACCAACGACGACGCGCGGGTCCGCTGGAGCGAGCCGGCCTTCGCCGTTGACCGCCGCGTCCGCGCGTGCACCCCGGCCCCCGGCGCCTGGACCACGTTCCGCGGCGACCGGGTCAAGCTCGGCCCGGTCCGGCCGGTCCGCACCGAGGGCCTGCCGCCCGGCGAGGTCCGCGTCGAGAAGGACACCGTCCTCGTCGGCACGGCCACGACGCCGGTCACGTTGGGCGAGGTCCGTCCCGCCGGCAAGAAGGCGATGGCCGCCGCGGCCTGGCTCCGCGGGCTGCGGCTCGCGTCGGGCGAACGGTTCGAATGACAGGAGACGGGCACAGTCGGCCCCGGGGCGACCGGGCCGGCGGCCGCGCGAGCGACCCACGCTCGCGCGGCGCCTCCAATGGGAACCGTGGCGCCGCGGGCCCCGACCGGAGCCGCGACCGGCAGCAGCACCGGGTCGACCCGCCGCGGTGGGTGGCGTTCCAGGCGATCTCGGCCGTGCACCGGGACGACGGGTACGCGAACCTCGTGCTGCCGAAGCTGCTCGCCGAGCACCGGATCCGCGGGCTCGACGCCGCGTTCGCCACCGAGCTGACGTACGGCACGCTGCGCCTGGGCGGCAGCCTCGACACGGTGATCGCGGCCGCCGCCGACCGGGCCGTCGAACGGATCGACCCGCCGACCCGCGACGCGCTGCGTCTCGGCGCCTACCAGCTCCTGCACATGCGGGTGCCGGCCCACGCGGCGGTCAGCACCACCGTCGACCTGGTGCGTACGGTCGCGCCCGGCGCGATCGGCTTCGCCAACGCGGTGCTGCGCAGGATCGGCCAGCGCGACTGGCAAACCTGGCTCGACGAGCTCGGCCCCGGCGACCTCGCCCTCAGGTACGCCCACCCGCCCTGGGTGGTGCGCGCGTTCAGCGACGCGCTGAAGGACCGGAAGGACGAGCTCGAGGACCTCCTGGCCGCCGACAACACCCCGGCACCGGTGCACCTGTGCGCCCGTCCCGGCCGCATCACCGCCCGGGAGCTGGCCGAGGAGACCGGTGGCGTCGTCGGACCGTTCGGCGCTTACGCGGTCCACCTGCCCGATGGCGCGCCCGGCGACCACCCGGCGGTCCGCGACGGCCTGGCACACGTGCAGGACGAGGGCTCCCAACTCGTCGCGGCGGCGCTGGCCGACGCGCCCCTCGACGGCACCGACCGGCGGTGGCTCGACCTGTGCGCGGGCCCCGGCGGCAAGGCGGCGCTGCTCGGGTCGTTGGCCGCGCTGCGCGGCGCGGAGGTCGCCGCGGTGGAGGTGGCGCCGCACCGCGCCCGGCTGGTCGAGCACGCCGTGCGCGGGCTGCCGGTCGAGGTGTACTGCGGCGACGGGAGGGACTTCGACGCGCCAGCGTACGACCGGGTGCTCGTCGACGCGCCCTGCACCGGTCTCGGCGCGCTGCGCCGCCGGCCGGAGGCGCGCTGGCGGCGCCAGCCGAACGACCTCCCGCCGCTGACCCGGTTGCAGCGTGAGCTGCTGCGCTCCGCGCTCGACCTCACCCGGCCCGGCGGGATCGTCGCGTACGTCACCTGCTCGCCCCACATCAACGAGACCCGGATGGCCGTCGACGAGACGATCCGCCGGTTCGACGGCCGGATCGAGCGGCTCGACGCGCGCCCGTTGATGGAAAATGTCACAGATTCGGGCGACGGTCCCTGGGCGCAACTGTGGCCCCACCGGCACGGAACCGATGCCATGTTCCTCGCATTGTTGAAGCGCGTTTGAAATCCGCGTAACGGCCGAACCCGTTCCGTGTCGTGATTCGTACAATTGCAGGGTGAGTGTTCCGTCGCTGATCGTCGCGCCCAGCATCCTCGCGGCCGACTTCGCCCACCTGGCCGACGCGGCGCGTGCCGTCGAGGGAGCGGCCGACTGGCTGCACGTCGACGTCATGGACAACCACTTCGTCCCGAACCTCACGATCGGGCTCCCGGTGGTGCAGAGCCTGCGGAAGACCACCACGCTGCCGTTCGACTGCCACCTGATGATCGAGAACCCCGACCGGTGGGCCATCGGGTACGCCGAGGCGGGCGCGTACAACGTCACGTTCCACGCCGAGGCGGCCGCCGACCCGGTGCGGCTGGCGAACGACCTGCGGGCGGCCGGCTCGCGGGCCGGGCTGGCGATCGACCGCGACACCCCGGTCGACAAGTACCTCGACCTGCTGCCGCACCTCGACACCGTGCTGATCATGACGATCAAGGCCGGCTTCGGCGGGCAGGCGTTCCTGCCCGAGATGCTCGACAAGGTGCGGCAGGTGCGCCGCGCGGTCGCGGCGAGCGGGCTGGAGATACGCGTGGAGGTCGACGGCGGCATCGCCGACGACACCATCGCGCAGGCCGCGGAGGCGGGTGCCGATGCGTTCGTCGCCGGCACGGCCGTCTACGGCGCCGACGACCCGGCCGAGGCGGTCCGGCGGCTGCGCCGTCTGGCCAGCGGAGCCTCGGATGACTGACGCCGCCGAGACGCTGCTCGTCGTCGACGACGACGTCGACATCGTCCGGTTCATCCAGATGAACCTGAAGATCGAGGGCTTCGACGTGCTCGTCGCCAGCGACGGCGACGAGGCCCTGGAGCTCATCGAGAAGCACCAGCCCGCGCTGGCGATCGTCGACTGGATGATGCCGAAGGTCGACGGGCTGGAGCTGATCAAGCGGGTGCGGGCCAACCCGTTCACGAGCTCGATGCCGATCATCCTGCTCACGGCCCGGGGCCGCACCACCGACAAGGTCATCGGGCTCAACGCCGGCTCCGACGACTACCTGGTCAAGCCGTTCGACACGATGGAGCTGGTGGCCCGGGTGCGGTCGACGCTGCGCCGCACCCAGGAGTACCGGGAGGTCTCGCCGCTCACCGGCCTGCCCGGCAACAACCGCATCCTCATGGAGATCGGCGAGCGGGCGCGCGGCGGCGACGACTACGCGGTCTGCTACATGGACATCGACCGGTTCAAGAGCGTCAACGACCGGTACGGCTTCGCACGCGGCGACGAGTTCATCGCCGCGCTGGCCCGGTCGCTGCACCGGGCGGTGACCACGACCGAGGGCCCGCCGGCGTTCATCGGCCACGTCGGCGGCGACGACTTCGTGGTGGTCTGCGGCCCCGAACAGGTGCGCCCGCTCACCGAGAAGACCGTCGTCGACTTCGAGCAGTCCGCCGACGCGCTGTACGACCCGGAGGACGCCGCCCGCGGTCACATCGTCCTGAAGAGCCGTCGCGGCGAGCCGCAGCAGGCCAACCTGGTGACCCTGTCGATCGGGGTGGCGTTCTCGGTGGCGCGGGAGTGGTCGGACCCCCGCGAGATCGTGGCCGTCGCGTCCGACATGAAGACCGTCGCCAAGAAGTTCCCCGGCTCCTACGTCGCGTTCGACCGGCGCGGCGCCGCCAGCGGAACCTACGGGCTGGCCCCCGACAGCCACCTCGGCCTGGCGCCGGGGGAGTACGTCGGCCCCGCGGGTGGCTCCACGGGTACGCCGGTGCCACCCGGCCCGGGTTCGACGTTCGGTGGCGGGTCCTCGGCGACCCCGCCGTTCGGGTCGGTGCCGCTGCAGCGCGAGCCCCGCGAACCCGCGTCACTCGACGGCACCGGCGCCGCCTGATTCCCGCTACCGGTTGTGATCTACGTCGCGGGCGGGTCACGGCCCGGTGTGCGACACTCGCGGCAGTAACCCACCACGCGCGTTGGCGGGATCGGTGCAATTCCGAACCGGCGGTAATCCAGCTGTCACAGCTGGTCAGCCCGCGACCCGGCCGAATCCATCGGCCGGTGGACCTGGTGTGACTCCAGGGCCGACGGTGAAAGTCCGGATGGGAGACAGCGCGCGGGACGGCCGGTTGACCCAACCGGCCAGCGGGGCCTTCCGCGCCGTAGGCGCGTCTCCGGAGGCTCCCGTTCCCGCTACCCCTCCCTCGCCTGCGCACGTGCGACGCGAGCAGGAGGGGTGTCGTGTTCACCGGCATCGTGGAAGAACTGGGAACGGTGGTCTCCGTGGCCGCCGACCGGCTGGTGCTCAACGGTCCGCTGGTCACCAGAGACGTCGCCGAGGGCGACTCGATAGCGGTCAACGGGGTCTGTCTCACGGTGGTCGCCGTGGTCGGTGACCGGTTCACCGCCGACGTCATGGCCGAGACCTGGAAGCGCAGCGCGCTCGGCGAGCTGGTCGAGGGCGACCCGGTCAACCTGGAGCGGGCGGCGCTGCCGACCACCCGGCTCGGCGGGCACCTCGTGCAGGGCCACGTCGACGCGGTCGGGCAGGTCGCGGCCCGCGAGGCCGGCGGCGACGGCTGGGAGTCCGTCCGGTTCACCGCGCCGCCGCCGCTGATGCGCTACCTGGTCGAGAAGGGCTCGATCACCGTCGACGGCGTGTCGCTGACCGTCATCGACACCGGCGCCGACTGGTTCACGGTCGGCCTGATCCCCACGACGCTCCAGCGCACCACGCTCGGCCGCAGGCAGGTCGGCGACCCGGTGAACCTCGAGGTCGACATCATCGCCAAGTACGTCGAGAAAATGGTGAGTTCGCGATGACCCTGGACCCGATCGAGAAGGCCATCAAGGAGATCGCCGACGGCCGCGCGGTGATCGTCGTCGACGACGAGAACCGCGAGAACGAGGGCGACCTGATCTTCGCCGCCGAGCACGCCACGCCCGAGCTGATGGCGTTCATGGTGCGCTACACGTCGGGCTTCGTGTGCGCGCCGATCACCGAGGACGACGCCGACCGGCTCGACCTGCCCCCGATGCACCACACCAACCAGGACCGGCGCGGCACCGCCTACACGGTCACCGTCGACGCCCGCGACGGGATCGGCACCGGCATCTCGGCCGCCGACCGCGCGTACACGATCCGGCTGCTCGCCGACCCGTCGACGCGGCCGACCGACCTCAGCCGCCCGGGGCACGTCGTGCCGCTGCGGGCGAAGCGCGGCGGCGTGCTGCGCCGGCCCGGCCACACCGAGGCCACCATCGACCTGTGCGAGCTGGCCGGCCTGCGACCCGCCGGCGTGCTCTGCGAGCTGGTCAACGACGACGGCACCATGATGCGGCTGCCCGACCTGGAGAAGTTCGCCGCGGAGCACGGCATCGCGCTGGTGTCGATCGCCGACCTGATCTCCTACCGCCGGCGGTCGGAGAAGCAGGTCGAGCGCGTCGTCGAGACCCGCATCCCCACCCCGCACGGGCTGTTCAAGGCCGTCGGCTACCGCACCGCCCACGACGACGCGGAGCACGTCGCGCTCGTGTACGGCGACCTGTCCGACGGCGAGGACGTGCTGGTGCGGGTCCACTCGGAATGTCTCACCGGTGACGTGTTCGGCAGCCTGCGCTGCGACTGCGGACCGCAACTGCAGGCGGCGCTGGCCCGGGTGGCCGAGGAGGGCCGCGGCGTGGTGCTGTACATGCGCGGCCACGAGGGGCGCGGCATCGGGCTGCTGCACAAGCTGCAGGCCTACCAGCTCCAGGACGCCGGGCGCGACACCGTCGACGCCAACCTCGACCTGGGGCTGCCGGCCGACGCCCGCGACTACGGCACCGGCGCGCAGATCCTGGTCGACCTGGGCATCCGCACCATGCGGCTGGTCACCAACAACCCGGCCAAGCGGGCCGGCCTGGAGGGCTACGGCCTCACGATCACCGGTCGGGAGCCGACTCCGGTGCGGGCACATCCGGAGAACGTCCGCTACCTGCGCACCAAGCGCGACAGGATGGGACATCTGCTCGACGAGCGCGACCTGATCGCGGAAGGGCTGGCCTAGATGTCCGGATGGGGCGCACCGGAGCTGTCCACCGTCGAGGCGTCCGGGCTGCGGCTCGGCCTCGTCGCCACCCGCTGGCACGGTGAGCTGGTCGAGCAGATGCTCGAACGGGCCCGGGCCGCGGCGAAGGAGTGCGGGGTCACCGACGTCCTGGAGGCCCGGGTGTCCGGGTCGGTGGAGCTGCCGGTGGTGGCGCAGGCCCTGGCCGGCCGCTGCGACGCGGTGGTGGCGCTGGGCGTGGTGGTCCGCGGCGACACGGCCCACTTCGAGTACGTGTGCAAGTCGGTGACCGAGGGGCTCACCAGGGTGGCGCTCGACGCGTCCACCCCGGTGGCCCACGGTGTGCTCACGGTCGACTCGATCGGCCAGGCGAAGGACCGGGCCGGCTTCGACGACTCGCGGGAGGACAAGGGCTGGTCGGCGACCGTGGCCGCGCTGGAGGCCGCCGTGGTCCTCCGCGACCTGCCCGCGTAGCGCTCCGCACTCCGCCCCCGTGGGTGGGTCGGGGTGGGCGGGGGTTACAGGCGGCTGGCCCGGATCTCCGTGACCAGGATGGCTCTTGCGCCGGCTTCGTAGAGCTCGTCCATGATGCGGTGGACCTCGGCGCTGAGGACCATCGCGTTCACCGCCACCCAGCCCTCCCGGCGCAGCGGCGAGATCGTGGGCGACTCGATGCCCGGGGTCAGGGCCACGGCCGCGTCGAGCTGGGCGGTCGGCACGTCGTAGGCGATCATGACGTACCGCCGGGCCACCAGCACGCCCTGCAGCCGGCGGATCAGCTGGGTGACCTGCGGCTGGTCGGGGTCGCCCGCCCGGCCGATCAGGATCGCCGACGAGCGCAGGATCGGGTCGCCGACGGTCACCAGACCGAGCTGGCGCAGCGTCGCGCCGGTCTCGACGACGTCGGCGATGACGTCGGCCACCCCGAGCCGGATCGCGTTCTCGACCGCGCCGTCGAGCCGGATCACCTCGGCCGACACGCCGAGCTTCTCCAGGTGACGGTGGACCACCCCCGGGTACGAGGTGGCGATCCGGCGCCCGGCGAGCCCTTCCGGCGTGCCGTCGGAGCCGTCGGGTCGGGCCGCGAACCGGAACGTGGCCCCACCGAAGTCGAGGTCCATCACCTCCTCCGCGCCGGAGTCGGCGTCGAGGAGCAGGTCGCGTCCGGTGATGCCGAGGGCCAGGTCGCCCGAGCCCACGTAGGTCGCGATGTCGCGCGGGCGCAGGTAGAAGAACTCGACGTCGTTGTCGCCGTCGACGCAGATCAGGTCGCGGTCGGACGTGCGTTGCCGGTACCCGGCCTCGCGCAGCATCTGCGCGGCCGGCTGGGACAGCGTCCCCTTGTTGGGGACGGCGATGCGCAGCATTCTCGTTCCCCCTACAGGTGCTCGTAGACGTCGCTGAGCGTCAGGCCGGTGGCGAGCATCAGCACCTGCACCTGGTACAGCAGCTGGGAGATCTCCTCGGCGGTGCGCTCGGGTCCCTCATGCTCGGCGGCCATCCACGCCTCGGCCGCCTCCTCGACGACCTTCTTCCCGATCGAATGCACACCGCGCTCCAGCGCGGCGACGGTTCCCGATCCGGGCGTGCGGGCCGCGGCCTTGGCCGACAGCTCCTCGAACAGCGCGTCGAACGTTTTCACGAGGCGCCATTCTGCCGTGTCGGGGAGCGTGGGACGATCGGTGGGTGAGTGGTGACGAGGTGCTGCGGGTCCGGCCGCGGCGGATCCGGGTCATGGTCTACATCGCCGCGCCGGTGATCGTGCTGGTGTTCGTCGGCATCTCGTTCAGCCTGCGGGGCACGTTCAACGAGACCGGCGCCGCGTTCGAGACCGCCGACCACGTGGCGATGATCATGCTCGGCGTGCTGCTGGCCGCCGGGTCCCTGCTGCTCACGCTGCCCCGCCTGGAGGCCGACGCCACCGGCGTGCGGGTGCGGAACCTGTTCGGCACCACCGAGCTGCCCTGGCCGGTGATCCGCGAGGTCACGTTCCGGCGCGGCGCCCCGTGGGTCACACTCGACCTGCAGGACGACGACCTCGTGTCGGTGCTGGCCATCCAGGCCGCCGACAAGGAGCACGCCGTGCAGGCGGTCCGGGCGCTGCGGGCGATGCACGCCCGCCACACGGCTGCCCCGTCGAAGGAGACCAGCGGCGCGCCGGAATAGGTGGCACGCGGGTGACGTTGCGTACCTGGTACCCTGTCATGAGTCGACCACTCCGCCGGTCTCCTGGCGGTAGGTAAAGCGGAGCTCCGCTCCCACCCGTGTCACTGTCGCTGTCACAAGCTCAGGTGGCCGGGTCCGGTCGGTGCCGGTCCACCGGCGCACCCCCCGTCGCAGGGGTGGGGCGTCATCGGTGTGCCGGTTGACCGGTCGAGCGGGCCCCAGCATGCGCAGGCATGCTCCGGGGCCTCGTTGCTTTCCTGCCTCCGGGGCGCCCTCTGAGTGGTCGGGTACCAGTAGTGGACCAATCGAGGAGGCCCCATCAGCGTCGAGCCACGCGTCAACGAGCAGATCCGAGCACGCGAAGTACGGTTGGTCGGCCCGGAGGGTGAGCAGGTGGGCATCGTCCCGCTCGAGCGCGCCCTGCAGTTGGCCGCCGATGTCGACCTGGATCTGGTCGAGGTTGCGCCAATGGCACGCCCCCCAGTGTGCAAGCTCATGGACTTCGGCAAGTTCAAGTACGAGAGCGCACTGAAGGCGCGCGAAGCGCGGCGTAACCAGCAACAGACCGTCATCAAGGAAATGAAGCTCCGCCCGAAGATCGACTCGCACGACTACGAGACCAAGAAGGGTCACGTCGTGCGGTTCCTCAAGGCCGGCGACAAGGTCAAGGTGACGATCATGTTCCGCGGCCGCGAGCAGAGCCGCCCGGAGCTGGGTTTCCGGCTCCTGCGCAAGCTCTCGGAAGAGGTTGCGGAGCTCGGTTTCGTCGAGGCCGCTCCGAAGCAGGACGGCCGCAACATGATCATGGTGATCGCCCCGCACCGGGCAACCAAGGCCGCCGCGGTGGCGGCGAAGGCGCCCACCGACACGCGCCCGGCCCCGGAGGCGATCGCGTAACGCGCGCCGGGTAGCAGGAGTACAGAACGGATGACGGCACTGGGCTGACGGGTGCCGCCGATCGGCGGTGGGGCCCTCCTGGAGGGCCCAGCACCCCGACCAGCGCCGACCCGACATCGGTCAGCGCTGGCCATCCAGGGAAGCATTACAGGGAAGAGAGCGAAGTTCAGTGCCGAAGATGAAGCCCCACACCGGTATGGGCAAGCGGGTCCGGATCACGGGCTCCGGCAAGGTGGTGTCCCAGCAGGCTGGCCGGGTTCACCTGCTGGAGCACAAGTCGTCCACCCGCACCCGCCGTCTCGCCGGCAGGGTCGTGCTCACCAAGGCCGACACGAAGCGGATCAAGAGGCTCCTGGGCCGCTGACACGCGCGTCCTCACCACCCATTCCAGTAGTAGACCGGCCGGCTGACGCCCGACAGGGCAGCGGCCGGTCATTGATGAGGAGTACGAACCAGTGGCACGCGTGAAGCGGGCGGTCAACGCCCAGAAGAAGCGCCGCACAGTCCTTGAGGGTGCGAGCGGGTACCGGGGCCAGCGGTCCCGGCTGTACCGCAAGGCCAAGGAGCAGATGCTGCACTCGATGCAGTACGCCTACCGTGACCGGCGCGACCGCAAGGGCGACTTCCGCCAGCTGTGGATCACCCGGATCAACGCGGCGGCCCGCGCCAACGGCCTCACCTACAACCGGCTGATCCAGGGCCTCAAGCTGGCCGGGATCGAGGTCGACCGCAAGATCCTCGCCGATCTCGCGGTCACCGACGAGAAGGCGTTCGCCGGCATCGTCGCCGTGGCCAAGCAGGCTGTCGCCGACCACGGCGGCACCCAGCCCGCGGCCGCCTGAGCCGGCAGCGCCTGAGCCGGCTCCGACAGACGGATTGCGACCCGGGGTGACACCGTTCTCGGTACGGTCGCCCCGGGTCGTTGCTGCCCGGAAGCTGCAGCGTCGCCGGGCCCGTGACCAGGCCGGCCTCTTCCTCGTCGAAGGCCCGCAGGCCGTGCGCGAGGCGGGCGGGCACGTCGTGGAGCTGTTCGGTACCGCCGAGGCCCTGGAGGCGCACCGCGACGTCGTGCGCGCCGCCGGCACCGCGCCCCGGTACACGGTCACCGACGCCGCGCTCGAGTCGCTCGCCGAAACCGTGCGCCCGCAGGGGCTGGTCGCGGTGTGCCGGGCGCTCGACGTCACGGTGAAGGAAGCCCTCGCCCGACGGCCGCGACTGGCCGCGGTGCTGTGCGAGATCCGCGACCCCGGCAACGCCGGCACCGTGCTGCGGACCGCCGACGCGGCCGGAGCCGGCGCCGTCGTGTTCGCCGGCGACGCGGTCGACCCCTACAACGGCAAGGCCGTGCGGGCCAGCGCCGGAAGCCTGTTCCACGTCGACGTGGTGCGCGACCCCGACCCGCTCGCGGTGGTGTCGGCTTTCCGCGACACCGGGTACACCGTGCTCGCCGCCGACGGCTACGGGCCGGTCGCCCTCCCGGACGCGCCACTGGCCGGTCCCACGGTGTGGCTCTTCGGATCCGAGGCGCACGGGCTGCCGCCGGAGCTGGGGAGCGCCGCCGACCACCGGGTCCGGGTACCGCTCTACGGTCGCGCCGAGAGCCTGAACCTCGCGGCCGCCGCCGCGGTGTGCTTGTACGCTAGTGCCACTGAGCAGAGGAGTCGTCGTGAGGTTCTTTAGTCAGCCCATCGGGCTGTAAGACCACGTCACGAGACCCGGTGGGCGGCGGCACAGCCGCAGGTACCTAGACTAGGCGCCGATTCCTCCCGGGAGACTCCATTCATCATGGCTGACTACGACCCCAAGCAGGTCGCGCTGCTCGACCAGGCCGCCCTCGACGACGCCGTCGCCGGCGCCGAGAAGGCCTTCGGTGCGGCACCCGACCTCGACGCCCTCTTCGCGACCCGCCCCGCGCACCTCGGCGACCGCGCGCCCGTCGCGCTGGCCCGCCGCGAGATCGGCGCGCTGCCACCCGCCGCCAAGGCCGACGCGGGCAAGCGCGTCAACGTGGCGCGCACCGCGATCCAGGCCGCCTACGACGCGCGGCACGCCGCGCTCGTCGCCGAACGCGAGACGCGGGTGCTGCGGGAGGAGGCCGTCGACGTCACGTTGCCGGTGGCCCGCCGCCCGCGCGGCGCGCGGCACCCGCTCACGACGCTGATGGAGCACATCGGCGACCTGTTCGTCGGCATGGGCTACGAGATCGCCGAGGGTCCCGAGGTCGAGCTCGAGTGGTACAACTTCGACGCGCTCAACATCGAGCCCGACCACCCGTCGCGCACGATGATGGACACGTTCTTCGTCGACGTGCCCGGGCTGGTGCTGCGCACGCACACGTCGCCGGCGCAGGCCCGCACGATGCTCACCCGCAAGCCGCCGATCTACGTGGTGTGCCCGGGCCGGGTGTACCGCACCGACGAGCTCGACGCGACCCACACCCCGGTGTTCCACCAGGTCGAGGGCCTCGTCGTCGACAAGGGCATCACCATGGGCCACCTCAAGGGGACGCTCGACCACTGGGCCCGCGCGATGTTCGGCCCGCAGGCGCGCACCCGGCTGCGCCCGTCGTACTTCCCGTTCACCGAGCCGAGCGCCGAGATGGACCTGTGGTTCCCGCAGGCCAAGGGCGGCCCGCGGTGGATCGAGTGGGGCGGCTGCGGCATGGTCAACCCACGCGTGCTGCGGGCGTGCGGGGTCGACCCCGACGTGTACAGCGGGTTCGCGTTCGGCATGGGCATCGAGCGGACGCTGATGTTCCGCAACGAGGCGACCGACATGCGCGACATGGTCGAGGGCGACGTGCGGTTCTCCCGCGCATTCGGTGTGGAGGGCTGATCGATGAAGGTTCCCGTTTCCTGGCTCAAGGAGTACGTCGACCTGCCCGACCTCGACGCCGAGCGGCTGGAGAACGCGTTCGTGCGCGTCGGCCTGGAGGTCGAGGGCATCACGTCGCTGGGGTCCGCGGTCACCGGGCCTCTCGTCGTGGGAAGGGTATTGGACGCCCAGCAGGTGCCCGGTCTCAAGAAGCTGATCAACTACTGCCAGGTCGACGTCGGCGGCGAGGAGCCGCAGGGCATCATCTGCGGCGCCCCGAACGTGCGGGCCGGCCTGCTGGTGGTCGTCGCCCTGCCCG
The DNA here is from genome assembly GCF_016863655.1 of Virgisporangium ochraceum. Classification (GTDB taxonomy): domain Bacteria; phylum Actinomycetota; class Actinomycetes; order Mycobacteriales; family Micromonosporaceae; genus Virgisporangium; species Virgisporangium ochraceum. The sequence goes on from NZ_BOPH01000151.1 coordinate 22,101, forward strand.
GTGCGGTGCTGCCGGGCGACTTCGCGATCAGCGCCCGCAAGACGTACGGCCACATCTCCAACGGCATGATCTGCTCCGGGCGTGAGCTGGGGGTCAGCGACGACCACGAGGGCATCATCGAGCTGCCCGAGGACGAGGGCGTCGTTCCCGGTGTCGACGCGCGTCCGTTCGTCGGGCTCGACGACACGATCGTCGAGCTGAACGTGACGCCCGACCGCGGCTACTGCCTGTCGGTGCGCGGCCTGGCGCGGGAGCTGTCGCACTCGCTCGGGCTGGCGTTCCGCGACCCGGCCGCCGTCGAGGCACCGGGCGCGACCGACGAGCCGGCCTACCCGCTGACCGTCGAGGACCCGGTGGGCTGCGACCGGTTCGCGGCGCGGGCCGTGCGCGGCGTCGACCCGACCGCGGCGACCCCCGCGTGGATGCGCAAGCGGCTGGTCGCGGCCGGCGTGCGGTCGATCAACCTGCCGGTCGACATCACCAACTACCTGATGCTCGAGTTCGGGCAGCCGATGCACGCGTTCGACCTGTCGCTCATCGAGGGCCCGCTCGTCGTGCGGCGCGCGGTGAAGGGGGAGAAGGTCACCACGCTCGACGGCGTGACGCGCACGCTCGACGCCGAGGACATGGTGATCTGCGACGACTCCGGGCCGATCTCGCTCGCCGCGGTGATGGGTGGCGAGACCTCCGAGGTGCAGCCGACCACCGTCGACGTGCTGTTCGAGGCGGCGCACTGGGACCCGGTGATGGTCGCCCGCACCTGCCGCCGGCACAAGCTGCACAGCGAGGCGTCGAAGCGGTGGGAGCGCGGCGTCGACCGGGAGCTGGCGCTGCCGGCGATCGGGAAGGCGGTGCGGCTGCTCGTCGAGTACGGCGGCGGAACCGCCGGCGCCGAGGTGCTCGACCTCGACACGAAGCCCGCCGTGCCGCCGGTGACGATCGACGCCGACCTCCCGGCCCGCGTCGCCGGGATCTCCTACGCCGAGGGCCGGGCCGCCGACATTCTGCGGGAGATCGGGTGCACGGTCGCGGTGGACGGGACGCGGCTGGTCGTGACGCCGCCGACGTGGCGGCCCGACCTCACCGACCCGGCCGACCTGGCCGAGGAGGTCATCCGGATCGACGGCTACGACCGGGTACAGAGCCTGCTCCCGGTCGCGCCGCCCGGCAACGGCCTCACCGCCGCACAGCGCCGGCGCCGCGCGGTCGGCCGGTCGCTGGCCGAGTCGGGCCTGGTCGAGGTGCTCAGCTACCCGTTCGTCGGCGAGGCGGCGCTCGACGCGCTCGGCCTGCCCGACGACGACCCGCGGCGGGCCAGCGTGAGGCTGCGCAACCCGATCTCCGAGGAGGAGCCGGCGCTGCGCACGACGCTGCTGCCGCCGCTGCTGGTGACGCTGCGCCGCAACGTCGGCCGGGGCAACCGCGACGTCGCGTTGTTCGAGATCGGCCGGGTGTTCCACCCGGCGGCGGCCACCGGCGAGCCGCCGGTGCTGCCGGTCGCGCACCGGCCCGACGAGGCCGACCTCGCGACCGCCGAGACGTTCGTGCCGGCGCAGCCGTGGCACGTGGCCGCCGTCTTCGCGGGTGACCTCGAGCCGGCCGGCTGGTGGGGCGCGGGCCGCCCGGCCACGTGGGCCGACGCGATCGACGCGGCGCTGCGGGTGGCTGAGGCGTCCGGTGCGTCGGTTGAGGTGCGGGCGGGCACCAACGCGCCGTGGCACCCCGGACGGTGCGCCGAGCTGGTGCTGAGGAACGTCGTCGTGGGGCACGCGGGTGAGCTGCACCCGGCCGTGTGCGCGGCGCTCGACCTGCCGCCGCGCACCTGCGCCATGGAGATCGTGCTCGACGCGCTGCCGCTACCGGGTGTGCCGGTGACCCCGACGATCTCCGGGTACCCGCCGGCGCTCATCGACGTCGCGTTGATCGTCGACGCGGCGACGCCGGCCGACGAGGTGCGCCGGGCGCTCGTGGAGGGTGCCGGCGGGCTGCTGGAGTCGCTGCGGCTGTTCGACGTCTACACCGGTGCGCAGGTGGGTGACGGGCGCAAGTCGCTGGCCTACAAGCTCACGTTCCGGGCCTCCGACCGCACCCTGACCGTCGAGGAGGCGGTCGCTGCGCGTGACGCCGCGGTGGCCGTCGCGTCGTCCCGGTTCGGGGCGGTCCTGCGCGGAGCGTGAACTTGATCTCAGCCCATGGCGCTGCCCCAAAGGGCAGCAGTGTGGACCGGACCGGTACCGACCGGGGCAAAGTCACCCGTTCGTGAGCCCGGATGCGCAGGCCAAGGTATGAAACCGGTCCATTTGCCCGGTCGCATTATTGGCATGGCTTCGGCAGACTCGTCACGTGGTTACCTCCCGGCCGGTGACGCTCGTCGGCCGCGGTGAGCTTCTGGCGCAGGCCGGCGCCGAGCTCGCCGCGGGCCGCAGCGTACTGCTGTGGGGTCCGGCGGGCATCGGTAAATCAACGGTCATAGATGCCTTAACGCCCGCGTCGGGCTCGTCGCCGGTAACCGGTTCCGGCCCGACGCTCGTCCTGCGGGCGGCGGCCGCCGAGGCCGAGGCCGACCTGCCCTACCTGGCGCTGGTCGACCTGTTCGACGGGGTCCTCGACGGTCCGACCCCGCCGCCGCTGCCGCCGCACCTGCGGGTCGCGCTCGACGGCGCGCTGCTGCGCAGCGCCGTGCCGGCCACCCCGCAGGACCAGCTGGCCGTGCGGCTCGCCGTGCTGGAACTGCTGCGCGGGCTGGCCGCCGAGCGGCCCGTGCTCCTCGTGCTCGACGACACCCAGTGGATCGACGAGCCGAGCGCCGGCGTGCTGCGGTTCGTCGCGCGGCGGCTCGGGCCGGTGCCGGTCCAGGTGGTCGCCGCCGAACGGGTCGCGCAGGGTGACTCGCCGGCGCGGGCCGACCTGTGCCCGACGCCGTGCGTCGAGCTGGGCGTGCCGCCGCTCACCCAGGCCGACGTCTCCGACATCCTGCGGCACCGGTTCGGCGCCGGCGTGCCCCGGCACCGGCTCCAGCGGGTCTACACGGCCAGCGGGGGCAACCCGATGTTCGCCGTCGAGCTCGGACGCACGTTGCAGGAGCGCGGCGAGGTGTCGCCCACCGGTCCGCTGCCCGTGCCCGACCGGCTGCGCGCCCTGCTCGCCGAGCGGCTCTCGCGGCTGTCCACCGCCGGCCGGTCCCCGCTTCTCATCGCCGCGGCCGCCGCACGTCCGTCCCGTGATCTCATCGAACGAAGCGGCGCCGACCCCGACGGCCTGGCCGACGCGATCGAAGCGGGAGTGGTGACGGCCGCCCTCGACGGCGCGGTGCGGTTCACCCACCCGCTGCTGCGCGAGATGGTCTACGCCGACGCCCGCACCGAGGAGCTGCGGTGGGCGCACGGGCGGCTGGCGCAGGTCGTGGCCGACCCGGTCGAGCGGGCCCGGCACCTCGCCGCCGCCTCCTCGGCGCCCGACGAGGACCTCGCCCGCACGCTCACCGACGCGGCCGCCACCGCCAAGCTCCGCGGCGCCCCCGACGCGGCCGCCGACCTCGCCGCGATGGCCGCCGAACGCACCCCGCGCGAGACGCCCGACGTCGCCGCCGTGCGCCGCCTGCACGCGGCCCAGTACGCGTACCACGCCGGCGCGGAGGAGGAGGCCCACCGGTACGCGTCGGCCGCGCTGCGCGACGCCGCCGACCGGCGCACCCGGGTCAACGCCCGGCTGCTGCTCATCGACCTCGTCGGCCAGGACCAGAGCGGCATCGGCCCGCTGCTCGACGCCGCCTACGGCGACGCGGTCGACGAGCCCGACCTGCTGGCGAACGTCCACCTCTACCGCGCGCAGAAGGCCTGGTACGACGCCGACCGCGAGTCGGCGATGTCCGAACTGAAGCGGGCCGCGGAGTCGGCCGAGCAGTGCGGCGACGCCGAGCGGCTCGTCGAGGTGGTGAGCTGGCAGGGCACGGTGCTCGGCGGGCCCGCCGGCGACGAGCTCGCGGTGCGGGCCGGCGACATGGCCCACGACCTGCCGCTGTCGGAGGAGACCGTCGACGCCCGGCACATGGCGGCGCTGCGGCAGCTGTTCGCAGGCCAGGTCGCCGACGCCGAACGGCGCATCGACGCGCTGCGCGACGCCGTCGAACGCACCGGCACCGTGCGCGAGCTGATGCGGGTGCTGCTGTACGCGGCCAACATCCTGGCCCGGGCCGGCCGGTGCGCCGACGCGGTCGCCGCCGGCCACGCGTGCCTGCGGCTGTACCTCGACGTCGCGCCCACCCCCGGTCCCGCGCTCATCGCCGCCGCGACCGCCGAGATGTACGGCGGCAGCGTCGCCGCCGCGGCCGACCTCGCCGAGCGGGCGCTCGCCGAGTCGCTGTCGGCCGGCGACGAGGACTGGCTGCGCGGCGCCTACGCGATCGGTGGCCAGGTGCACCAGATGCGCGGCGACTCGCAGGCCGCCGTCGACCTGATGCGCCAGTGCTACGACCTCGAGCAGCGGCTGTCGCGCACCGACCCGTCGGTGCTCCTGTGGCACGCCGACTTCGTCGAGGCGCTGGTGGCCGCCGGTGCCCGCGACGAAGCCGCCGACGTGCTCGCCGACGTGCGCGCCCGCGCCCACCGCCTCGACCGCACCGTGGTGCTGCTCGGGCTCGACCGGGCCGAGGCGGTGCTGGTCGCCGCGACCAAGGAGGCCCGCGACGGGGTGACGTTCCTGCGCGGTGTCGTCGACGCCTGCACCGAGCACCCGTACCCGTTGGAGCTGGCCCGGGCGTGGCACACGCTCGGCGTCCTGGAGCGGCGCGCGCACCGGCGCGCGGCGGCCCGGGTGGCGCTGTCGGAGGCGGTGCGCCGCTACGAGGCGATCGGCGCCGCGCCGTGGCTGGAGATCGCCGAGGCCGAGCTGCTGCGGCTCGACGGCGCGCGGGCGGCCGGCCTGTCCGACACCGAGCGGCGCATCGTCGAGCTGGTGCGGGCCGGATCGACGAACCGGGAGATCGCCCGCTCGCTGTTCCTGTCGATCAAGGCGGTCGAGGCGAACCTGACCCGGCTCTACCGGCGGCTCGGCGTACGCAACCGGGCCCAGCTCGCCCGCGTGCTCGACACCACCGCGAGCGACTGATTACGTGCGGGATTCACGTCGCCTGTATAGTCCCGCCATGCCACATCTGGCCATGGGGAGGTCGAGGCTGCCGTGACTTTCTCCCGGCCGCTCCGGGTGCGGCTGGTGGCAGCGGCTCTGATCGTTCTCTGCGCGGGCATGTTCCTGTACGGGGTGCGGCGCGGTGCGTACCAGGCGACCAGGGACGGTCTGCAGTACGTCAGCATCGGGAACTCCGACAACCGGGTGGTCATCCGGTACCGCGTCGACCAGATCCGCGAGGAGTTCGCTGACCGCATTCCGGCCGGTAGTCGCATCCGCATCGTGGCGCCGTCGGAGTTCGGCACGTTCTGGCACATCTGGCTGAGCGAGTTCGCGACGATGAACAGCGTCCGCGTGGCCGAGCCAGCGGAGTTCACGGTCGCGGTGATCGAGGACGGTAGCGGGCCGCACGGGGTGCGGCTGGTCGTGGAGCGTGTGCCGTGACCGCCGTCCTCGTCGCGCTGGCCACGGTCGTGGTGATCGGGTGGCCGCTGGCGTTCGCGCTGACCGGCCGGGTGCTGCTCGGCACGCTGCTGGCGCCGCTCACCGCGGGGCTGGTCGCGGCGGTGTCGGCGGTGCTCATGATCGTGGTGGGCGGGCGGCTGGTGTTCTGGCTGGTGCCGCTTGCCCTGGCTTCGTTTGTCGTGGCTTTTGTGGTGCATCGCCGGCAGCTGGGTCCTTCGGCGCCGCACGCCGGTCCCGTCGACGTCGCGTTCTTCACCGTGCCGCTGCTGGCTCCCGCCATCGACGTGCTCCAGTCGCCGATCAGCTGGGACTCGCACGCGATCTACTGGACGCGCGCGGGCGCCTTCACCCAGGACTCCGCGTTCGTGCGGTACCACCTCGGCGACGTCGTCTACCGCTACTCGCACACCGACTACCCGCCGCTGGTGCCCGCGTCGGTCGCCACCGGCTGGGCCACCGGGGGCGTCGACTTCTTCTCCGCCCAGTTCGTGACGACGGCCCTGACGCTCTCGGCGATCGTGATGCTCGCGTACGCGGTGCGCGTGGCCACCGCCGGCGGCCCGGTGTGGGCGTCGCGGGTCGCCGCGTCGGCGGTCGCGCTCGGCGTGTGGACCGGCGCACCGCTGGTGCTCGCCGCCGGGTACACCGACCACCTGTGGACGGCCGCCGCGGTCGCCGGTGGGCTGCTGCTCCTGCTGGGCTCCGGTCCGCGGGCGCTGCCCGTCCTGCTCCTCACGGTGGCCGCGCTGACCAAGAACGAAGGGCTCATCGCCGCCGGCATCGTCGCCGTCGTGGTGACCGCGCGCACGTGGCGCGCGCCGCTGCGGGCCGCCCCGGTGTGGGTCCCGGTCGGTGCCGGGGTGCTCTGGAGCGTGGTCGGCCGCGTCTTCCACGCCGAGTCCGACCTGCTGGCGAACGGCGGCGGTGAGCGGATCGTCCAGGTGTTGACCGTCCACCCGACGATGCGCTTCCGGTTCGACCAGACGGTCGACGCGATGTGGTCGGCGGGCGGGAAGCTGGTCGCCGTCGCCGCGGTGGTGGCGGTCGTCGGCGCGCTTCTCCTGCGGCCGTACCGTACACGGATCGGGATCGGCGCCGACTGGCCGCTGTGGGCGGTGCTCGTGCTGTTCGGGGGAGCGCTGGTCTTCACGTACCTGATCTCGCCGCACCGGCTGACGTGGCACCTGCCGACCTCGATCGACCGGACGATGGTCCCGTTGCTCGTGCTTGCGTCGGCGAGCGCGGCGTGCTGGGCCGTGACGGCGGTGGAGGCTTTCCTGCGGCCGTCACTGTCTCCGCCTCCTGCCACCGTTACTGACGACGGCCCGGCTGTTCCTGACGACGGCCCGGCGGTTCCTGACGACGGCCCGGCGCGTTTCGAGGTGCCGCGGCAGCGGGAAAGCAGCGAGTCAACCGTCCCGACGACCCGCGGAGCGGAGCGCCCGTGAAGCTGTCGATCCTGATGCCGGTCTACAACGAGCAGGCCCGGGTGGCCGAGGCCCTCGACCGCGCGTTGCGCGTCGGGTACCCGTGCGAGATCGAGCTCGTGGTCGTCGACGACGGCAGCGGGGACGGCACCTGGGAGATCGTGTCCGCCGTCGACGACCCGCGGCTGCGGGCCGTGCGGCACGAGCGCAACCGGGGCAAGGGTGCCGCCATCGACACCGCGGTCGGCCACGCCACCGGCGACTACCTGGTGATCCTCGACGCCGACCTCGAGTACGACCCGGCCGACATTCCCAAGCTGCTACGCCCCGTCCTCGACGGCGATGCCGAGGTCGTGTACGGCAACCGGGAGTTCGGTTCGCACAGCTCGTTCTCGTTCTGGTACGTGATGGGCAACCGCGCCGTCACCACGGCCGCGAACATGCTGTTCAACTGCTACATCAGCGACCTCGAGACGTGCTTCAAGCTGATGCCGGTGGAGCGGTACCGGTCCTTGGCGGTGCGCTCGCGTGGGTTCGGCATGGAGGCCGAGGTCACCGGCAAGCTGCTGCGCCGCGGGGTGCGCCCGTACGAGGTGTCGATCAGCTACACGGCCCGCAGCCGCGAGGAGGGCAAGAAAATCACCTGGCGCGACGGGGTCGCCGCCCTGTGGATCCTGACCCGCGAACGCGCCCGCCGAGCTCCGGCGGCGATCCCGAAGCAACGGCAACCCGCGTAACCCGCGCCCGCCCGCGTCCGCCCGCCCTGCGCGCCCGCGCAGGCCTGGCCGCGCCCGCCGCGTGCCGCCCGCGCCCGATCCGCGCGCCGATCTTGCAGTTGTGGCCCTCCCCAAACGCGGCCAAAGCGCCACGAAAGGGCGGCCACAACTGCAAGATCGGCGCGGCTGGGCGGCACGGGGCGCGGCGGGGCGGCGGGCGGCACGGGGCGGGGCGGGGCGAGCGCCGCGCGGGCGGGGCGCGGGCGGGGCGCCTGCCGGGTCAGGCGTCGCGGCGGCGGAGGGTCAGGTAGCCGCCGAGCAGGGACAGGGCGGTCCATGCCGCCAGGATCGCCAGGCCCGTCCAGGGGCCGAAGTCGCGCATGTAGTCGGGGTCGGTGGGGCGGCCGCCCAGGTGGAAGATCGTGGCGCCGGCCTGGTCGGGTAGGAACTGGAGCACCGTGCCGACCTTCGGGGCGTTGCCCAGGCCCTGCGAGCCCAGGAACAGCACCGGCATCAGCACCCCCAGGGCGATCGCCGAGCTGCGGACCATCGTGGCGACCCCGAGCGCGAACAGGCACATCAGCGGCAGGTACAGGCATGCGCCGACGAACGCGGCCCGCATCCCGGGGGCGTCCAGGCCCGCGCCGTAGCTGCCCATGCCGCCCATGCCGGCCCTCGACGCCAGGTAGGTCGCCGGAACGGCGGCCGCGGCGGAGAGGGCGGCGAGCAGGCCGGTCGCCAGGATCTTGGACGCGTAGAAGCGGCCCCGCCGCGGCATCGCCAGCAGCGACGCGCGGATCGTGCCGGACGGGTACTCGCCGCCGGCCGCGAATACGCCGAACACCACCAGCCCGAACTGGCCGAGCATGACGGCGTAGAAGGTGTAGAAGACCGGGTCGTACCAGTCGCGTTGGCGCTCGGTCCCCTCGCTCATGATGCCGTGCGCGGACAGGCCGAGCACATAGGCGAGACCGGCGCAGACCACCACCGCGAGCGCGAGCGTCACCGGCGTGGCGCGCAGCGACCGCAGCTTGATCAGCTCCGCGGCGATCACCGGGTCACCAACCGCATGAACGCGTCCTCCAGCGACGGCGCGTCGCCGACCACCTCGTCGAGGGGCGCGTCGGCGAGCAGGCGTCCCCGCGCGATCACCACGAGGTGGTCGGCGGTGAGCGCCATCTCCGCCATGAGATGGCTCGACACCAGCACGGTCCGGCCCTCGGCGGCGAGGTCGCGCAGCAGTCCGCGGATCCACCGCACGCCCTCCGGGTCGAGCCCGTTGACCGGTTCGTCGAACAGCAGCACCGGAGGGTCGCCGAGGAGCGCGGCCGCGATGCCCAGCCGCTGCTTCATGCCGAGGGAGAAGCCGCGCACCCGCTTGCGGGCCACGCCGTCGAGCCCGACCAGCCCGAGGACCTCCGCGACCCGCGACCGCCCGATGCGGTTGCTGCGCGCCAGCCACCACAGGTGGTGGTACGCGCTGCGTCCACCGTGTGCCGACCCCGCCTCGAGCAGCGCGCCCACCCGGCGCAGCGGCTCGGGCAGGTCGCGGTAGGCGTGGCCGTCGATCGTGGCGCGTCCGGCGGTGGCCCGGTCGAGGCCGAGCACGACCCGCATCGTCGTGGACTTGCCGGCGCCGTTCGGGCCGAGGAACCCGGTGACGCGGCCGGGCCGCACGGTGAACGTCAGGTCGTCGACCGCGGTGGTGCGGCCGAAGCGTTTGGTGACTCCGTCGACATCGATCACGGTGGGCGACGCTAGGGCCCGGGATCCCCGTCGCGCCGCCGGCGAAAGTCGACGAAACCCGTAGACGAACGTCGGTGGACCCGCGGGGTAGCGTGCGGTCATGCCGTGGGTCCCCGCCGCCGTCGTGGTGGCCGACACGCTCGTGGTCGCCGGGGCGCGGTCGCCGGGCTGGTGGGCGACGGTGGCCTACGCGGTGGCGGTCGTCGGTGCGGTGCTGCTGCGGCGGCGGTTGGCGCCGGCGGCGTTCGTCGTGGCGGTCGGGCTCGCGCTGGTGTCGGGCGTCGGGGTCGTGCTGCTCGCGTGGTCGGCGTACGGCGCGGGTCGCGCGGTGGTCGGCCGGTCCGGCGGCGCGGTGGTGGTCGGCGCCGTCGTGGGCGGGCTGGTCGGTCAGGTCGCTCTTCAGCCGGCGGACGGACCCGTGGTGCGGACCGTCGTCAGCGCCGTCACCACGTACCTGGTGTTCGCGGTGCTGCCGCTGCTGGCCGGCCGCTACCTGGCGCAGCACGAGCGGCTGGTGCGGCACCTGCGGTGGAGCCGCGACCTGGTGGCCGACCGCGAGCGGCTCGACGAGCGGCTGCGCATCGCCCGCGCCATGCACGACTCGCTCGGTCACCGGTTGAGCCTGGTGTCGGTACAGGCGGCGGCGCTGGAGGTGGCCGACGACCTGCCCGACCGGCACCGGCAGGCGGTGGGTCAGCTGGCCGGTGCCGCCCGCGGCGCGCTCGACGAGCTGTACGACCTCGTCGGGACGCTGCGCGGGGCCGTACCGGGCTCCGCGGCACCCGGAATCGAGGCGGTCGACGGGCTGGTCGCGGGTCAGCGGGCGGCCGGGGTGCCGGTGACGCTGGTGTCGTCGGGGGTGCCGGGGCGGGTCGGTGCGCTGGCGGGGGAGGCGGCGTACCGGGTGGTCGAGGAGGGCCTCACCAACGCGGCGAAGCACGCGCCGGGCCGGCCGGTCACGGTCAGCCTGGCCTGGGAGCCCGACTCGGTGCTGGTGCGGGTCACCAACCCGGTCGACGGCGCCCGGTCCGCGGGCGGCCCCGGCGGGTTCGGGCTGGCCGGGCTCGACGAGCGGGTGCTGGCGGCCGACGGCATGCTCCGGCACGGCCGTACCGGGGACGGGTTCTCGGTGCTGGCCATGCTCCCGACGGTCCCCCCGGATCTGGAACCGGCGCGGCCCGCGACCCGACGCACCGTGACCCTCGGCGGCGCGATCGCGGTGTCGATCCTCGTCGTGGTGCTGCTGGCGATGGTGACGGGCGTGCGCACGTGATCCGGGTGCTGATCGCCGACGACGAACCGCTGATCCGCGCGGGCGTGCGGGCGGTGCTCGAGTCGGCGCCGGAGGTCACCGTGGTGGGCGAGGCCGCCGACGGGCGCGCGGCCGTCGACGGCGCGGTGCGGCAGCGGGCCGACGTGGCACTGCTCGACATCCGGATGCCGGTGCTCGACGGGCTCGCGGCCATGGAGGAGCTGCGGCGGCGGCTGCCCGGGCTGCGCGTGGTGCTGCTCACCGCGTTCGGCGTGGAGCCGAACCTGATGCGCGCGGTGCGGGGCGGCGCGGCCGGGTTCGTGCTGAAGAACTGCACGCCCGACGAGCTGATCGGCGCGGTGCGGGCGGCGCACGCCGGCGACGCGTGGCTGTCGCCGCCGGTCACCCGGATGCTCATGGGCCTGGTGACGCCCGACAGCAGCGAGCGGCAGCGCGCCGCGGCGCGACGGCTGGGTGCGTTGAGCGGCCGCGAGGCGGAGATAGCGGCGCTCGTCGCCGAGGGCCTCACCAACGCGGAGATCGGCGCGCGGCTGCACATGAGCGAGGCCACGATCAAGGCGTACGTGAGCCGGGTGCTCACGAAGCTCGACTGCGCCAACCGCGTGCAGGCGGCGCTGCTGGTGCGTGACGCTACGCCGTCATGAGCGCCTCCTCGTCGGTGCTGAAGTCGTCGTCGGACCCGGTGGGCGGGTTGTCGAGGTGCCACCGCACCGACCGTTCGATCGCGGTGTCGAGGTCGGACGGCTGCCAGCCGAGCTCCCGGGTCGCCTTGGCGCTGCTCGCGAGGAGATGCTGCTCGACGCCCGAGGTGAGGCCGAGGTCGTCGGGCAGACGATCGTCGGAGACCCGCACCAGCTCGGCCTCGTGCCCGGCGACCGCCAGGATCCGCCGCATCCAGGCGCCGATCGGGTACGTCGCCCGCTCGGTGACGTGGAAGACCTCGCCGCCGGCCCGGTCGAACCGGTCGAGCGCGGCGAGCACCGACGCCGCCGCGTCGTCGATGTACACCCGGGGGAGCAGCAGCGTCGCCGGGCCGACCGGGATGCGGCGGCGGCCGGCGCGCACCCGTCGCAGCACGAATTCCTCCCGGCGCTGCGGGTCGCGGGGGCCGTACACCATGCCGAGGCGCAGCACGGCCGCGCCGCGGGCGAGGTAGGGCGGCTCCACGTCGAGCTTGTCGTAGTCGTGGCCGCGCTCGCCGGGCCGGCTGGCGGACCGGTACGGGTACCGGTTCTCCCGCACCGGCGCCTCCTCGTCGAACGGCACGGGCACCAGCGCCGGTCCCTTCGCGAGCAGCGCCCCGTACGCGAGCGACACGTCGATGCTGGACAGCAGCACGATCGGGACCTCGGGCAGGTGCGGCAGCACGGCCTCGACGTCGGCGGCGGTCATCGCGATCGCGTCGACCACCGCGTCGGGAGCGAACGCCCGCACCCGGTCGGCGACGCTCGCGAACTCCGCCCGGTCGACGTGCAGGTGGGTGCCCAGCGTCTCCTCGTGCTCGGTGGTGCCGCGGTGCACGAGCAGCACCTCGTCGCCGCGCCCGACGAGGAGCTCGACGACGCGACGGCCGATGAACTGGGTGCCACCGATGACGAGGATCCGCATGCACAGACCCGATCACGCCCCCGCCGGCCGCGTCAGGCCCGTCCGCTACGGGCGAACGTTGTTGCCAGCGTGTTTCGCATGATGATACTGTCCTCTGCATAACTATTCGTTCGGGAGGAGTGCTCATGGGCCTCACGGTGAGCGTCGCCGGCGCCAGCGGCTATGCCGGCGGTGAGCTGCTCCGTCTGATCTCCGGGCACCCCCACCTGGAGGTCGGCGCGGTCACCGGGCAGGGCTCCGTGGGCGCCGCGGTCGGCGACGTCCATCCGCATCTCATTCAATACGCCGATCGCCGGTTCACCGCCACCGATCCCGCGGCACTGGCGGAGGCCGATCTGGTGTTCCTCGCGCTGCCGCACGGCGAGTCGGCGGCGGTCGCGGCGAAGCTTCCGGCGGGCGTCAAGGTGGTCGACCTCGGTGCCGACTTCCGGCTCGCCGACCCGGTGGCGTGGGGCGCGTACTACTCCGGTCCGCACGCGGGCACCTGGCCGTACGGGCTACCGGAGCTGCCGGGCGGGCGCGACGCGATCGCCGCGGCCGAGCGGGTCGCCGGTCCCGGCTGCTACGCCACCACGATCACGCTGGCGCTGGCGCCGCTGATCGCGGCGGGCGTCGCCGACCCCGACGACGTGGTGGTCGTCGCCGCCTCAGGCACGTCGGGCGCCGGCAAGGGCCTCAAGCCGCACCTGCTCGCCAGCGAGGTGATGGGCGCGCTCATGCCGTACCGGGTCGGCGCGCACCAGCACGTCGCGGAGATCAAGCAGGCCACCGGCGCCCGCAGCCTGTCGTTCACCCCGGTGCTCGCGCCGATGCCGCGCGGCATCCTGGCCACGGTCACGGCGAAGCCGCTCGGTGACGCGGGTGCGGCCCGCGCCGTCCTGGAGAACGCCTACCGCGACGAGCCGTTCGTGCACGTGCTCCCGGAGGGTCGATGGCCGCACACCGGTGCGACGCTCGGCGCCAACACGTGCCTCATACAGTCCACAGTGGACGTCGACAGTGGACGGATCATCGTCACCAGCGCCACCGACAACCTCGTGAAGGGCGCGGCGGGCCAGGCGCTGCAGTGCGCCAACCTGATGCTCGGGCTGCCCGAGACCGCGGGCCTGCCGGTGAACGGGGTCGCGCCGTGACGACCACGTCGCCGAAGGGGTTCCGGGCGGCCGGGGTCGCGGCGGGCCTGAAGGCCAGCGGTGGGCCCGACGTCGCCGTGGTGCTCAACGACGGTCCCCGCTTCGATGCCGCCGGGGTGTTCACCGGCAACCGCGTCCAGGCCGCGCCGGTGGTGTGGAGCCGCGAGGTGCTGCGGCACGGTCAGGTGCGGGCGGTCGTGCTGAACTCCGGTGGTGCCAACGCGTGCACCGGGCCGGCCGGGTTCCAGGACACGCACGCCACCGCCGAACACGCGGCGGCGGCCATGGGCATCGGGGCGGCCGACGTGGCCGTGTGCTCCACCGGTCTCATCGGTGAGCGGCTGCCGATGCCGCAGCTTCTCCCGGGCGTCACGTCCGCCCTGAACAAGGCGGATCCCGGCGGCGGTGCGGCCGCTGCCGAGGCCATCATGACGACCGACACCCGGCCGAAGACGGTCACGGTCACCGACGCCTCCGGGTTCACCGTCGGCGGCATGGCGAAGGGCGCCGGCATGCTCGCGCCGGGGCTCGCCACGATGCTGGTGGTGCTCACCACCGACGCGGTCGTCGACGCGTCCACATTGGACAGTGTGGTGCGCGCGGCGTGCCGGGTGACGTTCGACCGGCTCGACTCCGACGGCTGCATGTCCACCAACGACACCGTGCTGCTGCTCGCCAGTGGCGCCAGCGGGGTGGCTCCCGACCGCGACACGCTGGGGGAGGCGGTCACCGGCGCGTGTGAGGACCTGGCGCGCCAGTTGCAGGCCGACGCCGAGGGGTCCACGAAGGACATCGCGATCGCCGTCGTCAACGCGGCGTCCGAGGACGACGCGGTCGAGGTGGGCCGGGCGGTGGCCCGCAGCAACCTCGTGAAGACGGCGTTCTTCGGCAACGACCCCAACTGGGGGCGCATCCTGTCGGCGATCGGGACGACGTCGGCGGCCTTCGAGCCCGACGCGATCGACGTGTCGATCAACGGCGTGCCGATCTGCGTCGGTGGCGCGGCCGGCGCCGACCGGTCCACCGTCGACCTGTCCGGCCGGGCGGTCGACGTCACCATCGATCTGCACGCCGGCGGCGAGCGGGCGACCATCCGCACCAACGACCTGTCATTGGCCTACGTACACGAGAACTCGGCGTACTCCACATGATGAACAACCGCGCCCGCGACCTCGGGATCGCACTGGGCAAGGCGAGCACGCTCATCGAGGCGCTGCCGTGGCTGTCGCGGTTCGCGGGCAGCACGGTGGTCGTCAAGTACGGCGGCAACGCGATGATCGACGCCGAGCTGCAGCGGTCGTTCGCCGCCGACATGGTGTTCCTGCGCACGGTCGGCATCCATCCGGTGGTGGTGCACGGCGGCGGGCCGCAGATCTCGGCGATGCTCACGCGGCTCGGGATGGAGTCGGAGTTCCGCGGCGGCCTGCGGGTCACCACGCCCGAGTCGGCCGACGTGGTGCGCATGGTGCTCGTCGGCCAGGTCGGCCGGCAGCTGGTCGGGCTCATCAACGAGCACGGTCCGTTCGCCGTGGGCATGTCGGGTGAGGACGCGCAGCTGTTCACCGCGGTTCGCCGGCACGCGATGGTCGACGGGGAACCGGTCGACATCGGCCAGGTCGGCGACGTCGCGCACGTGAACCCCGACGCGGTCACCGACCTCATCGCGGCCGGGCGCATCCCGGTGATCGCCACCGTGGCGCCCGACGCCGACGGGGTGGTGCACAACGTCAACGCCGACACGGCCGCCGGCGCGCTGGCCGTGGCGCTCAACGCGCGCAAGCTGATCGTGCTCACCGACGTCGAGGGCCTGTACGCCAACTACCCCGACCCGGCCAGCCTCGTCACGAACCTCACCGCCGAGGAGCTGAAGGCGCTGCTGCCCACCCTCGACGCCGGCATGGCGCCCAAAATGGAGGCGTGCCACCGCGCGGTGCTGGGCGGTGTGCCCGCCGCGCACGTCGTCGACGGCCGGGTGCCGCACTCGATCCTGTTGGAGATCTTCACCTCGGAGGGCTTCGGAACGATGGTGACCCCATGAGTCTTACCGAACGGTGGCCGAACGCGGTCATGAACACATACGGCGCGCCGGCGCTCGCGCTCGTGAAAGGCGACGGGGCCGTGCTCACCGCCGAGGACGGGAAGTCCTATGTGGACTTCATCGGCGGCGTCGCGGTGAACGCGCTCGGCCACGCCCACGCGGCCGTGGTGGCCGCGGTGTCGGAGCAGATCGCGACGCTCGGGCACGTGTCGAACCTGTACGCGCACCCGCGCGCGGTCGAGCTGGCCGAGCGGCTGCTGGCGCTCGCCGGGCGTCCCGGGCGCGTGTTCTTCTCCAACTCCGGCGCGGAGGCGAACGAGGCGGCGTTCAAGCTGTCGCGCCGCACCGGTCGTACCCGGGTGGTCGCGGCCGAGGGCGGGTTCCACGGACGCACGATGGGCGCGCTGGCGCTCACCGGTCAGCCGGCGAAGCAGGAGCCGTTCAAGCCGCTGCCCGGTGACGTGGAGCACGTCCCCTACGGCGATGTCGAGGCGTTGGCCGACGCGGTCGACGACAGCACGGCGATGGTGCTGCTGGAACCGATCCAGGGCGAGAACGGCGTGGTGGTCCCGCCGCCCGGCTACCTCAGCGCGGCGCGCGAGATCACCGCGCGGCACGGGGCCCTGCTGGTGCTCGACGAGGTGCAGACCGGCATCGGCCGCACCGGGCACTGGTTCGCCTGCCAGACCGAAGGGGTGGAGCCCGACGCGATCACGCTCGCCAAGGGCCTGGGGGGCGGGCTGCCGCTCGGTGCGCTGCTGGCGTTCGGCGACGCCGCGACGCTGCTGCAGCCGGGCATGCACGCCACCACGTTCGGCGGCAACCCGGTCTGCTGCGCGGCCGGCCTCGCGGTGCTCGACACCATCGAGAGCGAGGGCCTGCTCGACCGCGTGAAGCGGCTCGGCGAGCGGCTGCGGCGCGGCATCGAGGGTCTCGGATCGCCGGCGGTCTCGCACGTGCGCGGGGCCGGGCTGCTGCTCGGCATCGTGCTCACCGCACCGGTGTCGGCCGACCTCGCGGCCAAGCTCAAGGACGTCGGGTTCCTCGCCCAGGCCGTGCAGCCCGACGTGCTGCGGATCGCCCCGCCGTACGTGCTCACCGACGAGCAGGCCGACGCGTTCGTAGCCGCGCTGGACACGGTTCTGGGGGAGGCGCTCTCATGACGGTCCACTTTCTGCGTGACGACGACCTGAGCCCGGCCGAGCAGGCCGCGGTGCTCGACCTCGCCGCCGCGATGAAGGCCGACCGCACCGGGTTCCGGCCGCTGGCCGGGCCGAAGGCGGTCGCGGTCATCTTCGAGAAGTCGTCGCTGCGCACCCGGGTGTCGTTCGAGACCGGCATCGCCGAGCTCGGCGGGCATCCGCTCATCATCGACGCGCAGAGCACACACTTCGGCCGCGGCGAGACGCTCGGCGACGCGGCGCGCGTGCTGTCGCGGTACGTGTCCGCGATCGTCATGCGGACGACCACCGACGCGCGCATCGGTGAGGTGGCCGGCGGCGCCACCGTGCCGGTGGTCAACGCGCTCACCGACGGGTTCCACCCGTGCCAGCTGCTGGCCGACCTGCTCACCGTGCGGGAGCGCTTCGGCGACACGAAGGGGCGCACGCTCGCGTTCCTCGGCGACTCGGCGAACAACATGGCCCACTCGTACCTGCTGGGCGGCGCCACCGCCGGGATGCACGTACGGGTCGCGGGTCCGCCCGGCTTCGTCCCCGACCCCGACGTCCTGGCGAAGGCGGCCGCGATCGCCGCGACCACCGGGGGCTCGGTCGACGCCGGCGAGAACCCGATCGCGGCGGTGGCCGGCGCCGACGTCGTCGCCACCGACACCTGGACCTCGATGGGCCAGGAGTCCGACGGGCTCGACCGCATCACCCCGTTCCTGCCCTACCAGGTGAACGCCGAGCTGCTCGACGGCGCCGCCGAGGGCGCGGTCGTGCTGCACTGCCTGCCCGCGCACCGCGGCGAGGAGATCACCGACGACGTGCTCGACGGGCCGTCGAGCGCGGTGTGGGACCAGGCGGAGAACCGGCTGCACGTCCAGAAGGCGCTGCTGCAGACCCTGCTGCAGACACCGATCGGTGCGCCATGAGCCACACGAAGGCGGCCCGCCACTCCAAGATCGAGGAGCTGATCCGGCTCCGGCTCGTCACGTCGCAGGCCGAGCTCGCCGATCACCTGCGCATCGACGGCATGAGCGTCACCCAGGCGACGCTGTCGCGCGACCTGGAGGAGCTGCACGCGGTCAAGGTGCGCGGCGCCTACGTGATCCCGCCCGACAACGACCGGCCGCTGCGGCCGAGCGAGGAGCCGCCCGCGCGGCTCATCCGGCTGCTGCGCGAGCTGCTCACCGGCGCCGACGCCAGCGGCAACCTGGTGGTGCTGCGCACCCCGCCGGGTGCCGCCCAGTTCCTGGCGAGCGCGATCGACCGGGCCGGCCTGCCCGACATCCTCGGCACCATCGCCGGCGACGACACGATCCTGCTCGTGGCCGGCGAAGGGGTCCGCGGGGCCGACCTCGCGGCGCGCTTCACCGCGTGGTCGTCCGACGCCTATGAGATCGCCGAGTAGGCGCGTGAAAGGATCGCACCCGTGACCCAGCAGACCGATGGTGCCACGAGGCTGTGGGGCGGGCGGTTCGCCGGCGGGCCCGCCGAGGCCCTGGCCCGGCTGTCCGTCAGTGTCCAGTTCGACTGGCGGCTCGCCCCGTACGACCTCGCCGCGTCCCGCGCGCACGCCCGCGTCCTGGCCCGCGCCGGCCTCCTCGACGCCGACGAGCTCGGCCGCATCCTCGCCGCGCTCGACGACCTCGAGACCGCCTGCGCCACCGGCGAGTTCAAGCCGACCATCGACGACGAAGACGTGCACACCGCGCTCGAACGGGGTCTGCTGGAGCGCCTCGGCAGCCTCGGCGGCAAGCTGCGGGCGGGCCGGTCGCGCAACGACCAGATCGCCACCGACCTGCGGCTGTACCTGCGCGAGCGGGTGCGCGGCCTGGCCGGGCGGCTGGCCGAGCTGGCGGCCGCCCTGGCCGACCAGGCCGGCCGGCACATCGACACGCCGGCGCCCGGGTTCACCCACCTGCAGCCGGCCCAGCCGATCTCGTTCGGGCACCAGCTGCTCGCCCACGTGCAGGCCCTGCTGCGCGACCTCGACCGCCTGCGCGACTGGGACAAGCGCGCCGCCGTGTCGCCGCTGGGCGCCGGCGCGCTCGCCGGCAGCTCGCTGCCGCTCGACCCGGCGCAGGTCGCCAAGGAGCTCGGCTTCGACCTGCCGGCGGCCAACTCCATCGACGCCGTCGCCGACCGCGACTTCGCCGCCGAGTTCCTGTTCGTGGCCGCGCTCGTCGGGGTGCACCTCAGCCGGCTCGGCGAGGAGGTGGTCATCTGGACCACCCCGCAGTTCGGCTGGGTCGAGCTCGACGACGCGTTCGCCACCGGGTCGTCGATCATGCCGCAGAAGAAGAACCCCGACATCGCCGAGCTCGCCCGCGGCAAGTCCGGCCGGCTGATCGGCCACGTCGCCGGCACGCTCGCGATGCTCAAGGGCCTGCCGCTCGCCTACGACCGCGACCTGCAGGAGGACAAGGAGCCGGTCTTCGACGCGGTCGACACGCTCGAGCTGGTGCTGCCCGCCATGACCGGCATGATCGCCACGATGACCGTCCACGAGGAGCGGATGGCCGCCGACGCCCCGCGCGGCTACACGCTGGCGACCGAGGTCGCCGAGTGGCTGGTCCGCCGCGGTGTGCCGTTCCGCGAGGCACACGAGATCACCGGCAAGCTCGTGGTGATCTGCACCGCCCGCGACTGCGCCCTCGACGAGGTCACCGACGACGACCTCGCCTCGGTGAGCCCGCACCTCACGCCCGAGGTGCGGGGCGTGCTCTCGGTCGCCGGTGCGCTGGCGGCCCGGATCACGCCGGGCTCCACGGGTCCCGGGCCGGTGTCCGACCAGCTCGCCACCGCGGCCGGCCGCATCGACCACTGGCGCGAATGGGCCGACGAGAACGTGGTCCCGCGCTGAGTCTGTCGAGATTGGGCCTGCCGAAGCTCAGCCTGCGGCGCCTGTTGAGCGGGCCACCCGAGGAGGCGGCGCGCGGCCTGCTCGGGTGCACGGTGTCCGCCGGCGGGGTCACGGTCCGCATCACCGAGGTCGAGGCCTACGCCGGGACCCGCGACGCGGCGTCGCACGCCTTCCGGGGACGCACACCGCGCAACGCCGTGATGTTCGGGCCGGCCGGGTTCGCGTACGTGTACTTCACGTACGGCATGCACTGGTGCATGAACGTCGTCTGCGGGCCCGACGGCGAAGCCTCCGCGGTCCTCCTCCGCGCCGGCGAGGTCGTCCGCGGCCTCGCCACCGCGAGGGACCGCCGCCCCGCCGCCCGCCGCGACGCCGACCTCGCCCGCGGGCCGGCCCGGTTGTGCGCGGCACTCGGCGTCACGGGCGAGCACAACGGCGTCGACCTGCTCGCCGTGGGCTCGGCCGTACGGCTACGCCGCGTGCGGACCACCGCCCGGCCCCAATCGGTGGGGGCGCAGCCGGAGGGGGCGCATCCGGTCGCCGAGATCCTGGCCGGCCCCCGGGTCGGGGTCACCGGGGCGCACGATGTGCCCTGGCGCTTCTGGTACGCCGACGATCCCACCGTCAGCACCTACCGCCGCCACGTCCCCAAGGCCTGACCACCGCGATCTTGGACACCTGTGCATCGATTTCGATGTAGAAGTGTCCAAGATCGCGGAAGATCAGGAGCGGCAGCCGCACGAGTAGAAGAGGATGTCCCAGTGGTGGCCCTCGTTCGTGTACAGGTTGCCGGACTTCGCCTTGTACTGCGTGCCCCAGCCCTCGACCTTGCCGACCAGCGTGAACCACTTCCCCACGTACGCGTCCACGCACGCCGTGCGGCGGATGTCGATCTTCCAGCCGTTCCAGTGGCTGTAGGTGCCGCTGGCGTGCCCGGTCTCGGTGCCGCCGGTCACCACGAGCGGACAGCCGCTCGCCTTGCGCAGGGTGCGGATCCCGTCGATCGTGGACTGGCGGATACCGCTGAACGACGTGCACGCCGGACGGTCACGGTCGGTGCAGTCGCCGCTGGCGTCCCAGCTTATGCCGGCGGCGTCCAGCTGCTTGACGGCCTGGGTGTGGGTCAGGCGGTCGCCGGAGCCGGCGGCGGAGGCGACCGACGTGGCGCCGGCGAGCAGGCCGACCGCCGCCGCGGCCGAAACGAGGAGAAAAGCCGGAACGCGCTTTAAAGACATGAGTGCGAGGCTAAGACGCTTTCGCCGTTAAAAGGTGAAAAGTCCGCAACCCGGACCAAGATCTGGCCGGTTGGCCGAGGTCGGCGCATAGTAGGCCCCATGGACGCAGCAGGAAACCAGGAGCCGGCGTCACCGGGCGAGTTGGCGGCGCTCCTCGCGTCCACCGGATACCTGGCCGACGACGGCCTGGCCATGGCCGGCTTCCTCGCCCTGCGACTGCGCCGCCCGCTCTTTCTCGAAGGCGACGCCGGCGTCGGCAAGACCGCGTTCGCTCAGGCGATGGCACAGGCGACCGGCGCGCGGTTCGTGCGGCTGCAGTGCTACGAGGGCCTCGACGCGACCCAGGCCCTCTACGACTGGGACTTTCCGCGCCAGATCCTGCACCTGAGAGCCACCGAAGGAAACGAGGCGGACCTCTACGACCGGCGGTTCCTCATCGCCCGGCCGCTGCTGCAGGCCCTCGAGCACAGCCCCAGCGTGCTGCTCGTCGACGAGGTCGACCGGGCCGACGACGAGTTCGAGGCGTTCCTGCTGGAGGTGCTCGCCGACGCGGCCGTGACCATTCCGGAACTGGGCCAGATCAAGGCCGAGACGCCGCCGCTCACGATCCTCACCAGCAACCGCACCCGCGAGGTGCACGACGCCCTCAAGCGGCGCTGCCTCTACCACTGGGTCGAGCATCCGAGCGTCGAACGCGAGGTCAGCATCCTCAGAACACGGCTGCCCGGCGTCACCGAGCGGCTCGCCGCCCAGGTCGCCACCGCCGCGAAGCGCATGCGCGACCTCGACCTCATCAAGCCGCCCGGCGTCGCCGAGTCGCTCGACTGGGCCGCCGCCCTCGACACGCTCGGCGTCGCCGACCTCACCACCGAGACCGCCACCGCCACGCTCGGCGCGGTGCTCAAGTACCGCGAGGACATCGAGCGGGTCCGGGAGGTCCTGTGACCGTCGCGTCGCTGGTGGGGTTCGCCCGGGCGGTGCGCGAGGCCGGCGTCCCCGCCGACGCGCACCGGGTGCAGGCGATGCTCGACGCCGTCGACACGCTCGGCCTCGACGACCTGTACTGGGCCGGCCGGCTCACGCTCTGCGCCGAACCCGACGACCTGCCCGTCTACGACCGCGTCTTCGCGTCGTACTTCGGCCCGAAGCGCAGGCATCAGCCGATGCCGACCACCCCGCGGCTGCCGAGCATGGCCGCGCCGTTCGTCGGTGGAACACCGTCGTCGGAGGAGCAGGGCCAGGACGACGAGGTCGTCGGCGTCTCGACCAGCCGCGTCGAGATTCTCCGCACCCGCGACGTCACCGCGCTCACCGCCCGCGAACGGGCCGAGGTCCGCCGGCTGCTGGCTCTGCTGGCGCCCGGCACCGCCACGCGGCGCAGCCGCCGGCGCCGGCCCGCGTCGCGGGGCGAGATCGACCCGCGCGGCACGGTCCGCGCGATGATCCGCAGCGGCGGCGAGCCCACCGCGCTGCGGCGCCGCGGCCGGCTGCGGCGTCCGCGGCGGCTGGTGCTGCTGTTGGACGTGTCCGGATCGATGACCCCGTACGCCGACGCGCTGATGCGCTTCGCCCACGCGGCCGTGCGCCGCAGACCCACCGGCACCGAGGTCTTCACGCTGGGCACGCGGCTCACGCGCGTCACCCGGGCACTGCGCCACCGCGACCCCGACGCGGCGCAGGCCGCCGCCGCGGCCGTGATTCCCGACTGGCACGGCGGCACCCGGCTCGCCGATTCGTTGAAAGCCTTCCTGGACCGGTGGGGGCAGCGCGGTACGGCGCGCGGAGCGGTCGTGGTGGTGTGCAGCGACGGCTGGGAGCGCGGCGACCCGGCACACCTGGAGCAGCAGATGGAGCGGCTGAACCGGCTGGCGTACCGGCTGGTGTGGGTGAACCCGCACCGTGGCAAGGACGGCTACGCTCCGCTCGCCGGAGGCATGGCGGCCGCGCTGCCGTACTGCGACGACTTCGTGGCCGGGCACAGCCTCGGCGCCCTGGAAGAGTTGGCGGAGGTGATCGCGCGTGCGTGACGTGCTGACGGACCTGCACCGGTGGTGGTCCGCGGGGGACCCGGTGGGGATGGGCACGGTCGTGGGCACGTGGCGTTCGGCGCCGCGCCCGGCCGGTGCGGCGATGCTCGTCGGACCCGACGGGTCGGCGGTCGGCAGCGTCAGCGGCGGCTGCGTCGAGGGCGCCGTGTACGAGCTGGCCCAGGAGGTGGTCGGCAGCGGGACGCCGGTGCTGCAACGGTTCGGGGTCAGCGACGACGACGCGTTCGCGGTCGGGCTCACCTGCGGCGGCATCATCGACGTCTACGTCGAACGGGTCGACCGGACGACGTTCCCGCAGCTGGGCGACGTCGCGGCCGCGATCCGCGATCGCGTGCCGGTGGCCGTCGCGACGTGCGTCGAGGCGCCCGCCGAGGACCCGGCCGGGCGGCGCGGCCGGCGGCTGGTCGTCTGGACCGACCGCGTCGACGGGACCCTCGGCAGCGAGCGGCTCGACGCCGCCGTCGCCGACGACGTGCGCGGCCTGCTCACCACCGGCCGCAGCGCCCAGCTCCACTACGGCTACGACGGCCAGCGCCGCGGCGAGGAGCTGACGTTCTTCGTCGCCAGCTACGCCCCGCCGCCCCGGATGATCGTGTTCGGCGCGATCGACTTCGCCGCCGCCGTGGCCCGGATCGGCGGCTTCCTCGGGTACCGCGTGACGGTCTGCGACGCGCGTCCGGTGTTCGCGACGAAGTCGCGGTTCCCCGACGCCGACGAGGTGGTCGTCGACTGGCCGCACCGGTACCTGACCGCGCAGGCCGACGCCGGGCAGGTCGACGAGCGCACGGTGGTGTGCGTGCTCACCCACGACCCGAAGTTCGACGGTCCGGTGCTCGAGACCGCGCTGCGGCTGCCGCTGGCCTACGTCGGCGCGATGGGGTCCCGCCGCACCCACGACGACCGGCTCAAGCGCCTGCGCGAGGCCGGCCTCACCGACGCGGAGCTCGCGCGCCTCGCGTCACCGATCGGGCTCGACCTCGGCGCGAGAACGCCCGAGGAGACGGCCGTGAGCATCGCCGCCGAAATCATCGCCGCCCGGTGGGGCGGGTCCGGAAACCGCCTCACGGAACTCGACGGTCGCATTCACCACGAACCGGTCGAGTAAGGAGACCCTAAGCTACGGAACATTTCCGGGCGGTTACGCCAAGAGCCTTGCGGCTTTTGCTTGAACAAGATTGTGTGAACGGGGACACACAACACTTACGCCCGGGAGGCAGCATGACCCGGATCAGCGTCACCGTCGACGGAGTCCGGTACGACGACGACGTGGAACCACGAACGCTTCTCGTCCATCACCTTCGAGACCAGCTCGGCAAGATCGGCACCGTGGTCGGGTGCGACACGAGCAACTGCGGCGCCTGCACGATCCTGATGACCAACGCCGACGGCCAGCGGTGCGGAGTGAAGAGCTGCTCCGTGCTCGCCGTGCAGGCCGACGGCTCCGAGGTCACCACGATCGAGGGCCTCGCCGGTCCCGAGAACTCCCTGCACCCGGTGCAGAAGGCATTCCACGAGAAGCACGCGTTGCAGTGCGGCTTCTGCACCCCGGGCATGATCATGGCCGCGGTCGACCTGCTCACCGAGAACCCGGACCCCACCGACGCGGAGATCCGCGAGGGGCTGGAGGGCAACCTCTGCCGGTGCACCGGCTACCAGAACATCGTGCGCGCGGTGCGCGCGGCGGCGGAGGCCATGCGGACCGCCGAACCCGCGCCGTCGACACCGGAGGCCCCCGAGGCGGCCCTGCCCGACGGCGGGCTCCCCAAGGCTGAGCCGTCCAAGGGCGGCGTACCCGAAGAAGTCGTCCCGGTCCCGGCTCCGTGAGGTAGACGCAAAATGACCATCACCGAAGTGGGAACTCCGCGGGCGCGCAAAGAGGACGCCCGCCTCATCACCGGCCGCACCACGTGGACCGAGAACGTGGTGCTGCCGGGGATGGTGCACCTGGCGATCCTGCGCAGCCCATTCGCGCACGCCCGCATCACCTCGATCGACGTCTCCGCCGCGCTGCGCGAGCCGGGCGTCATCGCCGCGTACAGCGGCCGCGACCTCGAACAGCCCGGCCTGCCGTGCGCCTGGCCCGTCACCGAGGACATGGTCCACCCCGACCACCACCCGCTGGCCGTCGACACGGTGCGCCACGTCGGCGAAGCCGTCGCGGTCGTCGCGGCCCGGTCCCGGGCGGCCGCCGTCGACGCGCTCGCGGCCATCGAGGTCGACTACGAGCCGCTGCCGGCGATCATGGACATGGAGGCGGCGATCGCCGAGGGCGCCGACCTCGTGCACGCCGACAAGGGCACGAACGCCTCGTACACGTGGGTGTTCGACTCCGCCGAGGCGGGCACCGGCGATGCGGTCGCACCGGCGATCGAGGGCGCCGAGGTCGTCATCAAGCGGCGCTACCGGCAGCAGCGGCTGATCCCCGCGTTCATGGAGCCGCGCAGCGTCGTCGTCGACCCGACCGCCGACCAGTACACGATCTGGTCGGCGACGCAGATCCCGCACATCCTGAAGCTGATGGTCGCGCTGATCACCGCGACGCCGGAGCACAAGGTGCGCGTGGTCGCGCCCGACGTCGGCGGCGGGTTCGGCGGCAAGCTCCAGGTGACGCCCGAGGAGCTCATCGCCTTCATGGTGGCGAAGAAGCTCGGCAAGCCGGCGAAGTACACCGAGTCGCGCTCCGACAGCCTCCTCACCGCCCACCACGGCCGCGACGTCATCCAGGACATCGAGATCGCCGCCGACCGCGAGGGCCGGCTCAAGGCGCTGCACGTCAAGCTGCTCGCCAACATGGGCGCCTACCTCGGCCTCGTGACGCCGGGTGTCCCGATCCTCGGCGCGTTCATGTACAACGCGATCTACAAGGTCCCCGCCTACCGCTTCGAATGCGTCGGCGTGTTCACCAACACCACGTTCACCGACGCGTACCGCGGCGCCGGCCGGCCCGAGGCGACCTACGCGATCGAGCGCATCATGGACGAGCTGGCGGTCGAGCTGAACCTCGACCCGATCGAGGTGCGCCGCCGCAACTGGATCGGGCACGAGGAGTTCCCGTACACCACGGTCTGCGGGCTCACCTACGACTCCGGCAACTACGAGGCCGCCACCGAGAAGGCGCTGAACCTGCTGGGCTACGACGACCTGCGGCGCGAACAGCAGGAGCGCCGGGACCGCAACGACCCGGTACAGCTCGGCATCGGCACGTCCACGTACACCGAGATGTGCGGGCTCGCGCCGTCGCGCGTGCTCGGCAGCCTGCGCTACGGCGCCGGCGGCTGGGAGACCGCGTCGGTGCGGATGCTGCCCACCGGCAAGGTCGAGGTGGTGACCGGCAGCTCGCCGCACGGCCAGGGCCACGAGACCGCGTGGAGCCAGATCGTCGCCGACTCCCTCGGTGTGCCGTTCGACGACGTCGAGGTGCTGCACGGCGACACCCGCACCTCGCACAAGGGCCTGGACACCTACGGCAGCCGGTCGCTGGCCGTCGGCGGCATCGCGCTGTACAACGCCTGCCAGAAGGTCGTCGACAAGGCGAAGCCGGTCGCGGCGCACATGCTCGAGTGCGACCCGAACGACCTCGAGTTCAGCGGCGGGTCGTTCCGCGTCAAGGGCCAGCCGGGCGACGGCAAGAGCATCCAGGAGATCGCGCTCGCTGTCTTCGCCGCGCACGACCTGCCCGACGGGTTCGAGGCGTCGCTGGACGCCGACGCCACCTACGACCCGGTGAACTTCTCCTTCCCGCACGGCACCCACCTGTGCGCGGTGGAGGTCGACACGCAGACCGGCCGGGTCGCCATCCGCAAATACGTGGCCGTCGACGACATCGGCAAGGTGGTCAACCCGCTGATCGTCGAGGGTCAGGTGCACGGGGGACTGGCGCAGGGCGTCGCGCAGGCGCTGTTCGAGGAGGCCGTGTACGACGCCGACGGCAACCTGCTCACCGGCACGTTCGTCGACTACACGCTGCCGAGCGCGGCCGACCTGCCCGACTTCACCACCGACCGCACCGAGACCCCGGCGCCCGACCATCCGCTGGGCACCAAGGGCGTCGGTGAGGCGGGCACGATCGCGTCGACGCCCGCCGTGGTCAACGCGGTCGTCGACGCGCTGCGCCCGTTCGGGGTCAACGACGTCGCCATGCCGTGCACGCCCGAGCGGGTGTGGCGGGCCATCAACTCCAACGGAGGTGCGCGGTGATCCCGGCGTCGTTCGAGTACACGCGTCCGTCCAGTGTGGACGAGGCCGTCGCGGCGCTCGCGCAGGACGAGGACGCCAAGGTGCTGGCCGGCGGCCAGAGCCTGCTCCCGCTGCTGCGGCTGCGTCTCGCCGCACCGACCACCGTGGTCGACCTCGGCGGCATCGCCGAGCTGCGCGGCGTCCGTGAGGACGGCGACGACCTGGTCATCGGCGCGATGACCACGCACGCCGCCGTGCTCCGCGACCCGCTGGTCGCCGAGCACGCGCCGCTGCTGGCGCAGGCCACGGGAACGGTGGCCGACCGGCAGGTGCGCCACCGCGGCACGTTCGGTGGCGCGCTGGCGCACGCCGACCCGGCCGGCGACCTGCCGGCTGTGGCGGTCGCCCTCGGCGCGACGTTCGAGGTGGCCGGTCCCAACGGCCGGCGCTCCATCGGGAGCGAGGACTTCTTCGTCGACTTCCTGACGTCCGCGCTCGAACCGGGCGAGGTGCTCGTCGCGGTGCGGGTGCCGAAGCGGACCGGATGGTCGAGCCACTACGAGAAGTTCAACCGGATGGCGCAGAGCTGGGCGCTCATCGGGGTCGCGGCGCTCGTGCGCCGCGACAACGGGAACATCGCGGAGGCGCGGGTCGCGCTCACCAACATGGGACCGAAGCCGGTGCGGGCCCAGGCGGTCGAGTCGGCCCTCGCCGGCGCCGACCGCGACGCGGTGAAGACCGCCGCGGCACACGCCGCGGAGGGCACCGAGCCCAGCGATGATCTGAACGCCTCCCGCGAGTACCGTTCCCATCTCGCTAAGGTGTTGACCGAACGCGCGGTGCTCTCCGCACTGGGCTGAAACTCCGGTAGGAGAGGACTTCGACGATGAAGCTCGAGCACACCTTCACGGTGCCCGTCCCCGTCGACAAGGCGTGGGAGGTGCTCCTCGACCTGCCCCGGATCGCGCCGTGCATGCCGGGCGCCACGCTCACCGGGGTCGAGGGCGACGAGTTCACCGGCACCGTCAAGGTGAAGCTCGG
Source organism: Virgisporangium ochraceum (assembly GCF_016863655.1). GTDB lineage: Bacteria > Actinomycetota > Actinomycetes > Mycobacteriales > Micromonosporaceae > Virgisporangium > Virgisporangium ochraceum. The sequence continues at coordinate 50,163 of NZ_BOPH01000151.1, forward strand.
GCCGATCGGCCTGACCTACAGCGGCAAGGGCCGCTTCGTCGAGCGTGACGAGGCGGCCCACCGCGTGGTCGTGGAGGCCAGCGGGCGCGACACCCGCTCGGCCGGCACCGCCGGTGCCACGATCACCGCGCAGCTGAGCGGCCAGGGCGACGAGACCGTCGTCGACGTCGTCACCGACCTCACGGTCACCGGCAAGCCGGCCCAGTTCGGCCGCGGCATGATCTCCGACGTCAGCGGCAAGCTGCTCGGCCAGTTCGCCGACTGCCTCGCCGGCAAGCTGGGCGAGGGCGAGGCGCCGGCGGCCACGGCTCCCGTCGGCGACACCACGGTGGGCCAGGCGGAGACGCCGTCACCGTCGGGCGAGAGTGGGATCCAGCCCACCGGTGTCGCCACCGCCGCCGCGCCGGCCGAGGAGGCCGAGGCGGTCGACCTGTTCCGGCTCGCCGGTAGCACCGACGCCGCCCGGAAGACCGCCGTCGTCGGCCTCGGCGCGCTGCTGCTCGCCGTCCTCGCGTGGGTTCTGGTCCGGACGCTGCGCAGTCGCTGATTGTGCGGCTGCCGCCGCGGGCGCTGATCCGGCCGCGCGCACGGCGGCCCGGCGCGTGTGGCGCTGGCGCAGGCCGTCCCAGGTGAACACGACCAGGGCGAGCCAGACCAGGGCGAACGCCGCGAGGCGGGCCGGTGGCATCGGCTCGTGGAAGATCAGCACCCCGGTGGCGAACTGCATGACCGGGGCGATGTACTGCAGGATGCCCAGCGCCGTCAGCGGCACGCGGTTGGCGGCCTCGGCGAAGCTCATCAGCGGAAGCGCGGTCATCACCCCGGCCAGCACGATCAGCACCGTGTGCGCCACGGAGGTCGTGCCGACGGTCGCGTCGCCCGACCGGCCCAGGACCACCAGGTAGGCCAGGGCCGGCAGCACCAGCGTCGCCGACTCGAGGAACATGCCCTCGGCGGCCGGCAGCCCGAGCTGCTTCTTGATGAGCCCGTACAGGCCGAAGCTGCCCGCCAGCATCAGCGCCAGCCAGGGCAGCCGGCCGAGGTCGACCGCCTGCACCACCACGGCCACGCCGCCGATACCGACCGCCACCCACTGCGTGCGGCGCAGCCGCTCGCGGAGCACCAGCACACCGAGCACCACGCTCACCAGTGGCGTGATGAAGTAGCCCAGCGAGATCTCGACGACCTGCCGGGTGCTCACGCCGTAGATGAAGCCGAACCAGTTGACCCCGATGAGCACCGCCGCGAGCGCGATGCCCGCCAGCCGCTTCGGCTGGCGGCCGACCTCGCGCAGGAACCGGTAGCGGCGCAGCACGGCCAGCAGCACGGCCATGAACACGGCCGACCACACGATGCGGTGGGCGAGGATCTCCTTCGGGCCGGCCGGCTCCAGCAGCGTGAAGTACAGCGGGAAGAAGCCCCAGCCCAGGTATGCCGCAATGCCGAACAGGAAACCACGGCGGACAGAGCTCACCCGCCCACGGTAAGGGCTGATTCCGCGGTTCAGTCCTTGCCGTGACCCGGCTCATACACCTCTGGACGTACGTCTCCACGCGGATGTGGCGGGGGCGGCGGGTCCGTAGAGTGCGGCAGCATGCGGTGGTGGCGGGAGCGTCCGCTCGTGACCGACGCGGTCTTCGCGGCCGTCGTCGGGGTGCTCGTCGCGCTCTCGTCGTCGCCGGCGGGCGAGGGCCAGGACGGCGTGCTCCCGATGGACGCGACGGCGTACGCGTTGGTCGCGGTCGCGTCGGCCGGGCTGGTGGTGCGACGGAGGTGGCCGGGGGTCGCCCTGGCGGTCGCGCTCGTCACCACCATGGTGTTCCTCCAGCTGCGGTACCCGTACGGCCCCGTCTTCCTGTTCAGCGGCGTCGCGCTGTACTCCGTGGCGGCCTGGCGCGGGTACCGGTACACCAGGGTCGCCGCGCTCGCGTCGGTGGTGGTCCACGTGACGTGGGCGGTGCTGTTCGAAGACGACGGCGCGCTCACGGCGATCATCGGGTCGACGCTGTGGATCGTCGCGGCGGTCGGTGCCGGTACCACCGTGCGGCTCCGGCGTGAAGGGGTTCTCCGGGGGCTGGCCGAGGCGCGCCGGCAGGCGGGCTACGAGGAGCGGCTGCGGATCGCGCAGGAGGTGCACGACGTGGTCGGTCACAGCCTCGCAGTCATCAGCATGAACGCGGGCGCCGCGCTGCACGTGCTGGGCAAGCCCGGCCCGGTGCCGCCCGAGCCGCTCGAACGGTCGCTGCGCGCGATCCGCCAGGCCAGCAACGGGGCCCTCGACGAGCTGCGCGCGACCCTGGCGACGTTCACCGGCACGATCTCGGGGCAGCCCGTCGGGCTGTCCGCGGTGCCCGGGCTGGTCGCGGCCACCGACGTCGACGGGCTCGCCGTGCGGCTCGACGTCGACGGTGCACCCGGCACGGTGCCGGCACCGGTCGACCTGGCCGGCTACCGCATCGTCCAGGAGGCGCTGGCGAACGTGGTCCGGCACGCTCAGGCGCGTCACGCCGGGGTGCGAATCGCGTACGGACCCGACGCCGTCGCGATCACCGTGACCGACGACGGCCGGGGCGCCGACGGCGCCGGCACCGGCACCGGGATCGCGAGCATGGGGGAGCGGGCCCGGTCGGTCGGCGGCACGTTCGTCGCCGGCCCGCGCGAAGGAGGCGGCTTCGAGGTGCGGGCGTCGCTGCCGGTGCGCACATGATCCGCGTGGTGCTGGTCGACGACCAGCCGCTCATGCGCATGGGCCTGCGCACGATGATCGAGGTGGAGCCCGACCTCGACCTGGTGGGCGAGGCCGGCGACGGCGCGGCCGCACTCGACCTCATCCGCGCGACGAGGCCCGACGTGGCGCTCATGGACGTGCGCATGCCCGGCCTCGACGGCCTCGACGCGCTGGGCCGCATCACCGCCGACCCCGGGCTGCGGGCCTGCCGGGTGGTCATCCTGACCACGTTCGAGCTCGACGAGTACGTGTTCGAGGCGCTGCGCCGCGGCGCCGCCGGTTTCCTCACGAAGGACGCCGAGCCGGCCGAGCTGCTGCGCGGCATCCGCGTCGTGGCGGCCGGCGAGGCGCTGCTGTCGCCGAAGGTCACCCGGCGGGTCATCGAGACCTTCGGCGGGGCCGCGCCGACCGCGCGCCCGGTGACCGCCGACCTGTCCGCCCTGACCGACCGGGAACGCGAGATCGTCGGCTGGGTCGCGACCGGCCTGTCGAACGACGAGATCGCCGCCGCCCTGGTCGTGAGCCCGGCGACCGTGCGCACCCACGTGGGCCGGGCGCTGGTCAAGCTCCACGCGCGTGACCGGGCGCAGCTGGTGGTGCTGGCGTACCAGAGCGGCCTCGACATCCCCCGCCCGTAGGATGGGGAGTATGACCGCGGACACTGTGGGGTGGCACCTGCCGCCCATCGTGACGCTCGACGACCTGGCCGCGATGATGGCCTCTGATCCGTACGGCCACCGGTACGAACTGAGCTCCGGAGGGGGAGTCTCCATCATGCCGCCGCCCGACTCGGAGCATGCGGAGATCGCCACCGCGTTGACGGTTTGGCTTGTCGCCGCCGGTTGGCCTGTGAAGCAGGTCCTGCAGGCGGTCGGCATCCGCGTGCCCGGGCCGAACGGTGACGGTGGCCGGATCCCCGACCTCACCCTGTGGTCGAAGCCCCAGCCGCGCGGCACCTGGCTCGCGCTCGCCGACCTGTTGCTGGTGGTGGAGATCGTGTCGCCGGGGTCCGAGGCGATGGACGAGCTGGTGAAGCGGCGTGAGTACGCGCAGGCGGGCATCCCACGCTTCTGGCTGGTCGACCGCGACAAGGCACAGACCGTGACCCTCCACCGGCTCGGCGCGTCCGGGGAGTACGACGTCGTCACCAAGTGTCCGCTGGCGTGGCTGCTGAACACCGCTCCCGCGGAGCACCTCGGCTGACGTACGCAGCCTGACGTACCCGTAACGCACGCACGCGCGCCGATGCGCGCGACACTCCCCGGTCCCCACTCTGTCGGCGACGACAGAGGAGGGGTACGACATGTCCTGGGAACGGATCGCGGCCATACCGTCGGGCCGTCGCACGAAGTGGCTGGTGGTCGCCGGCTGGCTGGTGGTCGTAGCGCTCGCGACGGTCGTCGCGGGGCGGATCGGCGACGTCGAGACGAACGACTCGCGGAACTGGCTGCCGGCCAGCGCCGAGTCGACGCGGGCGCTCGACCTCGCCGAGCGGGAGTTCACCGCCGACGAACCCGAGTACCTGCTGCTGCTGTACGTGCGCGGCACCGGCGTCACCGACGCCGACCGGGAGAAGGCGCGGGCCGACGCGGCCGCGCTCGGCGACCTCGGCCAGATGCCGCCGCCGGTCGAGGAGAGCACCGCGATCCTGGTGCGGGTGCCGCTCACCGCCGAGCAGGCGTCGGAGGAGAACGTCGGGCCGATCGTCGACCGGGTACGGGGGCAGGTGACGGGCGCCCCGGCCGGGCTGACGGTCTGGGTCACCGGCGGACCGGCGATCGGGGCCGACTTCGAGGCCGCGTTCGACTCGCTCGACACGGTGCTGCTGCTGGTGACCGCCGGGGTGGTGGCGCTGGTGCTGCTGGTGACCTACCGCAGCCCGCTGCTGCTGCTCGTGCCGCTGGCGTGCGTCGGTGCGGCGATCGCGCTGTCGCAGGCACTGGTCGCCGCCAGCGCGGAGTACGGCGGCCTCGTGGTCGACGGCGCCAGCGCCAGCATCCTCACCGTGCTGCTGTTCGGCGCCGGCACCGACTACGCGCTGCTGCTGATCTCCCGCTACCGCGAGGAGCTGCGGCACGAGCCCGACCGGCACGTGGCGATGCGGCACGCGCTCGCCCGCAGCGTGCCGGCGATCGCCGCGTCCGGTGCGACGGTGATCCTCGCGCTGCTCGCGCTGCTGCTCGCCGACATGAACTCGACCCGCGGGCTCGGCCCGGTGGCCGCGATCGGCATCGGGTCGGCGCTGCTGGCGATGGTCACGCTGCTGCCGGCGGTGCTCGTGGTGTGCGGCCGGTGGGTGTTCTGGCCCGCGGTGCCGAAGGCGCGTGCCGAGGGCGCGCCGGGCGCCGAGGGCGGGGTCCGCGCCGGAGGCGTCGCTGCGTCGGCCGGCGGGTGGGAGCGGGTCGCGGCCGTCGTCGCGCGGCGGCCGCGGGCGTGGTGGGTCGGCACCGCCGTGGTCCTGGCCGCGCTGACCGCGGGCGTCGCGACCCTGTCGACGGGACTGCCGCTGAGCGCCTCGTTCGTGACCACGCCCGACTCGGTGCGCGGCATGGCGGAGCTGGGACGGCACTTCCCGGCCGGCTCGGGCAGCCCGACCGAGGTGTACACCCGTGCCGACCGGCAGGCGGCGGTGACCGCAGCGGTGGAACGGGTGGCCGGCGTCGCGGAGGTCGGCGGGCCGGAGCCGTCGAACAACGGCGCTCTGGTGCGGGTCCCACTGGTTCTGGACGCCGACGCGGACAGCGCGCGGGCCCGGGCGACGGTGGGTGACGTGCGCGCGGCCGTGCACGCGGCGGACCCGGCGGCACTCGTCGGTGGAGCCGCCGCCGAAGGGCTCGACGCCGACACCACGATGAACCGCGACCTGCGGGTGGTGCTGCCGGTGATCCTCGCTGTCGTGCTGCTGGTGCTGGTGGTGCTGCTGCGGGCCGTGGTGGCGCCGCTGCTGCTGCTCGCCAGCGTGGTGCTGTCGTTCGGGGCCGCGCTCGGCGCGTCGGCCCTGATCTTCCACCTGATCGGGTTCCCGCAGGTCGACAACTCGTTGCTGCTGAACAGCTTCCTGTTCCTGGTGGCGCTCGGCGTCGACTACACGATCTTCCTGATGACGCGGGCGCGGGAGGAGACCGCGCGGCTCGGCCACGCCCGCGGGGTGCCCCACGCGCTGGCGGTGACCGGTGGCGTGATCACGAGCGCGGGACTGGTGCTCGCGGCGACGTTCTCGGTGCTCGCCGTGCTGCCGCTGGTGTTCATGATGCAGCTGGGGATCGCGGTGGCGGTCGGCGTGCTGCTCGACACGTTCGTGGTGCGGACGCTGCTGGTACCGGCGCTGGTGCTCGACGTCGGCCCGCGGTCGTGGTGGCCTTCCGCACCGGGCGGCCGGGCGGCAGTATCAGCGGATGGGCCCGTACCTGAACGCGTACCAGCGGAGCAGCACTGATCCGGAAGGCTTCTGGGCGGAGGCGGCCCGGGCCATCGACTGGCACCGGCCGCCCTCGCGGGTGCTCGACTCCGACCGGCCGCCGTTCTACCGCTGGTTCCCCGACGGCGAGCTGAACACCTGTCACAACGCGCTCGACCGCCACGTCGAGGCCGGCCGCGGGGACGCGGTGGCGCTGATCTACGACAGCCCGGTGACGGGGTCTTCGCGGTCGTACACCTATGCCGCGTTGCGTGACGAGGTGGCGCTGTTCGCGGGCGCGCTGCGCGGGTTGGGTGTCGGTCGCGGTGACCGCGTCGTGCTCTACATGGCGATGGTGCCGGAGACCGTGGTCGCGATGCTCGCCTGCGCCCGCATCGGCGCCGTGCACTCGGTGGTGTTCGGCGGGTTCGGGTCCAGCGAACTCGCGGCGCGGATCGACGACGCTCGACCGAAGGTGATCGTGGCGACGTCGTGCGGCATCGAGCCGACGCGCGTCGTGCGGTACGGGCCGCTGCTGTCGGCGGCGCTGGCCCTGGCCGCGCACGAGCCGGCGCACGTCGTGGTGCTGCAGCGTCCGCAGGCTGAGGCGTCCGGTTTCCTTTCCTGGGACCAGGTGACGCGCGGCGCTTCGCCCGTTCCGTGTGAGCCGGTGGCCGCCACCGACCCGCTGTACATCCTGTACACCTCGGGTACGACAGGACGGCCGAAGGGGATCGTGCGCGACAACGGCGGGCACGCGGTCGCGCTGCACTGGTCGATGCTTCGGGTGTACGACATCGGGCCGGGTGACGTGTTCTGGGCGGCGTCCGACGTCGGGTGGGTGGTCGGGCACTCGTACATCGTTTATGCGCCGCTGCTCGTCGGCGCGACGACCGTGTTGTACGAGGGCAAGCCGGTCGGCACTCCCGACGCGGGCGCGTTCTTCCGGGTGGTGCAGGAGTACGGCGTCAAGGCGTTGTTCACCGCGCCGACCGCGTTCCGCGCGATCAAGAAGGAGGACCCGGAGGGGAAGCTCCTGCGTTCCTACGATCTCAGCTCGTTACGGACGCTCTTTCTCGCCGGCGAGCGCCTGGATCCCGAGACGTACCACTGGGCCTGTTCCCAGCTCGGGATCCCGGTGGTCGACCACTGGTGGCAGACCGAGACCGGCTGGCCGATCGTCGCGAACCTGCAGGGGTTGGAGCCTATGCCCACCAAGGCCGGCTCGCCGTCGGTGCCGGTGCCCGGGTACGCCGTGCGCGTCGTCGACAGCGCCGGCGACGACGTGCCGCCCGGCACCGACGGCGCGATCGTGATCCGGCTGCCGCTGCCGCCGGGCTGCCTGCCGACGCTGTGGAACGACGACGAGCGGTTCGTGTCGTCGTACCTGAGTGCGTACCCGGGCCACTACCTCACCGGAGACGGTGGTCGCTTCGACGAGGACGGCTACCTGTACGTGATGGGCCGCACCGACGACGTCATCAACGTGGCCGGGCACCGGCTGTCGACCGGCGCGATGGAGGAGGTGCTCGCGGGTCACCCGGCCGTGGCGGAGTGCGCGGTGATCGGTGTCGCCGACCCGATGAAGGGACAGGTGCCGCGCGGGCTCGTGGTCCTGAAGGCCGGCGTGTCGACGGATCCCGAGGAGCTGGCGGCGGAGCTGGTCGCCCTGGTACGCGAGCGCATCGGCCCGGTGGCGGCGTTCCGCCAGGTGACAGTGGTGCCCGCCCTCCCGAAGACCCGCTCGGGGAAGATCCTGCGCAAGACGATGCGCGGCATCGCCGACGGGCGGGACGAACCCGTCCCGTCGACGATCGAGGACCCCGCGGTGCTGGACACGCTGCGCCCGATGCTCGCCCCGTAGCGCTCGGAAGGCCGGCTCTTGCATAAACGACGCTCTATCCAGTGTGGCCCCGACCGGTGAATCCACACCGGATAGAGCGTCGTCTATGCGCAGGTCGGGAGATCCGATCTTGGACGCTTGTGCACTGCATACGGTGCACAAGCGTCCAAGATCGCCCGCCTCGGGGGTGCCGAGAGGGTGGAACGGCGCTTTGAGGTGTTTGTCCACGAGGGAAGCCGGGGCCATGCGGCTTCCACGGCCGCCCGAGCGGACAACGCCGGCCCTGCGGGTCGCCGACCGCACCACCCGGTGGCGGTGCCCCTCCACCCGCTCGCGGCACCACGCCACCCGCGGTCGCGGTGCCCCTCCGCCCGCCGATCTTGCAGTTGTGGCCGCCACTTTAGGCGTCATATCCGGATTTGTGGGGGGCCACGACTGCAAGATCGGCGAGCGCGGGCGCGGGCGGGGGCGCGGGCGGGGGCGGGGGCCCGTGGGGTGCTGAGGACCGGCCCGCGCTAGCCGAAGGCCCGCGGCGCCGGTGGGCGGCCCGGCGCGGGTTTCGCCTGGGACAGGGCGGACTGGCTGGCCGTGAGCTCGGCCAGGGCTGCGCGTGCCTGTGCCGCTCCGGCGCTCGCCTCGCCCGACGTGGCCGCCAGCAGTTCGGCCCGCCGGGCCAGTTCGGAGAACAGCGACGCCGTGGCGCCCGCCGTGGCGGCGACGATCTCGTCGGCCTCGGCACCGGTCAGCTTCAGGTTGCGGCCGTAGAGGTCGAGGAGGCGGCGGCGACCGTCGTCGTCGGGGTGGGGGACCTCGACGGCCAGGTCTACGCGGCCCGGGCGTTGGGCTAGGGCCGGCTCGATCAGGTCGACCCGGTTGGTGGTCAGGAGGAACGTGACGTCGGCGTCGCCGGCGATGCCGTCCATCTCGTTCAGCACCTGGAACAGCAACGGGTTCTGCTGGCCGCCGGGCATGCGTTCCTCGGCCACCAGGTCGACGTCCTCCAGCACGACCAGGGCCGGGGTCAGCTGGCGGGCCATGGCGCAGGCCTCGCGCACCGCGCCCAGGCCCAGCCCGGTGAGCACCACGATCGTGGCGTCGGGGAGGCGGCCCATCAGGTGGCGCACCGTGTGCGTCTTGCCGGTGCCGGGCGGTCCGAACAGCAGCACCCCGCGCTTGAGGTGGTGACCGGCGGCCAGCAGCCGGTCGCGGTGGTCGGCCACCCCCAGCACCTGGCGGTGGACGAGGTCGAGCGTGCCCGGCGGCAGGATCACGTCGGCGGCGTCGATGTGCGGGCGCCGGTGGAACTTCAGCGGACCGACACCGGGGCCGAACTCGTGCTTCTCGAACGAGATGACCTGACCCCGGAACAGGTTGTGCTCCCGCACGAGGTCCTGGATCTCGGCGAGGAACGCGCGGGCGAGGTCGGTCGATGGAGCCAGCACGTCGAGACCGCAGCCGGGCTGGCCGCGTCCCTCGGTGAGGCGCATGCAGACGACGTACCGGTGGTCGCCGTCGCTCACCAGATAGATGCCGAAGCTGACACACGCCTTCTCGGCGTCGATCCCGACCGGGACCGACGTGTAGTCGGCGGTACCGATCTCGAACATGCCGCGGTTGCCCGACGCGGCGAGCACGTCGGTGAACGAGAAGTGGTCACGACCGGGGCCGGCGGCGCCGACCAGGTCGTACGACCGGCCCGGGCGGGCCAGGTACGCGTCGAGCGCCGCCTGCAGGTTGGCGTGCTGGTAGAGGGGGAACGGGCTGGCGACCACCGGCAGCTCGTTCGGTGGGGTGCCGAGGTGCTCGGTGAGCCGGGTGATCAGCGAGCTCGGGCCGGCCGGCGCGAGCCGGCGCACCTCGTCGATGAACTCGCTGAACGTCCGGCCGAAGGCGAGAGCGTCATCGGGCGTCATGGATCCCATGGTGACCGGCCGGTGCTCGGGTCGCGCCGGGTTGCCCTCCGCTTGTGCGCGAAGCTGTCCGTAGCCGGCCGTGCCCACGTGCGTCCCCTCGAATACCCTGCGCCCGACGGCCCGGACGTTTGCGACAATCGCCGACGTGACCGATGCGATCGACGAACTGCAGTGGCGCGGCCTCATCGCGCTTTCGACGGACCTGGACGCGCTCCGCGCCGAGTTGTCGAAGGGACCGGTCACGTACTACGTCGGGTTCGACCCGACGGCGCCGAGCCTGCACATCGGACATCTGGTGCAGGTGCTGGCCGCGCGTCGGCTGCAGCTGGCCGGCCACAAGCCGCTCGCCCTGGTGGGCGGCGCCACCGGCCTGATCGGTGACCCCAACCCCGACTCCGAACGCAAGATCAACCCGCTCGAGACCGTGGCCGAGTGGGTCGACCGGCTGCGGGCGCAGATCGAGCCGTTCCTCGACTTCACCGGTCCGAACGCCGCCACGATGGTGAACAACCTCGACTGGACGTCGCAGCTGTCGGCGATCGAGTTCCTGCGCGACATCGGGCGGCACTTCCGGGTGAACCGGATGATCGCCAAGGACGCGGTGAGCGCCCGGCTCAACTCCGACCTCGGCATCAACTACACCGAGTTCAGCTACCAGATCCTGCAGGGCATGGACTTCCTGGAGCTGTTCCGGCGGCACGGCTGCCGGCTCCAGTTCGGCGGCAGCGACCAGTGGGGCAACCTCACCGCGGGAACCGACCTGATCCGGCGGGTCACCGGCGAGACCGTGCATCTCATCGCGACGCCACTGATCACCGACGAGCACGGCAAGAAGTTCGGGAAATCGTCCGGCGGCGGGTCGCTGTGGCTCGACCCGGCGATGACCAGCCCGTACGCGCTGTACCAGTACCTGGTGAACACGCCGGACTCGCAGGTGGGGCACCTGCTGCGGGTGTTCACCTTCTGCGACCGCGAGGAGATCGCGTCGCTGGAGAAGGAGACCGCGGAGCGTCCGCACCTGCGGTCGGGGCAGCGCCGGCTCGCTTCTTCCGTGGTGACCCTGGTCCACGGTTCGGCCGAGGCCGACGCCGCGGTGGCCGCGGCCGGGGCGCTGTTCGGGCGAGGCGATCTCGGCGGGTTGCCGGAGTCCACGTTGCGGGCGGCGTTGTCGGAGGCCGGGCTGGTGTCGGCGCCCCCGGACGCGCCGCTGGCCGAGCTGATGCGGCTGGCCGGTCTCGTGGCCGGTCGGGGGGAGGCGCGTCGGGTGGTCACGGAGGGCGGTGCGTACGTGAACAACGTCCGGGTGACCGGCGGAGCGGACGACCCGGTGGCCGCGTCCGACCTGCTCCACGGGCGGTACCTGGTGCTCAGGCGCGGGAAGAAGACGGTCGCCGGCGTGGACCTGCGCGCGGTGTGACGGGCGTCGCCCTAATCGATTTGACGATCGCGGGGCGACGCGCGTACGTTTGTCGACGCCTCGGGGTTCACCGGGGACGCCCCGGAAGTTCTTGAACGGGCCACTTGCGTGGGCCGGGGGAGCTGGGGTAGGCTTCGAGATCGGGCAAGGAAACGGACGCAATTCTACGCGGACGTCTTGCCGAACTCCGGACCGTTTCTAGGGGCCCTTCGGGTCGCGATGAATTGCGTCCAGCGGTAGCGGGAAAGAAATCGGTAAGCGCCGATTTTGCACTCGGGCCGGGAGTGAGTTAACGTAGTAACCGCAAGACAGCGAGACAACGAAGTACCGGCAAGCGAAGTTCTA
>NZ_BOPH01000152.1 GCF_016863655.1 Virgisporangium ochraceum
CTGCGCGTTCCAGGCCGGCAGCTTCCAACCGCAGCTGGCCTACAGCCTCGCCAACGGCGTGGCACCCCCGCAGGACCAGCCGTCGACCCCGGCGTCGAGCTCGAGCAGCCCGCCGTCGAGCAGCAGTTCGTCGCCCAACACCCCGCCCGGTGCCTGCGCGGCGACCTACCGGATCGACAGCCAGTGGAACACCGGCTTCGGCGCGACCGTGACCGTGCGGGCCGGCACCTCGGCCATCAACGGCTGGACCGTGCGGTGGACGTTCGCCAACGGCCAGACGATCAGCCAGATCTGGAACGGCACCGACACGCCGAACGGCGCCTCGCACTCGGTACGCAACGTGTCGCACAACGGCTCGTTGGGCGCCGGCGCGTCCACGTCGTTCGGTTTCAACGGGACGTGGAGCGGCACCAACTCGGTGCCGACGCTGACCTGCACCACCCCGTGACGACCGCCTGACACCAGCGGGCGGGTGCCGACGCGGCGCCCGCCCGCTGCCGCATCGGCGGAATCCTTCGCGAAGCGTCAGCAGGACGCCTTCGCGAAGCGGCGGAACGCCTCCAGCGTCATCGGCACCTCGCGGTCGTACGACTCGGGCCTGGACCACACCTCGCCGGCGGGCAGCGAGCGGAGGTCGCCCATCGTGAACGTCACTCCGGAGTCGCGGCCCTCACTGGGCCCGCTGTAGTCGACGGAGACCCGGTAGCTGCGCTCGTCACTCGGCGCCGGTGGACCCGGACGGCTGGGGGCCGCTCTCGTACAGGTCGAGCCCGGTCAGCCGGTCCCTACCCGAGCACAGGTGGACGACGACCGTCGGCCTGCCGTCGCGGAGAAGGACGGCGCTGTTGACCCGCTTGGGCGGCGAGCATCCGACCAGGGCGGCGGCGCAGACCCGGAGCAGAACCGGCACGGCGCCCCGCACGGACCGGCGGCGGAGGACGAACACGGGGCCACGGTAGACGGTGCCGGCCGCGTGCGACTGTCACCGATCGGCCAGACACGTCGCACTGGGTCGTGCCGGTGGGCCGCATCGACCAGTTGGACACAGCTGGCGCCCATTCCAGTCCCCCGTCGGGATGGTCGCCACGGGGTTGACGGCGCGTTTATCTGGTGACCAGCATGGTTTCGGCGTCGGTGAAGGTGTACGGCTCCCAGGCGCCATTCTCGTTCGCGGCGACCGGTTCGATCTGAACCGTGAGGTCGCCGAGGTCGGCGGCTGGGACGGTAGACGACTCGAACATGGTGACGCTGCCCCCAGGAGCGATGCGGGTGGCCTCTTCACTGGTCTGCAGCTGTTCGTCGGGGTTCTTGGTGGAGTAGCCGGCCTCGGCTTCGCCCCGGACGCGGTTCGGCCCGGACAACACAGTGAGGTACCGGCTGTAAGGCTCAAGGGGAACCGCTTCGCTGCTGGTGTTTCGGAACGTCCACGTGACTCGGACGATCGCCCGGTCGGCGGGCAAGTCGGAGGCGAGTCGTCTTGGCATCTGTTCGACCTTGTCGAGGGTCAGCGTGATGCCGTCCGGGAAGGTGACGGAGCGACCCTCGGCGCTGGCGGCCGAGCCCTCAGTCGCTACGGGTGAGGCCGAGGTAGCGTCTTCGCCTGACGGGTCTCCGGAGGACCCAGCGTCCTCCCCCGGCGTCAGCGTGAACTCCACTCCCTGGTCGGCGCAGGCGGACTGCAGGCCGGTGACGTGGGTCGCCATCGGTCCGAGAAACGCCAACGCGCCCATTTCCTCGCCCTCGGGAAGTTGCTGGATCTGCCAGATGACGTCGACCAGTTTGGTGCCGTGATCGCGGATGTCGTCGTGACGCGAGTCTGCGAACTGCTTGCGGATGGCGCGGTACTCAGTCTCCGTGATCTCTTTGCCCTCGGTTCCGTCTTGCGGTCCAACCTGACCATCCCTGATCGCCTTGCAGGCGGCAACACCCGGGTCCTCGCGGACGAACCGGTAGTAGGCCAACGCGCCACTCGCGAGCAGGACCGCAGCAACGATCAGTGCAGCAGCAAGGACGAGTGAACGGCGCTGTCTCCACCCGGGGCGGACGGACGGGCGGTCAAGATCGTTGGGAGCGCCAGGGTCGGGGGCGCCGGGAGTGAACCCCTGTGACTGCCGTTCCTCAACTGGATCCGGGACCGGGGATGAAGGTGTATCGGTCACGACATGCTCCGTGGAAAGTCCGAGGACGCGGGCAGATTGGTGACACCGCGTTGCGCGTCGCACATCATCCCGCACACGTCAGCGACGTTGCTTGACGTTGACCGAAACATTGACCAATCGGCCACGACGTACAGCGGCATGGTTGCGCTGTATCGACCGGCGGGGGCTCAACCGACCCGGCCGGGCGAGATCGCAGCCCGATCGCTGCACACCTCGTAAGCGACAGTGCCGATCTGGGTCACCGCGCGGCACCCCGTGCACACCCAGGTCCCCCGGCACCAACGCGACGGCGGCAGATCCCACCGGGCCACCGGCGACTCGCAGGCGTCACGATGCATGCCGGGATCCTGCCACCGGGCATGCGGGAACGCCGGATCAACGAGCACCCTCAGCGGCGGGTCCGGATGCTGTTTGGTCATGCGATCGGCGGAATCGTCAACCAGGTGCAACCGGTCTGTGTGGTCTGGCGGCAGGAGCACGGGACCCACAGCAGCCGGCTCGCGATTGACACCCGCTCCCCGACGCGCACCGCGCCGCACGTAATGTCGGTCGCGGCCCGACCAAGCAGGAGACACCATGACCGACCTGGCCACCTGGCTACGCGCCCAACTCGCCGACGACCAGGAACCCGGCCCCATCGCAGCCGCGCACCGCGCGATTCTGGACCTGCACCGCGACGACGGGCTCGGCTGGTGCACCTCCTGCGGCGCAATGACCCTCGACGACCACGACCGCGCCCCGGTAGAAACCCCGTGCGACACGCTACGCGCGCTGGCCTCGGCCTACGCCGACCGGCACGGCTACAACCCGGGGTGGGCGCTGTAGCCATTCGCCAGGCCCGGACGAAATCCAAGGTTGACTCCATCTGCCCCATTACCCTCGACCGCGCGACGTGATCCCCAGGCTCTCCAATGCCGACTCCGTCGCACTCCACGACCAGCCGCGTGACAATCCAACGCGCGACCGGATCGGCTACGCTGCCGACATGGTCAGCGGCCCTCACGACGTTCGGCATGTCGCCGTCGCCTCCGGTCGTTGCATACCTCGCCTCGCCGAATGCTCGACGCACGCGCGCCGATGATCTAGACATCGCGCTTTCAGAAACCCGCGCCGTCGAGCCCAGGGGCAGTAGCTCAACGGTCAGAGCAACGTCCTTATAAGACGTCGGTCGCAGGTTCAAGTCCCGTCTGCCCCACCCATCGACACGTCCAGCACGGTCCGTGCAACACGATCAGCTCGGCGATCGCAGCCCGGCCAGACCAGCGCGCCGGCTCTCATCGACTCCGTATTGAGTCGGCGGGATCTCACCCCGCAGGACGGCCGCCACCGCGTGGGGGAACGGCATACCTCTCCATGAGCGCTGGTAGCCCTCGTCTCCGTGCCTTTCGAAGACGGCCTCGGCCATGTTGGTGGCCGCCCGGACCACGGCTTGCACCGACACGCGCTGTGTCGTCGTCGACGACCCACGTCAACCGGGCCCAGCCGGGACCGATCAGTTTCCACTTCATGTCGAACTGTGCGACGTTCACTCCGCTGAAGGTAAACGCCGACCACCGGCTCAACCGGTCCCGGACGATCGACGACCCGCCTGTCCGGAGAATCGTCTGCCTGGTCGCCGGGTCCGGGTACAGTTCGATCATGGGCACGGTCACTGACGCGTGGGCAGACATCGAGCGTTGGCTGGCCAGACACGCGCCCCGCAGCGCCGCTCTCCTCGCCGGGCCGGCCGACGCCGCCGCGATCGCCGCTGCCGAAGCCCGGCTGGGACTGGCGTTTCCGCCCGAACTCGTCGAGTCGCTGTCACGCCACAACGGCCTGACGCAATGGGACAACCTGTTCCCCGGCCACCCGCCACTGTCGGTCGACGGGATCGTCGAGCACTACGAGATGTGCCTCGAGATCGACGAGGACGAGGGCGACTACCACGACACCCTCGACGAGGGCGAGGAGCCGTGGTGGCACGAGCTCTGGCTCCCGTTCTCCCAGATCGACGGTGACTCGCAGATCTTCGACCTGCGCCCCGGCCCGGGCCACGGCCGCCTCGGCACCGCCGTCCACGACAACAGCGGCGATTTCACCCACGCGTGGCCGAGCCTCGGCGCCTACCTGGCCGACACGGCTGGCGCCCTCCTACGCGGTGGCGGCGCCGACGGCAACTCCAACGATGGCCGCCGCTACTGGGTCCCGTACCTCACACCGGAGAGCACCCTGTGGTGGTCGAGCGCCGGCGAGACCCACCTCAACGGCAAACCGTTGCGGCCCGCCCCGGTCGAGGTGTCGACCTGCTGCTTCCGGTCGGTGTGAGCGGATACAGGTCAGGGCAGTTCGGTGTCCGCGTGGGCGGCGAGGTCGTGGCTGGCGGTCTCCGCCGCAGATGAATGACACTCCGAGTGCCGACAATCTCCACATGTCCGACCATGGCTGTATGGCGCGGCGGCCGGCATACGTGAGTCAGCAGACAATGACGTCAGAGCAGGGACTTCTGGCATTGGCGGGACGGCGAGAGGCCCTGCCATTGCGCGAAGCGGTGACGCTCTTCAGGGATCTTGTGTCAGCTGACATGGACTGGGCGGATTCCCGCAAGTCGTACTTCAGGCGCCGGGCGACATGGTCGAAGACCCTGTCGCTCACGCTGACTGCCCTGTCGACTGTGGTTCTGGGCATCCAGCAGATCCCATTCAACGCGACCATAGCCTTGCCGATGGTCGCGGCTGTCACTCTCCTCGGCTCCTTGGAGTTGTTCCACAACTGGCGGTCGAGGTGGATTCTGATGGAGGAAACACGCTATCGCCTGAATCGCCTACGCGACGAGATCGACTACCACCTGGTTGCGACAGCCGCCGACGAGACCACACGCGAGAACTTCGATCAGTTCTTCGCCGACCAACAGCAGATCTGGGCCGATGTCAGCAGGCAATGGGTGGAGTTCCGCCGGATCGGGGATTCGTTCCAGCCCGGCATCCCGGCGTCGCCGCCGACCGCTCGTTGAACGTCGGCGCGCGGTCGCGCCCGGCGGAGCGGCCGTCGCGGCATGGCCCTGTGCGCCGTCTCGTTCACCGCGGCGCACAGGGCCATGTCACGGGCTATCGGGTGACGGGAATGCTCACCGTGTAGGTCCTCGGCAGGTACCGGTCGGTGCCGTCGAAGGTGAACGTCCAGGTGTTCTCGCCGGTCGCCCGCGGGCGGTTGCGGAACCCGAACGAGCCGTCGGCCGCGGTGGTGACGTCGGGCAGGGTCACGGTGCCGCGGCGGTCGGTGCGGGTCACGTGGACGGTCTGGCCGCCCACCGGTTCGCCCTTCTCGGTCTTGAGGGTGCCGGCGAAGACGACGGGCTTGCCGACCTCACCGCCCGAGGTGGGTGAGGTGAATTCGAAGTCGGTGGCGACCGGGGACGTGTCCGGGGGCGCGTCGATGGTGGTCAGGTTCATCGCCGAGTTGCTCAGGCTCTTGGTGGCCAGGTAGAGCCGGTTCGCCGCGCCGATCGCGAGTCCGCGGTGGGCGGGTTCGAGACCGAACTGGCGGTAGACCACCCAGTCCGGGGTGTACCTGCCCGGAGAGAAGAACGCCAGTCCACGGTCGTCGGAGTACGTGGCGATCCGACCGTCGGGCTCGACGGTCAGCGAGATCGTGGACCCGGGCGCGCCGTAGCTCCCAACCTCGGTGAGGTCGGCCGTGGAGTAGGCGGCGAGCTTGGTGGTGAACTGGTACGGCCCGGGCGTCGCCGCGATCACGGTGGAGCCGTCGGCGGTCACCGCGAACTCCGACACGCTCTTGATCAGCTCCTCGACCGCGGTGCGCCGCACCGCGGTCGCGCCGGTGACGTCGTAGCTGATCAAGCGGTTCGGGTAGACGCCCTCGACCATCGCGAACAGCAGCGGGTCGTCGGCCGAGCCGCTTTCGAGCCGTGGCGCGAAGGTGAGGTAGTCACCCTGGCCGAGGACGGGCGGCGCCGCCGGGTCGGCCAGGTCGAACGAGCCGAGGTGACCGGAGGACGAGCCGCGGCAGCCGTAGCTGAACCAGAGCTTGCCGCCGGCCAGGGCGACGTCGTACGGGCAGGTACCGGTGCCGAGTTCGAGCCGGCCGCGTTCGGTGCCCGTGGCCGTGTCGATGACGCTGATCGCGTCCGCCCGGGACAGCGCCGCGTAGATGGTGCCGCCGTCGGAGCTGAGGGTGAGCCCGGTCGCCCCCGCCTGACCGGGAATCGTGCCGACGATGACTCCGTCGAGGTCGGCGATCTGGATGGTGTCGTGGTCGGCACCGCCGGAGAGGAAGATCCGGTCGCTCTTCACCATGTCGGAGAAGCCGGTGTCGAGCACGGTGACGGAGTTGACGACGACGAGCTCCTGCTCGGCGGCGACCGCCGGCTGGGGTCCGGCGGCCACGAGGGCCAGTCCGGCTACGCCCGCGACGAGAATTGTGGACAGACGACGCATACTACTCCTTTGCCTGATGACAAACGTCCACAAGTGTGAATGCTGGAAACGTTCCCCGCTGCCCCGTCGACGCAAGGAATGGGTGAACATGAATGTTGACCACGAGCAGGCCCGGGGGTCGTTCCTCGACGGGCTCGACACGTTCACGACGTGCGTGCAGACCCTGAGCGACCTCGATCTGATGGCGGCCAGCCGATGCACGGGCTGGACCGCCGGCGACGTGGTCGTCCACGTCCACCTCGGGCTGCAGGAGATGCTGCTCGGTCTGGTCACCCTCACCGACGAGAATCCCGACACCGACGCCGCCTCGTACTGGCAGGCCCCGCTACCCACGACCGACGACGATGCCGACGAACTGGACGGCATGTGGTTCGTCCGGCTGCTGGGTGCGTCCTACCGGCGACCGTCCAACGCGGTGCGGCACATGCTGCCGGCCGTGGCCGGTATCCGCGCCGCCGCGGCTCGGTTGGCGCCCGGCGCCGTGCGGTTCCAGGGCCACGTCCTGTCCACCGGTGACTTCCTCGCCACGTGGGCCGTCGAACTGGCCGTCCACCACCTCGACCTCGGGCGCGAGTTGACGCTGGCGCCTCCCGGCTGAGTCGCCACAGCGGTCACGACTCGGTGTCGACTCGTTCAGCCTGGCGGTTACGACCATCCGCCGATGACCGGTACCGCCGTGCCGTCGGCGGTTTCGCCGTACACCGCGGCGCCGGGTGGTTCGCCGAGCTTGCCGTTGGCGTCCATCGGTATCCGCAACTCCGCCGGACTGAACGCGGCGACCCGCGCGGCCACCGTCCGTTGCTCGGTGCCGATCCGTACGTGGAGCCGGGCGATCTCTGGCCCACCGATCACGACCAGGGCGTACGGCCCGTCTCCGTTCGGCCCACTGGTCCAGCCGGCGGCGAGGATCGGCGCGGGCAGCCGGCCACCGGTGTCGAACGAGCGCGTCGACGACGGCCGGCGGCCCTGGGCCAGCAGTGCGCCACCGGTACCGGCGCCGATCGCGACCGCCGGTGTGCGTCCCGGATCGAGAACCACCGCGGTGAGCCGGCCGACGTGGGGCAGGTCGCCGCGCCAGAGCAGGTCGGCGGGCGCCCGGTCCGCGGCTATCTGCGAATACGGTGCCCGGGCGTAGCGGTCGCGTTCGGCCGTCGCGGCGAGCAGAGCCCGGGCGACCCGCCGGGCCCCGTCGTCGTCGGCCAGTTCCGCCCGCAGGGCGTCGGTGACGACCAGCTCGAACGCGGCGTCCCTGCGTAGCAGCCACACCGACCCGGTGACCACGACGAGCGCCTCGCCGCGCACCGCGAGCACGCCGTCGGTCACCCGTTCCTCCCGGACCCCGGTGCCGACGACCCGGACGGTGGCGTCGCGGAGCACGTCGGTGAGCAGCCATCCGTCGTCGTCGAGCCGGAGCGGCTGGTTGCTCCAGCTGTTCGCGACACCCCGCTTGATCGGTTCCGGCTCACCGACGACGGCGCCGCGCCCGGCCGCCGCTTCCTGGTAGCGCACCACGTATCCGGCCGAGTACAGCAGCACGAGCGGGCCGCCGGCCCGGTCGCCCGCCCACAGCGCGGCGAACCGCCAGCGTGGCTCGTCGGCGTCGCGATGAGGGCTTTCCGCGGGTGCCGGAAAGGAACGGTCTTCCTGAGCCTTGTGCAGCCAGGCCCGCGCCGCCCGCTCGAGCAGCGCCCTGTCGCCCAGGGCCGCACCGGCGCCCCGGAACGGCGGATCACCGGCGAACCGCGGCTCCGGCCCGGAGATCACGGCGCCCTCGCTGACCGTGACCGAGAACGCGGCCGGGTCGTCCCCGTCCCGGATGACCAGGACGACGATCACCCCGACGGCCAGCACCGCGGCCGCCGCCGTCACGGCCCACCACCGTGGCCCGATCCTGCGCCACCAACTCTCCGTCATGGCGGCGATCGTATCGACGCGCGTCCAAATGATCCGGAGCCGTCACCACCACCACGCTGCCGTGTCCGCCCGGCGAAAGCCGGACGGCCGGCGGGTCCGCGATCGTCAACGCCGGCCGCGCAGGGCGGCCTCCAGCCGCTGGACATGGTCGTCGGTGATCCGGCCGTTGTCGTCGAGCGCCTCCCGCACGACGCCCTGGAACACCTGGCTGAAGGCCACGTAGTTCGTGGTCATGGGACGGGGACGGGCCGCCTCGATCGACTCGAGGAGCGTCTGCGCGTACGGATAGCGCTCCTGCACCCGCGCGTCGAGGTAGACGATCCGCCGGGTGGCGGCGAGCCCGCCGCGTTCGAAGAGGATCTGCTGGCTGCGTTCGCTGGTGAGGTACTCGATGAGTGCGCGGGCGGCACGCGGCCGGGCCGACCGGCTCGACACCGCGAGGTTCTGGCCACCCAGCACACTCGGCCCGCCCGGCAGCGGCGTGACCGCGAACGGGACCCGCGGCGCCGGCGCCCCCTCCGGCGTCAGCAGGCGGTACGCGACCGGCCAGTTGCGCATGAACGCCGCCCGGCCCTCGGCGAAGGCATCGGTGCTGCCGCGTTCGTCGAATCCGCGCGACCCGGGAAGGATCAACGGCAGGTTGCCCGGCTCGGCCAGTCCGGCGGCGAGCCACCGCAGTCCGGCGGCGGCCTCCTCCGACTTGATGACGATCCGGTTGTCCCGGCTCACCACGTCACCACCGGCGGCCCAGATGGCTTCGAGCGCGTTGACCGTCAGCCCCTCGTAGGCCCGCAACTGGCTGACGTACCCGGCCTCGACGCCGCGGCGCTCCGCCACCGGCCGCTGCCGGACCTGGTCGATGGCGGCGCGGACACCGGTCAGGCTGCCCGGCGGCTCCAGCCCCAGGTCGGTGCGGTGGTAGAGCAGGGCCGCGTCGGTGTTGAACGGCAACGCCCACAACTTGCCGTTCCACTCACACGTCAGCAACGGCTTCTCCAGGAAGCCGGAGCGGTCGACCGGGCCGCCCGGGAAGGGGACGATGTACCTGGCCGCGGCGAACTCGGCGGTCCACGTCACGTCCAGGTTGTAGATGTCGACGCGGTTGGCGGTGGCCTGGGCGTACTCGACCATGGCGGCGTGGGCGTCGTCGGCCCGCGCGGGCAGCGACACGATGCGCGCCTGCTGCCGGTGGGTCGCGTTCCACTGGGCGACCAGGATCTCGCGTTGCTTGTCGTCGCTCTCGTCGAGGCCGCTCAGAATGATCAGCGGATCGTCGGTCGGCGGCTCGAGGCCGTCCGGACGGTCGGGCAGGAGAGCCGGCACGAGGACGGCGACCAGAGCGCCGACGACCACACCGGTCAGGACGCCGGACCGGAAGCGGTGGCGTCGTGCCCACTCCCAGACGGCGGTCGCGAATCGGCGCACCATCGACGATCCCTTCCCTTCCACGGCGGTGCTCTCAGCCTCGCCACAACTCCCGAAGGACACCCAGCAGCACGTCACCGACGGCGCCCGGCAGCGCCTCCACGCAGCGGCCACCGGTGCTCGCCGGAAGCGCCCGGAGGCTGCGGGCCGAGCAGCTCGCCTCACCGATGGCGACGACCCAGATCTGGGCCCGCTGGCCGCTGACCGCCTCGGTGTACCGCTCGGCCGTCAACCGGCTCGCGTTGTCGTCCTCGCCGTCGGTCACGATCACCACGGCGGTGATCCGTTTGTCGTCGGTCGGGCCGACCTCCGTCGCGCCGGTGACGGCCGCGGCGAACAGCGGCGTGCGACCGCCGACGGCGACGGCGTTCAGCGCGGCCGCGGCGGCCGCGTCCCGGCGTTGACCGCCGACAAGGGTGTCCCGCGGCCCGATGTCGACCAGTCGGCGTACCCCGCTGGGGTCGTCGCCCTGGAACACCGAGACCCCGACCTCGTCGTCCGGGCCCATGAAGCGCGTCCCGTCGACGGCGGCCCGCGTCGCGGCGTCCCATCGGCGGAGCCCCGCGCTGCGGGTTCCCATCGACCCGGAGCCGTCGAGCATGAGCAGGACCCGGCCCGCGCGCATCGCGTTGCGGTACGCGGTGAGGATGCGCCCCCGGACGGCATCGTCCGGCTCCACCCGGCTGAACGGCGCACCCGGCAGCGCGCCGTGATCGGTGGTCAGCGCGCCGCCACCGGCGAAACCGGGTGGCCGCAGGCCGATCTCGGCCAGCGCCCGCCGCCCCTCGGCCGCGGCCAACCAGGCGCCGAACCGCTGGGCCGCGGCCAGCTGCGCCGGTGACCGGGCCGGCCAGTCCAGGCGCACGAACGGGTGGTCGAGCACGGCGGTGCTCGCCGGGTACGACAGGCGCAGACGGGTGTCGAAGCGTGGCCGCGTCGCGCCGCACGCCGGACCGATCGGGTCGCCCCGGTTGAAACGGACGGCCACCTGCTCCGGCAGCAGCAGGGCGACAGTGGAGCGTGTCTCGTCGTAGTGGCACAGCAGCGTGGGAACGTCGGCTCCGGCCGGGAACCGGGCCTCGGTGCGGGCCCGGTCGAGTTTCTCCTCCACCGCCGGTCCGGCGCCGGGATCCGCCGCGTAGATCGGGCTCCGGGCCAGTTCTCCGGTGACCGACGCGGTCGGTTCCGGCACCACCACCCGGCGGCCGACGTCGTCGGCGCCGCGGAGCAGGTCGGTCAGCGTCGCGCCGGTGAGCGGCAGGTGCTCCGTGGCACCCGTCGTGTCCAGGCCGCGTTCCGGCGTGGCCACCACGATCGGGGACGTGGCCAGGTGGCGTATCTCCGCGACCGGAGCGGTGCCGCGGACAGTCTCCACGTGCACCGACGAGTCGGGGAGCCACACGTCGGGACTCGGCCCGACCGCCGCCCGCGCCTCGTCGGTCCACCGGGCGCGCAGCAGTGCGGCCGCCTGCTGCTCCGGTGCGGCGGTGACGTGCACCCGCGCGACCGGGCAGCCGTAGTCGCGCTCGGCGGCCCGCTCGTACGCGTCACGCAGCCGCAGCACCGGGTCGTAGCTGTCCGGGGTGGTCAGTACCGAGATCTGCGCCGGCGGCGGACAGCCGGTGAGCGTCACCCGGGCGGCACCGGCGGCCTGCAGCGCGCCGCCGGCGAACACCAGCGCGAGGACCAGCGGCAGCGCCAGGCTCAGCGACCGGCGCCAGAAGTGCGGGTACCGGCCGGGAGCCACGAGCCGCCGGGTCATGCGGCGCGCGACGGGCCACCGCCCGACACCCCGGCGGTCCCACGGCACGGTCGCGGTCACCCACCGGGCGATCCGGGTGGCGGCCCGCGTACGGATCCCCCGGTCGAGCCGGACGGCGAGAGCGGCGGCCACGACGACGAGCAGCGCCCAGCGCCACGGTGCCGACGGCAGCCACCCGCGGAGACCGGCGGGGGTCCAGGCCAGCGCGCCGTCGGCGATCGCGGCGACGACCGGTCCGGCCGCCACGGCACCGGCCAGTGCCGCCACCCAGCCGCCCCGGGAGCGACGGGCGGCGGCGTGCACCAGCTTCGTCGGAACCACCGGGCCGCCGGTGTGCGCCGCGTTCGGCGCGAGCACCAGTTCGTCGACGCGGCCCTTGCGGACGAACTCCGGGAGCGGGAAGTTGCCGCCGCCGAGCCGCCGGCGCAGGTACTCGACGGCCGAGTCGAGGGTGATCGGGTCGGGGCCGCCGGGGTCGCCCTCGTTCAGCAGGGTGATCAGCTCTCCGCTGAAGGCGGTGTGACGCGCACCCGACGGCGCGAACGCGAAGTCGTCGCGACCGGCGGCCGCGAGCACCGCCCAGCCGGCGATGTCGACCGACGGCTTCTGGTCGGCCGGAGCAAGCACGTCGACCGCGCGGCCCGAGTAGCAGCAGTCGAGGATCGCGAGGCGCACGGGCGCGCGGCTGTTCTGCAGGTACCGCCGGATCTGGGCGAACGGCTGGGAGGTGTGCTCCCACTCGACCTCGGTCTCCCGGGTGGCCAGGTACAGCTCGCCGCGGTCGTTCACCACGCCGTGTCCGACGTAGTAGAACACCAGGGGACCGGCGGCGGCGCGTACCGCTTTGGCGACCGCGCTCGCGAACTCCGACGGGTTGGCCGGCTCGACCACGGTGACGTTCTCCGGATCGACACCGCACCGCGTCACCAGCGCCCACCGCAGGTCTTCCAGTGTGGTGCCCACGGCCGGCACCGTGCGCAGGCCGGAGGTGCGCGGGTGGTCGCCGGTCCCGATCAGCAGGACGGTCGCGTCGCCCAGATCGCCCGGCCCGGCCGACACGTTCACTGCGTCTCCGTGGGCTCCATCGGCTCTGTGCGCTCTGCTGATTCCAACCCGCGGACGATCCGGTCGACCTCACCACGAAGCTCGTCGGCGCCGAGGCGGCGGAC
Source organism: Virgisporangium ochraceum (assembly GCF_016863655.1). GTDB lineage: Bacteria > Actinomycetota > Actinomycetes > Mycobacteriales > Micromonosporaceae > Virgisporangium > Virgisporangium ochraceum. Next base: position 12,863 of record NZ_BOPH01000152.1, read on the forward strand.
ACGCTGGGCGGTGAGTTCGACACTGGTGCCGTCGGCCCGGCTGATCGTCAGGCTGATGTCGGTGTGCCGACTGCGGATCCAGGAGATCAACGCCGGCACCACGGCCGCCGCCAGCGGGGCGGCCACCACCAGTGCGTCGGTGAGCGGGCCCAGCGCGTCGGCCGGTGCCGCGGCCGCCCGCAGGTCGACCCGGCCGCGCAACTCGTCGTGCCCGGCCAGCCAACCGCGGATGGACCTGAGGTCGTCGCCCGACCTGGACGTGGGATCGACGATCGTCACCAACAATTCGTCAGTCACCGCCGACACGTTAGCATGACGCACCGCATCCACGCGTTTACATGTTTCGACGATCGACGCGCCTTCACCGGCCGGCGCATGCTTACGGCTTCCGGGCCACCCCGCCGAGCATGGTGTAGTAGCTGACGTACTTCTCGACCGGGGGCTCGGTGTCGGGTCGCCATTCCTCCACCGGTACCAGCCCGGGTTCGAGCATCTCGAAGTCGCCGAAGTACGCCTCGAGCTCGCTGCGACTGCGCCAGCGACCGGTACCCAGGGTCTCGTTGAACACCCGCTCGGCTTCGTGCACCTTCTCCGAGATCAGCGGGTGTTCCTCGCCCGGGTCCCAGAAGTGGATGATCGCGAGGTAGCTGCCCGACGGCAGCGCCGCCCGCAGGGTGGCGGCGATCCCGCCCGGATCCGCGTCGTCGTGCAGGTGGTGCAGGACCGACAGCAGCAGCAGGCCGATCGGCTCGGCGAAGTTCAGGCGGTCGCGCACCACCGGATGTTCCAGGATCGCCTCGGGCGATCGGAGGTCCGCCTCGATGACCGTGGTGTTCGGGCTGTTCGCGAGCAGCGCCCGGCCGTGCACCAGCACCATCGGGTCGTTGTCCACGTAGACGACCCGGCACGCCGGATCCACGTCCTGCGCGACCTGGTGCACGTTGGTGTCGGTGGGCAGGCCCGAGCCGATGTCGAGGAACTGGCGGACGCCGGCGTCGGCGGCCATGTGGTGTACCGCCCGGCGGAGGAACGAGCGACAGGCCCGGCCCGCCTCCCGAGCGTCCGGAATGATGGTCAGCGCCTGTTCCGCGGCCATCCGATCGACCGCGAAGTGGTCCTTGCCGCCGATGAAATAGTCGTAAACCCGGGCAACGTTAGGCTTCGTGATGTCGATGCCTCGGCGCGCCGCCACGTCCTCGGACACTCCGCAACCCTCCCTGATGGATTCGGCGCATCGACGGACGCAGTCCGTCGCCGCCCCGTGAACTTACCGGTAAACCGGAGGTGTTCGTCGCCCGGTCTTCGGTCGGGACGCCACGGCCGACCGGGCAGCCGGACCCGGAGATCCCGCGACCCGAGGGCTGCCAACCACACACTCGGCGCTCCCACCACGGACTCGTTCCACCGGCTCGTGGCGGGCGACATCCGGCCAGGACGTCGCTGATCAGGTTCGTGTCAGGAGTCCGACACGGGAGGTCACGTTCATCCGCACGCACCGGGTGACGCTGCCGTCCAGGCACAGCACGGAGCTGCTGCCGTTTCTCAGCCATGCGCCGTCCGCTGACGCCGCGGCACGGGCTGCTGGATGTCCGGTCGCGCGCGAGGATGGTCAGATGCGGATCCATCACCTCAACTGCGGCACGATGCGTCCGATCGGCGGCCGGTTGATCAGTGGCGGCGGGCCGGCCCGGTTGGTTGCCCACTGCCTGCTGATAGAAGCCGACGGGGGGCTGGTCCTGGTCGACACCGGCTTCGGGCTCAGCGCTCTCGCCGATCCGGTTGCGGCCGTCGGTGGCATGTTCGTGCGGACCGCCCGGCCGGTGCTCGACGCGGCGGAGGCGGCCGTCACCCAGGTTCGGACGCTCGGGTACGACCCGGCCGACGTACGCCACGTTCTGGTGACCCATCTCGACCCCGACCACGCCGGTGGCCTGCCGGACTTCCCCGACGCCGAGGTTCATGTGCACGTCGCGGAGCATCGGGCGGCTCTGGCCCGGCGGGGCATGGCCGACCGCAACCGGTACCGCCCAAGCCTATGGGACCACGAGCTGCGCTGGTCGTTGCACGACGTCGACGGCGGGGAGGACTGGTTCGGCTTCCCCTCCGTGCGACCCCTGGACGAGTCGTGGCCGCCGATCCGCCTGGTGCGCCTGGCCGGACACACTGCCGGACACGTCGGGGTGGCGGTGCCGACGGACGCCGGGACATGGCTGCTGCACGCGGGTGACGCGTACTTCCACCGGGTCACGATCGACGGAACCGCCCGCCCCCCGCTGGGGATCCGGCTGGAAGAAGCGAGTACCCAGACCGACCGCGCGGCCAGGCTCACCACCGTGGCCAAGCTGCGGGCGGCCCGCCAGGCGGGTATCGAGGTGTTCTGCTCCCACGACCCCGTCGAGTACGAGCGGCAGGCGAGCACTCGCGTCGAGCCACCGCCGACGGATTGATCGCAGCGCGGCTGATCCGTGCACCTGCTCTGACAGGCACGTCTGCGTCAGGCTCCGGTGCGATGCAGGCGCTCCCCCAACGTGGTGGCCAGCGCCTTGCTGAGGATCTGGTAGGCGGGATCGCGGGCGAGCCACAACAACTTGTGCCGCCGTCCGTCGAGCGTCCGCAGTCGTAGACCATGCGTGGTGAGACCTCGAACCAGGCGTGCGTGCGCGATGTCCGAGAAAGCGATGACCTTGTTGGTCGGGTGCTCGGCCAGCAGTCCCTCCAGATCGAACGCGGCAACGTCAGCGCGTTCCAGTGGCTCGGCCACCGTCGGCCCCAGTCCGTGCGCCCGCGTCGCCTGGAGGCTGAGCCGACGGCGGATCAGCCCTGTCGACGTCAGCCACAGCTCTCCGTGAGTCCAGTCCAGCCACCCGGTCGTGCAACTGCGGGTCACACACTCAGCCACGTTCATGATCCACCAGAGTACGAGATCGTTCGCGGTCACCACTGCCGACGTCTCGAAGATCGCCTTCGCTCGCTCGGCGACCCTCGTCCGATCGCGGCCTGCGCCCACCACGTCCTCCGAGCCGTGAGCGTCGCGCGGCCACGCGCGGCGCCCCGAACCGAATGCGGCAGATGTGTGCGCCTGGTTCCGAGTCTCAGGAGATCCGGCAGTACAGCGCACCCCGGGTTCGTACCGCCTTGACGGCAAGGCTCGCCACCTCGACGACGATCTCGGCGGCGAGTTCGTCGTCGATCGTCTCGCCTTCGTCGGCCCGCAACTCGGCCCATCGCCTGGCAGCGGCGGGAAGCGTCTCGGCGTCGGCAGCGGCCAGCGCCGTCACGAGGTCCCCAGACGCGGCCACGACGAGCGGACGGTCGTTGCCACCGGCGATGATCTCGGAACCGTCGGCGGCGATGAGTTCGTCGAGGTCGCGGTTGGTCAGGACGCTCTCCCACTCGTCAAGCGTGGACAACACATCGAAGTTACCGAAGGTCACGGAGTCGGCTTCGGCGCCGGGCCTGGATTCGGCCGTACCGGCCGCCTCGGCGTGATCAGCGGCAACGAAGAACGTGATGATCGAACTCACGGTGCGAGTATCGCGCACGGCACGCGGTCCGCGCAGCAGTACCGACAACAGCAGTCCCGGCAGCTACTCAGCGGCGATCGGCCACCGCCTATCTGGCCCCGACACCGCAGTATCGGCATGGACCTCCCGCCGCCAGATCCTTGCCCACTGCTCGTGCGCCTTCGGCGTGTTCCACCGTGCGCGAGGGCCGTGCGGGTGGATCCCGCAGACCGGGCAGACACGGCCGCCACGATGTCGGCGAGTGCCGCAGGCCAGGCATTCGGTGTTCGCGTCGACGCCGGCGGCGTGTGCGTCGAGTACCCGGCGCACCACGACGGCCAGTGACTCGGTCGGATGCCGCTCAGGATCAGGGCAGTATGCGATCGCGCTCCAACCCCAGGAGTTCCACGGCGCTGCGGTCAGCGGCGCTCGCAGCCCAGCGGCCTTCTCCCGACGACGGCGTTGCGCGTATGCCCCGGCCAGAACGCATTCCCGCAACGCGTACAGCCGCCGCCGCAACGGCAGTCCAACCGCCAGATCAGCACGAGCGCGCCCCGTGGCTACGCATCCTTGCGCGCGATCCCAGGTTGGCCGGGCCTCGCGACGAGGCGACTGCTACGTCACCGGCGCACGATGAGGTAGACGCCCGATACGACGAGCACCAGCACCGAGACCGCGCCGAGAACTATCCCCGCCGCGTAGTCCAGTTCGGGAATGCGGGGCACGTACTCCGGATGGTTCTTTCGGTACCGATCGCGTTGCCGTGCCGTGCGGCCACGCCATCTACGCCCTTTTCGGATGAAGTAGGCCGACACTGACAGCCCGAAAAGACCGAAAAGCAGGCCACCTATCGGGTTGTCCTCGATCGTGATATCCGTCGCCTCGACCCTGTCGTTCAGACGGTCGAGTACGGTCACGCCCTGACGATACCGTCTCGAGACCTGCGCTGAAAGCGCACGCCGACCGCTGACGTGTTGCTCTGCGGTCATCGCGAGGTGGTCGATCTGATTCTGATCAACGGACTGCCGGGCTCCGGCAAGATGGCTGACGTCGTTCCCGCCGTGCCCGGGTCGGCTCTGGGAATGGCCGCCAGCGACATGATGTGGAACCTGGCAGCGGCCATGTCCGGAACCGTCATCCTGGAAACATGGTGGTTCAGACCAAGAGACCTGCCTTTCGTCGAAGCCGGCCTGCGACGGTGCGACCCGACGAGCGTCATCGAGGCCTGGTGCGACGTGCCGCCCCACGTCGCGAAGAGTCGGTACGGAGCCCGGCACCGGCACCGCATCCACGACGATCAAGGCAAACTCGCCGACGCCTGGCCGCGGTGGGAGACCGAGGCAGAGCCACTCGGCGTCGGCCCTGTCGTGCGGGTGGACACCAGCACTCCGGTGAACCTCGCCGACGTCTCGAAACAGATCGCGAACGCCAGGAGGTAGGCCGAGAGAACGCAGCACCCCCGATCGGCGGCAGATCAGGGCGCCAGGATCAATGATCCATCGCGCTTCAGTGACCGTCGCGGTGTACCACTCCGCGTCGCCGACCGTCCAAGGCCGAAGCACCACGTCGCCGCGCCCATCCAACCGCTCCACCCGCGCAGTACTCCATCCCGTAGGCTCGCGCCGCTCACCCGCCGACTCGCCACCTCCGCACGGCCGCGGTGCATGGGGCAGATCCGCTCAGCGCGGCAGAACAGTACGCGCAGGAATCCTCGCTCACCCGGGTCCCTCTCCCACCGGCACGGTCTGCCCTGCTGGTGGCGCGCCGGGATGCAGCTCACCGATCACCGATCGGTGAGCTGTCATCCGTCGTAATTCGTCGTCTTCGGCGTGTTGGACTCCGGAGCGAGACCGAGTGCAAACGACATGACCTCGCCGGACGGTTGTTCGCACCAGGCACTCCCGCGTCGATCCGCAGCCCGGACGGTTGGCCGCCGTCCTGCGCCGTGGCCGCCAGCGTCTCGTGTGTGCTGAAGTGGCAGGCGCTGGCGTCGAACCAGCCCACGACGAACCGTCGCTTCTCTTCCAGGGTTTGGATCGCCCAGTACAGATTCCCCTCCAACCCGTCGAGGGTGCGGGCAGCATGCGGCGGGTAACTCATCCTGCTCGCCAACGCCATGGTCGACTGCCGGCTGACCGGCCTCACCTGCCAGCACTTCGGGTCAGGATCTTCTCCGTATCCGGCGTTCTGCGCGTACAGGTTCTCGGTGGCGTCACGTGCGAGGCAAAGAAGACAGCGCTCATACGTCACCTGTCCGACGTGGTCTACAAGCAGATGCTCCGCGACACCCGACGCGCCGCCGGCGGGAGCGACCCTGCAATCCAGAGCGGACGGTTCGATCCCAACAGCCGCCACTTCGGACAAGTCACAACCCGGACCCGCCACCACGAAGCCCGGAACAACCCGGCCAAGGCCCCTTGAACCAGACGGCCTGACCAGGCGGTAAAGATCACCCGACAACCTCGATCAGGACGGCTCAAGCGGAAGCGGGAACGCCTTCGAGGACGATGACGGGGAATACCCGGTTGGTGTTCTGCTCGTAGGGGGAGGTGCCGTCGGAGACGGTGCGGTAGAGCCGGTCGCGTTCCTCGCCTACCACGACGACGGCCCGGGCGCGGTAGGAGTTGCCGCCGAGTTCGACCGTCACCGCTGGGTTGGCTCGCAGGTTGTGGAACCAGGCGGGATGCCTGGGCGCACCGGCCTTGGACGCGACGACGAACACGCGGCCTGTGTCGTCGGCCCGGAAGCCGAGTGGCACGGTCGCTTGCCGTCCCGTCCGCGCCCCGGTCGTGGTCAGCAGCAGGATCGGGAACGGCGGGTCGCTGACCACGCCGTGATTGGCACGGAACTCGTTGATGACGCCTTCGTTGTAGGTCCGGAACTGCTCGTCAGATGGCACCGTAGGCATGGCGTCTCCTCAATTCTCGAGGGCGGCTGGCTCCTGCTCAAGGCTTTGGTGTGAAGGCCTCCGTCAGTTTCGGGTCGCCGAAGAGGGTGATCGCAACGATCCCTTCCTGTGCGACGGTCAGTACCGCCACGCCGAAGGGCTTGCCGCGGAACCACACCGCCGCGGCCGGCTGGCCGTTCGCCTCGGTCGCGACCATCCGCCACTCCCCCGGGGTGCCCATTGACGGCGTCGCGAAGGCCAGGCACGCCTCACGACCGTCATACGAGGTCGGGGAGCCGACCGGCACGATGGCCGCATCCGCGCGTAGCACGTCACGGAAGGCGTCGGCGTCGGACGCCTCCCACGCGGCGATGTACCCGGCGAGCAGCGCGTTGGCCCGGGGCGAGGCCGCGTCCAGCACCTCGTCGCGGGCCGGTGCCGCCTCGGCGAGCCGGGCCCGCGCCCGCTGCAGGGTGCTCTTCACAGCAGGTACCGACATGCCCAGCACCTCGCCGGTCTCGGCCGCGGAGAACGCCAGCACCTCCCGCAACAGCAGGACCGCCCGCTGCTGGGGAGTGAGGTGCTGCAAACCGGCCACGAAGGCGAGCCGCACGCTCTCACGCGCGATCACCAGGTCGGCCGGGTCCGTCGGGAACGGCTGCAGCGGCGCATCGAGGTCGTCCGGTCCGAGACCGGACAGCAACGCGCGCCGCCCGCGGCCCTCCAGCGCGGTCAGACAGGCGTTCGTGGCGATCCGGTAGAGCCAGGTGCGCAGCGACGAACGCCCCTCGAACGTCGACCACCCGCGCAGCGCCCGCACGTACGTGTCCTGCACCACGTCCTCGGCCTCATGAAAGGCGCCGAGCATCCGGTACGCGTGGGCGAGCAGCCCCCGGCGTTCCGCCTCGAACACCTCGGTCAGAGCCCCAGCTTCGGGCGTACCCATGCGGCCAACCTCCCGATCGCCTCGTCGGCAACCGGTGAGCGCCCGGCGGCCATCTGGAACGTGTGAAGCTGCCCGTCGAAGACGTCGAGCCGGGCGTCAGTCAGTTTCGCGAGGCGCTCGCTGTCACCCCGACCGGTCTCATCGCCCCCGCACTGCACGTACACCGGCGGCAGCGCGGACAGGTCGGCGTAGAAGGCGTTGACCTCCGGCGCCACACCGCTCATTCCCTCGGGCAGGTAACGCTCGATGAGACCCTGCACCATCGGCCGGGTGAAGAACAGGTCGGTGCCGGCGCTCTCCTCGTACGAGGTCGCGGTCTGCTCCGGGTCCATGTCGATCCACGGCGACAGCAACAGCAGCGCGGCCGCGCCCGGCTCACGGAGGGCAACCTGCACCGCCAGGCCGCCGCCGGAGGAGTCACCCGCCAGCGCCACCGCGGCGGTGCGCGCCGCCGCCCACCGGAACGCGGTAACCGCGTCCTCGATCTGTGCCGGGTAGCGGAACTCGGGAGCGAGCCGGTAGGTGGCCAGCAGCACCCGCACACCGGCCGCCTTCGCGAGGTGCCCGTACATCTTGCGATGGGTATACACCGACCCCCCGACGAAACCGCCACCGTGCAGCGCGACGATCGCCCGCTCGCGGTCGGCCCCGTGCGGGACGAGCCACATCGCCGGCACGCCACCCGCCGACACCTCCGCGTAATCCAGGCCACGCGGCTCGGCTGTCACGTCGCCCCACTGGTCATCCGCACCCATGTCCCCGACGGCCCACCGGCCGTACATCTCCCTTATCGCGTCCATGCCGGTACAGACCGCGGACGCACCCGAAAGGAATCGCGAGGGCACGTGTCAGGTGGTCCTGCCGTATCCAGGACGAGACGGGGTTCTGCCCGATGTCCACGCCCATCCGTCACATCGAGTGATGCGCACAGCCAGATGCGTCGGCCGGTGCCCGCGACAACCGTGACGAGCCGGCCCCCGTGCAGCGGGCGGACCGACCCGTCGTCGCACACCGTGGCAGGGTGCCTGACCCGCCGGACGCCCACCGCTGGCGCCGACCACTGGCTCCGCGTCAGGTCCTACATCTCCACCGTCATGAAGACCGGCATCAACGTCCTCCAAGCCCTCCACGACGCCCTCACCGGCAACCCGTGGCTCCCCGCCACACCCTCCACCTGAACAGTTACCCCACGACCCACGACTTAACTTGATCTCTGAATATTCGCGGCAAGTGATCTGCTGCGGTTGCCGTGGAACGCGAGTTGGTGTCCGGGTGGAGATTATGCGGAGCAAGGTTGATAGACTGCTGTGGACGGCGTCGACCGGACGCCGAGCTTTGGAACGTCCGCCCCAGCCGGGGGTTCCAATGGCGAAGGGGAAGTTGCCCTCACGGTCGTCGAACGTCACAGGCCATCTCTGCACACTGCGCCGCTGGGGGGCGATGGTGTGTCACGAGGAGGCTTGCTCATGACGAAGGACGGCAGTTTCAAGAAGGTCGTTCGCCACCACGCGCAGGACACCGGGCAGCGCTACACCGAAGCGCTGACCGATTTGAAGGGTCTCGGCGCGCGGATGCATCACGAGCCCGTTGGAGAGCAGCTGCTCGCCCATCTACGGGCTCGCTACGACATCGATCCGATCGCGGCGACGAAGCTGAACGTGCACAAGACCTACGTCTTTCGGATCGACCGCAGGGACGGCGAGCCGTGGGTCGCGCGAGCGTTCCCGCCCGCTCGCCCCAAGGCAGGTGTCGAAGGTGACGCGGCGATCCTGCGGTTTCTGCAGCGACAGGACTATCCCGCGGAGCGCCTGGCGGTCGACGACGCCGTATCCGACTTCGGCGGCAGCTCAGTCCTCGTGACCCGGTTCGTCGAAGGCGGCCAGCTTCCCCATAGCACGGAGAAGTTCGCGATGATGGGTGACCTGCTCGGACGACTGCACGCCCTGCCGCAGGACGAGTCCACCAACCGACCGGGCGGAGCGAGCGGAGAGGACCCAAGCCGTGAGGGCGCACCGCGTCAGGACCTGCTCGCCGCGCTCGCGTTCCTCGACGCCGTCGACACCAAAGTGCCTGACGCTGAACGCGAACGGTTCGAGCGGCTCAGGGACAAGGTGCGCTCGGCCGATGACGGCGACGGTCTTCCTGAGGGTCTGCTTCACGGAAACCTGCTCCACGTCCCCGATCACGCCATCCTCAGCGAGGGAGCGCCGGTCGCGATCAACTGGAAGGCATCGGGTCGTGGACCACGCCTCGCCGACCTCGCCTACCTGATCTGGGGCACCGGCTCATGGAACCCCAGGCGGCCGGACCATGAGCGCATCGACGCTGCCGTGGGCGCCTACCGCCGACACATCGAGCCGACCGACGACGAACTCGACCGCCTCGAAGCACTCATGTACCTCCGAACGCTCTACCTCACCTGCTTCGGCTACCGACGCGCGATCCTCAACGGCTCCCCGTTCGACGAGTGGTGGTTCATCCGACCACCCGACTACTTCCGCTCCACCGCAGCCGCAACCCGAGCCGCGTTTCGCCGGTAGGCCGTCGACGGTCCAACAGGAGACCGTCACGGAATCATGCGGTTTGTTGATCTTGATTCGCCCTGCTGAGCCTGGCGTGACGGAGTTTGAGCCCCGGACCCGGCGAACAACGACTGGGCCCAAAGCTCCGCCGCAGCCTCCAGGCTTGATCGCGTGCGCGCTCATCGGCTCCGGAAGCCAAGATCGCGCGGGCTGGCCGTAGAGGGTTCTGCCGTGATCAGGCAGTCGGATCGCTGGAGGTGCTGTTCGATCCTGGCACCGGCCGGCTGCACGTTGCCAATGCCGGGAATCCGAGGCCGTTGGTGGTTTCGTCGGATCGCGACGTGCACCGACCCGGTGAGGTGCCGGCCACATTGCTGGCACCCGCCGGCCCAGCGCTCGGCGTCCTTCCCGAGGCCACGTTCCGGGAGCAGGAACTGTGTCTGAAGCCGGGTGAGGCGTTCTGCGCCTACACCGATGCCCTGGTCGAGCGGCACCACGACCTCATGTCGTTCGACCGTGCCCAGCTGCCGCGCGTGGCCGACGGAGCCATCCGCCGGATCGCCCGGGAATACCCGGACCGGCCGGCGGTGGCCGCCTTCTGGCCGACCACATCGTGGCCGACATGCTGGGAGGCCTCGCCCCCGACGACGACATCTGCCTGGCCGTTCTCCAGGTCACCGGTCGAGATCGTCGAGGTCTGGGTTCCCGGCATCGAGCAGGAAGCAGCCCGGGATCTGGTCCGGGCCGCGATGATGTGCGTGGTGATCTGATGCGCTGCCGACACCGGCTGTCGTAACTGCTGCTGCGCCACGGCGTCGTCTACTCCCGGTGGACGTCCGTGGAAGGAACAGCACGGTACTCGTCGCTGAATACGTGTCGTGGCCGGTGACATGGACTGGTGCGCCGTCGCGGTGATGTCTGTCGTGAGATCCGTTCCGGCGGCGCCGGCCGAAGAGGCATCATGGTCGATATGGCGTTGTCGGAGGACGAGCGGCGTACTGCCGCCGAGGCTGGGATCGTGCTCTTCGATAACCGGCTGATCCTGGACGCGCAGCCGCCGATCGACGACGCGACGCTGGCAGCGGTCGCTGAGCGGTGCGCGGGTCCGTTGCCGCAGCCGCTCGTCGCCCTGTGGCGCACCACGTTCGGCGGTCGGCTCGACTACGACGTGCAGGTCGACTGGGGCGGCCACGAGGAGTCGCTGTCAGTACGTGAGCTGTTCCATCCGGACAGCGGCGGTTACCACGATCTGTGGGGATGGATCGGGCACGAGGAAGAGCTGCTCCGCGAGGCGCGCCCGGACCGGTCGGGTGGGCTCGATGCGTTGCCGTTCGGCGGCTTCGAGTATCTCGATCGCGTCTACGTCCGGACCGCGCCGGGTCCGGAGTACGGCGCCGTCGTCGCCTGGCGGCAGGGTTTGCCACCGGGCTGGGAGCTGAACTCCGGGGATCGGGCCGGACACGTGGCCGGGAACCTCCACGACCTGTTCGACCGGCTGGTCCTGGAGCAGGATCCGTGGAGCGACGACGCCACATCGGGGTCAGACCTGGTCGAGGCGATAGAAGGACTTGCCGACAGTGGCGACCCGGCGGCCCGGTCCGCCTCGGAGCAACTGCGCCGGCTGGTCCGTGCAACCGTGCTCGACTGGCGCGCCGCGCTCGAGCAGGGCGGGCTCGGCTCACAGCGGCGGTTACGACACCTCGCCCTGGACCATGCCGCGTCGACCGATGACGAGGAGTTGCTCGCCCGCATCGTGGAGCAGGGCGGCGACCCGGCAGAGGCCATCCGTAACGGCCTGACTCCACTGGACGTGGCATTGGTCTCGCGGTCGTGGAACGTGGTGCGCCGGCTGCTCGACCACCAAGTACCGGTGCGGCAGGCCCTGCTGTTCGGCGGTTCCACGATCGACCTCGACCTGGCTCGTGAACTGGTCCACCGGGGTGCCGAGCGCAACGAGTCGGCACTGCTCAGCGCCGCTGACAATGACGACGAGGCGGTCCTGGACCTCGTGGCGGAGTCGGTGCCACGCTCGGCCGGGCTGGTCCAGCTCGGCCAGCGGCTGTGGCAGACGGCCGCTCAGGCCGCCCACGCCGGACAGCGCGCATCGGCCCGCGGTGACACCGAAGCCGCTGGTCGCAACGAACGCCGCGCCGCAGTCCTGAACGAACTCGCCGCCCGGTACGCGCCGGACGGCCCACCCAGCTTCAAGTTCAGCGGCCACCGATAGCACCCCCGACGACGCACCTGGTGGTCGTTGCGCACCGTTTCCTGTCACATGAACAGTTTCCCGCCGACCGCTGCACCGCCGGCCCTCCACCAGGCCCAATCGGCATGTTGACGAGTCTGATCGACCAGCGGTCAGCGGCAGCTCCGCGCAGCGCGCGCAGCGCGGCCAGATCCGGACGGGAGGTGGCGTGGTCGGCGGGGGTTGGAAGGGAGATACTCACGCGTGCCTACCGACACCTGCTCCACCTGCGGCCGGAAACTTGATCTGCATGACCGTCATGTCCGGTTCACGTTGCCGGACCCGGTGTTGGATACCGACGAGCGGGAGGCAGCAGCCGGCACATGGATGAGCCACGGCAATGCCCGTGATTCCGTGATGATGTACGTGCCCGCTTTCGGTGCATTTGTTCGGGCGTTGCTGCCGATCAGGCTGGTGGAGGGTCACACGCTGACATACGGGGTGTGGCTGGGCGTTGACCCACGCAGGCTGCAGTCGATCATCGACGTGTGGTGGGCGCCCGAGTATCGCGATCTTCGGCTGCGTGGGCGGCTCGCCAACGCCATCCGACCATGGGGTCTGCTCGGAACGTCCGTGGATACGGTCGTGCGCGATCCCGACGAGACGCCCTACTGTAGCCACTCCGACGACCGCGACCTCGATCGCGTTCTTCGCAGCGAGTGGCCCCACGACGTGCTGCCAGACATTTGAGCGAGGCGACGTTCACACGAAGGCCGCGCGGGGCAATGCCGGTCGCGACGGCCGGGGCTCTGTCAGTCGTCGACCCGCTGACCGAACCACTTCACGGTGTGTCGTGTGACTGCTGAACGCTCCCCGCTCCGACCTTCTCGGCCGGCCTGTCGGCAGGCTTTTCGATCGGGACGAAGAAGCCGCGTACGGTCGGCGCCAGCGCGCCGACGCGGTTCATCTTCTTCGGCACCGGTGACCCGCGGTATTCCAGGTCCTCTCCGAGCGGCTGCTGGACCTCGACGAAGCCGCCGTCGGGCAGCCGCCGGATGATGCCGGTCTCCACGCCGTGTACGAGCGCCTCGCGGTCGTGCTGCTGGAGCGCCAGACAGAGTCGGTAGGTCATCCAGTACGCGATCGGCGGGGCAAGCAGGAGCCCGATCCGGCCGGCCCACGTCATCGCATTGAGGCTGACGTGGAACCGCTCGGCGATCACGTCGTTGGCCGTCGACAGCGTCAGGACGAGGTAGAACGCCACCGCCATCGCGCCCAGCGCGGTGCGCTGCGGCGCGTCGCGCGGGCGTTGCAGCAGGTGGTGGTCTGCGCTGGAGACTCCGTCGCGGGCGAACCGGGCCTCCAGCCACGGGTACAGCACTGCCGCCGTCACCAGCACGCCGGGCAGCAGCACCGCGGGGAAGAACACGGTGGGCACCGTGTAGCCGAAGGCCCGGGCCTCCCACGGCGGGAACAGCCGCAGCGCACCGTCGAGCCACCACATGTACCAGTCGGGCTGGCTGGCCGACGACACCACCGCGGCCTGGTACGGACCGAACACCCATACCGGGTTGATCTGGAACAGCCCGGAGAGCACCGCGATCACGGCGAATACGATCATGAAGAAGCCACCGGCTTTCGCCGCGAACGTCGGCGCCATCCGCACGCCGACCACGTTGCGCTCCGTGCGGCCCGGGCCCGGCCACTGGGTGTGCTTCTGCTTCACCAGCAGCCCCAGGTGGGCGGTGATGAGGGCGAGCAGCACGCCCGGCAGCAGCAGCACGTGCAGAAGGTAGAAGCGGCCGATGACCATGGTGCCGGGGAACTCGCCGTCGAATAGCGCCGACGATAGCCAACTGCCGACCACCGGGATCGACAGCAGCACGGCGCTGGCGATGCGTAGCCCGGTGCCGCTGAGCCCGTCGTCGGGCAGGGAGTAGCCGATCAGCCCTTCGACGCAGGCGAGCAGGAGCAGCACGACCCCGATCGCCCAGTTCAGCTCCCGCGGCCGGCGGAACGCGCCGGTGAAGAACACCCGCAGCATGTGGACGAGGATCGCCGCCCCGAACAGCAGCGCCGCCCAGTGGTGCATCTGCCGCATGAACAGCCCACCGCGGACCTCGAACGAGATATCCAGTGTGGACTCGTAGGCACGCGACATCTCCAGCCCACGCAGCGGCGTGTAGGCGCCGTCGTAGGTCACCTCGGCCATCGAGGGGTCGAAGAACAACGCCAGGTAGACGCCGCTGAGCAGCAGCACGATGAACGAGTACAGCGCGATCTCGCCGAGCAGGAACGACCAGTGGTCCGGAAAGACCTTGTTGAGCAGACGACGCAGTGGCGTCGCGGCCGCGAGCCGGTCATCTACCCCGCTCGCGACTCTACGGGTGTAGAGACGCATGCGAAAATTCTACACTCCGTAGAATGACAAATTCTACACTCCGTAGAACGCGGTTACGGGACGGCGGCGTCGAACATCGGCCGGACCCGGCGGCGCTGCCCCTCGTCGCTGGTCGCACCCTTGAGCTCGGCGATCAGCAGGCCGTCGACCAGCGCCATCAGCAGCGCGGTGTCCCGGTCGGGGTGGCTGGAGCCCAGCTCGGTGACGACCCACCGGCATAGGTCGACGATCTGCCCCTGCGCCTGGCCCATCAGGCGGCGCAGGTCGGGCCGGCGGATCGCGTCCATCTGCAGTTCGAGTCGGGCGACCAACTGCGCCCGACCCGGCCCGGTGAGGAACCGGATCGGCCGCGCCACCGCCTCCTCGGTAGCCGCCCGGTCGCCCACGACCGGACGCCAAGATCCGCAGTGGTCGTATCTAGTCGATGCCCGCCTGTCACGTACGGTCATACAAGCCTGGTGTATCCACCTGCCGAGCGGCTGAGTACCCGACCGCGAACAGGCCCTGCGCGCACTCGGCGGCAGATCCGCACGGCCGCGCTCGGGTCGCGCAGAACAGTGCACCTGATCATGGGCCTGGTGTCGGAATATTCGGGACGTGATGATGTGGAGATGGATGTCTTTGCATCGTCCGGAGCTCCGGTTGAGGCGGTCGGGGGTGGGTCCTTGTCTGACGACGTCCGGGAGGAGCTCGTCGCCGCCGGTCTGCCGGTGGTGCCACCGGAGCGGGAGGGCCGGTCTGTGGGCGGCGCGTCCGTCATCGACGCCAGCGACAACGCCGGTGTGTGGATCGACTGGATCGTCAGCGGCGCCCTGTCCGACGCGTCCGTGCGGGCCATGGAGGTCGGGGCGTGGCAGCCAGACGGGAGCTCGATGCACCCGGCCATCAGACAGAGCGGAACGGTCAAGTTCACGATGCGCGGCGCGATGGCCGCCATTCTGACTGAAGCCGGTTTCGACGTGGACCTTGACGCCGACGACCTGCAACCCACAACGCTGCTCGTCCGATCGCGGCGCCCGGGGCCGACCTGGCGCAGCCCTGCCGGGCCGCTGGCCGGGGCGAGCGGCTACAGCCCCGGCATCCGGGTGTGTCTGATCGACGGCGAGTTCGCCGGCGCGGTCACCACCGTCGTCTCGGCGCATTGGGAGGACCGGTGGCCCGACGGAGCACCGGATCGATACCGGGTGCAGCATCCGCACGGAACCAGCTCACTGGAAGTACCGGCGACCTCGGTCGCCCTGGCTGCGGATCCGCCCGAAGGCCTAGGCGATCCGACCGTCGTGAAGACGTAGGCCGACACCGGGACCGACACCGCGGTACGAGTCCGGAAACCTGTCCTCAGACCAGACACCGAACGCTTGACCTTCCGCGCCGGCATGACCACGAAGCAATACCACGCCAGCTCACCGGTATCGCGAGCGAAGTGTCGGAGGCCTCTTCCGCGCCAGGAAGGATCCGCCGGCATCGCGATGTCAAGCCGGCGCCGACGAAGGTCTTGAATGTGTGCTGGCCGAGGAGCACAATGCGCGGGACGAGGCGCCGCTGTGGTTCTGTTCGGTGGCCTCGCGTGGGATCCCATCGCTTCAACGCAACCGGGCGAACGCGCCGGTTGTGAACAACGGACGCAGGGAGGCCCATCACCATGTCAGCGAACGGCGCCAGTGCCCTGAAACTCGAAGTGGTCACCATCCCCGTCGCCGATCTCGACCGCGCGAAGGCGTTCTACGAAGGACTCGGATGGCGGCTCGACGCCGACTTCCCTCTCGGCGGCAGGCGGGCGATCCAGTTCACGCCGCCCGGATCCGGTTGCTCGATCCATTTCAGCCCCGCGTCGGCGTCGAGCCCGGCCGGTTCCGCCCAGGGCCTGTTCCTGATCGTCGCAGATCTCGATGGCGCCCGCGCCGACCTGGTCAAGCGCGGTGTCGAGGTCAGTGACGTCTTCCACCTCACGCCCGAGGGGCGCGAACCGGGACCGGCACCCGACCGGGCCACCTACAACTCCTACGCCGGGTTCACCGATCCCGATGGCAACGGATGGCTGCTCCAGGAGATCTCCACGCGGCTGCCCGGCCGCATCGATCCAGGGACGACGTCCTACGCGTCGGTGAGCGAGCTGGCGGACGCGCTGCGGAGGGCGGCGGAGGCGCACGGGGAGCACGAGAAGCGCCACGGCGGCGAACGTGACGAGAACTGGCCCGACTGGTACGCCGAGTATCTGGTCAGCGAGCAGGCCGGTACCGAACCACCCGAGTAGGGACTCCGCGAATGAGCGCGTCGGTCGACCCGGACCGCAGCGACTGGGATGCGATCGTCATCGGCGGTGCAGCGGCCGAGCAAGGCGCTCCTGCGTCCGGTCGAGGTCCGCTCCAACGCGCGTGACCTCGCCGGTTCGAGGGTCGGAGCGGTCGACGTCGCGGCGGTCCCCGGCCGCCGCGACGTCGTCGTCCGGTGGGCGCTCGGCGCTGGCATCGACGTCGTCCTCGGCCAGGGACGGCTCGACGGTGCGCGCGCCGTGGTGGTCACCGGGGCCAGCGGCGGCGAACGCCGGCTGACCGCGCGGCACGCCGTCGTGCTCGACACGGGCAGCACACCGCTGGTGCCACCCGTGCCCGGGCTGGCCGGGGCGCGGCCGTGGACCTCCCGGGACGTCACCTACCTGCACGAGATCCCCGCTCGCGTGCTGTTGATCGGCGGGGGGTGTCGTCGCCTGAGCGACGGCGAAACGGTGGTCGCCGACGAGGTCGTGGTGGCGACGGGGAGTATCCCGAACTCGGCCGGTCTCGGCCTGGAATCCGTCGGCTTGGCGCTCGGCCCGGGCGAACCGGGCCGTACAGCGTCCACACCGACGTCGTCGACGACGGCCGGGTTCCGCAGGTCGTCTTCACCGATCCCGAGGTCGGTGCCGTCGGACTGGCAGCCCACTCTCTGTCAGTCCGCACCCAAGGTGCGCTGGCTCCGGATGACCTCGTCCGCGATCGGAGAGGGTGGCAGCCCGCTCAAACCGGGTCGAATTCGGGGGTCGCTTCGCGTGACGGAGCGGCCCCAAGCCCCGTCACGGTGGTCGCGGTAGGCGGAGCGGGCGCAGTCCCACGTACCCGCTCGTCGAATTGGAAGGCAGCCGTGCTTCCGCTCGACACGGCAGGGCGGATCGTGATCTTGGGTCGGCGCCGTGTCCGGGTGTGGGTCGAGAGACCCGCTCGGCCTGTCGGTCAGGGCACCCGTCGATACGTAGATATCCACCCGCGATTCCATCTATACGCCGTACAGCTACTATACGGCGTATCTTCGATGGAGGGATATGCAATGTTCGGTATCGACGGACCCGCGCTGCTGTGCATGCCGGTGCTGTGGCTCGCCGTCACGCTGAGGCCGATGCGCTGGCTGTGCCTCGCCGCGCTGTTGGTCGACGCCGCGTTCGTCATCGCGGTGCTCGGTGATCTGGGCTGGTACCTCGACAGCGACAAGCGGTGGCTGCATCTCGTACTGACCGTGCCACCGGCTGCGGCGGTCGCCGTGCGGATACCGCCCCGTGCAGTTCGTCTGCCGGCCCTGGCAGCGACTCTGGGCGCTGTGCTCAACGTCTATTTCGCTGTCGTTCCACACGAGAGGCTGACCGCCGGCGTCCTGGTCTCGGCGATCCTGCCGGCCGTTGCGGTGCTCCTGACCGTCGCCGGCCTGCAGCACCTCGACCGGCCACGACGGCGGTTCCTCCGCGCTGTGGTCAGTGCCGGTTCCGCCGCAGTGGTGCTTCCGGCCCTCGGCGTCGCCGCGGCGGTGACCAGCACCGTCACCGGCGCCTCGGCCGCCGGTCTGGCCGAGGCCAGGGAACGGTCGGGTCGGGTGCCGGTGCGCACCGGCACCGTCTCCTTCGAGGGCGACGACCTCTACTACGAGGTACGCGGCTCAGGGCCGCCACTACTCATGATCGCGGGCGGACAGGGCGACGCCGGTTTCTACACCCTGCCCGCGGCCCTGCTCGCCGACGAGTACCAGGTGATCACCTACGACCGGCGGGGCAACTCACGCAGCACCCGCAACGTCACCGGCTTCGACGTGGCTCAACAGGCCCGCGACGCGGTGGCGGTGCTCAACGCCGCCGGCCACACCTCGGCCGCCGTCTTCGGCAACAGCGGCGGCGCCATCATCGCCCTGGAACTGGCGGCCCGGCACCCCGAAGCGGTCACCGCCGTCGTGGCGCATGAACCGCCACTGTTCACCGTTGAGCCCGACCACCGCTCGCTCGCGTTCTTCGCCGCCGTCGACCGCACGTCGGGGGTGTTCGGCCCTGGCGCCGGCGCGATGATGTTCTCGCTCTCCGTTGGGCTGCCGTTCCGCGCCTATGCCGCCGTTCCGGCCGACTTCTCGGCCCGTACCGCGGCGAACCAGAGGTTCTTCGTCGAGAAGGAGATGCGCAGGTTCGTCGAGTACCGACCCGACCTCGACGCGCTACGGGCCGCCGACGTGCCTCTCGTGTTCGCGGTCGGCGCGACAACACTGGCGACCAACCGCTACTACGGTCGGCCGGCCCGGATCCTCGCCGAACGGCTCGACGCGCCGTACGCCGTCTACCCGGGCCACCACCTGTCCTATTTCGACCTGCCGATCACCTGGACCGCCGCGTTGCGGGAGAGCCTGCATTCGACCAGCCGATAACCTCGACCGCATGACACGGCGGACCGGAACCAGAAGGCCCCTGCAAATGGACGCCGACGGCCGTCCGGTACGCCCGGCGCTGACCCGCGACCACATCATCCGCACCGCGCTGGCGCTCCTCGACCGCGAGGGCGTCGACGGACTCTCGATGCGCAAGCTCGGCACCGAACTGAGCGTGAACCCGATGGCCTTCTATCACCATCTGCCGAACAAGGCGGCCCTCTTCGACGGCGTGGTGGAAGCGGTCTACGACGAGTACGCCACCGCGGTCGACGCGTGCTCCGGGGACACCACCGGATGGCGCAACCGGCTGGAAGGTATGACGCGCCTGTTCCGCGACACGCTGCGCCGGCACCCGCACGTGCTGCTCGTCGTGGCGACCCGGCCGTCGTACGCACCGTCATTGATGGCCTTCAGTGACCGCACGATCGGGGAACTCATCGAACCAGGTCGCACCGAACGCGATGTACTCGCCATGATCAACGCGCTGCGTGCGTTCACGATCGGCCATTTGCTCGCCGAGATCGCCCAGCCGATCGGTGGCCCCACATCACCCGACCCTCCGCTCGACGAACGTCACCCCCATCTCAGCCGCGCCGTCGCCAGCGGCTACGACCCCGACTCCGACTACGAATGGACCCTCCAATCGATGCTCGACGGCTTCGAACGTCGTCCGCGGCCGCCGACCTGAGGGCGCCTTACAGACGAGAAGGTCACGCGCAGCGGAATCGATCGGACCACCGGCGGTGCCCGAGGCGTACATATCGTCGACACCTGAAATTTTCGGCGCCGTTCCGGTATGTCCCGCCCACGTCAGGGCCGCTTGCCACCCTCACCGCCGTTGCGCGGATCAGACTGCCCTCAGGCTTCAACCGGGCCGCTGCGACAGCCCGGCGGGAAGGTTCGCACCCTCCTCGATCAATCAGCGCCACGTGGTGCACAGCTCCGATGCGAAATAGGCGCTCGCCGCCTTCAGAATCTCGTTCGCCCGTCGCAACTCAGCAACCTCTTTGCGCAGCCGCCGGTTCTCCTCGACCATCTCCGTCGTGGGCTGGTCGGCCCGCTCGCCCCGGTCGGCCTGGTCCTGACGGATCCAGTTCCGCAACGCCTCATGGTGCACGTTGAGCTGCTCGGCCAGCTTGCGAATCGTCGGCTTCGGGTCGGACTCCCGGTACAGCCACACCGCACGGGCCTTCAAGTCATCCGGGTACTTCTTCGGTGGTGCCACAGATCGTCCCTTCCCATGGCCATCAGACATGATCAGAAGACTCCGTGAAACCGGGGGGACCTCATCCCGGTCGGCGACGTGGTCGTGCTGCGCTACCTGCCCAAACAGGAGAGCAGCTAGATCAAGCGAATCGCTGGTGACGCGCTGCCGCCTGTCGGCGACCACGCCGATTTCTGATCTCCCGCGGTGATGTCCCGGTCCCGCCGGTGCTTCGCCGGGTGCGGTCGTGCGGAGGTAGTCGGCGTAGGTCAGTGTGCGAGCGCCCACGCCCCCATCAGGTAACTCGTGGTTCCTTGGTGCGTTGCCGTGCGAGCCGGCCCGTTCGGCCATGACGAAGTCCGCACCGGCCTCGCTCAAGGCGTCGGCCCACCGGGTCGCGTTGGTGAAGAAAGGTTCCTCGGTGCCGGCGACAAGGTGGGTACGTGAAACCAGTGGGGCAGCGTGGCGGGCGGCTCGTACCCGGCTCCGGGCGAGGAGGGCAGGACCGCATCGTAGATGTTGGATGGCGCAGCCCATGCCCAACGCGAGTTCCACACCGGCCGAGACTCCGGTAGCCCTCCCCCACTACTCGAATGTCGCCACGTCCGTCGCGGTCCCGCGCGTTCACCTACTGCAAGTGCAGGGCCCACAGTGTCGGTGAAGTCAGGACAAGCCCGTCATCTCTACGTTGACGGGCACGTCGACGTTCGAGAACCGCCAATCGAGCGGGACACGCCGAGCGACGCAACGATCTCTGCTTGCACCCGCAACGCCTCACGGAGCGACCCGCGAGCGATCTGTTCCGCCAGAGCGCCAGCGACCTGCAGGAGGCGAGCGCGTCCGTCTAGGTCAGTCCGATGTCTAAACTCCGCTTCCCTGCTGTCCGGACGGCTGGTCGGTGGTGGAGCAGAAGCACCGTATGTTCGGTGCATGAGCACGTCCGGCTACCGGCTCGGCATCGACTTCGGCACCTCTACCACGGTCGCGATCCTGGCGTCGCCGGACGGGCGGCTTCGGCCGCTGCTCTTTGACGCGACCCCGTTGATGCCTTCGGCCGTGTTCTGCGGGGGCGGCGACGACCTCAGCGTGGGGGCTGACGCGCTGCGGGCGGCAATGTCGGGCCCTGCTGGTTTCGAGCCCAATCCCAAACAGCGGGTCGACGAGGGCACGGTGCTGCTCGGCGAGCGGGAACACAGAGTCGTCGAACTCATTGCGGCCGTGCTGCGGCCGTGTGCGCGTGAGGCGTTCGCTGTGGCCAAGACGCCGCTGACGGAGGTGGTCGTCACCCACCCGGCCGCGTGGGGGCCGGCGCGGTGTGCGGTGCTGCGAGAAGCCGCCTCCCGGGCAGGGCTGGCCGGCGCCCGTATGATGCCTGAGCCGGTGGCGGCCGCCGCGTACTTTGCGTCGCTCGTCCAGCCGCCCTCGCGTCCCAGCGGATGCCTGTTGGTCTACGACCTCGGAGCAGGAACGTTCGACGTGAGCGTGCTGCGGTGGACTGCCGACGGGTTTCGGATCGTCGCGGTCGACGGACTGGACGATGTCGGCGGCCTCTACCTCGACGCGGTGATCGTCGAGCATGCCGCGGCGCAGACCGCCGACGCGAGAGACGAATGGCGGCGGCTACGGCAACCTGAGACCTATCCCGACCGACAGGCCCGCCAGGCGCTGTGGCAGGGGGCCCGCGCGGCGAAGGAGTTGCTGAGCCGCAACGCCCAAGCCGAGTTGTACGTGCCCATCGTCGGCCGGAGCCTGCATGTGACCCGGGAGGAGTTCGAGGCCGCCATACGTGGGCCGCTCAGCACCACCGTTGCGCTCACCACGGAGCTACGCCGGCGGGTCGTGGCGGCCGAAGAGCAGGCCGAGCTCATGCTGATCGGCGGTGCCTCCCGCACGCCGCTTGCCGCCACCCTGCTGCTCCGGGCACTGCAGATAGCTCCGACAGTTGTCGACCAGCCCGAACTTGTCGTCGCTGAGGGTGCGCTCCTGGCACCGGCCGACATCCCGCCGCCTGTGGCGGCCGTTCACACTCTCCCGCCTCCCGTAGGGACCGCGTGGCCTCCGCCAGAGCCCCGGTTTCGCGGCGTCGCTGCGGTGCCGCCGCCGACTCCGCCGGCACCCACCCAGGTCGACCGCCCGACCGCAGACGAGCCCAGCCAGTTGACCGCGTTGCCAACGGAGCAAGCGACCACCGTGCTATTGACGATGCCGACCGCGAAGGCGGCCAGGCTGATCAGCCGGTTGCCGACTGCAGTGGTCGAGCGGATCGTCGCGGCGACGGATCCCGCCCGCCTGGGCCGGTTGCTTGCCCTGCTCCGTCCCTTCCGCGCCGCCGGGATCATCAGCAGGATGGATGACGGACAAGCGCTGGTCGCGCTGCGCTCGCTTCCACCCGAACGCACCACCGAGGTGCTGGACCGGATGCCAGGCCCCCGCGCAGTCCAGCTGGGCCGCAAGCCGGTCGCACGGCAGCCGATCGCACAACAGCCGGTCCCGCGGCCGCGCAAACCGCTCGCCGTCGGACCGTCGACCGCCCCGGGCCGGGCGTTGACAGCCGCCCCTGGAGGGTCAGCGCCGCTCGCCGACGTCACTGCTGTTTCCGGCTACGACCGAACCGAGGCACGGGGCAGCGGTGACAGCTGGGTCAGGTGCGAACGCTGCGACATCGTCATGAAAGGCAGGAGCCTCAGCCGGCACATAGACAAACACGACGCCACTTCACCCCGTCCCGCCACACTGACCGGGCCCATCGTGCCGCCGTCACCTTCATCGGCGCCGGCCCCAACCGCGCCCGCGATGAGCCTCCGACGCGACGAGCTCCGACAGCGGGTCCGAGCCGGCACGCCCGACGAGTTCACGACCTGCCCGGCCTGCCGTGCGAAGGTCAAGTACAAGAATCTGCTGCGGCACGTCGACCGGGAGCACCACGCGACGACAGCGCGATAACCGGCTGGATGCGCTGGGGTCGCACCGACCCGAGGCCATGCACTCGGATTCTGCCGAGGCCGGTCGATACCGCCCGCCGAACCACGCCCACGACACTGTCGTCTGACCGGGAAAGCTCGGCCGGGCTTGTGAGACCTCGTGTACCAACATCCGGCGCCGTATCCGAGAGGCACCCCCGACCGCGGCTCACGGCATCTGCATCTCGTTCGCGATCTTCTCGGTCGATGCCGGTGGCGCGATGTCCGCGTCGCGGCGACAAGCGGCGTGAGCTAACCGGTCGAGTACGCAGCGCGCCTGCTTTGTCGGAGATCAGCCAGATGTTTACGGGGTGATGCGGGGCTGAGGCGCTGCGTCTGGTGGTTCAGCGGTTGGCGGTGCGGGTCAGCAGGTGACCGCGGAGTCGGTGCAGTTGGGGCATGAGGCCGTACATGACGATGGGCACCGCGATGGTGGCGAGCACGAGCGTGCGCAGTACGGGTGTGAGGGTGGCGAGCCAGTCGCCGAGTGCCAGGTTGAGGATTGTCAGGGTCGGGAAGACGGCGAGCCAGATCATGACGGCGAGTTGGTGCCTGCTGGGAGGTCCGGCCGCCGCTGCCTGGGGGTTGGTGTCAGAGCTGGGCGTGGTCATGGTGTCTCCGATCGAAGAGTTGTGTGTGGGTCACGATTCTTGTTCGTAGCCGGCGACGGCGATGCGGACGTCGTCGTCGACGAGGTCGGCGTTGAGGGCGATGGCGGCTGCGGATCCGGCGCCGGCGGCGGTGATGACCTGGGCGCGGGGGTCGACGACGTTGCCGGCGGCCCAGACGCCGGGGACGCTGGTGCGGCCGGTCGGGTCGGTGGTGGCCCACCCGTCCTGGTCGGTGTCGCAGCCGATGGCGGCGAGCAGGTGACCGGTGGGAACGAACGTCGGCGGTACGAACAGTGCGTCGCGCGGTACGACACATCCGTCGCTCATGAGTACGCCGCGCAGCTGGTCGTCGTCGACGACGAGTTGTTCGACGGTTCCTTCGACGATGCCGACGGCGCGGACGGTGAGCTGGGTGCGTTCGGCGTCGGTGAGGGTGGCGGGCGGGGTGAAGTAGACGAGGTCATGGGTCCACTGGCGCACGATGTGGGCGTATCGGACGGCGCCGGGGGTGCCGCCGAGGACGCCGAGTTGCCGGTCGCGGACCTCGTGGCCGTGGCAGTATGGGCAGTGCAGCACGTCGCGGGCCCACCGCTGCCGCAGCCCTGGAATGTCGGGCAGTTCGTCGCGCAGGCCGGTGGTGACCAGCACACGGCGAGCCGATAGGCATTGGCCGCCGGCGAGCGTCACATCGAAGCCGGTCCGGCTGTCCCCGGCCAGCCCGTCGACGATCTCGCCGCCGTAGTGCTGGACCTCTTTGCGGCCCACCGCCAGCAGCTCACCGGGTGGCAGGCCGTCGCGGGACAGGTAGCCGTGCATGTGGGCGGCGGTGGCGTTACGTGGAGCGCCGGCATCCACCACGAGGACCTTGCGGCGGGCCCGGGACAGGACCAGGGCCGCGGACAGACCGGCGGCGCCTCCGCCGATGATGATCACGTCGTACTGACTCATGCCCACAGCGTCGTACCGTCGCCGTGGGTGACCAATGGATGTTGCCGTTACCGGGAAAAGAGAGTGGGATCAACCCGTGCATGCAACTGGGCCGGACGGTGCGGACGCTCCGGGCGTCGCGGCGGCGCTCGAGCACGTCGGGATGCGGCTCAAGCGCGTGCGCCGGCTGCGGCGGATGACCCTGACCGCGGTCGCGCAGTCCACCGGAATCTCCAAGAGCACCCTGTCGCGGTTGGAGAACGGTCAGCGGCGGCCGACCCTGGAGCTGCTCCTCGCTCTGTCGCAGGTGTACCGGGTGCCGTTGGACGACCTCGTCGGTGCGCCGGAGGTCGGCGATCCACGCATCCGGCTCAAACCGGGCCAAGTCAAAGGCCGCACCGTCATTCCGCTGACCCGCCAGCCGGACGGCATGCAGGCCTGGAAGATCGTCATCCCGACCACCAAGGTGACGCCGGAGCCGCGCGCCCACGACGGCTACGAGTGGATCTACGTGCTGTCGGGCCGGATGCGTCTCGTCCTAGGCGACCAGGACTGGGTACTGGGTGCGGGCGAGGTCGCCGAGTTCGACACCCGGGTACCGCACTGGTTCGGCAGCACCGGCCAGGAACCCGCTGAAATTCTGAGCATCTTCGGACGCCCCGGCGAACGGATGAGCGTGCGGACGAAACCCCCGCAGGGGTAACCGTGGCGTCGGAGACCGCCGGAGCCTTGGCGGCGGGATCGGATCGTTGCAGGCTGCGGCCGTCTATCCTCCGGTGATGGAGCCGAGGCTGGTTCTAACGACCAAGCTGTTCGCGCCGGCCCGGCGTACGCGCCTGGTCGGGCGCCCCCGTGTGCACGAGCGGCTCGACGCCACATTGGAGACGGGCCACCGGTTGACGCTCGTGTCGGCTCCGGCGGGCTTCGGTAAGACCACCGCGCTCGGTGACTGGCTCACCGGCCTGAGCCAGCGGCATGGACACGTGGGATTCGGCTGGCTGTCCCTCGATGAGGGTGACAACGATCCGACGCGCTTCCTGACGCACCTGGTCGCCGCCCTTCAAAGCTCCGGGATCGACCTGGAGGCGGCAGTTGTCGAGTCGTTGTCCACCCCGTCCACCACCCCGTCCACGAGCCCGTCGGCCGATGCGCTGAGCCTGCTGGTCAATGAGCTCGCTCGGGTCGCCGAGCACCAGCCGGCCAGACAGTGGATCGTAGTTCTCGACGACTACCACGCGATCGGGTCGTCCGACGTCCATGAGGCGGTGACGTTCCTGCTCGATCACCTTCCGGACCGGCTGCATCTGGTCGTGGCGACCCGCGCCGATCCGGCGCTGCCACTGGCCCGATTACGTAGTCGCGGGCAACTGTGTGAACTACGTGCCGACGATCTGCGGTTCACCTCCGTCGAGGCGCACGAGTTTCTGACCCGGGTGATGGGCTTGGAGCTCACCGCCGATGACATCGACGCGCTGGAGGACCGCACCGAGGGCTGGATCGCCGGGCTGCAGCTGGCCGCGCTCTCGCTACGTGCCGTCACGGACCGGGACGAGATCGCCGAATTCATTGGGGCTTTCACCGGAAGCAACCGGTTCGTCATCGACTACCTGGCCGACGAGGTTCTCGCCCGTCAGACCGAGCACGTTCGCGGTTTCCTGCTTCACACCGCCGTTCTGGACCGGCTCACCGGCGCGCTGTGCGATACCGTCACCGACGGCGTCGACAGCACCCGGACGTTGTACGACCTCGAACGGGCGAACCTGTTCGTCGTGCCGCTGGACAGTGAGCGCCGCTGGTACCGATACCACCATCTGTTCGCCGACGTGCTCCGCGCCCGGCTGCTGGCCGAACATCCTGAACAGGTGCCGCAGCTGCACCGGCGGGCCAGCGGGTGGTTCGCCGCCGGCGGCATGGTCGACGACGCGGTCCGGCACGCCGTCGCGGGCGGGGACTTCGACCACGCCGCCTCTCTGGTGGAACAGGCCGTGCCGGACATGCGGCGCACCCGGCAGGACGGCGTACTGCTGACCTGGATGCGGTTGCTCCCGGCGCCGGTGATCCGCCGAAGCCCTGTCCTCAGCCTCGTGTCCAGTTGGGCGGGGCTGATTGCCGGCGACCTGGACGCGGCCGAACGGCGGCTCGACGACGCCGAAGCGGCCCTCGCCGCCGGCGCCCGGGATCCGGAACTCGCGGCGACGTGGGTAGACAACGAGGATCTGCGCATGGCACCGGCGATGGTCGCCGTATACCGGGCATCGCTGTCACAGGCCCGCGGCGATGTCGCCGGCATCGTGCGCCACGCCCGCCACGCCCTGGACCTGGCCGGACCGGACGACCACTTCGTGCGTGGCGCCGCCGGCGGGTTTCTCGGCCTGGCGGCCTGGGCGGCGGGCGACGTCGAGGCGGCACTGTCCACGTTCGCTGACGCGGTACGTAGCCTGCGTGCCGCCGGTAACGCCGTCGATACGCTGGACAGCACCGTGGTTCTCGCCGACATGTCGGTTGCTGCCGGCCGACCGGGCCGCGCCCGCTGGCTCTACGAGCAGGCGCTGCGAACCGCCACCACCGGCGGCGCACCGTACCCGCGGGCGACGGCGGACCTGCATGTCGGTCTGGCCGATCTCGACCGGGAACGTGACGACCTCACCAACGCCCGGGCGCACCTTGAATCGGCCCGGGCGCTCGGGCAGCGCGGGTCGATCACCGAGAACCAGCACCGCTGGTACGTCGTCATGGCGCAGGTCTGCGCGGCCGGTGGCGACCAGGACGCGGCCATGCGGCTGCTCGACCAGGCAGAGACGCTGTACCGGCATGGTTTCTACCCCGATGTCCGCCCCATCGCCGCGTTGCGAGCGCGCATCCGGATCGCCGGTAGGGACCTGTCCCCGGCGCGGGGCTGGGCCGAGGACCGGGGCATCAGCGTCGACGACGAACCGGACTACCTGCGCGAGTACGAACACCTGACCCTGGCCCGACTGCTGCTCACCGACGGCGGATCGCGTCCCCTGCTCAGGTTTCTCGACCGGCTGCACACCGCGGCCGTCCGGACCGGCCGCCACGGCAGCGTGCGCGAGATCCGGATGTTGCAGGCCCTCGCCCATCACGCCGACGGTGACCCGAAGCGGGCGCTCACCACCCTCGGCCGCAGCCTCCTGGAGACCCCCGAACCGGACGGCGTGGTTCGGCTGTACCTCGACGAAGGCGCCCCGATGACAACCCTGCTACGGCAGGCCGTCGCCGCTGCCGACGAAGCGCTTCGGTCGCAGGCGCAACGGATTCTGAAACGTGCGGCAACGCCTGAACCGCAGGATGCCCCGCCCGAACGGTTGAGCCACCGCGAACTGCAGGTGCTCCGGCTCCTTGCCACCGACCTCACCGGCCCGGAGATCGCCCGCGAGCTGTACGTCACACTGAACACGCTGCGCACCCACACCAAGCGGATCTTCACCAAGCTCGACGTGACCACCCGTGCCGCCGCGGTCCGCCGCGCCCACGACCAGGGCCTCCTGTAGCACCGCCTGTTAGCACCGCTGGGGTCACATCGCCGTTCACATCATGTGGTGACGCGGGCTCACCCCGTCGCTTCCTAGGTTTCAGGCATCTCCGGCGGCAACCCGCCCCGGACGGACCGGACAGGAAGCGCACATGACCATCACACCGACCACGCTGTACCGGGCGGCCGCCGTCGCCGCCGCCCTCGCCGGACTGATCTTCATCGGTGTCCAGATCAACCACCCGCACTCTGACGTCACCAACGTCGAGACAACCGAGTGGGCGGTACGCAACTCACTCAAGGTGCTGATGGCCGCGCTCGCGCTCGCTGGTATCACCGGCATGTATCTGCGCCAGGTCACCCGGATCGGCGTGCTCGGCCTCCTCGGCTACCTCGCCCTGAGTGCCGGTTACCTCCTCGTGGCCAGCACCGCGTTCGTCTCCGCCTACGTCCTGCCCTCGTTGGCCGGCAGCAACCCGGGCTACGTCGACGACGTCCTGGCCGCGGCGACCAACGGAAGCGCCACGGGCGACATCGGCCTTCTGCAAACCGTCCTCCAGGTCCAGGGCTTCACCTATCTCGCCGGCGGCCTCGTCTTCGGCATCGCCCTCTATCGGGCCCGCGTCCTCGCCCGTTGGGCAGCCGTGCTCCTCGCCGCCGGAGGCGTCGTCACCGTCGCGCTCGCGGTCATGCCCGACGCCTTCTACCGCCTCCTCGCCTACCCCAACGGCATCGCCATGATCGGCCTCGGCTACGCGCTGTGGCGCTCCGTCCCGGCCGACACCGCGGCCGTGCGGATCCAGGTCGACGCCCCCTCCACGTTCACGGCAGCGGGTGCCGAATGACCCGTCCCAGCGCCCCCCACACCCGGCCGGCAGCGCAGCGCCGGCCGGGCGGCGGCCCGGGCGGCTCGAGCTGGCGCGCCCCGCTGGCACTCATCGCCCTGAGTCTCATTCCACTGACCGCCGGGTCACTGCGGCTACTCGAGATCACGGGCGGCCCGCAGCTGCTGCCCACCAACCCGCGCGTCGACGCCTCCCCCGCACCTGTCGTCATACACATCCTCGCCGCAACCGTGTACGCACTCCTCGGCGCGCTCCAGTTCCCCGGCCGTTTTCGTCGCCGCCACCCCGGCTGGCACCGCACCTCCGGCCGCGTCCTGACCGGAGCCGGCCTGCTCGTTGCCAGCTCCGGGCTATGGATGACGCTGTTCTACCCGGGCGCACCGGGTGGAGACCTCCTGTGGGGCATCCGGCTGCTGGTCGGCTCAGCAATGGCCGCCAGCATCGTCGCCGGGTTCACCGCCATCCGCCGTCGCGACATCACCGCCCACCGCGCCTGGATGACCCGCGCCTACGCCCTCGCCCTCGGCGCCGGCACCCAGGTCGTCACTCAGGGCACCGGCGAGGCACTCTTCGGCGCCGGCGACCTGAGCACCGCCATCTCCGTCGGCTCCGGCTGGGTCATCAACGCAGTCGTCGCCGAATGGGTCATCCGACGCCCACGTTCCCACCGAACCGGCTCTGCGGGCAGCACCACATCGGTCGAATCACCATGAACCGCCATCCCCGACCACCCGCCCCGATCACCTACGAACTGCGCATCCACGGACACCTCGACCCGCACTGGTCGACCTGGTTCGCCGGATTCACCCTCACCCCCGAAGACGACGGCACCACCACCCTGGAAGGAACAGTCATCGACCAGGCCGAACTACACGGCCTACTCACCAAGATCCGGGACCTCGGCACGACACTCGTCTCAGTCACCAGTACCGACGCACCCAACCACGAACACGGCTCGACGACCGACCCGCCAGCGCGATGACCGGTCACTGCACTGGCGGCGCGTGGATACGGCCGGGCACCGGGAATCCCAGGGATGCTGCCGGCCCGAGCGCTGAGGCGTGGGTTGCCCAGTCAACGCGACCGGGTCGACGCGTGATGCCCGGCCGCGATGCGGCGTCCGTCTCAGCATGGACCCGCCCCGGGGGTCTGCGACAGCAGCCAGGGCGGGTCACCGGCCGCGAACCGACCTAGGGAGCGGCTGCTAGCGCCACCTACGCTCATGGCAGGGCTGCCGAAGGGAGGGGACCGCCGATGGGTGAAGCGTTGGTGCGGACCAAACTCACTGCGCCGCGCCGTCGGCCCGAGCTGGTGGAACGAGCACGGCTGACCGAGCGGCTGGCACATGCCCGGGAGGCTGCGCTGGTGCTGGTGTCCGCACCAGCGGGCTTCGGGAAGACGACCCTGCTCGCCTCCGTTCTCGGCGACGCACCCGACGTAGCGTGGGTGTCATTGGATGCACGCGACGCTGACGCCACCCGGTTCTGGCTTCATGTCCTACATGCCCTCGAGGTCACGAGTGCCGGGTGTGCGAGCACCGCGCTGGCGCTGCTCGACACAGGTCCAGGCTCGCTTGAGGACGTCGTCACGAGCCTGGTCAACGAGGTAAGTGTCCGTTCCGAGGACCTCACGCTGGTGCTGGACGACTACCACCTGGCCGAGAGCCGCGAGGTCACCGACAGCCTCTCACTTCTGCTTGAGCACCGCCCACCGCAGCTGCACCTGGTTGTGAGCACCCGAGCCGACCCGGTCTTGCCGCTGTCCCGCCTCCGAGCGCGCGGCGACCTGGTCGAGCTTCGTGCCGCCGACCTGCGGTTGACCCTCGGAGAGGTCAGGACCTACCTCAACGGCATCCACGACCTCGGGCTGTCGGCCGAGCACGTGCAGGCGTTGGAGTCGCGAACCGAGGGGTGGGCCGCGGCGCTGCAACTGGCCGCCCTCTCCCTGCGGGGCCGCACCGACGTCGCGGAGTTCATCTCCTCCTTCGCCGGCGACCACCGCTACATCGTCGACTACCTGATCGACGAGGTGCTGGACCAGCAGCCACCTCTCCTGCGGCGGTTCCTGCTGGACACCTCCGTACTGGAGGCGTTGTGCGGCCCGTTGTGCGACGCGGTCACCGGCCCGGTTGACGGCATGCCGGGAGCCGCAGTGTTGGAGGCGCTGGAGCGGCGCAACCTGTTGGTGGTCCCGTTGGACGACCACCGCCGCTGGTACCGCTACCACCACCTGTTCTCCGATGTCCTCCACATGCGGCTGATGGCCGAACGCCCCGGCGACGTCCGCGTGCTGCACGGCCGCGCCAGCGACTGGTACGAGGCGGCCGGCGACGTCGAGGCAGCCGTGCGGCATGCCTTCGCGGCCGGTGACACCGACCGGGCTGCGGACCTCATCGAGATCGCCACTCCCGAGCTGCGACGCCGACGAGCCGAAGGACTGCTGCGAACCTGGGTGCCGCTGGTGCCCGCCGAGGTCCTGGCCCGACGGCCGGTGCTGGCCAGCAACCTCGTGGGCGCGCTGATGGCAAGCAACACCTTCGACGGCGTCGCCGAACGGCTGGACTCCCTCAGCGACAGCCTGGCCACGTCGAGGGAGTCGCTCATCATCCGGGACCGGCACGAATGGCAACGGGTGCCGGCGGTCATGGCGACCCATCGGGCCGCGCTGGCGCTGATCGCCGGGGATGTGGACTCCACACTCGTTCTGGCCGACGAGGCTGTGGCGCGTGCCGCTGAGGGTGATGAGTTGACGTACGCGTCCGCCTCGGCACTCAAGGGCCTGGCGTCCTGGTCGACCGGCGATCTCTCCTCGGCACGCGAGGCGTACCTCGCAGCAACCGAGGGACTCGCCGCCCAGGGGCACGTCTCGGACGCGCTGGGATGCACGGTAACCGTCGTGGAGCTGGAACTGCAGCTCGGGGACCTCGATGCGGCCCACACGGCGGCCCAGCGTGCGCTCGACCTCGCCGCCGGCGGGGACGGAGCCGTGCGGGGAACGGCGGACATGTGGGTGGCGTTGGCGCGCGTGGCCTGGGAGCGCGGGAACTCCGACGACGCGGCCCGGTACCTGAGCGTGGCCGGCGACCTCGGTGAGGCTGCCGGTCTCCCGCAGCAGCCGTACCGGTGGCGGGTCGCGATGGCTGCCGTGCGTGAGGCCCAAGGCGACGCGGCGGCCGCCGATGTGCTGCTGGATGAGGCCGAGCGTCTGTTCAACAGCGACTTCTCACCCAACGTTCGGCCGGTGTCGGCCGTCCGGGCTCGGCTTCATCTGCGCATCGGCGACCTCGCCGCCGCCCGGCGGTGGGCTGCAGCCGCGCCGGTTGCCGCTGGCGACGACCTGACGTATCTGCACGAGTACGAGCACCTCACTCTCGCGCGGCTGCTGCTGGCCGAGCACGCGGCCACTCCAGACCCGGCGCGGGTGGAGCAGGCACTCGCGGTGCTGCAGCACCTTCACGACGCGGCAGCCGACGCAGGCCGTACCGCTGCAGTCCTCGAGACCTCCCTACTGCTGGCGCTCGCCTACGACACCGTCGGCCGGCCCAGTGAGGCCCTTCGACGGCTCCAGGATGCGGTGGACCTGACCAGCCACCGCGGCTGGGTGCGGCCGCTGCTCGACGCGGGACCTCGGATAGTCGACCTGCTGACGCTCCTGCCCGACCGGCCGCTCGAACACGTCCTGGCGGCAGCTGCCACCGGCTCCCCGTCCGCCGACGCGCCACGAAGCTCGACGACATCCGGCGAAGCGGCACCGCTGGTGGCGCCGTTGAGCAGCCGCGAGCTCGACGTGCTGCGCCTACTCGGCTCCGACCTTGACGGGCCGGCCATTGCCCGCCACCTCAACGTGTCGCTGCCGACAGTGCGGACCCACACTCAGCACATCTACGCCAAGCTCGGCGTGAACAACCGGCGCGCGGCTGTGCGACGCGCACACCAGTTGCACCTCTGAGACCCTCCTCCCCCGCGGCGGCCGGAGTCGGAAAGTTCATCACCGGACTCATCACCTGTGATGACGCCTGCTCATCACCACCGTTCCTACCGTCCCGGGCATGAGCAGCCACGCCCCGCACGAGCAGCACGGCGACTGGTACGAGATCCGCATCCAGGGCCGGCTCGGAACCCGCTGGTCGACCTGGCTCGACGGCTTCGACGTGCACCACCCCGACGACGGCACCACCGTCCTCCGCGGACCCGTCACCGACCAGGCCGCGCTGCACGGACTCCTTCACAAGGTGCGCGACCTCGGGGTTCCGCTCCTCTCAGTCACACGTACCGACACCCACCAGGATCGCTGACCCAATCGGCGCCCCCACCGCAACCCAACCCGAGGACCTCCCCTACCCAGCGTCAGGAGACCAGAATGACCACGATCGAAAGCAGCCCCGTCCCACACGGCCAGACGTCCACGAACCCGACGCGACGTGCCGCCACCATCGTCGGCTGGCTGTTCGTCGTCACCTACGTGACCTCGATCGCCGCCAAGATCGGGTTCTATCCGCCGCTGTTCGACGGGAACTACGTCACCGGCCCCGGCCAGGACTCCCGGGTCCTGTGGGGCGCCTTCTTCGAGGCCGTCCTCATTGTCGCCAACATCGGCACCGCGACCGCCATGTACACCGTCATCAAGCAGCGGCACCCGAACCTGGCCATCAGCTTCGTCACGGCACGCGTCATGGAAAGCGTCTTCATCGGCGTCGGCATCCTCGCCGTCCTGACGCTGGTCACCCTCCGCCAGGACTACGCCGCCGCCGGCGAGCAGTCCGCGGCCGGGCTGGCCGCCGTCGGCGACGCGTTCGTGGCCTTGCAGCAGTGGACGTTCAACCTCGGACCGGCGTTCGTCGTCGGTGTCGGCAACGGCTGCATCCTGGGCTGGATCATGTACCGCAGTGGCCTCGTGCCGCGCCGCCTCGCCATCCTCGGCCTCATCGGCGGGCCGCTCATCATCGCCTCCGGCTCAGCTGCCGTCCTCGGACTCATCGAGCCCGGCGGCGCAGCCCAGAACCTCTCCGCCACCCCGGAGTTCTTCTGGGAACTCATCCTGGGCATCTACCTCATCGTGAAGGGCTTCCAGACCCCGCCGTCCGCATCCAGCGAGCAGGACGCGGTGAAGGACGCCTCGCGATGATCTCCATCGACCACCTCACCAAGACCTACGGCACCTTCACCGCCGTGGACGACGTCACCTTCACCGCCCGGCCGGGACGCATCACCGGCTTCCTCGGTCCCAACGGCGCCGGCAAGTCCACCACCCTGCGGATCCTCGTCGGCCTCACCCCACCCGACCACGGCACCGCCCACGTCCTGGGCCACCGGTTCCGGGACCTGCCCAACCCTGGCATCGACGTCGGTGTCCTCCTCGACGCATCCGCCCAGCACGCCGGGCGCACCGGCCGGGAAGTGCTCACCATCGCACAGCGCACCATGGGCCTGCCCGCCCGCCGCGTCCCGCAGCTGCTGGAAACCGTCGGCCTCACCGAGGACGAAGCCGGTCGGCGGCTGCGCGACTACTCCCTCGGAATGCGGCAACGGCTCGGCCTCGCGCACGCCCTCCTCGGCGACCCCGACGTCCTCGTCCTTGACGAGCCGGCCAACGGCCTCGACCCGGCCGGCATCCGGTGGATGCGAGACCTCCTGCGCGACTTCGCCGACCGCGGTTGCACCGTCCTGCTGTCCTCACACCTCCTCCACGAGATCGAAGTGCTCGCCGACGACCTGGTCGTCATCGGCGACGGACGCATCGTCGCCGCCGGCGCCAAAACCGACCTCCTGGCCGGTGCCGGCACCCAGGTCGCCACCCGGCACCCCGCCGCCCTCGCCGCCGCCCTCGATTCAGCCGGGCTCACGCACCACCGGACAGACCCCACCCCCGGCGGTAGTGGCCTCACCCCGACGGTGTTGCACGTCGAAGCGGACGCCGAAGCGGTGGGCCACGTCGCCTGGACCGCCGGGGTTGCCCTCACCGAGCTTCGGGCCGCCGACGGGGCCGGGCTGGAAGAGATGTTCCTCGCCCTGACCGCCGACACCCAACGCGACGCGCACCCGACCCTCCACCACCTCAGTCGGCAAGGAGCAGTCACATGACCAGCCACGCCATCCCCGGCACCACAGCCACCACCACCGTCTCCTCCGTACCCCACCGCGAGCCCAGGACGAGAAGCCGCCACACCCCGCGGGTCCCGCTGACACGTCTCGTCGGGGTGGAACTCCGCAAGAGCTTCGACACCCGCTCGGGCCGGCGGCTGCTGGCCAGCCTCGGACTCGCCGCGGTGCTCACGACCGGCGCCATCATCGCGTGGGCTCCCACCGCGCAGCTGACCTACAGCGAGTTCACCCTCGCCATCGGAGTGCCCATCAGCATCATCCTGCCCATCATCGCGACCCTGTCGGTGACCTCGGAATGGACCCAACGCTCGGGATTGGCGACCTTCACCCTGGTCCCGCACCGCGGCCGCGTGATGCTCGCGAAAGCCATCGCCGCGGTCTCGGTCACGGCCCCCGCGACCGTCGCCGCGTTCGGCGTGGGCGCCGCCGGCAACCTCGTCGGTGCCGCGATGACCGACAGTGCACCCGTGTGGGACCAGACGATCGTCGACGCCGGCTACTTCGCGCTGGGGCAGACGCTGCTCCTGCTCGTCGGGTTCATGCTGGGAGCCCTCATCCGCAACAGCTCGGCCGCCATCGTCGCCTACATGATCTACGCCTTCGTCGCCCCCGGGCTGCTGGGGCTGCTGGCATTCAACCAGGACTGGTTCGCCGACGCCCGGCCCTGGCTCGACGCGAAGTACAACCAGGACGCGCTACTGCGCGGCGACCTCGTCGGTGACGGCTGGTCCCATCTCACCGTGACCACCCTGGTGTGGCTGGTCCTGCCGAGCGTGGTCGCCGTGATGAACGTGCTCCGCTCCGAGGTGAAGTGATGAGACCCCACCCCCTGGAGAACCCCCACCCGGGCGCCCGGACGCACGCCGTGCCGAGGACCAACCGGGCCATCACACAGACCCGGTACGGCGGACCCGAGGTGCTGCGGATGGTCGACCAGCCGCCCCCCGCCCCGGGCCCCGGAGAAGTCCTGATCCGGGTGCACGCCGCCTCGGTGAACGCCAGGGACTGGCACGTCATGCGCGGCGAACCACGGCTGGCACGGCTCATCGACCGCACCGTTCTCGCCCTCCGCGGCCCACGGATCCCGGTGCGGGGCACCGACCTGGCCGGGGTCGTCGCGGCCGTCGGTGCCGGCGTCGCCGGCTGGGCACCCGGTGATGCCGTGTACGGCGAAGGCGTCGGCACGTTCGCCGACTACGCCGTGGCGGCCGCCGCCCAACTGGCGGCGTTGCCGAAGGGAATGCCGTTCGAGGACGCTGCCGCCCTGCCACTGGCAGCCACCACGGCACTGCTGTGCCTGGACGAAACGGGGCTGGGCGCGGGAGGCGCGGTGCTCATCAACGGTGCCTCAGGCGGCGTCGGCACAATGGCCGTCCAAGCTGCCAAAGCCATGGGGTTCAACGTCTCAGCGGTGGTCAGCACCCGGAACATGGCGATGGTCGAGTCGTTGGGCGCCGACACGGTCATCGACTACACGACCACGGACTTCACCCGGACCGGCCGCACCTGGGATGCCGTCGTGGACCTGGTAGGGAACCACCGTCTGCGTGACCTGCGGCGAACGGTCCGGCCCGGGGGCCGGCTGGTGCTGTCGGGCGGCGGCAACCCCGGCGAAGGACGGATCCTCGGGCCGCTGAAGCTGCTGGTCGGCGCGACGGCGCTGGCCCGTTTCCAACCGTTCCAGGTCTGTGTCCCCCAAGCCGTGCCGAGCACCGAGATGCTGGAGCGGATCGCCCGCATGGTCGCCGACGGTCGGCTCCGGCCCGTGGTGGACAAGACATTCGCACTGCCGGACGTACCCGCCGCGGTCCGCTATATGGAGGCCGAACAAACCCACGGAAAGGTCATCATCACGACCAGCTGAGGCAGGCGCCCAAGCCCGGGCTGGCACCACCGGTCCGTGCGCTGCCGAGCGAACTGGGTACACAAGTACCACCAAGGGGGGACCGCACCCCACCACGAGCACGGCTCGACGACCGACCCGCCAGCGCAATAACGGTCACGGCGTTGGCGGCGCGGTGGCCTGACCGGCCGTCGCGGCGAGCGGACCGCGGATGGCGTCCATGATGCCGAGATGAGTGGCTGCGGTGGAGCGTGATGTGCCAGTCAGATCGGCCTAGTCGACAACGACGGCGTCAGGCTATTGGTCGACGAACTCGGCGGCCAGGCTGCTCGTGCGGGATCCTGCGACGCTGGCTGACCGCAACCGGAGTACCGGTCAGAGCCTCCGCTGCATCCGCGGTGGCTCAACTCCAAGGTCTATGCGTTGCGACTTCGCCCGGGGCCAGACAACGGCGGCCTGCGGTTGACCGGATGGCGCATCATCTGGGCTTGCTGGGTTGTTGGATTGTGCACGTGGACGAGCAGATGTCGACCGATCGTGACGTGATGTGGGCGCACACGGTGTGCGATGCCCGGATTCGTGCTGTTCTAGCGTTCCGGCGTGGCAACCGTACTCGTTGTGGACGACGACGCCCCCAGCCGTGAGTTCATGTGCACGCTGCTGAGCTACCGGGGTCACGAGATCCGCGAGGCGTCCAACGGTGACAGTGCTCTGTCGTTGATAGCTCGGCAGCCTCCGGATGCGGTCATCACCGAC
This sequence comes from Virgisporangium ochraceum, assembly GCF_016863655.1. Classification (GTDB taxonomy): domain Bacteria; phylum Actinomycetota; class Actinomycetes; order Mycobacteriales; family Micromonosporaceae; genus Virgisporangium; species Virgisporangium ochraceum. The sequence continues at coordinate 50,703 of NZ_BOPH01000152.1, forward strand.
GTCCGCATGCCGGGCGTTGACGGCATTCAGCTCGCCCGCTCGTTGCGCAGCGAACCGGCGACCAGGCACATTCCCATCGTGTTCAGCACCGCCCACTACGGTCCGGGTGAGATCCAACCGCTGGCGGAGGCCTGCGACGTTCAGAACGTGATCTTCAAGCCCGCACACCCCACGACGGTGCTCGCGACCATCGACGCGTTGCTGAACCCGGGGCCGGTGGGCCTGCCGGTCGCTGACCATCTCGCCGAAACCCAGCGGCTGACCCGGTCCGGCAGCTGGCAGCTCGACCCCGACACCCACACGATCGTGGTGTCACCGGCTCTGCGTGACCTGCTCTGCCTGCGGTCGTCCCGGTTGGCACCGGACGAGCTGGTGCGTCGGGTGCACCCGGACGACCTGGCCGGCCTCACGAGTGCGGCCGAGGATGCCTGGAACGACGGCTCGCCCGGCTGCGCGCAGGTGCGGATTGCGGGCTCCGATGGCACGGTCCGAGAGCTGATCGTGTCGTTCCGGTCTGAAGCCGACGGGCCGCGGAGGTTGTGGGGGGTCGTCCAGGATGTCACGGCGATCCGCGAGAACGTACGCGCCGGCCTGCGGGCGCAGACCGACTGGCACGCCGTGCGGCGCACGATCGACTCTTTCCACCGTGCCGTGTTGCCACAGAGGCTGCCCGCCATCGCGGGCGCGGACCTGGCGACGGTGTACCTACCGGTCCCCGACCGGTTCGACATCGGGGCCGCGTGGTACGACGTGCAACCCGTGCCCGGCGGTCGGATTCTGCTGTCGGTCGGCAAGGTGGCCGGTCACGAACTACACCCGGTCGCTGTCACGGGTCAGGTTCTGGCCGCGCTGCGTGCCTTCGCCCATGACGATCCCGCTCCCGCCGGTCTCCTGGCACGGCTCAACCGCTTTCTCACCGCCACCCGTCATGACGACACGTTCGTCACCACCGTCGTGGCGCTGTTCGATCCTGGCACCGGCCGGCTGCACGTTGCCAATGCCGGGAACCCGAGGCCGTTGGTGGTCTCGGCGGACCGCGACGTGCACCGAACCGACGACGTGCCGGCCACACTGCTGGCACCCGCCGGCCCAGCGCTCGGCGTCCTTCCCGAGGCCACGTTCCTGGAGCAGGAACTGTGTCTGAAGCCGGGTGAGGCGTTCTGCGCCTACACCGATGCCCTGGTCGAGCGGCACCACGACCTCATGTCGTTCGACCGTGCCCAGCTGCCGCGCGTGGCCGACGGAGCCATCCGCCGGATCGCCCGGGAATACCCGGACCGGCCGGCGGTGGCCGCCTTCTGGCCGACCACATCGTGGCCGACATGCTGGGAGGCCTCGCCCCCGACGACGACATCTGCCTGGCCGTTCTCCAGGTCACCGGTCGATCGTGAGCACCGCGCGGCTCACGACCCACCGGTGCCAAGCACCTGGTCGACGAGACTGAGCAGGTCAGCGACATCGAAGGGTTTGGTCACGAAGAACCGCGCTCCGCCGGCGAGAATCCGAAGATGGACGTCGACGTCGATAGCGGCGCTGATGGCAACCACGGGAATGGTCCGCGTCGCCGGGTTGGTGCGCAGCGCGGCGAGAACCTGCTCCCCGCTGAGGTCGGGTAGTTCGAGGTCCAGCAGCACGAGGTCCGGCCGCCACTCTTCGGCCCGGTCCAGGCCGCTGCGCCCGTCCGGGGCGGAACCGAACACCACACCGGGCCGTGCGCGCAGTATCCGCTCGATCAGCAATGTATTGAGGGGGTTGTCCTCGATGTAGAGCACGGTGCCCGCGGCGTGACTCATACGTTGATGGTGTCGACGTCGACGGCGGCGTCCAGCACGGAGCGGATCTTCTGCGTCAGGGCGGCCGCCGTGTACGGCTTGTCGAGGAAGGCGACGGACGCTTTCTCCTCGGTGTGCGTGAGCGCTCCCCGGGTGTAGGCGGAGGTGAAGATGACCGGCAGTCCCGGCCGCATGTGGGTGAGCCGGTCGGCGAGTTGTTGACCGTTCATCCCCGGCATAACGACGTCGGTCACCAGCAGGTCGATGTCGGCGTGTGCGCTCGCCACGGCCAGCGCGTGCTCCCCGTCGACACCGACCAGCACCCGGTAGCCGGCGGTGGTCAGGATCCGTTCGGTGAGCTGGCGAACGGCCGGGTCGTCCTCGACGAGCAGAACCGTCTCGGTTCCCGCGGTCAGCGGCTGCGGTTCCAGTCCGTGCGGAAGATCGGTCGGAGCCTCGTCGGTCGCGGGCAGGTAGATTTCGAAGGTGGTACCCGCACCCGGACGGGAGTCGACGCGCACCACCCCACCCGCCCGGGTCACGATGCCGTACACAGTGGACAGTCCAAGGCCAGTGCCCTTGCCCTGCTCCTTGGTCGTGAAGAACGGTTCGAACGCCCGGGCGGCGACGTCCGCCGTCATACCGCAGCCGGTATCGGTGACCGTGATGAGTACGTGGTCGCCGGGTTGGGCGGTCAGCTCGTCGGCACGTCGGCCGTCGAGCACCACCCGGTCGGTGTGGAGGGTGAGAGTCCCACCGTTCGGCATCGCGTCCCGGGCGTTGATCGCCAGGTTGACCAGCACCTGTTCGAGCTGACCCGGATCGACCCGCGCAACGCTCGGCGCCGGGCCGGCCGATACGAGCAGCCCGATGTCCTCGCGGATGAGCCGTCGCAGCAGGACCTCGACACTGCCGACCAGACCGGCGACATCGACGACGCGCTGCCGGGCGGTCTGCGCCCGGGAGAACGTCAGGAGCTGTCGGGTCAGCCCGCTCGCCCGGGCAGCCGCGTCGCGGATCATCGTCAGGTCGTCCTTGGCCGCCGCATCGGCCTGGGCGATCAGCAGGGCGGCGTAGCCGTCGATGACGGTCAGCAGATTGTTGAAGTCGTGGGCCAGCCCGCCAGCGAGCTGGCCCACGGCGTCGAGCTTCTGTACCTGGCGCAGCTGCGCTTCGATGCTCTTCTGTTCGGTCACGTCGGTGACCATCGCGAGTGCGCCGGCCGGTTCCCCGGCATCACCCGCCCGCGCCGTCAGGGCGATCCGGACCCATACCACCCGCCCGTCGCGGGTGTGCAGGCCGACCTCGAACGGGGTCGCTCCGCTCCCGGTAACCTCGGCCAGCGCCGCGACCGTGGCGGGTCGGTCGGTCGCCGCGACCAGGTCCAGCACCGACGTGCCGGGAAGTTCCGCGGGCGCGCGTCCCACCATCCCGGCGAACCGGTCGTTGGCGTACCCGATCCGCCCGTCGCCGTCCAGCAGCACGACGCCCTCGCTCGTCGTCTCCACGATCTCGCGATACCGCTGCTCGCTGGCGCGCAACGTCGCCTCGGCGGCCTGGCGCAGCCGCAGATCCTCGAACAGGGCCGCCCCGCGAACCAGCGCCGGAAACCGGCTGCGCAACGTCCAGTACCAGACCGCCAGCGCGGCGGTCACCGAGTCCCATGCCGCGGCGTGGAAGTCCATCCCGAACGCCATCCGCATCGCCGTTCCCGCATGCATGTCCCAGCCGATGTAAGGAAGCATGAGGTGCACGACGTGTGAACCGTGGTGCACGGCGCAACTGAAGAAGATCGAGGCGGTGGCCAACCCGAGCGGATTGTTCCGCCACTGCCGCGACTGCCACAACCCACGCGCGATCGCGTACGAGATTGCCAGGTACGCCGCCAGAACGACCGCATTGGCCAACGCGGTGAGCTGCCACCAATGATCTACATGATCCATCGCCGGGCCCTCAGCGCACTGCCGGACGAGACAGCTGGTTGATACGCGACAACAGCGTCTCGGCGCTGGACTGGACGAGCCGGAGGTGATTCTCCTGCTCGGCGTTGAGCGGACCGGGCAGACCCATCAGCAGCATGCCGGTGAACCCGATGATGGCGTTGAGCGAGGTGCGCAACTCGTGACCGACCCGGCTGGCCTGGTCTGTCTCCACCGCCCACGAGATGGTGGTGACGCCGGTGACCGCTCCGGCCCTGTCGACGGTCGGTGCGGCCCGTACCGACACTGTGACCGTGGTCCCGTCGCGACGAGTCCGTTCACAGAGGTAGGCCTCCGGCCGAGATCCCGCGGCGATGCGGCGTGCCGCGGCCACCTCGTCCGGACGGTGCCACGGCGCATGGATCCGGTCGGTGCGCTGCCCGATCATCTCGGCCGCCGGGTAGCCATACAACCGCTCGGCCCCGTGGTTCCAGACCGTCACGACGCCGTCGAGGTCTTCCGCCACGATCGCGTCATGCGCGCCGCGGACTACAGCGGCAAGCAGCGCTTCGCTTTCCGCTACCGAGCACGAATCCCGACCTGTGGAGTGGACCACACGAACCTCGTTCTGCACTCGCGCACCGATCCGGCGCGCCCCGACGACGAGACGGCACGACGGACTCTAGTCAGCCGACGAAGCGGTGTCTGTCCCCGAAAGGTGGACACGCGCCACCACGCCCACCGACTCGGAGAGGGGCGTCCTGGACGGTCCAGATGCTGCCTCGTGCCTCGACGTCAGTGGTGCGAAATGTTGCTAGCGTCGGCGAAAGCCCAGACGCCAACCTGCTTCGGCAGGGTTGACCTCGAGACATCGCCCGAGAGCAGCAGACCCGCAGCCACATGCAGGCGCCCGTCAACGCCCGGATCCCGGCAAATCCGTCACGATTTCCAGCAACAACCGCAAGCATCAGCTCTGCCACAAATATGACGGTCATGCCGGGCACGGGTACCGCTGCGCTGCGGCATCAAGACCGCCCGGCCGCGTGCGCTTTCGCGACGGCTTCGGCGCGGCTGGGCGCTCCGATCTTGGTCATGATTGTGGAGACGTTGTTCCGGATCGTCTTCAGGCTCAGCACGAAGTAGTCGGCGATGTACGTGTTGCCGTGTCCCTTGGCCATCAGCGCCAGATCTCGCGTTCGCGGCGGGTCAGCTGGGGGATGGTGCTGTGGTCGCTGGACCGTCCGCCGGTGGCGACGTGTGTGGTGATCCGGTCGACCACGGTCGGGGAGAAGTGTCCGGCTCCGGTGGCGACCGTGCGTACGGCGCGCACGATGTCGTCGGGATCGGCGGTCTTGACGACGTATCCGCGTACGCCCGCCCGTAGTGCCGCGTGGATCGAGGCGTCGTCGTAGGAGGTCAGCATCAGGATGTGGCTGGCCCGCGACTCGGCCCGAAGTCGTGGGATCAGGGCGATGCCGGTGCCGTCCGGCAGGCCGATGTCGAGGACCACGACGTCGGGCCGGTGCTCGGCCACGAGCGCGCCGGCCTCCTGCTCGGTGGCGGCGCACGCGACGACGGCGATGTCACCGGTGAGCCCGAGCGTGGCCGTCAGACCGACCCGGAACATCGGATGGTCCTCGACCAGCACGACCCGGACCGGTGTGTCCATCACGTCTCCCCCAGCGGAAGGTCGGCCACGACGGTGGTGCCGCCACCGGGCCCGCTCGCGACGGTCACCGTGCCACCGATGTCGGCGGTGCGGCTGCGCATGGACTCCAGGCCGACGCCTGTCCCGATATCGGTCGGCAGGCCGGCGCCGTCGTCTTCGATGCGCAGGTGCAGCGCCCCGTCTCCGCGCGGCCAACCACATCCCGGCCGCCACGACCGGAAAGGATGCGGCGAAGAAGGTTCCCGGGCGCAAGCGTGGCCTTGCAGTGGACACCCTCGGTCTGATCATCGCCGTGGTCGTCATGGCCGCTTCGGCCACCGACAACCAGATCGGTGTCGCCCTGGTCGACCGCGTCGTCGAGCACACCCCGACCGTGACCAAGGCGTGGGTCGACGCGGGGTTCAAAGATGACGTCCAGATCCACGGCGCGGTCAACGGCATCGACGTCGAACAGGTCAAACGTTCCGACACCAGGCCGGGGTTCGTGCCGGTGGCCAAGCGGTGGATCGTCGAGCAGGTCCACGGCACCCTCATGCTGCACCGCCGGCTCGTGCGCGAGTACGAGACCCGGCCAGCGTCCAGCGAGTCACGCACCTGGTCGGCGGCGACCGCGAACCTCGTCCGCCGGCTGACCGGCACCACCACCCCGTCCTGGCGCCAACCGTTGCCCCACAACGGATGAAGCACAACGGATGAACCACGAACAGGTCCTGGCACGGGAAACCCTCGCCGGCGCCCAGGCCGAGCAGCTGCGCGCCCAGATCGCCGCACTCACCGAACAACTCGTGGTCGTCGACGCCGAACTGGCCGACCTCGCCACGACCCGCACCACGCTACTGCGGCTCACCGGCACAACCACCGCCGGCACAGCGTCGACCGGCGCCACCGTGGCCAGCCCGGCCTACCAGCAGATCCTCGCCGTGTTCGCCGCCACCGGCAATCCGTTACGTGCCAAGGACATCTGCGTCGCTCTGGGCACCGGCACCGCCGCGAAGAACACCGAGAGCCTGCGCGCCAAGCTCAAACGCCTCGTCGCCCGCGGTGTCCTCACCGAGCTGGAGTCCGGCCTGTTCGCCATCGCCCAGCCCGCGGCCAGCAACCCTGACCCAACGCCAGAGTCATGACGGACATCGGCTCCCGAACCGCCCTCTCAGATCGCCGGTCACCCCATGGTCATGCCTGCGTTGCGGCGCGCCGACCGGACGGCGACGTCAGGACCCCGGTGACGTTGCTACGATGCGAGCCGGGCCGTGACTGGCGCGCTGGGATGGGCTCAACCATCAGGGAGCGGCCCCGGTCGACGTGACCGATCGTGCCGTGCGCCTGGGCCACACTCACCATCGTGAGGAGGCCCAGCCATGCCCACACCCCCCACCAACGCCGGCATCGCCGGCGGAGCAGCCGCCGAGTCGACAGCGTTCAACGCCGCCCTCGCCGTTGTGCGCCAGGTTGAACCCCGCATCGCCGACGCGATCGCCGCCGAGCTGACCGCTCAACGCGAATCGCTGAAACTGATCGCCAGTGAGAACTACGCGTCCCCAGCAACCCTGCTCGCCATGGGCAACTGGCTCAGCGACAAGTACGCCGAAGGCACCATCGGACGCCGCTTCTACGCCGGCTGCCAACATGTCGACACGATCGAGGCCATCGCCGCCGAGCATGCCCGCGTACTGTTCGGCGCACCGCACGCCTACCTCCAGCCGCACTCCGGGATCGACGCGAACCTCGTCGCGTTCTGGGCGATCCTCGCCCACCGCATCGAAAGCCCTACCCTCGACCGGATAGGCGCCCGCCACGTCAACGACCTCACAGACGCGGACTGGGCCACCCTGCGTGCCGACCTGGGCCAGCAACGCATGCTCGGAATGGCCTTGGACGCCGGTGGACACCTCACCCACGGCTTCCGACCCAACATCTCCGGCAAGATGTTCCACCAGCAAAGCTACGGCGTCGACCCCACCACCGGCCTCCTCGACTACGACTCCCTGCGCGCCACCGCCCGCGAGTTCCGCCCTCTGATCATCGTCGGTGGCTACTCCGCCTACCCACGACGGGTCAACTTCGCTCTCATGCGGGAGATCGCCGACGAGGTCGGCGCCACCCTCCTGGTCGACATGGCCCACTTCGCCGGCCTCGTCGCCGGCAAGGTGCTCACCGGGGACCACGATCCCGTGCCGCACGCCCACATCACCACCACGACCACCCACAAGACGCTTCGCGGCCCACGCGGAGGCATGGTCCTCTGCCAGGACGAATACGCCGAACACGTCGACCGGGGCTGCCCCATGGTCCTCGGCGGGCCCCTCCCGCACGTCATGGCCGCCAAAGCCGTCGCGCTCGCCGAAGCCCGCACCGATACCTTCCGCGACTACGCCCAGCGCGTCGTGGACAACGCCTGCGCACTCGCCGACGGACTCCTGCGCCGCGGCAACCGCCTCGTCACCGGCGGCACCGACAACCACCTGATCCTCATCGACGTCACCACCCATGGACTCACCGGCCGGCAAGCCGAAGCCGCCCTCCTCGACGCCGGCATCGTCACCAACCGCAACGCCATCCCGAACGACCCCAACGGCGCCTGGTACACCTCCGGCATCCGCATCGGCACCCCAGCCCTGACCACCCGAGGACTCGACGCCACCGACATGGACCAGATCGCCGAACTCATCACCACCACCCTTCACCACACCCAGCCTGGCGCCGACGCAGGCGGCAACCCATCGAAGGCCAAGTACCGCCTTGACGCCGCCATCGCCACGAAGGTAGCCGCCGAGGCCGGTGACCTTCTCGAAGACCATCCGCTGTACGGCGACGTCGCACTCACATAGACCCGATCTGAGGGTGGGCCCGGTACGCCGATGCCGGCCGATTGGGAGTGGTTGGACTGCGCCGGCACCCTCGATTGGCCGGCACGTGGACAGCCACCAAGCGCAGCAGCTGCGCAAGACCCGACGAGGTGGGCCGATCGCGAACGGTGATCGCTGCAGACGGTCCGATATGCTGATCTGCGGTGTCCGAGCCCGGACCGGCCGGGATTCGTACACGCCGACCGGCCGCCCGGAGGGAGGGCAGATGCCTCGCCACCCCGATGCGGTGATCACACCGAACACCGTGCTCAGCGATGCCCGCCGCCGGTTGGACTCCCCGCTACGGCCGGGCCAACGCATGTCGCGGGCCGAGTTGGCCGACGCCGTCAACGTCACCCTCGATCAGCTCTACCCCGGTCGCCGCCTCACCGCCCACTACGTGGATTTCCGCTGGCTCGGCAAGCTCGAACGCGGAGAACACCGATGGCCCAGTGAGGAACGCCGCAACGCCCTACGTCACGTCCTCGGCGCCGCGACCGACGCTGCACTGGGCCTCTACAGCCCGCGCCGCACGAACGAGCGCATCGCGGCCGAGGGAACACCCTCACCAGGATCGCTCGACGGCATGTTCGGCGGTGAACGGAGAGGTTCAGGGGTCGATCTCGTGGAGTTCGCATCAGCGCTGGACCAGCCGGGGATTGGTAGCTCCGAGCTGACAGCTGCTGAACTAGCCTGTGAAGGGCTCGATCAGGACTTCGCGCGCACGCCACCTGATGAGGCCCTCAGGATGACGCAGCTGCTGATGAAGTCCGTGTTTGTCCATTTGCGTCGACGGCAGACCTTGCGCCATCACGAACGGCTGGTGAAACTCGCTGCGCGGCTTGCCGGACTCCACGCCTGGGCGTGTTTCGACATCAGCGACGACCGTAAGGCGGAGCGTTGGTATGAGACCGCCGCGTCCGCTGCGCATGACGCCAAAGCATGGGGTTTGGGCGCCTGGCTGTCAGGAGCGCAGAGCCTCATCGAGTGGCATCGCCGGGATCTCGGTCGGGCCGCGGAACTGATCGACCGCGGGATCTACTTCGCCGGCCATGGCTCGGACGCGACCACGCGTGCCTGGCTCTATGCACTGCAAGCCCGCGCATTTGCCGGTACCGGAAACCAGGATGGATTCGAAAACTCGTACGCCATGGCGGAGAGAGCGGCTGAACACTCCAGTGAACGTGACCGGCGCCACGGCATGGACTTCGCTCAAGGAATACTGGATCTCCGGTATTACTGCGGCACCAGCAGACTGTTACTACGCCAACCGGACCAAGCCATCACGGAACTGACCGGCTCACGTGACGCCCTTCCGGAGTCCCACACCAAGGCACGCGCAGTGCTCACCCTGTTCCTGGCCGATGCCGCAGTTGAGTCAGGTGACCCGTCACAGGCGATCAGTCTCACTGAGCACGCTCTGGCATCCACCATCCATCAACCCATCGTCCCGATCCTCCAACAGAGCCGCCGAATCCGTCGGCTGGTCCACCAACGGGATCCGGCGGCTGGAGGAAAGCTGGACGACCCTATCCTGGCGTTCAGCGATGCCCTGACAACCCTGGCTAGCAAGGCGGAACCGTGAGGCTGACCGGACTGGGGATCTGGACGGCCCAGTTCGACTTCCACCCTGCGGATGTCGTGCGCGACGCAGTTCAGGAACTCGAAGCCCTCGGATACGACTCGCTGTGGATCGGCGAGAACGTCGGCCGCGAGCCCGTCAGCCAATCCGCGATCCTCTTGGTCGCCACCCGCCGCATAACGATCGCGACCGGTGTCCTGAACCTGTGGGCCCGCGACCCGCTTTCGACGTTCGCCGCCCAGCTACCCTCACCGAGGCGTACCCCGACCGCTTCATCCTCGGACTCGGCGTCAGCCACCCACGGCTGGTCAACGACACGCGACAACTATCCTACGGCCGGCCGCTACAAGCCGTCCGTGACTACCTGACGGCAATGGATCAGCAAGGCCAACAGTACCGAGCCGTACCTGCCAGCAACACCGTCCGAATCCTGGCGGCTCTCGGCCCACGCATGCGCCGAATCGCCGCAGAACACGCGGACGGCGCCCATACCTATCTCGTACCCCCTGAGCACACGGCCCAGGCTCGACACATCCTCGGACCAGGCAAGCTTCTCGTCCCCGAGCAAGCGGTGATCCTGATCAACGACTAGGCCAAAGCTTACGAAATCGGCCGACGACACCTACGCCGATACCTATCCCTCCCCCAACTACACAAACAACCTCCGCAGACTCGGCTACACCGACGACGACCTCGACCACCACGGCAGCAACCGCCTCCTCGACGCGCTCATCGCCTGGGGCGACGAAGCAGCCATAGCCGATCGCGTTGACCAGCATCAGAGAGCTGGCGCGGACCACGTCTGCCTGCAAGTCTTGGACCCCGACTTCCGTGGACTCCCGCTGCCTCAATGGCGACTCCTCGCGAACATGGCACCAGTCGGCTCCCGCCCCATCGGCGCACGTGAAGAGGTCGACCGTTAACCGAGAACGGCGAGGTTGCGCTGCGGACCTTGCCTGTCGCGGATCTGGTTC
>NZ_BOPH01000153.1 GCF_016863655.1 Virgisporangium ochraceum
TCGGCAGATCCGGAAGCCAAGATCGCGTGGAGCTGGCCAGAGGTGAAGTGCGCTGTCGGCTCACGATCGGTGGCAGGCCGGGTCGGTGACATCATCGTCGACTGCGACGATCTGGTTCTGCTTTGTCGGCTTCTGGTGTGGCGTCCATGGCTACCGGATCTTCGCCCGTGAAAAGGCTGGTGTGGCGGTCCGTGGGGCGACGATCAGTCCGGGCGTCCTGTTCATCGGCGTCAGGAGTCGTCATAGGCGACGAAGGACCGGTTGTACGTCGGCGTGTGCCCTACCGACGGCGGACAGGACGACGGCTGACCCGTTGGTCGGGCTCGGAGCCGGAGGGGTGTCGCATCACCGGCAGGCGGCTCCTGGGTGGTTCTGCCGTATCCGGGAGGAAACGAGTTCTGGCCGATGTCCAAGCGGATCCAGCCGAACCGGCTCCCTTACACGAGCTTCCACGAGGCATGGTTACGTCATCGGCGAGTCTTCACTCCCCGGGCAAGCGAACTCATGTCGGCGCCACAAGAGACAGTCGAACCGTCGACTCAGATGTGCATGGCCGGATGTGTCTCGCCGGCCGGTTCCCGCGACAAGCGTGACGAGCCGGCCCGTTTGTGCATCGGGCGGACCGGCCCGTCATCGCACACCGTGGCAGGGTGCCGGACCAGCGTACGGCCCGCCGGACGCCCGCCGCCCCGCGCCGCGGTCGCCCGTGCCGAGAACCTGATGATGCAGGCCCGGTCAGGAGCGCGTCGGCCTGTCGCCCCCAGTGGAGGCATCCACGATGCGCCTGGTGGTCGTCTCGGCTCCGGGTTACCGCTCAATCCCGGCCTGGCAGGCGAGACGTGAGGCCTCGAGGTGGCGGACCCCGGGGTGGCGGACACGGCAGGGCCGGCGGCCACGACCACCGCTCGCAACGGTGGCCTGGACGAGAACCGGCCCACGAGTCCGTTCGCACCCCGCTACCGGCCCGGCGAAGATGCCCGAACATAGCCAGAATGCGGCGAACCCCGACCCCGCCGCCGTATCACCGCAATAGCACTCGCGCCCGGACGCCACAGGACCGGTCGAGACGGTACGCGCACCGCCACCACTAGGAACGGATGAAACCGGACGCGACCCCGCCCGAACAGACGAGCAACCTACGAGCAACCCAGGTCCACAATGGACAGATAATAGACCCGTTTTCGCAGGTCAGATGGTGCGCCGCCAGGGACTCGAACCCCGAACCCGCGGATTAAGAGTCCGCTGCTCTGCCAGTTGAGCTAGCGGCGCTCACTGGAACGCCAAAACCCTAGCACGCACCCCGCCCCCGGTCCCAACCGGATAACCCCCGGGGCAGGCAGTCGCGCAAGCGTGCGCCCATACGGCACCATGTCCGAGTCCCCGCCACGGGGTGTGGGGGAAATAGGAGTACAGATGGTAGTCCGGCGAGTGCTCGTTGCGATAGCTCTACTCGTCCCATTGGGTCTGGCCGCTTGTGGGAACGACGAGCCGGACAAGGCCGATGCCGCGCCCACGGCGGCGCCCGCCAGTTCCAGCCCGCCGCCGGAGCCGTTCGTGTTCGAGGTCGGGCCGGTCGCCGGCACCAAGGGCCTTCCGATCACCGCCGAGGTGGAGACCCGCGTCAGCGGCGGCAAGGTCACGACGGTCACGCTGGTCGACGACAAGGGCAAGAACATCGGCGGCGAGCTCCGCGCGGACGGAACCACGTGGGTGCCGGGGGCTCCGCTCGAATACAACCGGACCTACACAGCGTCGGTCACCGCGGCCGCGACCAACGGGACCCCTGAGACGAAGACCACCACCTTCTCCACGATGGCCCGGCCGGGTGGCGGCAAGGTGGGCTCCGGGTTGTACCTGTTCAACGGGAAGACGTACGGCACGGCGATGCCGGTGGCGGTCGAGTTCGAGTCGGACATTCCGGAGGCGGCCCGGGCGTCGGTGGCGCGGCGGCTGTTCGTGAAGTCCGAGCCGGCGCAGGCCGGGCGTTGGCACTGGCACTCGTCGCGGATGGTGCTGTACCGGCCGGAGCAGTACTGGAAGCCGGGCACCACGATCACGGTGCGCAGCGCGCTCACCGGGCTGCCGATCGGCGCGAAATGGGGCGACACCGACCGCTCGGCCACGGTGAAGATCGCCGACCGGTCGCTGGTGATGGACGTCGACAACGCGACCAAGAAGATGCGGGTCCTGGTGAACGGGCAGCTCGTGCGGGAGATGCCGGTGAGCCTGGGCAAGCCGTCGACGCCGTCGTCGAGTGGGCAGCTCGTGGTGATGGAGAAGGCCGAGCAGACCGTCTTCGACACCCGCGCCACCGACGGGCCCGACGGCTACCGCGTCGACATCCAGTACGCGCAGCGACTGACGTGGGGCGGAGAGTACATCCATTCCGCTCCCTGGTCGGTGAAGGACCAAGGCGTGCGAAACGTGTCACACGGATGCGTTAACCTTGCCCCCGACCAGGCACGGTGGCTGTTCGAACAAACGATGATCGGCGATGCGGTGATCGTCCGCGGCACCGAACGCGTATTGCAACACGGTAACGGTTGGACCGCCTGGGACGTTCCTTGGGAGAAGTACGGCGTCTAGAAGTATGGCGATCACATCCATGTGGTCGCCGTCCGCCGCTTTTGTGATCTTGGAGACGACGACGATGCGAACGAGCCCATCGGCGCCACGGCGATTCCGCGCCGCGACCCGGTACGGGGCGGCCGCCCTGGCCACCGCGGTGCTGTTCGTCACCGCCGGCTGCGGCGGCGACAAGCCGAAGTGGTACGGCGCCGACGGCAAGCCGAAGGCCGACACCCCGGCCGAGGCGCCCGTCAACGTGGCCGTCACCGCCCCGGCGGAGGGTGCCACGAACGTCCCGGCGGCCACCGAGATCGCCTACACCACCGACGGCACCTCCAGCACCGTCGAGCTCACCGACGCCGCGGGCAACAAGATCGATGGGACCCCGCGTCCCGACAAGTCGTCGTGGGTCCCGGCCAAGATGCTCGCGTGGGGTACGCAGTACACGGCGAAGATCACGGCGACGTCGGCCAGCGGCAAGTCCGAGGCCAAGACCGTCACGTTCACCACGATGGCGAAGCCGGGCAGCCTGGGTAAGGCGTCCACGGTGATCTCCGACAACCAGACCGTCGGGGTCGGCATGCCGATCATCGTCAGCTTCAGCAACGACATCGCGAAGGACCAGCGGGCCGCTGTGCAGAAGCGGTTGTTCGTCACCAGCGAGCCGGCCCAGGAGGGCATCTGGCACTGGTGGAACAACAAGGAGGTGCACTTCCGCCCGAAGGAGTACTGGCAGGCGGGCACCAAGCTGTCGGTCCGGGCGGCGATCGGCGGTCTGCACCTGGGCAACAACCGCTACGGCTCGCAGGACCTCACGATCAACGCGAAGGTCGGCGCGCGCATCATCATGGAGGCCGACAACGCCACCAAGCACATGACCGTGACGAAGGACGGCCAGCTGCTGCGCACGATCCCGGTGAGCTTCGGCAAGAAGGCGACGCCCACCGACGGCGGCAACCTCATCGTCATGGTGAAGAACGAGTGGGAGTGGTTCGACTCGTCGTCCTACGGCGTCCCGGTCGACTCCGCCGACGGCTACCGCACCAAGGTGTACTGGCCGCAACGCGTCACCTGGAGCGGCGAGTACCTGCACTCGGCACCGTGGTCCGAGGCCGACCAGGGCAAGCGCAACGTGTCGCACGGCTGCACCAACCTCCCCGAGGAAGCCGCCAAGTGGCTCTACAACCTCACCCAGATCGGCGACCCGGTGATCATCAAGGGCACCGAGGCGCGCGTGAAGTGGGGCGACGGCTACACCGACTGGGACCGCCCCTGGTCGGAGTACGTGAAGGGCAGCGCGATCCCGTACCAGCCGCCGGCGTCGGCGCCGCCGTCCGTGGGTCCGTCCGGCAGCGGGTCGGCGTCGCCCTCGGCGTCCAACTGAACGCAGGTGACGGCGCCGTTTTGGCCCGTCGCGGGGTCGGCTGGTAGGCTGGCTCCTTGCGCATGGTGATGCGTATCGCGTCCCGTGCAATTCCCGTAGTGAACCCGAACGACCAAACGAAGGCTGTCGCGTGGCGAACATTAAGTCGCAGATCAAGCGGAACAAGCAGAACGAGAAGCGCCGCCTGCGCAACAAGTCCGTCAAGTCCTCGCTGAAGACGGCGATCCGCAAGTTCCACGAGGCGGCCGCCGCCGGCGACACCGACACGGCGACGACCCTCATGCGTTCCGCCAGCAAGCAGCTCGACAAGGCTGCCAGCAAGGGCGTCATCCACAAGAACCAGGCCGCGAACCGCAAGTCGGCGATCGCGCAGAAGCTGCACGCGTCGACTGCCGGCTGATCCAGGCCGCAAGCACGTCAGATCCTGGAGGTGCGAGCCCCCTCGTGTGGGCTCGCACCTCCAGGTTCTGTTTCCGGGCCTCCCCCTCGGATTGAGGGCCGCCCTCAGACGGTCTCGGGGTCGGCTTTCAGGGGCCGCTCAGGGCGGCGCCCGGATGATCCGGGGCACCCCCGGCGACGACGCTCATTGACATGGATCAGCGAACTACCTCGCCCACGCGCCGCTTCGCCGTGACCTCCCTGGTACGCAGCCCGGCCGTTCCTGCGGCTTCGCTCGCGGCTGTGGCTCTGCTGGGTCTGTCCGCCTGCACGACCGGGCCGGTCTCCCAGCGGCAGGACAGCTACGACGTCTCCGGGTCCGTCACCCGGCTCGTGCTGACCGGCACCGAGGGCGCCGTCCGTGTACACACCGGCGACGGCCCGGTCGCCGTCACCGAGAAGATCTCCTACACGCGCGACGAGCCCACGACGTCCCACCGCGTCGACGGCACCACCCTCTACATCGACGTGGACGGCTGCGGCAAGACCGTCCGCCACGACCGCTGCGACGTGTCGTTCGACATCCGGGTGCCGGCTCGACCGCGGTCGAGGTCAAGCTGACGGCCGGCGCCGTCGATGTGCGCGACCTGGGTGGCGACCTGAAGGTGGAGACCACCGCCGGCCGGATCGACGCCAGCAACCTCCGCAGCCAGCACGTCGACGTGCGCACCCAGGCGGGCGAGGTGTCACTGGCACACCAGGTGGCCCCGGCACAGACGTCCGCCCGCACCGACGCCGGCACGGTGACCGTCCGGCTCCCCGGTGGCAGCACGTACGCGGTCGACGCGACGACCGACGCCGGCGACCGGGAGGTCAGCGTCGCTGTCGACCCGGGGTCGGGTCATCGGGTGACGGCGCAGTCGGAAGCGGGCAACGTCACCGTGAAGCCAACCTGATCGCACGCCGCCTCGTGCCCGCACCGCCCGGCACCATCCGCGACACCGCCTGTCTGCACGGCCGCGACCGCACACCGCGCTCCGCGCACCACGCGGCCGCAATAACAGGTGACGCCGCCCGAAAGCTCCGGGCGGCGTCACCAGTCACGGTTCTCCTGAACGGTCAGGCGTCCCGCAGGCGGCCGAAACCCCTGTCGTTGAAACGGATGCCCTGTCGCCCGGTGCCGTTGCCCTCGCCCCGCGAGTGACGTCCGCTGTCGCTCCCCGCGTCCCGCGTCCGGCGGGTGCTGGCCCCCCGGGTGGTGCCGCCCAGGGCGTTCATGCCGATCTGCTGCGCCTGCGCCGCCATCGACCGCCGCACCGCGGCGCCGAAGAGCTGCGCGCGCCGGGGCGCCGCCGCACCGGGCAGGTTCGGCGGGACCCCACCCTCAGGCCGCGCCGCCGCCATGCCGGGACCCTGACCAGCCGCGACCCGGCTCCAGTAGCTCGCCGCGTGGCTGGCGCCCTGCCGGGCCGGCTGCTGCGGCCGGTCGTCGGCTCCCCGCGCGGGAGCGGCGGCGCGGGCCTGCTCCGTCGGACGCTGCGGCGCCTCACCGGCCGACCGGCCGCGCGCGGTCAGCGCACTGCCCGCCGCCGCAAGCGAACCCGCGGACATCGGCCGGGCCACCGGCGCCGCCTGCGCCGGGAAGGCGGCGGCCGGCGTCGTGCGCGAGGTCGAATCCGCCGGGACCCCGTGCGCCCCCGCCTCCCGAACCGCGTGAGCCTCCCGAACCGGGTGAGCCGCCGGAACCACCGGCACCGCCGGGACTGTCTCCGCCATCGACCAGGTGTTCCCGGCCGCGACGACCTCTGCCGGCCACACCGGCTCCGCCCGGTCGGCGTAGTCCTCCGAACGCTGCGCCGACGGCGCAACCGGGGTGTGGTCGCCCGACCGATGCGCGGACGGCGCGACCGGGGCGGGGTCGCCCGACCACTGCGCGGACGGCGCGAGCGCGGCGGGGTCGCCCGACCACTGCGCGGACGGCGCGAGCGCGGCGTGCCGGCCCGAGTTGGACGTGTCGCGGCCCGACTGCTCGTACGCCGCGACGCGCTGGTTCCCGGCGTGTTCCCGGTCGGTGTATCCGTACGCCGCCTCGTATTCGTAGGCGTTCTCGGATGCAGCGTGCCGGCGCTCCCCCGAGTCGTAGTCGTGCGCGTCGGCGCGGTGCTCGCCGGCGGCGTACTCATTGGAGGTGTATTCGCTGGCGGCGTATTCGCTGGCGGCGTATTCGCTGGCCGTGTGTGCGCTGGCGGCGTGTGCGCGGTCGGCGTACCCGTTGGAGGCGTATTGGCCGGACGTGTAGTCGTGGGACGTGTAATCGCTGGACGCGTACGCGGTGTGTTCGTGGGTGGCGTACCCGTGAACCTCGTGCTCCCCGGAGGCGTACCGGGAGTCGGTGGCTTCGCGGGTGGTGTATCCGGCCGCGGCATGCCTGTGGTCGGGAACGGCCGCTTCGTGCCCGCCCGCGCCGTACCCCCGCTCGCCGTACCCCTGCTCGCCGTACCCCTGCTCGCCGTACCCCTGCTCGCCGTAGCCCTGGGCGGCGTAGCCCTCCGGGTATCCGTTTGCCGGTGCGTGCTCGTGGGCGGTCTCGTAACCGGCCTGGCCGCCGGCCGTGTACCGCTGGTAGGCGCCATGCTCGTGCTCGTGCTCGGCGTATCCGTGTGCCTCCGACTGTGCACGCTCGCCGGCCCCGTGTTCGGACCCGGACGAGGCCGCGTAGCCGTAACCCGCCTCCCGGTCTGCGCGCTCGTCGCGACCGTCGTACTGCCGGGACCCGTACCCGTACCCCGCCTGCTGCGCGCCGTAGGTCTGGCCACCGTACGCGTCGGCGGTGTCGCGGACGCTCGGGAACTCGTGCGTCTCGTACACCTCGCGGCCGTATCCGTCGGCCGTGTCGCGGACGCCCGGGAACTCGTGCGTCTCGTACACCTCGCGGGAGGACCGCGCGGCGTGTCCGGCGGGCGCGTCGTCCGGCGATTCGTACGCGGCGTAGGCCTCGTTCACCGCGCGCGCGGCCCGCGAGTGGTCCTGTGCGTAGCCGCGCGCGTCGACGCCGTGCTCCGGCGCCGGGTCGTCGGTGATCATCTGGAACTCGGTGGTGGCGGCGTGCTCCATCGCGGCGCGCTCGGTCCAGGCCGCCTGCCGCTGGCGCGGCCGACCGGTCAGGGCCGCCGGGAGCATGATCTCCTCGGTCGGGCGGTCGACGGTCCACCCGCCGGTGCGCACCTCGACCCGCTCGCGCTCGACCGGAGCCGGCTCGCGCGCGTCGGAAAGCGCCACGGACGGCGCCACGGACGGAGCGGCGGACGGCGCCTCGAACCGCGCCGCGGGACGCGCGTCGGGAAGATCGGCGTGCATGACCTCGTCCGGGAGCGGCTCGTCGTCGAAGAACTGCTCGCTCACCTCGTCACGCTGAGGGGGGACCCGCGACGCACGCGCGCCCCCGACGGCGGCCGCGACCGGCGTCTTCGCCGGCCCGCCGACCATGTCGTTGACCTTCACCATCACGGCCACGAGAATCGGCAGCAGCGGCACTGCCCACCAGCTGACCAGCTCAGCGAGTGCGAGCAGGATCGCCACCGCGATCGTGCACTCCAGGAGCAGGAAACTCATCAGCCCAGTGATCTTGATACGGCGCAGCCGCAACAACCTGGCGTAGATCGGGGCGCGCCCGGCCACCTGCCCATCGGTACTCATCGAGCACCACCACCTCCCTGACGCGCCGCCGCGACGGCGAACACCGCACGTTCCAGGGCGTACTCCCGGTCGTCGGATCCGCCCTTGACGGCCGCGTTGCATTCAGCGGCCACTCGCATGGCATCAACGAGCGCATCGGCCGTCCAGCCACGGGCCTGACGCTGG
Organism: Virgisporangium ochraceum; assembly: GCF_016863655.1. Classification (GTDB taxonomy): domain Bacteria; phylum Actinomycetota; class Actinomycetes; order Mycobacteriales; family Micromonosporaceae; genus Virgisporangium; species Virgisporangium ochraceum. Next base: position 8,192 of record NZ_BOPH01000153.1, read on the forward strand.
GCACGCTCGACCTTCCATGCCGGCATGCCCAAATTTCCCGCTATCTGGTACGAATTGCCCCTTCCGGCTGACGCGACACGCGCGACCGTGCGAATGCCATCGGCCAGCGCGTCGGCGATCGGGACCGGGTCGACGCCGATGTGCAGCGCCCACCGCAGCGCCTCCAACGCCCCCGCGACGTCGCCGACCATCGCGGCGTCGGCGACCTGAAAGCCACTCACCTCGGCCTTGCCCTGGTAGTACCGCGCGACGATCTTCCGGTCGATGGTGCCGCCGGTGTCGGCGACCAGCTGCGAGCAGGCCGCCACCAGGTCACGCAGATCGGTGCCGACGGCGGCGATGAGCGCCTCGGCGGCATCCTCGTTGGCCCGGCCGCCGAGCCGACGCACCTCCGCGGTGACGAACTCGACCCGTTCCCGCGCACGGGTGATCTTCACGACCGCGGTGACCGTGGCCTTGGCCGCCTTGAGCCCGTCGACCAGCGCCTTGCCCTTCGCGCCGCCGCTGTGCTGCAGCACCAACGTGACATCGGGCTCCGGCGACTTCGCGTACCCGACCAGCGCGGCGATCACGTCCTTCTTGGCGTCCTGGGCCGCCCGTACGACCAGCACCCTGTTCCCCCCGAACAGCGACGGGCTGAGCATCTCGGCCAGTTCCCCCGGCACCAGGCTGCCCGCCTCGTACTGGCGCACCTCGGCGTCGGCGTCGGCAGCCTTGGCGGCCGCCACGATCCCGGCCACCGCCCGGGACGCGAGGAGCTCTTCGTCACCGACCACCAAGTGGACGTTCGCAGCGTCAGCCATGGCGCCATGCTGCCACGCGCCTGAGACATACGAACCGGCCCGCCCTGGCACACCTCGGGGCCGGCCCGATCCCAACCAGAGATGCCTCGGTCGCCCGGCCCGGTATGACCGCCTGCCCCCGTCGCGCGTCCCTTGTCCATCCGCCGTTCCACGCCTACTACGCCCGCAGACGCGCGGAACCTCTGCCAGCAGAAGCCAACGGACGGACCCCGCCAAGCCGCTTGAGAAACCCATAGGAACTCCCCTCCCCCACCGCATGTGACCGGTCATGTTCGGCGTCCCGGCTCCACCCCGCGGGCGACCACCGCGAGCCGCCGTCCGTCGGTCACCACCGCCACGTCGCCGTCGCGGTCGGTGCGCATGACCCGTGCGCCGCCGGCCGCCACCCGTGCCAGCACGCCCGCGTTCGGGTGCCCGTAGTCGTTCTTCGTCGCCACCGAGACCAGCGCCGCCGACGCGTCGACCGCGGTGAGGAACTCCGGGTCCTGGAAGGCCGACCCGTGGTGGGCCACCTTCAGGACATCGGCGCGCAGGCCGGCCGGCCCGTACCGCGCCAGGAGGGCGTGCTGCTGCTCGGTTTCCGCGTCACCCACCAGCAGGAACACGTACCCGGCCGACTCCGCCCGCACGATCAGCGAGTTGTTGTTCACATCGGACCGGGTGCCGCGCAACGGTTCCGGCGCACCGAGTGCCACCAACCGCAGCCGGCCCGTGGCGGCGGCCCAGCCCGGACCGGCCACTCCCACCGGGGTTCCGGCCGCCGCGGTGACCACGGCGGCCCGTCCCGCGGCCGGTTCCGCGTGGTCGGGCACGACCACCGCCCCCACCGACCGTCCCCGGAACACCCCGGCCACCCCGCCCATGTGGTCGGCGTGGAAATGGCTGATCACCAGCAAGGGCACCGATCGGACCCCGAGCCGGCGCAGACAGCGGTCGACCGCCACCGGATCGGGACCCGCGTCGACCACCACCCCGGCATGGCGCCCGGCCGCCAGCACGAGGGCGTCGCCCTGGCCGACGTCGCACGCCACGACCAGCCAGTCCCGCGGCGGCCACGCCGTGGTCAGGACCCGTATCGGGACCGCGGTGACCGCCGCCGCCAGCGCCACGACCACCGACAACCGCCGGACCACCGGCCACCGCCCGGTGACGAGCAGCGCGACGGTGACCGCGCCGAGCAGCAGCCCGCCGCTCGGACCGTCGGGCCACGGCACCGCCCCGGACGGCACCTCCGCCCCGTACCGGGCGACGAGCACCAGCCACCGCGCCGGCCACGACCCGAGCCACGCGAGGAACTCCGCGCCACCCGCCCACACCGGCGACAGCACGGCCGCGCCCACCCCGAGCACGGTCGCCGGTGCCACCGCCGGCCCGGCGAGCAGGTTCGCCGGGACCGCGACGATACTGACCGTTCCCGACAGCCCCACCACGAGTGGTCCACACGCCACCTGCGCCGCCGCCGGCACCGCCAGCGCCTCGGCCACCCCGGCCGGCACCCCGTGACGGCGCAGGGCGTCGCGCCACCGCGGCGCCAGGAGCAGGAGCCCGGACGTGGCGAGCGCCGACAACGCGAAACCCGGTGACCCGGCAAGCTCCGGATCCACCACCACCAGCACCACCACGGCCGCGCCGAGGGCCGGAAGCGCGGCGCGCGGGCGTCCCGACGCCAACGCGATCAGGGCGACCGCCCCCATCGCCGCGGCCCGCAACACGCTCGGCGACGGCCGGGCCAGAACGACGAACCCCACGAGCGCGAGCATCGACAGCACCGCCGCCACGCGCGGCCCGGCCCGGGCGGCCCGGACCAGCAGCAGCACCGCGCCGACCACGATGGCGCAGTTCGCGCCCGACACCGCCGTGAGATGGGTGAGCCCGGTCGTGCGGAAGTCGGCCTCCACGGCCGGATCGAGGCGGCTGGTGTCGCCCACCACGAGCCCGGGGAGCAGCCCACCCGGCGCGGCGGGCAACGACGTACAGGCCTTCTGTAATCCCGTGCGCAGCCGCCCGGCCGCGCGCTGCACGGCCGACGGCCGACCGAGCAGCCGCGGCGCCTCGTTGACCGACAGCACCGCCGCGCGCAGGTCGCCACCGCGCGACGGCTGCAGCCGTCCCCGGGCCTGCACCACCTGACCCGGAAGCAGGCCGCGCCACCCCGCGTGCCCGGCCAGCACGAGAACCCGTGCGCCTGACCGTACCCGGACCTCGTCCGTCCACATGAGACGGAGCCGGGCGGGAAGCAGGTACGTGGCTGGCCGGCCGTTGATCGCCCGCGGATCGTCGCTCACGACGAGCTCGACCCGCACGGCCGTCCGGCTGTTCGCGAGGTCGCGGATCGGGTCGGCGTCACGCTCGGCGACCCGCGCCGCGGTGACGGCCGCACCGAGCCCACCGCCGAGCAGCACGGCCACGAGCACCCGGCCGGCTGCCCCCGCCGCGGGCCGGGTCTCCGGTCGGACGCCCGGCCACCACCGCCAGACGGCAGCGGCGACACCCGCCGCGCCCAGCGCCACCGCCCCGGCGACGCTCGCCGACAGGGACAGCGCCACGAGCGCGGACAGCCACACACCGGCCGCGAACCCGACCAGCCGCACGTCGGGCGGCGCCTTCGTCGGCGTCGGGGCGCTCACACGGTCACCAGGTCCTTGAGCTGTTCGAACCGGGCATCACCGACGCCCTCGACCTTGCGGAGCTCCTCCACCGACCGGAACCCACCGGTGCGGGTGCGGTGGTCGATGATGCGCTGGGCGAGCACCGGACCGACGCCGGGCAGCGCGTCGAGCTCCGCGGCGGTGGCGGTGTTCAGGTTGACCAGGCCGCCGGGAGCCCCCGCGGCGGGACCGGCGCCGGGCGCGACCGGTGGCGCGCTGACGCCGATCGCGAGCAGCTCACCGTCGACGACCTTGCGGGCCAGGTTCAGGAAACCGAGGTCGGTGCCGGGGAGGACCCCGCCGGCGGCCTCGATCGCGTCGGCCACCCGGGATCCGTGCGCCAGCCGCACGAGGCCCGGGCGGTGCACCCGGCCCACCACCGAGACCACGATGCCGACCGCCGCGGACGACGGTGGCGCCGGCGCGACGGTGGCCGCGTCGGCGCCGGCCGCCACCGGCTCGGCCCTCGGTCGGGAACGCCATACGAGGAAACCCACCACCAGCGCCACGACGAGTGCGCACACCCCCAACGCCCGGACCGCCCTGCGGCCGGGGTCGAAGGCCGCCAGCGCCCGGCTGGCTTTCGCGGGATCCGGCGGGTCCTCCGGAAGCGCCGCCTCACCCGCGAACCGCGGCCCGTCGGCGAAGCCGACGGAACCGACGGAGCCGACAGCGTCGGATTGGTCAGCGACGAGCCGGAATACACCACTCTCCGGACCCACCACCCGCGTGAGACGCGCGGCGACAACAGGATCGGCGTCGACCTCGGAGACAGCGGAACGGCTGCGACGGAACGGCATGCCGGGCAACGTATGTCGCCGTCATCCCCCGGCGCACCGGTCATTTCCGTTCTGTGGATATCCGGATCCGCCTGTGGACAAGCTTCCCACCACCGGCCGACCCGGCTATGGGACGCGGTGCAGCACCGCGCACACCAGGCCCGGACCGGAGTGCGCGGCCAGCACCGCGCCCACCTCCCCGACATACCTTTCCCGGACGCTCAACCGAGACGACAACGCCGACGCGAGCGCGTCCGCGCGCTCCGGGGCCGCCGCGTGCTGGACCACGACGTCGACGGTCGCGTCGCCGACCGCGTCTGCCGCGCGCTCCACCACGCGCGCGATCGCGCGGCTGCTCGTGCGCACCTTCTCGAGCGGAACCACCGAACCGTCGCGCATACCGAGAATCGGCTTCACCGCCAACGCCGTCCCCACCGCGGCCGACGTCGCGGAGATCCGACCGCCGCGGCGCATGAACTCGAGCGTGTCGACGTAGAACAGCGTCGTGGTCCGGTCTATCGCCGCCAGTGCGGCGGCCCGGACAGCCGCGAGATCGCCGCCGGCCGACGCGGCGGCCGCGGCGGCGACGGCCGGAAAGCCGATGCCCATGCCGGCGCCGCCGGAGTCGATCACCTGGACCCGGTCGGCGAAGTCCTTGGCGGCCAGCGCGGCCGACTCCCACGTGCCGGACAGCTTCGACGACAGGTGCACCGACAGGACCGCGTCGTGACCGGCGGCGAGCAGTCGCTCGTACTCGATGGCGAACGTCGACGGAGCGGGCCGGGACGTGCTGACCGGCTTGCCCGCGGTCAACGCCTCGGCGACCGCACCCGGCGCGACACCGATGCCCTCCTGGGCCTCGACCCCGTCGATGATCACTGTCAGCGGCACCACGGTGAGACCAGCGGCGAGGGACGGCGGCAGCGCGGCCGTCGAGTCGGTGACCACGGCGACAGGCATGCCGGCACGGTAGCCGACGCCGGGGGCCGAACCCTAGGCCGGCCGCACCTCGGTGACCCGGAACGGCGTGCCCTGCTGGCAGGTCGTCATGAGCCCCGGCTCGGGGGTACCCCGCACCACCACGGGTCGCCCGGTCATCAACGCGCCCGGCTCGGCGCCGATGAGGAGGTAGAGGGTGTCACCGGACTGCATCACGATGCAGCCGTTCTCGACGCCCTCGGTGGGCGTGCCGGTGATCGTCATGACGCCACCGGGGTTCTTCCCGGTGGCCGCCGGGTCGTTCGCGGACGGAGAACTGGACGCTGAACCGGACACCATGGGCCCTCCCGTCGCGGAGGAGTCGGGTGTGGAGCTGCCGAAACCGTCTCCGGAGCCGTCGGTGCCGCCGCAGCCGGCCAGCACCGACCCGGCCAGGACCAGCCCGGCCAGCAGAGCCACGAAAGACAGTCGCGCACGCATACCAGTCGGACGTTAGCGCGCCGGACCCGGTTCCGTCGCCGTGGCCCCCACGTTGTGCGAATGCAGCCTCCACCCCCGGGAAGGCTGGTGACGCAGTTCGCTCCAGTGGCAGTTGTCCAGTGGGGCGATCGAGTAGACCATGTCGTGCGGCCACTTGAGCAGCGCCTCGATCGCGTGCCGCACGGCCCCGCCGTGCGTGGTGACCACCACCGTGGCCCCCACGTACGCCTCGACGATCTCGACCAGGGCGGCCGACACGCGCTCGCCGACCGCCTCGGTGGTCTCCACGTTGGCCGCCTCGATCGGCTCGCCCCGCCGCCACCGGGCGAAGGCGAGCGGCCACCGCACCGCGACCTCCGCCCGCGTGTGGGTCTCCCAGTCGCCGAACCCGCGCTCGCGCAGCCGCACGTCGTAGGACGGCGTGAGGCCGGTGAGCGCGGCGAGTTCGGCGGCTGTGTCGGCGCATCGCGACAGGTCACTCGACACGATGGCCACCGGCTGGCGCAGTGCCAGCTCACGGGCGGCGACGCGCGCCTGCCCCCGGCCGGTGTCGTCGAGCTTCGCGTCGTACTGGCCCTGTATGCGGCCCTCGGCGTTCCACGCGGTCTGGCCGTGTCGCCACAGGACGACGCGGGTCGAGCGCTTGGTCACGCGGCACCGGGTTCGCCGGTTTCGGCCGGCTCCAGGTCGCGGTCGTTGAACGGGATCGTCGGGCAGTCCTTCCACAGCCGGTCGAGCGCGTAGAACTCGCGCTCCTCGGAGTGCTGGACGTGCACCACGATGTCGACGTAGTCGAGCAGCACCCAACGGCCGGCCCGCTCACCTTCCCGGCGGACGGGCTTGGCCTTCTCTGGCAGCTCGAGCAGGCTCTCCTGAATCGCATCGGAGATCGCGAGCACCTGACGCTCGTTCGGGGCGGACGCCAACAGGAACGCGTCTGTGATGACGAGCTGGTCGGCCACATCGAGAATGACGATCTCCTGGGCCTTCTTGTCGGCCGCCGCCTGGGCTGCGGTCTGTGCCATCTCGATGGCACGCTCGGTAGCGGGCACCTGTCTCCTCTCTCCGGTCTGTCCGGACCGGTCAAGCCTCTCACGCGCGACGCGAAAGCCGCTTCTCCGTTACACCCCCGGCTGAATCGAATGCATTCGTTTCAGTCGGTGTGAGACAAACGGTACAAACCACGCTTGGCTATGTACTGAACCACCCCATCGGGGACCAGGTACCAGACCGGTTTGCCGTCGGCCACCCGCGCCCGGCACGCCGTCGAGGAGATCGCCATCGCCGGCACCTGGACCAGGCTGACCGTGTCGGCCGGCAGGTGCGCGTCACTCAGCTCGAACCCGGGCCGGGTGACGCCGACGAAGTGCGCCAGCTTGAACATCTCGTCGGCGTCCTTCCACGACAGGATGCGTTCCAACGCATCGGCCCCGGTGATGAAGTAGAACCCGGTACCGGCGCCGTACGCCTTCGCCAGGTCACGCAGGGTGTCGATCGTGTACGTCGGACCGGTGCGGTCGATGTCGACCCGGCTCACCGTGAACCGCGGGTTCGACGCGGTGGCGATCACCGTCATCAGGTACCGGTCCTCGGCCGGGCTCACCTCGGTGTCGGCCTTCTGCCAGGGCTGGCCGGTGGGCACGAACACGACCTCGTCGAGCTCGAACCGGTCGGCCACCTCGCTGGCCGCCACCAGGTGGCCGTGATGGATGGGATCGAACGTGCCACCCATGATGCCGACCCGCCGACTGTTCATCTGCGGCATCGTAGATCATCACGCCAGCAGGTCACGGACGGCGGCGGCAGTGGCCGGATCGGACCGGACGAGCCGACGCAGCCGCAGAGCCAGGTTGAGCACGCCGAGCACCGCCTCGGACGCGGGACTCGCCACAGGACCGGACGCAGGACCGGGTGCGGGACCGGCCGCCTCACCGGGCGCGGTGTCCAGCCAGGCCAGGACGTCACTCCACCGGAAGATCAGTTCGCCGCCGCACCGGCGCACCGGTGGCGGACCGTCTCGCAGCAGCTCTCCGAGCCCGCGCGGGGGCACTCCCAGCCGAGGCGCGAGGACCCCGATCGTCACCAGGTCGTCGTCGGGCACGACGTCGATACACGCCAGACCGCTGCGCTCCAGGTCGGCGATGGCGGTGACCACGGCGGCGGCCAGCGACGCCGCCTCCCGGTCGAAGTACACCAGCGCCCGGTTCGGGGCCGTGCCACCGATCACCACCGCGTCGGTGCACCGACCGTGCGTCAGCGGCGCCAGCACCGACCGCTCGCGCACCGAGGGCCCCGCCCGCGCCGCTCCGGCCGGCATCCACCGTGCCATCCCACTCGCCATCCCATTCGCCATCCCGTGCGACATCCCAGGCCCAGCGCCGCGCTGCGTACCACGCTCCGTGCCACGCTCCGTGCCGCGCTCCGTGCCGCGCCCCCCGCCGCGCCCCGTGCCGCGCCCCATGTCAGGCACCGTGTCGGGCGCCGTGACGGGTGGCGCCGCTGACCCGGGTCCGCGCGACGCGGTGACCCGGATACCGAACTGGAAGACGGTCACCGTGCCGCCCTCCGCGCGCCGCCCAGGGAGTCACCGACCGGACCGCCCGCCCGGTGGCCGGAGGGGCGCGCGGGTGGATGATCGGACGGGTGACCCGGCCGGCGGGCCGGTGGATGACGGTGCCGGACCACGAACGCGTACACCCGGCGCAGCCACCAGGCCGGCTCCGGCGGCCGGGCCGGCAGCGCCAGCCAGCCCCGGCAGCGCTGGCACGCCAACCGCCAGCCGTGCTGGCCCAATGGCTGGCCCGATGGCTGGCCCGATGTGAGCTGGCCCGATGTGAGCTGATCCGATGTGGGACCGCCCGCCAGCCCGGCCACGAGTAGTCCCTGTTCCGCCGCGATCCGCAGCAGGTCGATAGCCATGCCGATTCCCCCCGTCGGCTTGTCCGCCCACCCATTCAACCCGTTGCGACGAGGGATGGGAGGGGCCAGCAGGGGGGCCATTCGCCGGCCCTAAGGATCGACCGCCTGCTGCCGCAGCACCGCGACGATCTGCGGGTCGACGTCGGGCACGGTGCGGAAGCGCACCGGCCGGTACTCCACCGCCTCCGCGCACAGGCCTTCTCCGAGCACCACCGGCCACGGCACGAAGAACGGCTCGGCGCCGTCGACCACCAGGCCCACGTAGTCGGCCCGGGGCAGCAGCGTCGGCAACGACGTGGTCCACGCGGTGACGGTGAACACGGAGCTGTCGTCGCGGGCGAACAGCTCCAGCTTCGCCACGAACTCGGGCAGCTCCGCTTCGGAGAGCAGCTCGCGTTGTGCGGCGTACTCGTGGGTGGCGAGCAGCCGTTCGGCGCGGCCGAGCACGGCCGTCACCGAATGGTTCGACGGCGCCGCGTACGGCACCACCCGGCCCACGGCGTCGACGGTGTAGCCGACCGGTGACAGCCGCCGGGGCGCCTCCAGGTACTCGTCGGCGATCAGCTCCAGCAGCGGTGCCAGCCCGTCGGGATCGGCCGCGGTGACCATGAGCGTGTTCACGTCGGGCACGAACGCGATCGGCGCCCCGCCGACGCGGCCGGCGAGGCTCGCCAGCCACCCGTCGAGCAGCAGATGGGACGGCCAGTACGCGTCGCCGTCGTCGACGAAGCGCAGCAGCACCGGCCCCTCGGCCGGCTCCGCCTCGGGCAGCACGCCGCCGGCGGCCAGGTTCGCCCGCGCGGCGCCGAACACCTCCTCGTCGCCGACCCCCCAGTTCGACGCCATCGCCGCGGTGACGTACGACATCGAGGTCGGGCGGTCGACGACCACGAGCTCGTCGAGGTACGGCTGGGCGGGCCGGCGCAGTACCGCCGGCCTGTTCGCCTCGTTGCTGCGGCCGAACATGGCGCCCCGCAGCACCGGACGCAGCAACGGCCGCACCGACGGCCAGTCGGCCGGCGGTTCCTGGGTTCCGAGCAGCGTGGTGACGTAGCGGCGGATCCGGTCGGTGCGTGTCTCGGGCTCGCGTTCGCACTCCGCGAACAGGGTCGCCAGGTACATCCAGACCGGCTGCGTCGCGTCGGCATCGCGTTGGTACGCCACGGCGAAGCGCTCCTCGTCGAAGCGGGCGTCGGAGGCTCCCTGCGCCCGCATCTCCGAGAGCACCTCGGCGACGAAGTTCTCCCTGGCGTCCACGTCGGGGAGACTACACGCAGGTGAGCGTTGGTAAGAGCACCGAACTCAGTCCGCCCACTCGTCCTCGACGTCCGCGCGCACCCGCCGCGCCTTGCGTGCCGCGAGCCGCTCGGCGGCCGGCACCCGACCGCTGTCCCCCTCGATCCTGGAGTCGGTCCCGCGTGCGCTGGGGACGTAGTCGTCGCCCACCGGAACCGTCGGCTGCCAGTCGAATTCACGCATGCCGATGCGCACCGGGCAGCCGGGTTCGGCGCCCGCCTTCGCCAACGCGTCCTCGACGCCGAGCCGGGCGAGCCGGTCGGCCAGGTATCCGACCGCCTCGTCGTTGTCGAAGTTGGTCTGGCGCACCCAGCGCTCCGGCTTGGAGCCGCGCACCACGTAGACACCCTCGTCGTCCTGCTCGATGGTGAAGCCAGCGTCGTTGACCGCCGTCGGCCGGATCACGATGCGGGTCCGCTCCGGCGGCGGCGCCGACTTCCGGTGCTCCTCGACCGCCTCGGCCATCGCGAACGTCAACGCCCGCAAGCCTTCCCGCGTCGCCGCGCTCACCTCGAACACCTTCAGGCCGCGCGCCTCGAGGTCGGGCCGCACCATCTCGGCCAGGTCGCGGCCGTCGGGCACGTCGACCTTGTTCAGCGCCACCAGCCGCGGCCGGTCCTCCAGGCCGCCGTAGGCGGCCAGTTCGGCCTCGATCGCGTCGATGTCCGCGATCGGGTCGCGCTCCGTCTCCAGCGCGGCCGTGTCGACGACGTGGACCAGCACAGCGCAGCGTTCGATGTGACGCAGGAACTCCAGCCCGAGCCCCCGACCCTCCGCCGCACCGGGGATGAGCCCCGGCACGTCCGCGATCGTGAACGTGTGGTCGTCGACGCGCACCACGCCGAGGTTCGGGGTGAGCGTCGTGAACGGGTAGTCGGCGATCTTCGGACGGGCCGCCGACAGCACCGCGATGAGCGACGACTTGCCGGCCGACGGGAAGCCGACCAGGCCCACGTCGGCGACGCTCTTCAGCTCCAGCACCACGTCGAACTGCTCGCCGGGCTCACCCAGTTCGGCGAAGCCGGGCGCCTTGCGCTTGGTGTTGGCCAGTGCGGCGTTTCCGCGCCCGCCCCGGCCGCCGCTCGCCACCACGAAGGACGTGCCTTCGCCGACGAGGTCGACGAGCAGTTCACCGGTCTCGGAGTAGACGACGGTGCCGTCCGGCACCGGCAGGATCAGGTCCTCGCCCTTGGCCCCGTCGCGGTCGCCCCCCATGCCGCCCTTGCCGTTGCCGGCCTTGACGTGCGGACGGAAGCGGAAGTCGAGCAACGTGTGCACGCCCGGGTCGACGACGAGCGTCACGTTGCCGCCGTGCCCGCCGTCACCGCCGTCGGGGCCGCCGAACGGCTTGAACTTCTCCCGGTGGATGGAGACGCAGCCGTGCCCGCCGTCGCCGGCCCGCACGTGCAGCACCACCCGGTCGACAAAGCTGGCCACAGTGATCCCTTCGAAGACAAAGAGCGACGGCGGGCCTGGCGCTCACGCGCCGGCCCGCCGTCGACCGAAAGCTGTGTGTTACGCCTCGACCGGCACGATGCTGACGGTCTTGCGGCCGCGCCGCTTGCCGAACTGCACGTTGCCGGCGGCCAGGGCGAACAGCGTGTCGTCGCCACCGCGACCGACGAGCTCACCCGGGTGGAACTTGGTACCGCGCTGGCGGACGATGATCTCGCCGGCACCGACCAACTGACCGCCGAACCGCTTCACGCCCAGCCGCTGCGACGCGGAGTCGCGCCCGTTGCGAGAGCTGGAAGCACCTTTTTTGTGAGCCATCGCCTGCCTACTTTCCGGACTTGATGCTGGTCACCTTGACCTGCGTCAGCGGCTGGCGGTGACCCTGACGCTTGTGGTACCCGGTCTTGTTCTTGAACTTGTGGATCCGGATCTTCGGACCCTTGGTGTGGGCGACCACCTCGGCGGTGACCGCGACGCTGGCCAGCTTCGCCGCTTCGGTGACCAGGTTGTCGCCGTCGACCAGGAGAACCGCGGCCAGCGACAGCGAGTCGCCCGGCGCACCGGCGAGCTTCTCGACCTCGATCACGTCACCCTCAGCGACCTTGTACTGCTTGCCGCCGGTCTTGACGATCGCGTACATCGACGCGGACTCCTGTCGTAGCTGTTACACCTTGGGGTTGCCGGCGCGACCCAGACAAGGGGCACACAGCAACGAGGCGCACAGAAATGCGCCGTCGGCAAGCTTACCCCGCCGACGGCGCCAGCCAAAATCAGCCGCAGATGCGCAGCACCTTGTCGGTGGCCGCCTCGATCTCGCTGGTGTTCAGGTCGCCGAGCTTGTCGAGGTCGGCCACGCCGTTGATCTGGGAGTTGACCTTCTCCAGACCCTGCGCGTACTCGGTGAGCGCCTGCTTGAGCTCGGCGCTCTGCGCCTTGCCGGCCTGGGTGCGCATGCCGGCCGCCCACTCGCTGAACAGCGTCTTGACCGCGTTGACCGTCGCCTGCTCGTTGCCGCCCTGCGACGCCTGGACGACCGCCTCGCCGAACTTCCGGGTCGACTCGGCGACCAGCTTCTCCTGGTCGGCGCAGACCTGCTTGTCGGCACCGGTCGCGGTGCCTCCCTCGCCGGTCACACCCGGGTCACCGGGTGCGCCGGGTGCTCCCGGCGTGGCGGTGCCCGCGGTCGCCGACGGGTCGACCGGCGCCGCCGACCCCGACCCGGACGCCGATGCCGACGCCGATGCCTTCGGCGCGCCCGAGCCGGATCGCTTCGGCTCGTCGTCGCCGCATCCGGCGAGGCCGAAGGCGAGCGTGGCAGCAAGCGTGACACGCGCGAACAGGACCAGACCGGTGCGGGCAAGCATCAGGGCGGCTCCTCGGTCGAACGTACGGGGTCTCCGCGGGGACACAGTACGTCGCTTACCCGAACCGGTGCCCCTCGATGCGACCGTATTCGATGAACCTGGCACCCAGGTAACGATCGTGAACCCCTGCGCGTACAGGGGTTCACGATCCCCTGACTACGGGCGGGTGCGGCGCCTCGTGCCGCGCCTCGTGCGTCGGCGCAAACCCTCGCCGGCGTCCGGGTCGGTGTCGCCGTCGGTGTCCTCGACGACCGCGGCCTCGTCGGCTTCGACCGTCGGGTCCTCGATGTCCTCGATGACCGGTTCGAGGTCGGCGTCGGAGACCTCGACGGCCTCGACCAGTTCGGGCGCCTCGACCTCCGGCGCCTCGGCCACCGCGGCACCCGACCCGCGCCGCCCGCGGCGACGGCTGGCGCGCGTCCCGGTCCCCTCGCCTGCGCCCGACCCCGACGAGCCGGAACCGTTCGCCGCGGCCTGCACCGACCCGGCCGCCGACGAGGCGGCCGCGACCTTCGCGAGCTCCGACCGGCCGCCACCGCCGCCGCCGCCGTGACCGTTGCCGCCACCGCCGCCGCGCTTGTCGCCGACCGGCTCCGGATGGATGATCAGCCCCCGGCCGCGGCAGTGCTCGCAGGTCTCGCTGAACGCCTCGAGCAGGCCCTGGCCGACCCGCTTGCGGGTCATCTGCACCAGGCCGAGCGAGGTGATCTCGGTGACCTGGTGCTTGGTGCGGTCGCGGCCGAGGCACTCGGTGAGGCGGCGGAGCACCAGCTCACGGTTGCTTTCCAGCACCATGTCGATGAAGTCGATCACGATGATGCCGCCGAGGTCGCGCAGCCGCAGCTGGCGCACGATCTCTTCGGCCGCCTCGAGGTTGTTGCGGGTGACGGTCTCCTCGAGGTTGCCGCCAGCACCGGTGTACTTGCCGGTGTTGACGTCGATGACCGTCATCGCCTCGGTGCGGTCGATGACGAGGCTTCCGCCGGAGGGCAGGAAGACCTTCCGGTCGAGCGCCTTCATCAGCTGCTCGTCGATGCGCATGTCGTGGAAGACGTCGCCGGTGCCGGTGTAGCGGCGCAGCCGCGGCACCAGGTCGGGCGAGACGTGCTGGAGGTAGGGCTCGACCATGTCGTACGCGTCGGAGCCCTGGATCACCAGGTCCTTGAAGTCCTCGTTGAAAAGGTCACGCACGACCCGGATCACCAGGTCGGGCTCCTCGTCGAGCATCGCGGGCGCGTTCACCGACGACGCCCTCTTCTGGATCGCCTCCCACTGCGCCTGGAGCCTCGCCACGTCGCGGCTGAGCTCGTCTTCGCTGGCGCCCTCGGCGGCGGTGCGGACGATCACGCCGGCGCCCTCGGGCACCAGGTTCTTGAGGATGTCGCGCAGCCGCTTCCGCTCGACGTCGGGCAGTTTGCGGCTGATGCCGGACGCGTTCCCGTTCGGCACGTACACCAGGTGCCGACCGCTCAACGCGATGTGACTGGTGAGCCGGGCACCCTTGGTACCGATCGGATCCTTCGTCACCTGCACCAGGACCGAATCGCCCGACTTCAGCGCCTGCTCGATCGTGCGGGTGCGCCCTTCCAGCCCGCTGGCGTCCCAGTTGACCTCGCCGGCGTAGAGCACGGCGTTGCGCCCCCGCCCGACGTCGACGAACGCCGCCTCCATGCTGGGCAGCACGTTCTGCACCCGGCCGAGGAACACGCTGCCGACCAGCGTCTGCGAGGTGCTCCTGGTGACGTAGTGCTCGACCAGGATGTCGTCCTCGAGCACCGCGATCTGGGTGCGCTCGCCCTTCTGGCGCACGACCATCACCCGGTCGACCGCCTCCCGGCGCGCCAGGAACTCGGCCTCGCTCAGGATCGGCGGCCGGGTCCGCCGCTGCTCACGGCCGTCGCGCCGGCGCTGCCGCTTGGCTTCCAGCCGGGTGGACCCGGAGACGCCCTGCACCTCGTCACGGGCCGCCCGCGGCTCCCGGATCTTGACGACCACGTTCGGGTCGTCGCCCCCGTCGTCGGCACCGGCCGCGCCCTTGCGCCGCCGCCTGCGCCGCCGGCGGGTGGTGGACCCGTCGTCGTCCTCGTCGTCGTCGGCCGCGGCCTCCTCGGCGTCGGCGGCCGGTTCGGCGTCGCCCTCGACGTCGTCGCCGTCGTCGGCGCCACCCCGGCCCCGGCCCCTGCCCCGGCGCCCGCGGCGGCGGCGCCGGCCACCGGCGGTCAGGTCGTCGTCGTCCTCGTCGCCCACCTCGGCGTCGGCGCCGTCGTCGGCGCCCTCGTCGGTGTCGGCCGCGTTGTCGGCCGCGGTGTCGTCGGCGTCAGCCTCGGCCACGACCGGTTCGGCCTCGGCTCCGCGCCGGCCCCGCCGCCGCCTGCTGCGCGCCGGCGGCTCACCGGCCGTCTCGGCACCAGCCTCTTCCGTGACCTCGTGAGCACCGTCCTCGGCACGCGGCCGCGGCTCCTCCTCGGTGACCGGGGGAACGGCCGGCACTGTGGTGCGACCCCGCCGGGTACGGACCGGAGGTGCTTCCTCCTCGGTCGCCTCGGGCGCCATGAACAGCACACTCGCCGCCGGTGCCGCCCGCCGCCGCGAACGCGGAGGGGCCTCCTCGACGGCCGCGACGGGCGCGACCTCCACCGGCGCGGGCCGGGCCGCCTGCCCGGCACCCCCGTCGACCGTGGTGCCCGCGTCGACACCGTCACCCGGAACGCCCGCCTGGACGCCGGCGCCCGAAGCGACCGCGTCCGCCGGTTCCGCAGACGGCGCTGACGCAGCCGGACTGGTCGCCGCCGCGCCGGCCGTGGCCGTGGCGGTGCTGGCCGTGGCCGCCCGGCGACGGGTGCGCCGTGCCGGCTCCGGCGCCGTTTCGGTAGATACGCCGGCAGCGTCTGCTTCGGGCGACTTGCCCGCTTCAGCGGTGGCCTGTTCAGCAGCGGCCTGTTCGGCGGTGGTCTGTTCGGCGGTGGTCTGTTCGGCGGTGGCAGTCGGCTCGGCGGCAGCGGCGGCGGTCGCCTTGGTTGCCCGCCGCCGACGGGTACGGGGTGCCGGCTCACTGGCGGCCTCGGCCACCGGCTGGGCTGCGGGGTCGGCTGCGGGCTCGGCCGCGTCCACCGCGGCGCCGGCCTCGATGGCGGCACCCGGCTCGGCGGCGGCACCGGCCGAGACCTCGGCCGCGGCACCGGCCGGCACAGCCTTGGTAGCCCGGCGCCGGGTACGCCGGGCCGGCGCCGGGACCGGCTCGTCCACGGCGGGCACCACCACCGGCGCCGCCACGGCAGCCACCGACTCGTCCACAGAAGGCTCCGCCACGGCGGGCACCACCACGGCGGGCTCCGCCACCACGGCCACCGGCACCTCGACGGCGGGCGGCACCGCGGCCGTGGGCTCCTCCACGGCCGGCTCGCGCTCGGCCACCGGCTCGTCCTCGGCGGCCGGTTCCTCTTCGGCCGCGGATTCCTCTTCGGCGGCCAACTCGGCGGTCAGTACCGCCTCGGGGGCCGCGGCCAGGCCGCTGACCTGCCCACTCGCCGGCTCGGCGGCGGGCTCCGCCGGCTCGTGTGCCAGCTCAGCGGCGCCGGCGTCAGGCGGCCCCGGATCGGACTGCCCCACATCGGGCAAAGAGTGCCCACCTGCCGGGTTTGTCGCTTCTTCGGCCCGCGGGGTCGCGGTGTCGGTCTCGGGCGCATTGGCGGCTGAGACAACGTCGGGGTGCGACTGCGCCCCACCCGTCTCGCCGCTCGGCTCGTTGTCGAGCATTCGGGACGTTCTCCAGTTCTGGCGCTCCCGGGCGCGTGCCAACGCAGCCACGCAGGTGCACCGTTGTGGTACCGGCGGCCCGTCTCCCACTCACGAGAACAGGGCGGCGAGCCACCGAAGTCTGCCCACCCCGTCAGGCCGACGGGGCGCCGATGGCTTCCTGTGCGCGGCCGGCCGCGAACGGATCGACGATCTCGCCCTCCGTGGTGAGCATTCCCTGGGCCAGCCGGGTCGCCCGGGGCGGGCTCGGCAGCTCCAGGCCAGCGACCACGCGCAGGCCGGACAGAACGTCATCGGGTCGCACGGTCGGGGTGACCTGCCGTACGACAAGGTCGAGTATCGCACACGGTGCGCCGTCGACCCCGGAAGGTGCGTCATCCCGCACGGCGAGCGAGGCCACGGCCGCCCGCGCGTCGAAAGTGCGGCGTCCCTGCTTGGTCATCCGTTCGACCGGCACCTCGGCCGCCGCCAGGAACGCGGCCACCGCCGAGGAGGCCGCCTCGAAGGTCACCCCGGGAAGGTCGATGGACCAGGAGCCGGCGTCGATCCGGTCGGCCAGCGAGCCGCCACCGGCCAGCGGCGCCTCCACCGCGTCGAGCACGTCGAGACCGGGCGACAGCGCCGCGTCGAGCGCCCGCGCGAGGAGGGTCACGTCGACGACCTCGCGGAGCCCGATCTCGAGGTACTCGGCCTCGCTCGCGACCCCCGTGGGTGCCGCCGAGGCGTACGAGACCTTCGGGTGTGGCGTGAACCCCTGTGAATACGCGATCGGCACGCCGGCCCGGTGGATCGCCCGCTCGAACGCCCGGGCGAAGTCACGGTGTGACGTAAATCTCAGCGGCCCACGCTTCGAGTACCGGATCCGCACCCGCTGCACGACCGGTGCCTGCCCGCCCGCCGGCTGGTTCTTGGCCCTGCTCAATGAACTCGCTCCGCTCGCGCGGGCTCCGGAGCCGGCACCCGGAGAGTGCTGTTCAAGGTCAACGGGACCAGCTTGCGCCCGGTCGGGCCGATCTGGATCTCCGTGTCCTGGCTCGGGCACACGCCGCAGTCGAAGCACGGGGTCCAGCGGCAGTCGTCCTGCTCGTACTCGGAGATCGAGTCCTGCCAGTCCTGCCAGAGCCAGGTCTTGTCGAGCCCGGAGTCGAGGTGGTCCCAGGGCAGCACCTCGGCCTCACCGCGCTCGCGGGTGGTGTACCAGTCGAGGTCGAGGCCGAAGGAGGGCAGCACGTCGGCGGCGGCCGTCACCCACCGGGCGAACGAGAAGTGCTCCGACCAGCCGTCGAAGCGTCCCCCGTCCTCCCACACCCGACGGATCACCGCACCGACCCGGCGGTCGCCGCGCGACAGCAGGCCCTCGATCAGCGACGGCTCGCCGTCGTGGTACCGGAACCCGATCGCCCGCCCGAGCGACCGGTCGGAGTTGATCTCCTGCTTCAGCAGCCGGAGCCGGTTGTCGATCACCTCCGGCGGCTCCATCCGGGCCCACTGGAACGGGGTGTGCGGCTTCGGCACGAACCCGCCGATCGACACCGTGCACCGGATGTCCTTCGACCCGGTCGCGGCCCGCCCGGCCTTGATCACCTCGTGCGCCAGGCGGGCGATCTGCAGGACGTCCTCGTCGGTCTCGGTGGGGAGGCCGCACATGAAGTACAGCTTCACCTGCCGCCAGCCGTTCGAGTACGCGGTGACGACGGTCCTGATCAGGTCTTCCTCGGACACCATCTTGTTGATCACGCGACGGATCCGCTCGGACCCGCCCTCGGGCGCGAACGTCAGGCCGGTGCGCCGTCCGTTGCGGCTCAGCTCCTCGGCCAGCGTGATGTTGAAGGCGTCCACCCGCGTCGACGGCAGGGACAGCGAGACGTTGGTGCCGGCGTACTGCTCGGCGAGCCCGGAGCACATGTCGCCGATCTCCGAGTGGTCGGCCGACGACAGCGACAGCAGCCCGACCTCGGTGAACCCGGAGTACTCGAGCCCCTCCCGCACCATCTGGCCCACGGTGGTGATCGACCGCTCCCGCACCGGACGCGTGATCATGCCCGCCTGGCAGAAGCGGCACCCCCGGGTGCAGCCGCGGAAGATCTCCACCGCGTAGCGCTCGTGGACCGTCTCGGCCAGCGGCACGATCGGCTTCTTCGGGTACGGCCACTCGTCGAGGTTCATCGTGGTGCGCTTGTGCACCCGGAACGGCACGTCGGGGCGGTTGGGCACGACCCGCTGGATGCGCCCGTCGGGCAGGTAGTCGACGTCGTAGAACCGGGGCACGTAGACGCTCTCGGTGCGGGCCAGCCGCAGCAGCAGCTCGTCTCGCCCGCCCGGGCAGCCGTCGGCCTTCCAGGCGCGGACGATGTCGGTGATCTCCAGGACGGCCTCTTCACCGTCGCCCAGCACGGCGGCGTCGATGAAGTCGGCGATCGGCTCCGGGTTGAACGACGCGTGTCCCCCGGCGATCACCACCGGGTGGTCGTCGCCGCGGTCGGCGGACAGCAGCGGGATACCGGCAAGGTCAAGGGCCGTGAGCAGGTTCGTGTACCCGAGCTCGGTGGCGAACGAGATCCCGAACAGGTCGAACGCGCCGACCGGCCGGTGGCTGTCGACGGTGAACTGCGGCACGCCGTGCTCGCGCATCAGCTTCTCGAGGTCGGGCCAGACCGCGTAGGTGCGCTCGGCCAGCACGTCGGGCCGCTCGTTCAGCACCTCGTAGAGGATCTGGACGCCCTGGTTCGGCAGGCCGACCTCGTACGCGTCGGGGTACATGAGCACCCAGCGCACGGTGGCCTCGTCCCATGGCTTGACCACGGCACCCAGCTCTCCACCTACGTACTGGATCGGCTTGCTGACCAGCGGCAGTAGGTGTTCGAGCTGCGGGAAGACGCTCGTAACGGTCACGGGAGACCAGCCTACGTGAACCCCCGCCGTACTCTCGAATTGCTCAACGCGCGCGAGCCACGGCCGAGGGGGGTGCCATGCCGGATCAGGACGATCCGAAGCTGCCGGCCGCCCAGGTGACCCCGGCGCTGCCCGACCCGAGCGACGACGAGTCCCCCACGATCCAGATCTCCGGCGACGGGGAAAGCGGCACGAACCGCTGGTCGGGGTCGGCCACCGTCCCTCCGCCGGGCACGCCGCGCCGCAGGTCGGGGCTCGGCCGCGACGATGAGGACACCTACGACCTGCCGGTCGACGACGACTACGGCCCCACGCTCCGCGAGCGCTTCCGCGTCTGGCGGTCGGGCCGGCGCCGTCCCGCGCAGGTCGCGCCGCCGCCGCAGCCCCCGGCCCACCCGCAGACCGGGTCGATGCCGCCCCAGTTGCCGCCGGGCTACACCCGCGCCGCGCCGCCGCCGGGGTGGTACGGCCCGCCCGCGGCGTACGGTCCGCCGCCCGGTCGCCCTCCGCAGCGTCAAGATCGAAGTGGACACCGACCGCCGGTCAACCCGTACCCGACCCCGCCGCGGGCCCCCCGCCGACGCCGGCGCCGCTGGCCGTGGTGGCTGCTGTTCTGGTTCCTGGCGTTCGCGGCCTGCTGCGGCGGCGTCACGCTGTGGGCCCGGCCGTTCGTCGACCAGTACCCGGCGAGCATCGCCACGGAGGCCGACGTGCCGGGCCTGACCCGCTCGAAGGACGACTCCCGCCAGAAGACCGCCGACGCGCTGCTCGGCAAGGTCGAGTCGGAGCAGTGGGACGAGGCGTCGTACTCCGTCCTCTATACCGACAACCGCAACCGTGGCGCCACGCTCCTGGCCACCACGCGGTTCGTCTTCGACCCGGAGAAGGACCTCACCGCGCGGTTCGCCGACCTCACCGGCGACCTGAAGATCACCGGTGACGCCGCGGTCGACGCCGGCACACTCGGCGGCTACAAGCGCTGCGGCACCGGCACGCTCAACGGCCGCACGGTGGCGGTCTGCGGCTGGGCCGACCACGGCTCGCTGGCCGTGGCGGTGTTCGGCAACCGTTCGGTCGACGAGTCGTCGACGCTGCTCGACACCATCCGCGGCGCCGTTCTCAAGCGTGGGTGACCGTCAGGCGAGGGTCACCAGCGAGTCGGCGCGGTCGCCGGTCCGCACGAACTGGGCCACGACGGTGGCGAGCCGCGCCGCGACCAGGCCGATGAACGGCAGGTGCTCGCCGTCGACGCAGGTGGCCTGCCCCGGCTCGTCGGACTCGTCGGGAACGAACCGCTCGCCCCAGCGCACCAGCCCGAACGTTCCGTCGCCGGAGAGCCCGGCGTGCACCGACGGCACCCCCGTCGACGCCGCGAAGTCGCGGACCACGAGGCGGGAGGCCGCGTTGTCGAAGCAGTCGACGAGGAGGTCGGCGCCGGCGGCCACGGTGGCGACGTTGTCGGCGGTGAGCCGCACCGGGAACGCCGTGGCGTCGACGCCGTAGAACGTGCGCAGCTGCAGTTTCAGCGCCTCGGCCTTGTTCTTCCCGACCGCCTGCCGGGTGTAGGCCTGCGACAGCAGGTTCTTCGACTCGACCCGGTCGAAGTCCACAATAGACAGTTTCGCCGGCAGCGTGCGGCACAACGTCACCGCGGTCGAGCCGAGCGCGCCGACGCCGCAGAAGAGGATCAGCACCCGAACGGAACCTTGGGACGCAGGTACAGCCGGAGTACGCCGTCGGGACCATGGATGCGGTCGACCACGAAGTGGGTGAACGCCACCGGGTCGGCGACCCGCAGGACGCCACGCAGCGGCGCCTGGTTCACCGCCTCGGCGGCGAGGCGCTTCACCTCGGCGTCGGAGAGCGCGTCGTCGACGTCCCAGGGGACGTCGGCCGACCGGCCGCCGTACGTCACGTTCAGAATCGCCATTACCGAGCCTCCAATCCCGATGCGCCGCGCAGGAGAGCGACCCACGCCGGTTCATGTTCCTCGATCAGCGTGGTGCCATCGGCCCGGCGGCGCAGCAGGTTTTCGGGTGTCACCACGGCGTAGCCGAGCGGGCGGCCGAGGGCGGCGTCCAGAGCGTCCATTGTGGACAGATCGGTGGCCGAGAACGCCAACGGGCCACGGGGGTGCGAGTGGGCCACCTCGGCGAGCGCGTCGCGGTGCGCCCAGATCGCGGTCCACCGGTCGCGCGAGTCGGGCAGTGCCGACGGGTCGCTGGAGGAGTCGCTCCACAGGACCGCGCCCCGTGCGTCCAGAAGAAAGCACACCTCGGTGAGCGTCACCACGCGGTGATCTCCAGCTGGTACGTGCGGATCGCCTCGGCGATCACACCCGGAAGGCTCTCCAACGTCAGCCGCTCGTCGGCGCCGGCCAGACAGATGCCGGCGTCGACGACCCGCAGCGTCTCACCGTCGACCACCGACACGAACCGGTCGTCCATGAAGTCGTAACGCACCTCGAGGAGGTCGCCGCTGAGCCAACGGCTGTCGCGCAGCAGCGCTCCGGCGCTGTACAGGGCGGCCTCGGCCCGGTCGAGCGTCCGCTCCCGCGCCGACGCCGGGCGCAGCCGCGCGTCGGTGCGCTCGGCCCGCCACCGCTCGACGTGGTTCGGCTCGGCGGCCCGCCGCTCCTGCGCACCGGTGAGGATGCGCCGCGCCGCGGCGTCGCCCATCGCGACCAGCTCGCCGATGTGCCAGCGCAGTTGCACCGGCCGCACCGGCACGGCCAGGGCGGTCGCCACCCGCAGCATGACCGCGTACCCGAACGCCGCGCGCAGCGGCGCCGGCACCCCGGAGATCGCGGCGAGCGCGCCGTTGGCGCCGTGCTCGGTGCTCTGTTCGAACACCGCGCGCACCTTGTCCTCGACGCCGGTCTCGAAGTCCTCGCTGTCGTACAGCAGCGCACCCCCGTGCCAGCGCCGCGCGATCACCGGCGCGAACCGCATCGGTTCCGCAACGATGGCGCTCGCTCCGCTCGCGCGGGCGCCGGGACCCATGGCGAGCCGGTACGCGACCGCCCGGTCGCCGACCAGGTACCCGGCGACCCAGTAGCCGCGCACCGCGGGCAGGTCGCCGAGGTCGGGCGGGTCGGCCGGCTCCACCGCCGTGGCGGTGCGGCCGCTGACCTCGAACCGCCACCAGCCGGTCGCCGTCGGACCGACCGCCCGCAGCCGCCGGTCGGGTGCGTCGACGTACGGGCCACCGAGGTACGGCAGCACCATCGTCTCGGAAGCCTGTTGCAGAAAGCGTCGATAGTCCGTCATGTCGCCAGAAGTGGGGTTGCCAGCACCTTGTCGAGCCACGGGTACGAGGCGGCCGGGCCCACCCGGACGGCGACGGGCGCGTCGAGCAGCGTCTTCAGCACGCGCGTCACCTGGTACGGGTCGTCGAACTGGCGCACCTCGACCTCGCTGAACGGCACACCGAGATCGGCGGACGCGTCGCGCACGGTGCTCCCCCGCTCCCAGCCCCGGTCGACGTTGACGATCAGCGCCATCGCCGCCGGCCGGTAGCCGTACTCCCGGAACGCGTCGGCGAACCCGGATCCGCTCTCACCGGCCTCGTCGCCGACCACGATCACGATCAGCGCCGCGCCGTCCGGCACGTCGACCTTCTCTGCGCGGAACGCGCGCAGCGCGGCGCCGTGCACGGTGCCGCCGCCGGCGTTGACCACCGACAGCAGGTGCGTGATGCCGGCCCGGCTGGTCGCCTTCGGACGCAGCACCCGGCCCATCGTGTCGAACGTCGCGATGTGCAGCCGCTCCGGCGGGAACCCGGCGAGGATGCGGACGAGCGTCTCCTTGGACTTCTCGATCGCGCCCTGCATCGAGCCCGACTTGTCGATGAGGAAGAAGACGTGCACGTCCTCGTCGCCCACGGCGGTGGAGACCGCGACCTCGGCGGCGGCCTCCAACGCCTCCCGGACCGCGGCGCCGCGGACGTTGCGGGCGACGTTCAGCGACCGCTGGTCGGTGGCCGTGAGCAGTGCCTGCTCCCACCGGGCGCGGATCTCGGCGTCGGCGAGCAGGCCGAGGCTCTCCAGCGTGGGCGTGAGGATGCGCAGGTCCTGGTCGCTCAGCGAGGGCAGCAGCGCCACCATGATCGCCGGGGTGAGGCCGACGCCGGCCGGCAGCCGGCCGACAGCGTCCTTGAACGACAGCTTCTCCGTGACGATGCGCTCGCAGATCTCGGCCTCGGTGAGCCCGTCGAACCGCTCGCGGCGCTGGAGCACCAGGGTGCCGCCGACGCCCACCGTGCGGTGCCCGCCGGCGGCCTGCTTCTGCGCCCAGCCGAGCACGCTGAAGAACCGCTCGGTGGTGGGCTTGTAGCCGCACTTGCGGGCCAGCGCCTTGATCGTCTCCTTGTAGCCGGCGGTGACCAGACCGTCGAGGAGCGGGGTGTTGCGTTCGCGGTGGGCGAGCCAGCGTCGGGCGGCGGCGGGCCACCGCCCGAGCGGCGGCTTGCGGCCCGCCGGGTCGCCGAATCCAGCGGACCGGTTGAGCGCGGCGATCTCGGGCGTCTCCAGCAACTGGGCGACGCGGAGCACCTGCTTCGGGGTCATCGCGCGCTGGCCGAGGCGCAGCATCATCGCGGCGCCCACGGCGCGGTAGTCGTCGTCGTGGAAGGCGACGGAGCCGTCGTCGTCGTGCACGGGCGCGCCGGTGCGGTGCTGCACCAGCATCAGTGCGGACAGGCACACCTGCAGGTCACGCCAGTCGCTCTCGGTGGCGGCGTAGCTGGCGAACCGGGCGGCGAGTTCGGGGTCGAGGCGGTAGATATCGAGCAGTGTGCCGTACAGGTGTGCCGCGGCGGGCACGAACAGCCCAGGAGCCACCCGACGGACGCCACGCTGCACCCTGCCCGGGGTGGCCGGAAGCCATTCGCCGTTCTGATCGACACCAGGCCGGTTGTGCCACAGGTGGGCGCCGGAGTTGAGCACCAGGTGCAGCAGGCGGTCGGCGGCGCCGCGGTCTTCGGCTGGCAGGTTCATGTGGACGTCGTGACCCCGTTTAGGCAAAAGAAATGCCACCCGAGTGACGAAGCCTGGATAAACCAGAGTTTCAATCTGGCCCTTTGCCAAGGGCTGCGTGTAAGGCCTCGTCGGCCGGATGGCCGTCAACCAGTGTGAGTCAACCTAACAGCCGTCGTCAACGCCATTGCCGGCAACGGCTAGCTGTCGATCGTCCACACCCGGAAGTCGGTCGCGGTGGCGCAGGCCAAGCGGCTGCCACCGACGTCGCAGCTGGCCGGGATCACGGTCACCGTGCCGAGGTCGGTGCTGGCACCGTCGCCGAAGTTGACCCCCTCGATGGCCAGGGGCTGCGCCGTACCCGCCCACTCCGCGGCCGCACCGGCCGGCCGGGTGGGCAGCAGCACCGCGTCGACGTCGCCGCTGAGCTTCGGGTCGTCGCGCAGCCGCACGTCGTAGTAGTTCCGGTTGAACGTGCCCTTCTTGAGGTTGGCGACCGCCGCCCCCGCCTTGTCGTTCTCGAGCGTCGGCACGATCACGAACTCCGCCGCGCGCGCCAGGCTCCCGGGCACCGCCGCGTACGGCACCTGCGCCCGCGTGTCACTCGGGCCGGCCTCGGTGATCTCGAACAGCTGCCGGCTGGTGGGGTCGTCGGTGATCTCGTCGATCATGCAGACCTTGTCGCCGCAGGGCCCGATCCACACCGGCCGGCGGATCGACTGGTCGACGTAGATCCGCGTCCCGTTGCGCAGCAGCTGGTACTCGGTCTTGTTCTCCGCGACGTAGAGGTTGCCGGCGAGCGCGTCGTAGTGCACCAGCGCGACCGGGTGGCCCGGAGCCGCCTGCCCGAGGCCCTCCTGCAGCCCTTTACGGGTGTACCGGGAGATCTTGCCGGCGCCGTCGATGACGTCGAGGTGGTCGTCGCCCTGCTCGCCGGGAAGGGGACGGGCACCGGCCGGCAGCCGGAACGGCTGGCCCGGTGCGGGCGTCGGCCCGCCGACCACCCCGTACCGGACGGTGTTCGCGGGCTCCGCGTAGGCGATGTAACCCAGGCCGCCGCCCGCGTCGACCCCGGTGAGCGTCACCTTCTCGCCGGCGCCGAGCGCGGTCTCGGCGAACGTGTTGCTGGCCGCGTTCGACACCAGCATGGTGCGGGTGCCGTCGGCGGCCGGCGCCGCGATGACCGCGACCCAGTCGCCGACCTGGAACGCGACGGTCCAGCCGCCGCCCTTGGTCGAGCGGTGCCGCACCGTCGTGTCGGTGCCGTGCCTGACCGAGGCGACCTCGACCGTGCCGTCGGTGTGCTGCCCGACGGCGTGCGCCCAGCTCGACGTGACGATCGCCTGGTGCAGCCCGGTCGGGGCCAGGTCGTCGATCGTGATCGTGAGCTCTTCGGTGAGCGGATCGGTCGTGTTCGCCTTGACCACGAGGTAGCCGCCGTAGCACAGCCCACCGAACACCAGCACCAGCGTGAGCAGCCACGGCCAGGCCCGGTACCGGCGCGGCGGCCGCGGCGGCGGCCCGGACGTGACCCACATCCCCGGCATCGGCTGCTGGACCGGCATCGGCGGCGGCATCGGCGGCGGGGCCACGGTCGTGTACGCCCGCGGCTGCGGGGCGACGCGCTGCGCCGGCGCACCCGACGGCGATCCCGAGATGGGCGACCCCGAGACCGGCGAGCCCGACACCGGCATGCCGCTCACGGGCGTCCCCGACACCGGCACCACCGGTGACCCGGACACCGGCGCCGACGCCGCGCGCTGAGCCGGGGCCGGCCCCGCTGCCGGCCCTCCGACGGATCCCGCGACCGCGCCCTCGGCCACCGGAAGCTCCGGCTGCTCCAGCACCGTCGGCGCGACGCCCGTCTCCGCGTGCAACAACCGGCTGACCAGCGGCACCCGGCTCGTGCCGCCCACCAGGAAGATCCCGCAGAGCTGACCGGGCGTCAGGTTCGCCTGCCGCAACGCGCGGCTCAGCTCACCGGTGGCCCGCCGCAGCAGCGGGGTGGCCAGCTGCTCCAGCTCGTCGCGGGTCACGTGCAGCGACGCGCTGACCCCGGGCACCGCCACCGGCGCGGCCGTCGAGCGCGACAGCATCTCCTTCGCGGCCCGCACGTCCTCCCAGAACATCCGCCGGTTGCGCCGGCCGAGTTCGTCGGTGGGCTGGCTGATCTGCGCCCACACCTGCGGGTGCTGCGCGGCCAGCAGCTGGCCGAGGTGGTTGACGATCGCCGCGTCGATGTCGAGGCCGCCGAGGTCCTCGGCGCCGCCGCTGCCGACGACGGTGAACGTGGCGCCGTCGTTGCGGACGAGGGCGACGTCGAGCGTGCCGCCACCGAAGTCGAAGATCGCGAGCGTCCGGCCCACCGGGATCGGCCGTCGCTGGGTCTCGGTGAAGTAGCGCGCGGCCGCGATCGGTTCGGCCATCAGGTGGACCGGCGGCCAGCCGGCCCGGGCGGCGGCCTGCTGCAGCCGCCCCTTCCGCGCCGAGCCCCACGCGGCCGGACAGGTGATCACCGCCGGTGGCAGGTGACCCACCGTGTCGGTCACCGCCCGGGCCACCGTACGCAGGGGAGCCGCGAGCACGTCGACGATCGGCAGTTCCCGGTCGCCGAGGAACAGCACGTCCTCGTCGATGCGGCGCTTCGGGTTGGGCTCGAAGCGGGCCGGGTCGAGCTGGGCCATCCGCTGCGCGTCGCGGCCGACCTGCAGGGTGCCGCTGTGGTCGAGGAACACCGCGCTGGGCAGCACCGGCTGGCCGTCGAACAGCACGGGTCGGGTGCGGCCGTCGGGGAAGCGGAGGATCGCCACCGTGTTGGACGTCCCCAGATCTATCCCGACCGCGTACCCACCGCTCATGCACGCCCCCCGGTGTACGTCGACGGCCGCGATCCTACGGTGTCGGCGCACGCCGGCGCGTTTGCGTTCAGGGCTCGAGCCGCCACCCGGTCGGCAGCCACAGACCGTCGCCGAAAGTGAACCGGCAGTGCCAGTCCCACACCTCCGGCCCACCAGCGGCGTGCCACTCCCCGACGAGCGCGCGCACCTGAGTCATGAGACCGGCGTCCGCACCGACCGGATACAGCGCGTCGAGCCCGACCACGACGGACCCGCCGCCCGGTTCGGTCACCGTGCACGCCGTCTGCCAGGGCTTCTCGAACAGGCCGTCGACGGTGCGGCGCTCGACCCGGTCGTCGCGGGCCGCCAGCCCGAACCACAACGCGTAGTAGCGGTTCGGGTCGAGCGGCGGCACCGGCACCGCGTCCGGTGGATCGGGCAGCGTCATCGGCAGGGTCGCGGTGGCCCGGGGGTGCAGCGCGCCGGCGGCCAGCATGAACCCCGAGCGCACCGCGCCCCGGCCGGCCAGGTCGGGGGTGACCGTGAGGCACGGCTGGATGCCGCCGTGCTCGATCGGGGCGAGGATCATCCCGTCCGGGGCGAGCTGGTCGAACCACGCGGGCGGCACGCCGCCGATCCCGACGGTGGCGATGATCCGGTCGAACGGCCCGTGGTCGGGCGCGCCGAGGTAACCGTCGGCGTTCACCGCGGTGACGCTGTCGGCGCCGACGCGGGCGAGCGCGGCGGTGGCGTCGGCGACCACGTCGGGCTGCACGTCGACGGTGACCACCGGCGCACCGGTGATCGCGGCGATGAGCGCCGCGTTGTAGCCGGTGCCGGTGCCCACCTCGAGCACCCGGTGACCGGGCCGCAGCCGCAGCTTCTCGAGCATGTCGGCCATCAGCGACGGCTGCGAGCTGGAACTGCTCGGCCGCCCGTCACTGACGCGGGTGACCAGCGCCTCGTCGGTGTACACCTGCTCCGGCGTCACGGCGGTGGCCCGGCCGTCCGGGTCGACCACCCTGTGCACGAAGTACTCCCGCGGGACGCGCGCGAACGCGTCGACCACGGCCCGGTCGCTGACGCCGGCGGTGACGTTCGTCGCATACCGGTGCAGCCGGTCATCGGTCACAGTGTCACGATCCCATGATTGGCGCTGTTGGAGGTGCTGGGTGTCGACGCTGTACTCGGTGGGGAAGGTGACGCTGGCGCCGGCCCTGCGGCTGCTGTGGCGTCCGAAGGTCCGTGGGCTCGACAACATCCCCCGTGACGGCGGGGTGATCCTGGCGGCCAACCACCTCTCGGTGGTCGACTCGATCGTGGTGCCCATCGTGTGCCCGCGGCCGGTGTACTACCTGGCCAAGAACGAGTATTTCCAGCACCGGATCCTCGGGCCGCTGCTGACCGGTCTCAACAACATCCCGGTCAACCGCGGCGTCGGCCGCGAGGCGCTGCTGGCCATCGACGCGGCCGTGCCGGTGCTCAAGGCCGGCAAGGTGCTCGGCATCCACCCGGAGGGCACCCGCTCGCCCGACGGCAGGCTGCACCGGGGCCGCCCCGGCACGGCGAAGCTCGCGCTCGACACCGGCGCCACGATCGTGCCGGTCGGGCTGATCGGCACCGACCGCATCCAGCCGATCGGTGCGCGGCTGCCCCGGCCGGCCTCGTGCGAGGTGATCTTCGGCGAGCCGCTGGACCTCTCCGCGTACGAGCGGGAGACGGCCAACTCGAAGCTGCTCCGCGAGATCACTCTCAAGCTGATGCGCGAGATCGCCAAGCTGACCGGCCAGGAGTACGTCGCCCGCTACGCACAGCGCCCGAAGGCCGAGCGGTCCCCCGCCGACGGGCAGAGCCCGAAGGCCGAATAGGAGTTCCGCCCCGCCTGCCCTTATGCTCGCGCGGTCTGTGCTGCGCGGGGGAGGCGTCATGAGCACGGGATATGCGGTCGGTATCGACCTGGGGACGTCCAACACGGTGGCGATCGTCCGCTGGCCCGACGGCCGGACGCGGCCGGTGCTGTTCGACGGCCAGCCGGTGCTGCCCAGCGCGGTGTTCCTCGACCACGACGGAACCCTGCACGTCGGCCGCGACGCGCAGCGGATGGCCCAGCTCGACCCGGCCCGCTTCGAGCCCAACCCGAAGCGCCGCATCGACGAGGACGTCCTGTTCCTCGGCGACCGGGAACTGCCCGTCATCGAGGTGCTGGCCGCACCGCTGCGGGCGGTCGCCCGGGCGGTCCACGACACGGTGGGTCACCTGCCACCGGCGGTGATCACGTGCCCGGCCGCCTGGGGAACCCACCGCCGCCAGCGGCTCCAGCAGGCCGCCGCGGCCGCCGGATGGCCGCCGGTCAACCTCATGTCCGAGCCCATCGCCGCCGCGCGCTACTTCACCGAGACCCTCCGCCGCCCGGTGCCGCCCGGCCACGTCCTGGCGATCTTCGACTTCGGTGGCGGCACGCTCGACGTCGCCCTCGTGCGTAACGACGGCGCCACGTTCACCGTCGTCGGCAGCGGCGGCGCCGAGGACCTCGGCGGCCTCGACATCGACGCGGCGATCGTCAACCACCTCGGCCAGCTGCTGGCCGCGCAGCACCCGCAGGTGTGGGCGCAGATCAGCCAGCCCACCGACGAACTCGGCCGACGGCACAGAAGAGCGTTCTGGGACGACGTACGCGCCGCTAAGGAGATGCTGTCCCGGGCGACCACCGCGCCGATCGCGGTGCCCGGCGTGAGCGCGTCGCTGCACCTGACCCGCGACGAGCTGGAGCAGTTGGCCACGCCGCTGCTCAACCGGGCAACCGGCGAGCTCACCGCCGCCCTGCGCCACAGCGGCCTGCAGCCCGACCAGCTCACCGGCATCTTCCTGGTCGGCGGCACGAGCCGGGTGCCGCTGGTCAGCCGGCTCCTGCACACGTACACGGGCATCGCGCCGACGGTGCTGGAGCAGCCCGAGCTGCCCGTGGCCGAGGGCGCCGTCGCGGGTGCGGCGGCACCGGGGGTGTCGGCGCAGCGGGCCGCCGCCGCACCGGCCATCCCCGTGCAGCGGGCCGCATCGGTGACGGCGACGTCGCTGTCGGGCGGCGTACCGGTGTCGGCCGTCCCGTCGTCCGGGCCGCCCACGGCGATGCCCGTCTCGGCGATGCCGGTCTCGACCGCGCCGGGCGGCCCGCCCGGGTTCCCCCAGCCGCACGCCGCACCCGGCTACCCGCCGCACTCCGCACCGCCGCACTCCGCACCGCCGCACGGCGGGCCGCCGCACGGGGGGCCGCCGCACGGGGGGCCGCCGCACGGGGGGCCGCCCCATTCCGCACCGCCGCAGCAGCCGCGGCGCGGCCGGCGCTCCCGCGGCGGCCGGAAGTGGATCTGGGTGGCCGCGGTCCTGGTCCCCCTGCTCGTACTCAGCGTCGTCGCGACCGGCTACTACGCCTACAACCGCTTCCTCGTCACGCCGACCCTGTCCGACCCCCGCACCACGACGATCGGCGAGCTCGCCCCGAACGGCTTCCGCCAGGCGTTCGCCGCCGAGACCAAGGCGTACGCGATCGGCCAGCGCACCGACGGCACCGTCGAGGTGGTCACGATCGACCTGGCCACCGGCGCCGAGCGGCGGCACCGGTCGACGGTCACCGGCGAGTGGGAGAGCGCGCGGCAGATCGACAACTGGATCGCCGTGTTCTCGAAGCCGGCCGCGAACGGCACCAGGTACGTCGAGCTCACCAACGGCGTCGACGACCTGCACACGACGCTGACGCTCGGCAAGGACGACGGCGTCATGCTGTCCCGGGTCGACCGGATCACGCAGGACCTCGAGTACGTGGTCTACGCGCCGAGCGTCGGCAAGATCAGGTCCGGAACGGCCGGCAAGACCCCGAAGGAGAACGCTCCCCAGAACCTGCCGGCCGGTGCCCGGCTGCTCTCGGACCTGCGCGTCTCCGCCGACAAGGTCGGCGTGCTCGACAAGGACGGCGTGCTGTACCTCTACGAGACCGCGAAGAACAAGATCGCGTACGCCGTGGAGAAGGTGCCGCCGGGCACGCCGCCGAACCTGGTCCACATGCACCCGCAGGACAACCGCCTGTACTACACGGAGGACAGGGCGGAGTACCAGATCTTCAACGGCGCGGTCCCGCAGCTGACCCGCGGCCCGGCGGACCGCAAGCCGCTCTGGATCGGCAGCTGCAACCAGAACCCTGGCATCAGCTGCGTGATCGACCAGAAGGGCGACGACGCGTCGACCCGGGAGCTCGCCACGTTCGCCGGCTCCGAGAGGACCTTCCGCGCCAAGGTGCCGTACGCGAACGTCCCGGGCGTCGTCGCCGACGAGAAGAGCAGCCCGTTCGGCTGGCTGCTGGTCACCTCGACCGAGGGCGACGTCACGTTCACCACCACCGTCGAGACCGCCGACGGCGCGGCGAAGAAGTACGGCGGACGCATCTGGGCGATCGGCAACGGTCACGTGGTGTTCGTGCCCACGGGCACGGCCCCGATGGAGCCCCGCAAGGTCGCCATCGAGTCGATCTACATGGGCGACGAGGGCAAGACCGAGGCCAGCGAGGAGACGGTGCGCCCGGGCACCTGCCACGCCGACTACTTCCGGCTCGCCTGCGCGACCGAGGGCAACGCGTTCGCCGTCTGGAAGGTCAACAAGAGCTGAGAGGGGACGGCCCTGGCCGTCCCCTCTCTTTCGCTCAGATCTTGTGGACCAGCACCCGCACGGCCACGCCGTCGCCGGCCTCGCCCTCGAAGCCGCCCTCGACGGTGCCGACCGACACCGACCCGGCCAGCGTCTCGGCGCCCACGAACGCGCTGTGCGTACGCACCGCGTCGGCGACCTCGCCGTCGGCGTCGACGGTCAGCGTGATCCGGTCCGACACGGCCAGCCCCGCGTCGCGCCGGGCCATCTGGACGACCCGGACCACGTCGCGGGCCAGCCCTTCCGCCGCCAGCTCCGGGGTGACGGCGGTGTCGAGCACCACCACCCCCTCGCCGCCGGGAAGCGGCGCCGAGTGGTCGGCGTCGGCGGCGACCAGCTTCAGCTCGAACTCGCCCTCCCGCAGCGTGACCCCGTCCGCCACCGGTTGCCCGTCGACCAGCTGCCAGTCGCCGGCCTTGACCGCCTTGATCACGGCCTGGACCTGCTTGCCCACGCGCGGACCGAGCACCCGCGGCACGAGCGTCAGCACCTGCTCGCAGTGCCCGGCGAGGTCGACCGTGAGGTCCACCTTCTTCACGTTGACCTCGTCGGCGACGAGGTCGAGGAAGGGCCGCAGCTCCTCGGCCCGCGGCGTCGCCACGGTGAGCGCCGGCAGCGGCAGGCGCACCCGCAGCCCTTTGGCCTTGCGCAGCGACAGCGCCGCCGAGCAGACGTCGCGGACGGCGTCCATGCTCGCCACCAGCTGGGCGTCGGCGGGAAGATCGGCCGAGGGCCAGTCCTCCAGGTGCACCGACCGACCGCCGGTCAGCCCGCGCCACACCTCCTCGGCCGTGAGCGGCGCGAGCGGCGCGACCACGCGGCACAGCGTCTCCAGCACCGTGTAGAGCGTGTCGAACGCCTCGCGGTCGCCGGCCCAGAACCGGTCGCGCGACCGGCGCACGTACCAGTTGGTCAACGCGTCGAGGTAGGACCGCACCGACGCGCACGCACCCGAGATGTCGTACGCGTCCATCTGCGCGGTGACCGCGTCGACGAGGTCGGCGGTCTTCGCCAGTGCGTACCGGTCGAGGAGGTGCTTCGAGTCCGTCCTGCGAACGGCCTCGTAGCCCTCCGCGTTGGCGTACAGCGTGAAGAACGACCAGACGTTCCACAGTGGAAGGAGCACCTGGCGCACCGAGTCGCGCACGCCGCTGTCCTTCACCGGCATGTCGCCGCCGCGCAGCACCGGCGACGACAGCAGGTACCAGCGCATCGCGTCGGAGCCGTAGGTGTCGAACACGCCCTGGACGTCCGGGTAGTTCTTCAGGCTCTTCGACATCTTCCGGCCGTCTTCGCCGAGGAGGATGCCGTGCGCCATGCATGTGCGGAACGCCGGCCGGTCGAACAGCGCCGTCGCCAGCACGTGCAGGGTGTAGAACCAGCCGCGGGTCTGCCCGATGTACTCGACGATGAAGTCGCCCGGGTAGTGGTGCTCGAACCAGTCGCGGTTCTCGAACGGGTAGTGCACCTGCGCGAACGGCATCGAGCCGCTCTCGAACCAGCAGTCGAGCACCTCCGGAACCCGGCGCATGGTGGACTTCCCGGTCGGGTCGTCGGGGTTCGGCCGGGTCAGCTCGTCGATGCCGGGCCGGTGCAGGTCGTCGGGGCGCACGCCGAAATCGGCCTCGAGCTGGTCGAGCGAGCCGTAGACGTCGACGCGCGGGTAGTTCGGGTCGTCGCTCTTCCACACCGGGATCGGCGAGCCCCAGAACCGGTTGCGGCTGATCGACCAGTCGCGGGCGTTGGCGAGCCACTTGCCGAACGAGCCGTCCTTGACGTGCCCGGGCACCCAGGTGACCTGCTCGTTGAGCTCGACCATCCGGTCGCGGAACGTGCTGACGGCCACGAACCAGCTCGACACCGCCTTGTAGACCAGCGGCGTGCTGCACCGCCAGCAGTGCGGGTACGAGTGGGTGTAGGAGTCGTGGCGCACCACGAGCCCGCGTTCCTTCAGGTCGCGGGTCACCGGCTTGTTCGCCTCGAAGACCTGCATGCCCTCGTACGCCGGCACCAGCGCGGTGAACCGGGTGTGGTCGTCGACGGTCACCACGGTCGGGATTCCGGCGGCGTTGCAGGCGTTCTGGTCGTCCTCGCCGAACGCGGGCGCCATGTGGACGACGCCCGTACCGTCCTCTGTGGACACGAAGTCGGCGCCGAGCACCTGGAACGCGTTCTCCCCGCCCGGCTCCACGAGGAAGTCGAACAGTGGCGTGTACCTGCGCCCGACGAGCTCGCGCCCGAACACCGAGCCCACGCGCGTCATCGACGCGAGCTCCTTCTCGTACGCGCCGACGCGCGCGGCACCGAGCACGTACTTCTGGCCGTCGTCGGCGGCGAAGACCGCGTACTCGATGTCCGGACCCACCGCCAGCGCCAGGTTCGACGGCAGCGTCCACGGGGTGGTGGTCCAGGCGAGCAGGTTCTCGCCGGTCTCCAGCCGGAACGCCACGGTCAGGGCCGGGTCCTGCCGGTCCTGGTAGACGTCGTCCATGCGCGTCTCGGTGTTGGACAACGGGGTTTCGCAGCGCCAGCAGTACGCCAGCACGCGGAAGCCCTCGTACACCAGACCCTTCTCGTGCAGGGTCTTGAACGCCCACATGACGCTCTCCATGTACGGGAGGTCGAGCGTCTTGTAGTCGTTGTCGAAGTCGACCCAGCGGGCCTGCCGGTTGACGTAGCGCTCCCACTCGTTGGTGTAGCGCAGCACCGACTCCTTGCAGGCGGCGTTGAACTTGTCGACGCCGAGCGCGAGGATCTCCGCCTTGGTGGTGATTCCGAGCTGCTTCTCGGCCTCGACCTCCGCCGGCAGGCCGTGGGTGTCCCACCCGAAACGGCGCTCGACGTGCTTGCCGCGCATCGTCTGGTACCGCGGCACCACGTCTTTGACGTAGCCGGTGAAGAGGTGGCCGTAGTGCGGCAGCCCGTTCGCGAACGGCGGCCCGTCGTAGAAGACGAACTCGTTCGACCCGTTCTCGCCCGCCGGCCGTTCGGACACGCTGGCCTCGAACGTACCGTCGGAGTTCCAGTGCTCGAGCACGCCCCGCTCGACGGCGGGCAGGTCCGGGCTCGCGGGCACTCCCGCGACCGCGGCGTGCTTCGGGTAGGACATGTCGGTGGCTCCTCGCTGTCACTGCTCCAACGTGCGAGGACGAGCCCTGGTGGAGGCCCGCGGTACCACCCCGCTTGCCATCCACGAGAATGGATGGCCGCTCATTAGGCCGGCTGTGACGGGCCGCCCCGTCCGGTTCTAGTGAGACCCTTTCGGATCTGTTCTTCCGGAGGCTCGCCGGTGATGGCCGGGTCGACGCCTGTGCGACCAGGATACCCGAGCCCACGGCGAGCCTTCATCGCGATTACCGTTGACCACAGCTTTCGCGACCCGCGCCTGGGGCCTAGCCTCAAACAAAGCCCGTGGGAGGTCACATTGGCTAACGGCAATCGGCTGAGCATGTCGTACGGGCGTAAGTTCACCGCCATCGCACTGGGCGCGGTCGGTCTGTTCATCGTGTCCTACGGCATCGGCCTGGGCAATCCGGGGATCATCGCCGTGGGTGTGGCAGTCGGCGTGCTGGGCCCGGCGCTGCTGGTCTTCACCGCCGTGCGCTCCACCGGCCGCCAGTACATCTACGGCACCGCCCACGTCTACAGCGCCTCGCCGCCGCCGTCGTCGGGCATGGTCGGCCGCTGCGAGCTGCACCTGTCGGTGTTCGCCACCGGAATCGACGGGGTCGCCGTCCGCGTGCTCGACCCGGCCGTCCCGGTGAGCAAGTGGCCCGACGACGGCGCCACCCTGCCGGTCGAGGTGGTCGCGAACAATCCTCGCAAAGTGCGGGTGCTCTGGGACAAGGTCGTCACCCACGCCCAGGCCGCCGGCGAGGACCTCTACCCGCAGTACGTGGAGGACCTCCCGCCCGACCTCGACGACGAGTTCGACGACGACCTCCCTCCCGACGAGTACCTCGACGACGACCTGCCCCCCGTTCCCGTCGGCCCGCCGCCCACGCCGCCGCCGAACATGCCCACCGGCTCCACCACGATCGCCGCCGGGAGCGCGGACTTCGCGCCGGTGTCGGCGCCGCTGCTGGTCGAGCCGGCGGCCGCACCCCCGCCGGCCGCGCCGAAAGTCAAGGTCGTCGCCGGTTCAGCTCCTGAAGGTGACGCCCGTTCCCAGACCCGGGAACAGCCCCACACCGCCGACCGGGTGGGTCCGCTGGGTGCCGACGTCCGCGCCGATCGTGACCGCCGCAACCGCGCCTACGTCTCCGAGACCTACGACCCGGACGACGACGAGACCCCCGAGTACTGGCGCGAGGACCGATCCGACGAGGCGGCGCCCTCCGCTGCGTCCTCCGCGGCAACCACCGCCGCCCGCGCCGAACCCGCCACCGACTCCCCGAAGCCCGTGCTGTGGGCCACCGACCAGGAAGCCGACGAGGGCCAGACCCCCGACCGAGCCTCTGACCGAGCCTCCGACCGCCATGAAGCCCTCGACGACGAAGACGACGAGGACGACTACGGCCCCGGCGGCGCAGGCCCGGGCGGCGACGGCCCCGGAGGTTCCGGCCCCTTCAGCACCGGCCCCACCGGCACCGGCCCCCGCGCCACCTACTCCGGCGCACCCAGCACCCCCGGCACCTCCGGCGGCCCCGGCACCTCCGGCGGCCCCGGCACCTCCGGCGGCTCCAGTGGCTCCGGCTACGGCGGCGCCGACTCCGGTGGTACGCCGTTGGCCGCGGGAGCCGGTGGCCCGGCCGTGTCCCTGCCGCTCCCCCGCCGCCGCCCGAGCCCGCACCTGCGCCGCCCGAGCCCGCGCCAACGCAAGGCCTCCGACAGCGAGACCGGCGACCCCCGGGCCACCGCGTCCGGCGGCATCAACCCCGTCTACGTCGCCGAGTCCCCGTCGGAGCCGCCACCCGACTGGCCGCTGACCCCGCAGCCGGCCCAGTCGGGCACGTCGCCGTCGTCGGGGCAGTCGGGGCAGTCCGAGGTCCAGCCGATCCGTCCCGAGTCGCGGCCGGAGCCCGACTACACCGAGATCGTCTCCGGCACGGTCGAGGCGGGCTCCAACGGGTACGGCGAGGTGCTGACCGGCTCCATCGTCGACGACCACGCCTACTCCGACCGCAGTGAAACCGACCGCATGTCCTTCGACCGCGGCAGCTTCCGGGCCCTGGAGTTCGACCTGCCCGACCATGGCTCCAACGGCTCCACGCCCACCCGCGCCGCCGCCCGAACCATTCCCACCGACGAAGTCCCCGCCGACGACCCCACTGACGAAGCCGCCGGTAGTGGTGACGACCCCTTCAACGTCGTCCCGCTGCGCGTCGACGGCGCGCCCGCGGCGTCCAACGGCACCGTCCGCCGGTTGACCCCCAGGACTCCGGTCGAAGCCACCGACCCCGACACCGATCCCCCCGCTGGCGCCGATCCCCACGCCGATCCCGAGGCCGAGGCTCACGCCGACCTCGACCCGGACGACGAGCCGGACGCCGCCGCTGAACCCGACGCCGACACCTTCGCGGCCGAGGGCGACAACTACCTCGCCGCCCCGTCCGCGGGGCTGTCGAGCCTCGGCTCGGGCGGCTTCAGCGTCACGCTGTTCGTGCGCGAGCTGGCCCGCTCGGTGGCCTTCTACCGCGACGTGCTGGGACTCCCCGAGGTCGACACCGGCAAGACCTCCGCGGTGCTGGCGCGGGGCGAGTCGCGGATCCTGTTGAAGCGGGTCACCGACCTGCGGCCGGTCGACCGGCGGGTGGTGCACCTGAACCTGGAGGTGCCCGACGTGCAGGCGGCCTACGACGAGCTGAAGGCCAAGGGTGTCGAGTTCGTGCACCGGCCGAGAGTGGTCAGCCACGGCGAGCAGTTGGAGCTGTGGGCCGCCACCTTCCGCGACCCCGACGGGCACGCCATCGCGCTGACCCACTGGGAGATCCGCCGCTGAGTCAGCGGCACGGGAGTCAGCGGCACGGGAGTCAGCGGAGCACGGACCGCCGCACGTGGAGCATGTACGCCCACAGCAGGGCGAACAGCACCCCGAGCACGCCGAGCGCCACGTGCAGGAAGCTGCTCGCCAGCAACGTCACCGGGATGGCGATGGCCGCGTACCAGGCCCAGTCGCGCTTGAGGAGTCCACACAGGACGATCGCGAGGGCGGCCAGTACCGCGATGACCACCACCGCGGCCGCCGGTGCGTCGAGGCGCACCAACGGCACGATGCCCATCAGCAGGATCAGCGCCATCGCGGCCAGCGCGCCGGCGCCGGCGCCCCGCACCGCCGCCGGCGGGTTCCGCAGCCCCGAGGGCCGCGCGTCGCCAGGGTCCGGGGCGCTCACCGCACCACGAGCTTCCGGGCGTCGGTAACCGTGCTCACCGCACCAGGAGCTTCCGCGCGTCGGCGACCGTGACGACCGAGCCGGTCACCAGGACGCCGACGCCGCCCAGGCCCAGTTCGATGTCCTCCTCGGCGAGCGCCACCGCCCGCTCGATGGCGTCGGGCAGGTCGGTCACCGCGTGCACCCGGTCTTCGCCGAAGACATCGACGGCCAGGTTCGCCAGTTCCGCCGCCGGCATCGCGCGCGGAGACGTGTTGCGCGTGACCACGACGGCGTCGACGGCGGGCTCGAGCCGGTCGAGCATGCCGCGCACGTCCTTGTCCTCCAGCACCGCGAGCACCGCCACCAGGCGACGGAAGTCGAACTCCTCGCCCAGCGCGGTGACCAGCGCAGCCACGCCCGCCGGGTTGTGCGCGGCGTCCAGCAGGATGGCCGGGGCGCTGCGCACGCGCTCGAGCCGGCCGGGCGACGTCACACCGGCGAAGCCCTCCTGGACCACCGACGCGTCCAGGGCACGGCTGGAGCCAGCGCCCAGGAACGCCTCGACGGTCGCCAGGGCCAGCGCGGCGTTCTGCGCCTGGTGCCCACCGTGCAGCGGCAGGTGGATCCCCTCGTACACGCCTGACAGGCCCTGCAGCGTCAGCACCTGCCCGCCGACGGCCAGGGAGCGGCCCAGCACCCCGAACTCCTGGCCCTCGCGGGCGATCGTCGCACCGACCTCGGCGCAGTGGCGCAGGATCGGCTCCATCGCCTCCGGTGGCTGGGTGGCGCAGATCAGCGTCGCTCCCTTGTGGACGATGCCGACCTTCGCCAGCGCGATGTCCTCGAGTGTGTCGCCGAGCCACTCGGTGTGGTCGAGCCCGATCGGCGTGATGACGCACGTGCGCGCCTGGATGACGTTCGTCGAGTCGTCGACGCCACCGAGGCCGACCTCGACGACGCCGACGTCGACGGGCGCGTCGGCGAACGCGGCGAACGCCAGGGCGGTGGTGAGGTCGAAGTAGGTCAGCGGCTCCTCGGCCTCACTGTCCACATAGGACGCGACGGGCTGTACCTCGCGGTAGATGTCGACGAAGCGTTCCTCGCTGACCGGCTCGCCCTCGATGCTGATCCGCTCCCGCACCGACGACAGGTGCGGGCTGGTGTACCGGCCGACCCGAAGCCCGTGCGCGCGCAGCAGCGAGTCGACCATGCGCGCCGTCGACGTCTTGCCGTTGGTTCCGGTCAGGTGCACCGTCGGGTACGCCCGCTGGGGGTTGCCGAGCAGGTCGAGTAGCGCCTCGATGCGGCCGAGGTCGAAGACCATCCGGGTGTAGCCGCGCGCCATCAGTTCGGCGTCGACCCGGCGGAACTCGTCGCGTGCGTCAGCCACGGGGAACCACGCATCCGTTCACGCGCACGCGCCGCTGTGCGGCGCCCGCGCGCGTCGCGTCGTACCCGGCCATCACCATGCGCGTCTCCCCGACGCTTTTCACAGCGCCGCGAGCGCGGCGTTGATGCGGGCGATGTCGCCTTCAGCGGCGGCGAGCCGGTCCTTGATCTTCGCCACGACCGCGGCCGGCGCCTTCTCGACGAACGCCGCGTTGCCGAGCTTGCCCCGGCACTGCGCGACCTCCTTCTCGGCCGCGGCCAGGTCCTTGGCGAGCCGCGCGCGTTCGGCGGCGACGTCGATCGACCCGCGCGTGTCGAGCGCGACCGTGACCCCGCCGGCGACCGCGAGCGTCGCCGTGGCCGCGAAGCCCTCGCCGGCGTCGTCGAGCCGCGCCAGCGACCTGATGAGCGACTCGTGCGGCGCCAGCCCGGCGGCCGCGAGCCCGTCGAGCCGCGCGGCGACCCGCTGACCGGGCTTGAGCCCCTGGTCGGCGCGGAACCGGCGGACCTCGGTGACCACCCGCTGCAGCGCCTCCAGCTCCGCTTCGGCGGTGGCGTCGTGGAACGAGGTGTCGGCCTGCGGCCACGCGGCCACCACGATGGACCCGCCGCCGGGGTTCAGCGCGGTGCGCAGCTCCTCGGTGACGAACGGGATCACGGGGTGCAGCAGCCGCAGCAGCGTGTCGAGCACGTGCCCGAGCACCCGGCGGGTGGTGTCGCTCATGCCGGGCTTCGACAGCTCCACGTACCAGTCGCAGACGTCGTCCCAGGCGAAGTGGTACAGGGTGTCGCATGCCTTGGCGAACTCGAACCGCTCGAAGTAGTCGTCGACCTGCTTCGTGACCGTCTGCAGCCGCGACAGGATCCAGCGGTCGACGGTGTTCAGCCCTGAAACAGTGGATTTGTCGCCGAGAGAGGCGACGGACGGCAGGTCACCTTCGACGGTCGCGCCGTTGATGAGCGCGAACCGGGTGGCGTTCCACAGCTTGTTGCAGAAGTTGCGCGAACCCTGGCACCACTCCTCGCTCACGGGCACGTCGGCGCCGGGGTTGGCGCCGCGGGCGAGCGTGAACCGGGTGGCGTCGGCGCCGAAGCGCTCGATCCAGTCGAGCGGGTCGACGACGTTGCCGAAGGACTTGCTCATCTTCTTGCCGTACTGGTCGCGCACCATGCCGTGCAGGGCCACGACGTCGAAGGGCTGCTTTCCGTCCATCGCGTACAGGCCGAACATCATCATCCGGGCGACCCAGAAGAAGAGGATGTCGTAGCCGGTCACCAGGACGCTCGTGGGGTAGAAGCGCTTCAGGTCGTCGGTCTGCTCCGGCCAGCCGAGGGTCGAGAACGGCCACAGCCCGCTGGAGAACCAGGTGTCGAGGACGTCCGGGTCCTGCGTCCAGCCGTCGGGCGCCTCCTCGTCGGGGCCGACGCACACGACCTCGCCGTCGGGCCCGTACCAGACCGGGATCCGGTGCCCCCACCACAGCTGGCGCGAGATGCACCAGTCGTGCATGTTGTCGACCCACGCGAAGTAGCGCTTGGCGAGCTCGGGCGGCTCGATGCGCGTGCGCCCGTCGCGCACCGCGTCGCCGGCGGCCTTGGCCAGCGGACCGGTGTTGACGAACCACTGCAGCGACAGCCGCGGCTCCACGGTGGTCGAGCACCGCGAGCAGTGGCCGACCGCGTGCACGTAGGGCCGCTTCTCGGCGACGATCCGGCCCTGTTCGCGCAGCGCGGCCACGACCGCCGGTCGCGCTTCGTACCGGTCGAGCCCTTCGAAGGGACCGGGTGCGGTGATCACCGCACGCTCGTCCATGATCGTGATGCTGGACAGCTGGTGGCGCTGGCCGATCTCGAAGTCGTTCGGGTCGTGCGCCGGGGTGACCTTCACCGCACCGGAGCCGAACTTCGGGTCGACGTGCTCGTCGGCGACGATCGGGATCCGCCGGCCGGTGAGCGGCAGCTCGACCGTCTTCCCGACGAGGTGCCGGTACCGCTCGTCGTCGGGGTGCACGGCCACGGCGGTGTCGCCGAGCATCGTCTCGGCCCGGGTGGTGGCGACGACGATGCTGTCGTCTCCGTCGCCGTACCTGATCGACACCAGCTCGCCGTCGTCGTCGGTGTGCTCGACCTCGATGTCGCTGAGGGCGGTGAGGCAGCGCGGGCACCAGTTGATGATGCGGTTCGCGCGGTAGATCAGGCCGTCGTCGAACATCTTCTTGAAGACCGTGAGGACGGACCGGGACAGCCGCTCGTCCATGGTGAAGCGCTCACGGGACCAGTCGACCGAGTCGCCGAGCCGCTTCATCTGACCCAGGATCTTGCCCCCGGACTCGCCCTTCCACTGCCAGACCCGTTCGACGAACTTCTCCCGGCCGAGGTCGTGGCGCGACAGGCCCTCGCCGGCGAGCTGGCGCTCGACGACGTTCTGGGTGGCGATGCCGGCGTGGTCCATGCCGGGCAGCCACAGGGTGGCGTAGCCCTGCATCCGCCGCCGGCGGATCAGGGTGTCCTGGATCGTGTGGTCGAGCGCGTGCCCGACGTGCAGCGACCCGGTGACGTTCGGTGGCGGGATGACGATACTGAACGGCTCGCCCTCCCCGTTCGGCGTGAATACCCCGGCCTCTACCCAACCCTCGTACAGCCGCTGCTCTACGTCGGCGGGCTGGTACTGCGCGGAGAGTTCGCGTCGCTGGGTGGTCGAGGTATCGGTCACAGTCCGAGTCTACGGAGCCGGCGGGGTCGGTTGCCGCCCAGGTGGGGCGCCCACCCGGCCATGTGTCAGCCCACCGGCGAGGCGGTTCGCGCGGTCTTTCGGCTGGCCACCGGCGCACAGTTGGCCGAGGTTGCGCACGGTCCGGTCCGCGACAATAGGTGAATTAACGTTCTGTTCGACGCCTCCGTCGTTACAGGACGTCCGCAAGCGCTGGACCGGGAGGTTGGCAGCACGTTGTTACCGTCGTAGATCCTGCTGTTGAGCAGGGGATCTGTGACGTGACGCACTTCCCGCGGCCGTTTCCGGCATGCCTTCGGTGCGCCGGCGCTGATTCGAACAGGAACCATGCACCAACCCCGTGGAGGGCCCCCGTGACCTACCCCCCGTCCGGCCAGTCCTGGAGCGGCCAGCCCGAGCAGAACCAGCCCCAGTACGGGGGTTACTCCGGCGGCGCACCCACTCCTCCGCTCAGCGGACCGCCCCACACCCAGGGCGGCTACGAGACTGGCGGCTACAACCCGCAGGAGTCGTACACCACCGAGCCCCCGATGTCGGGGCAGCCGTACCAGCAGCCGTCGTACGACCAGGGTTACGGCGCTTCGTATCCCCCTCCCGCGTACCAGGGTTACGCGCCTCCGCAGCAGACCCCGTCGTTCGTCACGCCGACCCCGCCGAGCCGCAACCGCGGCGGCATGCTGGCCCTGGTGATCGGCGGCATCGTGATCCTGCTGGTCCTCGTGGGCGTGGGTGTCGGCCTGGCCGTCACCTCGGGCGACGACGACCCGG
Source organism: Virgisporangium ochraceum (assembly GCF_016863655.1). Classification (GTDB taxonomy): domain Bacteria; phylum Actinomycetota; class Actinomycetes; order Mycobacteriales; family Micromonosporaceae; genus Virgisporangium; species Virgisporangium ochraceum. The sequence goes on from NZ_BOPH01000153.1 coordinate 51,232, forward strand.
TCGCCACCCCGACGCCGGGGGCGTCCTCGGCCAGCCCGTCGCCCACCGAGGCGGCGGAGTATCCGGCCCGGATCGACCTGCCGACCACCGTCGCCGGCCTGACGAAGGTCACCGACAACGCCGCCCTGAACCAGACGGCCAACGAGACGGCGCAGCAGATCAAGGTCGACACCAACGCCGACAGCGCGATCGCCGCCTACTACGCCCCGTCCGGCGACCTGACGAAGGTGGTGGGCCTGATCGGTGCCACCGGTCGCATCACCGACCCGGAGGGCGAGCTCGAGGACGCCTTCACCGGTGAGATGGGCGTCACCGGCATCCAGGACGTCGACGCCGGCCCCCTGGGCGGCACGATGCGCTGCGGCACCACCGCGAACAACGGTCAGGCCCTGACCGTCTGCGGCTGGGCCGACGGCGGGAGCCTGGCGCTGGGCATCTTCCTGAACCGCTCCCAGTCGGAGAGCGCCACCCTGTTCAGCCAGATCCGCGGCGAGATCCTCAAGCGCGGCTGATCTGTTCTGTTGTTTCGGGCCCGGTACCAGCCTTGGTACCGGGCCCTACGCGTCTGGCACAGATGCGGATGAACAACGCACCGCCACGATGACGAACCGCTCATGGTCGCGGAGAACGCCTCGGCATCGGGCGCGTCGACCGGGCCGATGTTGTGTACGACCTGCGGCCGATATCGGTCCCCGTCCTCACCGAACTCAGCCCGCAGCGAGGCCGCGACCGGGGCGGCGCGGGCGGTGAGGCGTGCGGGTGATCGTGAGAGCCGCAGCCAGCAGCTTGACGGTGTCGGCGCCGCCGGCCGAGCCGAACCGGCCGCAGCTGCCTGACCCGACGTGGGCGTGGGCGGTCGACGCCGCGGGCAAGTTGCTCCTGCAGGGCGCGCCGCCGCGTGGATGGGATTCCGCCCCGGGGATTCGAGTGCGGACATGGCGATAAACAGCTTGGGCCGCCCCGTAATCGGGGCGGCCCAAGCTGTT
>NZ_BOPH01000154.1 GCF_016863655.1 Virgisporangium ochraceum
CGGGGAGATCCCGAAGAACGCGGGGTCGAACTGGGCGGCGTCGTACAGGAATCCGCCCTGCCGGGCGTAGCCGTCGACCGCGTTGCCGATGTGCTCCCAGCCCCGGTCGGTCGGGAACCCGGCGACCGCGTCGACGCCCTCGGAGACCAGCTGCCACAGGTCCTCGGGCGACTGGACGCCGCCCGGGTAGCGGCAGGCCATGCCGACGATCGCCACCGGCTCGTCGGAGGCGGCCACCGTCCTCGGCGCCGAGGTGACCACCGACGCGCCGAGCAGCTCGTCGCGCAGGTGCGCGGCCAGCACGGTGGCGTTCGGGTAGTCGAAGACGAGCGTGGAGGGCAGCCGCAGCCCGGTCGCCGTCTGCAACCGGTTGCGCAGCTCGACCGCGGTCAGCGAGTCGAAGCCCAGCTCCCGGAACGCCCGGTCGGCGCCGACGTCGCGGGGCGAGTCGTGCTCGAGGACGGCCGCGGCCTCGGTGCGGACGAGGTCCAGCAGGATCCTGAGCGCCTCGTCGGTGGAGGCCTCGCGGAGCCGGCCGGTCAGCGGGCCGGTGTCGGCCGGCTGCGGCGCGGCGCCGCGCAGCGCCTCGACCACTCCCGGGACGCCGGACAGCAGCGGGCTCGGGCGGTGCAGACAGAACGCCGGCGCGAACCGGTCCCAGTCGACGTCGGCGACCACGACGCAGCCGTCACCGGACCCGACCGCGCGGGCGAGTGCCGGCACGGTGAGGCTCGACGGCATCGCCCGCAGCCCGCGGCGGGCCAGTTCCCGCCGCACGCCCTCGTCGGTGGCCATGCCGCTGTCGGCCCACGGCCCCCACGCGATCGCCGTTCCCGCGAGACCCCGCGCGCGGCGGGTCTCCACCAGCGCGTCCAGATAGGCGTTGCCGGCCGCGTACGCACCCTGCGAACCGCTGCCCCACACACCGGAGATCGACGAGAACACCACGAACGCGTCCAGCGTGCCGGTCAGCTCGTCCAGGTGCTTCGCGCCCTCGACCTTCGCCGCGGTCACCGCGGCCAGCTCCTCCACCGACAGGTCCGCCAGCGGTGTGTCCACCGCGACCCCCGCCGAATGCACCACCGCCGTCAGATCCGGCACCGACGCCACCAGCGCCGCCACCGCGTCACGGTCGGCGATGTCGCACGCCACCACCTCGGCGTCCAACTCGCCGGCGAGGTCGGCCGCACCGGGCGCGTCCAGCCCACGCCGCGACACCAGCACCAACCGCTCCGCACCGTTGGCCGCCAGCCACCGCGCCACCTCGGCACCCAGCCCACCGGTACCACCGGTCACCAGCACCGTCCCGCGCGGCCGCCACCCGGCCGACGTGCCGGCCGACGGGGCGGGCACGAGCCGCCGCACGAACACGCCGGTGTCGCGGACCGCCACCTGGTCCTCGCCGGTGACGCCGGACAGCACCGCCGCCAGCCGACCACCGGCCCGGGTGTCGAGCACCGGCGGCAGGTCGACCAGCCCGCCCCAGCGGTGCGGGGACTCCAGAGCCGCCGTGCGACCCAGGCCCCACACCTGCGCCGAGGCCGGGTCGGTGAGCGCGTCGGAGCGGCCGGTCGACACCGCGCCGCGGGTCAGGCACCACAGCGGCGCCTCGACGCCCGCGTCGCCGAGCGCCCGGTACACCGCGAGCGTGCCCGCGACGTCGTGCAGGGACACCACGCCCTCGGCGGGCGCGTCCGCGGTCCGGTCGGCCAGGTCGACGACGTGCGCGCCGGCGGCGACCAGCGCCGCCGCCACGTCGGCGCCCGCACCGGGCGGCGCGGCCAGCAGCCACGTGCCCGGGAGCGTCGCCGGCGGCAGCTGCCCGTGGGGCTGCCAGGCGACCCGGTACCGCCAGGAGTCCACAGTGGACCGGTCGCGGCGGCCGCGCCGCCAGGTGGCGAGCGCCGGCAGCACGTCGCGCAGCATGTCGCCGTCGAGGTTCAGGGTGCCGGCGAGGGCCGTGAGGTCCCCGCGCTCGACGGCGGTCCAGAAGTCGCTGTCGGCGTCCCCGGCGTCGGGCCGCGCGAACAGCGGTCCGGTGATCTCCGGCCAGTAGCGCCGGTACTGGAACGCGTAGGTGGGCAGGTCGACCCGGCGGGCGCCGGCGAGCACGGCGGCCCAGTCGACGGCGACGCCGCGCAGGTACGCGCCGGCGAGCGCGGCCATCACCGCGGTCGGCTCGTCGCGGCCCCCGCGCAGTGCCGGCAGGAACTCGCCGGCCCCGACGCACGCCTGTCCCATCGCCGAGAGCACCCCGTCGGGGCCGAGCTCGACGTACGTGGTGACCCCGGCGGCTTCGAGCGCCGTCATGCCGTCGTGGAACCGCACCGCCTCGCGGACGTGGCGCACCCAGTACTCCGGCGTGGTCGGGTCGCCCTCCAGCGTCGACACGACCGGGATGGCCGGGTCCTCGTAGGACAGCCCGGAGGCGACCCGGAAGAACCCGTCGAGCATGTCGGCCATCAGCGGCGAGTGGAACGCGTGGCTCACCGTCAGCCGCTTCGCCTTGAACCCCCGGGTGACGGATAGGACGGTCTCCTCGTCACCGGACACGACCACCGACCGCGGCCCGTTCACCGCCGCGATGCTCACCTTCGCCTCCAGCCCGGAAAGCAGCGGCAGCACCTCCTCCTCGGACGCCTGCACGGAGACCATCGCCCCACCCGCCGGTAGGGCCTGCATCAGCCGCCCCCGGGCGGCGACCAGCGTCGCCGCGTCGGCCAGCGACAGGATCCCGGCCACGTGCGCGGCCGCCAGCTCACCGATGGAGTGACCCGCCAGGTAGTCCGGCCGCACGCCCCACGACTCCAGCAGGCGGAACAGCGCCACCTCCACCGCGAACAGGCCGGTCTGCGTGTACACCGTCTGCGAGAGAAGTTCGGCAGCGTTGTCGGAGGAGTCGCCGAACACGACGTCGCGGACCGGCCGGTCCAGGTGCGCGTCCAGGTGCGCGCAGACCCCGTCGAACGCCTCGGCGAACACCGGGTAGGCCTCGTACAGGCCGCGGCCCATGCCCGGCCGCTGCGACCCCTGGCCGGTGAACAGGAACGCGACCCGGCCGTCCTGGCGGTTGCCCCGCACGACGCCCGGCGCGCTACCGCCGGCCGCGAGCGCGGCCAGCCCGTCGAGCAGGTCGTCGCGGTCGGCGGCGAGGACGGCGGCGCGGCGCGGCAGCGGCGACCGGCCCGTCGCCGCGGCGAACGCGACGTCGGCGGCGGTCCACCCCGGCACCCGCGCGAGGTGTTCCCGCAGCCGCGCGGCCTGCTCGCGCAGCGCCTCGTCGGAGCCCGCGGAGACCACGACCGGCACCACACCGACGGGACCGGATGCCGGCGCCTCCGTCGACGCGGGCGGCTCCTCGATGATGGTGTGCGCGTTGGTGCCGCTCATGCCGAACGACGAGACGCCCGCCCGGCGCGGACGCCCGGTCTCCGGCCACGACCGCGCCTCGGTCAGCAGCTCGACCGCGCCGTACGACCAGTCGACGTGCGGCGACGGCTCCTCGGCGTGCAGCGTCTTCGGCAGCATGCCGTGGCGGATCGCCATGACCATCTTGATGATCCCGCCGACGCCGGCCGCCGACTGGGTGTGGCCGATGTTCGACTTCAACGACCCGAGCCACAACGGCTCGGTACGGTCCCGGCCGTACGTGGCCAGCAACGCCTGCGCCTCGATCGGGTCACCCAGCACGGTGCCGGTACCGTGCGCCTCCACGACATCGACGTCCACAGTGGACAGACCGGCGCCCGCCAGCGCCTGCCGGATGACCCGCTGCTGCGCCGGACCGTTCGGAGCGGTCAGACCGTTCGACGCGCCGTCCTGGTTCACCGCGCTGCCCCGCACGATCGCCAGGACGGGGTGCCCGTTGCGGCGCGCGTCGGACAGCTTCTCCACCAGGAGGACGCCGACCCCCTCGCCCCACCCGGTGCCGTCGGCACCGGCGCCGAACGCCTTGCACCGGCCGTCCGCGGCGAGCCCACCCTGCCGGTGGAACTCCACGAACGTGCCGGGCGTCGACATCACCGTCACGCCACCGGCCAGCGCCAGCTCGCACTCGCCCTGCCGCAGCGCCTGTACCGCCAGGTGCAGCGCGACAAGCGACGACGAACACGCCGTATCCACCGTGACCGCGGGACCTTCCAGACCGAACGTGTACGACACCCGTCCGGAGAACACGCTCGCCGCATTACCCGTCCCCACATGCCCCTGCAGCCGGCTGTCGCCGGAGCCCCACAGGAGGCCGCCGTAGTCCTGACTGTTCGTTCCGACGAACACACCCGTCTGCGAGCCGCGCACCGACGACGGCGCGATGCCCGCCCGTTCGAAGGCCTCCCACGACGTCTCCAGCAGCAGCCGCTGCTGCGGGTCCATCGCCAACGCCTCCCGCGGCGAGATCCCGAAGAACCCGGGGTCGAACGCCGCCGCGTCGTAGAGGAAGCCGCCCTGCCGGGCGTAGCCCTCCGTCTCGTTGTCGAGGAACTCCCAGCCGCGGTCGGACGGGAAGCCCGCCACCGCGTCCGTGCCCTCGGACACCAGGCGCCACAGGTCCTCCGGCGACCGCACGCCGCCCGGGTACCGGCACGCCATCCCCACGATCGCCACCGGCTCGTCCGACGCCGCCACCACGGTCGGCGCCGACGTCACCACCGACGCGCCGAGCAGCTCATCGCGCAGGTACGCGGCCAGCGCCGAGGCGTTCGGGTAGTCGAAGACGAGCGTCGAGGGCAGCCGCAGCCCGGTGACCGCCTGCAGCCGGTTGCGCAACTCCACCGCGGTCAGCGAGTCGAAACCCATGTCGCGGAACGCCCGGTCGGCCTCGACCTCGCCCGCCGACGCGTGCCCCAGCACCGAGGCGGCCTCCGCGCGCACCGTCTCCAGCAGCGAGCGCAACGCCTCCTCGGGGGATCCGAAACTCATGAGGCCGGCGCCGTCCGGGGCCGGCTCGGCGGCCAGCGCCCGCCGCACCTCGGGCAGGTCGCCGATCAGCGGGCGGGCCCGCTCCAGGCAGAACGCCGGCGCGAACCGCTCCCAGTCGACGTCGGCGACGGTCACGCACGTCTCGTCGCCGTCGAGGGCCCGCTGCAGGGCCGCGACGGCGAGGGCCGGCGCCATCGGGTTCAGCCCCCGGCGGCGCAGGTTCCGGGTGACGTCGGCGTCGGCGGCCATGCCGGCACCGGCCCACGGCCCCCACGAGACGGCCGTGGCCGCCAGCCCGCGGGCCCGGCGCGCCCCGGCGAGGGCGTCGAGGTAGGCGTTCGCGGCCGAGTAGGCGGCCTGCCCACCGCCGCCCCACACGCCGGAGATCGAGGAGAACACCACGAACGCGTCGAGGTCGCCGGTCAGCTCGTCCAGGTGCCGGGCGCCGTCGACCTTCGCCGACAGCACGGCGGCGAACTCCGCCGGCGTGGTCTCCGCGAGCGACCGTCCACTGTCGACACCGGCGGCGTGCACCACCGCGGTGACCGGGTCGGCTGCGAGCAGGCCCGCCACGGCGTCGCGGTCGGCGACGTCGCACGCGGCGACGGTCACCCGGACGCCGAGCGCGGTCAGGTCGGCGGTCAGGTCCGCGGCGCCGGGTGCGTCGGCACCGCGGCGGCTGGTCAGCACCAGGTGCTCGGCGCCGGCGCCGGCGAGCCACCGGGCCACCTCGGCGCCGAGCGCGCCGGTGCCACCGGTCACCAGGACCGTGCCGCGCGGCCGCCACGCGCCGGCGGCGGCCACCGACGGCGCGCGCTCCAGGCGGCGCACGAACACACCGGACGGCCGGACGGCGACCTGATCCTCGGACCCGGCCCCGCCCAGCACCGCGGCCAGGCGGGCGGCGGCGCGGCCGTCGAGGGACTCCGGAAGGTCGACGAGTCCTCCCCACCGGCCGGCATGCTCCAGCCCGACGACCCGCCCGAGGCCCCACACCGCGCCGCCGGCGGCGTCGGCGAGCGGGTCGGCGCGGCCGATCGACACGGCGCCGCGGGTGGCGATCCACAGCGGCGCGGCGACGTCCGCGTCACCGAGCGCCTGGACGAGGGTCACCGTCGCGGCCAGCGCCGCGCCGGGGTCGGTCACCGCGCCCAGGCTCAGCACCCCGTCGGCGGCGCCGCCGGCAAGCGCGGCCCGCAGCCGCTCGGCCACCGCGGTCCGGTCACCGCCGTCCGTGTGCAGCGGGACCACGTGGGCGCCGCCGGCGACGAGGGCCCCGACGACGTCGTCGACCGGGTCGACCGCGAGCCAGGTGGAGCCGGCCAGGGTTGCGGCGGGCAGGTCGCTGGCCGGCTTCCAGGTGACCCGGTACCGCCAGGTGTCCACAGTGGACTTCTCGCGCCGGTCACGGCGCCAGGTCGACAGCGCGGGCAGCACGTCGCCGAGCGCGTCCGGCTCGACCCGCAGCGTGCCGGCGACCGCGTCGGTGTCGCCGCGCTCCACCGCGGCCCAGAACTCGGCGGCGACCGGGTCGGCGGCGACCGGGCCGGCTCCGGCCGGCGCCGCGCCGACCGTGGCCGTCGCGGCGGCGGGCCAGAACCGCTGACGCTGGAACGGATAGGTCGGAATCTCGATCCGCCGGGCGCCGCGGAGGTCCCAGCCGACCGGAACACCGTGCGCGTACAGGGTCGCCACGGCGGTCGTCAGCGTGAGCGGGCCGGGGCGGCCGGACCGCATCGCCGCGGCGAACACCGCGGGACGCGTCACGCAGTCCTGCCCCATCGCCGACAGCACCCCGTCGGGCCCGAGCTCCAGGTACGTGGTGACCCCGGCCGCTTCGAGGGCCCGCATGCCGTCGTGGAACCGCACCGCGTCGCGGACGTGCCGCACCCAGTACCCCGGTTCGGTCACGTCACCGGAGGCCGCGATCGGAATCGTCGGCGCCCGGAACGCGAGCCCTTCCACGATCTCGCGGAACTCCCCCAGCATCGGCTCCATCAACGGCGAGTGGAACGCGTGGCTCACCGTGAGCCGCTTCGCCCTGAACCCGGCCGTCACGGCGAGGACGGCCTCCTCCTCACCGGAGACCACCACCGACCGCGGCCCGTTCACCGCGGCGATGCTCACGTTCCCCGTGAGCAGCGGCAGCACCTCCTCCTCGGTGGCGCGGACCGCGACCATCGCGCCGCCGGCGGGCAGCGCGGCCATCAGCCGGCCGCGCGCGGCGACCAGCGCGGCGGCGTCGGCCAGCGACAGCACCCCGGCGACGTGGGCGGCGGCGAGCTCCCCGACCGAGTGCCCGATGAGGTGGTCGGGTCGCACACCCCACCGCTCGACGAGCCGGAACGCGGCCACCTCGACCGCGAACAGCGCGGCCTGCGTGTAACCCGTGTCGTTCAAAGCCTCGGCAGCGTCATCGGAGGAGTCGGAGAACACCAGCTCGCGCAGCGGCCGGTCGAGGTGCACGTCGAGGTGGGCACATGCCTCGTCGAAGGCCTCCGCGTACGCGGGGTACGCCTCGTACAGGTCGCGGCCCATGCCGGGGCGCTGCGACCCCTGGCCGGTGAACAGGAACGCGAGCCGCCCCGTGCCCCGGACTCCGCGCACCACGTTCGGTGCCGGGGCGTCCGCGGCCACCGCGGCGAGACCCGCGCGCAGGTCGTCGACGCCGGCGGCGACGACGACCGCCCGGTGCTCCAGGTTCGACCGGGTGGCGGCCAACGTGTGGGCCAGGTCGAGCGGGTCGGTGTCGACGGCGCTCACGTGGGTCCCCAGCAGGGCCGCCTGCGCCCGCAGCGCGTCCGCACCGCGTCCCGACAGGACGAACGGCAGAGCCGGCGGCCCGACCACGGACTCGCGCTCGACGGCGGCCCCGGCGGCGACCTCGAGCGGCGCCTCTTCGATGATGGTGTGCGCGTTGGTGCCGCTCATGCCGAACGCGGAGACGCCGGCGCGGCGCGGCCGGCCGCCGGTCTCCCACGGGCGGGCCCCGGTGAGCAGCGAGACGGCGCCGGCGGTCCAGTCGATGTGCGGCGACGCCTCCTCGGCGTGCAGCGTCCTCGGCATGGTCCCGTGGTGGATGGCCATGACCATCTTGATGATCCCGGCCACGCCCGCGGCCGACTGGGTGTGGCCGATGTTCGACTTGAGCGACCCGAGCCACAGCGGCGTGTCCGCGGAGCGGTCCCGGCCGTAGGTGGCCAGCAGCGCCTGCGCCTCGATCGGGTCGCCCAGCACGGTTCCCGTGCCGTGCGCCTCCACCACGTCGACGTCCACAGTGGACAGCCCGGCGTTCGCCAGCGCCTGGCGGATGACACGCTGCTGCGCGGGTCCGTTCGGAGCGGTCAGACCGTTGGACGCGCCGTCCTGGTTCACCGCGGAGCCACGCACCACGGCGAGCACGGGGTGGCCGTTGCGGCGCGCGTCGGACAGCCGCTCGACGAGCAGCATGCCCACGCCCTCGCCCCAGCCGGTGCCGTCGGCGCCCGCGCCGAACGCCTTGCAGCGCCCGTCGGACGCGAGCCCGCGCTGCCGGCTGAACTCCACGAACGCGGCCGGCGTCGACATCACCGTGACGCCGGCCGCCAGCGCCAGGTCGCACTCGCCCTGCCGCAGCGCCTGCACGGCCAGGTGCAGCGCCACCAGCGACGACGAGCACGCCGTGTCGACGGTGACCGCCGGGCCCTCCAGCCCGAACGTGTACGACAGCCGGCCCGAGACCACGCTCGCCGAGTTGCCGGTGGCGAGGTGACCCTCGGCGTCGGTGCCCGACGCGACGAGCAGCGCGGCGTAGTCCTGGTTGTTCATGCCGACGAAGACGCCGGAACGGCTGCCCCGCACCGACTCGGCGGGAATGCCGGCCCGCTCGAACGCCTCCCACGCGGTCTCCAGAAGCAGCCGCTGCTGCGGGTCCATCGCGAGCGCCTCGCGCGGGGAGATGCCGAAGAAGCCGGGGTCGAAGTCGCCGGCGTCGGCGAGAAAGCCGCCCGCGCCGACGTAGCTGGTGCCGGTGGTCCCGCCGGTGTCCACAATGGACTCCAGGTCCCAGCCGCGGTCGGTGGGGAAGCCGCTGATCGCGTCGACGCCGCCGTCCACCAGCCGCCACAGGTCCTCGGGGCTGCTGACCCCGCCCGGGTAGCGGCAGCTCATCGCGACGATCGCGATCGGGTCGTCGTCATGGGAGACGGCGTTCCTCACCGCGACCGTCTGTTCGACCGTGCGCGCCGCCGCACCGCCGAGCTCCGGGCCGAGGTGCGCCGCCAGCGCCCGCGGCGTCGGGTGGTCGAAGACGAGCGTGGCCGGCAGCCGCAGGCCGGTGGCCGCGGTCAGGCTGTTGCGCAGCTCCACCGCGGTCAGCGAGTCGAAGCCGAGGTCGCGGAACGCGACGTCGGGCTCGACCCGGTCGGCGGTGGCGTGGCCGAGCACGGCGGCCGACCGCTCGCGGACCAGCTCCACGAGCGCGTGGTCGCGGTCGGCGCCGGACAGCCCGGCGAACCGGTCCGCCGCGGCGGCACCCGCCGCCGGTGCGGCCTCGCCATCGAGGACCCGGCGCACCTCGGGCAGGTCGGCGATCAGCGGACGCGGCCGTTCCAGGCAGAACGCCGGCGCGAACCGCTCCCAGTCGACGTCGGCGACGGTCAGCTGGGTCTCGTCGGCGTCCAGGGCGTCCTGCAGCGCGGCGACGGCCAGCTCCGGCGTCATCGGCATGAGGCCGCGGCGGCGCAGCTGCTCGGCGGCGCCGTCGGCGGCCGCCATGCCGCCGCCGTCCCACGGGCCCCAGGAGACCGCCGTCGCGGTGCGGCCGGTGTGGCGACGGTGCTGGGCGAGCGCGTCGAGGAACGCGTTGCCGGCCGAGTACGCGGCCTGGCCGCCGCTGCCCCAGATCCCGGAGATCGAGGAGAAGAGCACGAACGCGTCGAGGTCGCCGGTCAGCTCGTCGAGGTTGATGGCGCCGCGCACCTTGGCGTCGACGACGTCGTGGACGGTCCGGGCGTCGGTCGCGTCGAGGACGGTCGACCGGTCGGTGCCGGCGGTGTGCACCACGACGTTCACCGCCGGCAGCTCCGCGAGCAGCGCGGCGAGCGCGGCGCGGTCGGCGACGTCGCAGGCGGCGATCGTCACCCTGGCCCCGAGCGCGGTGAGCTCGGCGCGCAGGTCGTCGGCGCCGGGCGCGGCGGGGCCCTGCCGGCTGGTGAGGACGAGGTGCTCGGCGCCGGTGCGGGCGAGCCACCGGGCGACGTGCGCGCCGAGGGCACCGGTGCCGCCGGTCACCAGGGCGGTGCCGCGGGGACGCCAGCCGGTGCCGGTGCCGGTGCTGAGGGTGCGGCGCGGCGCCCGCACGAGGCGGCGGCGGAAGACGCCGGCGTCGCGCAGCGCCACCTGGTCCTCCCCGCCGTCGGCGAGCGCGGCGGCGAGCTGGGCGGCGGTGCGGTCGGACGCGACGGCGGGCAGGTCGACCAGGCCGCCCCAGCGCTGCGGGTGCTCCAGCGCGACGACCCGGCCGAGGCCCCAGACCAGCGCCTGCGCCGGGTCGGTGAGGCGGTCGCTGCCGGTGGTGGCGACGCCGCCGCGGGTGGCGAGCCACAGCGGCGCGTCGACCTCCGCGTCGCCGAGGGCCTGCACGAGCGCGAGCGTGCCGGCGGCGCCGGTGGTGAGCGCCGGCAGGCCGGGCGCCGGCTCGCTGTCGAGGCCGAGCAGCGACAGCACGCCGGTCACCTCGCCGACCGCGCGGAGGGCGGCCGTCAACGCGGCGCGTTCGGGGACGGCAGGCACCGGCAGGGTGACCACCGTCGCGCCGTACTCCTCCAGCGCCCGCGCCGCCGTGGGCGCCCATCCGTCGGCTCCGGGGGTGACGACCACCCAGGTGCCGTGCAGCGACGGGGGCGCGCCACCCGTGACCGGCTGCCAGCCGACCCGGTACCGCCACCGGTCGACGGTCGAGCGGGTCTGCTGGCGGCGCCGCCACCGCGACAGCACCGGCAGGGCGGGCGAGAGCATGCTCAGCGACAGCTCGCCGTCGACCTCGAGGGTGCTGGCCAGCGCCGCCAGGTCGCCGTGCTCGACCGCCTCCCAGAAGCGGCTCTCCACGGAGCTGACCGCGTACGCCCGCTGGCCCGGCTTCGGCCAGTACCGCTCCCGCTGGAACGCGTACGTGGGCAGGTCGACGGCCTCGCCACCGGCCAGCACCGACGACCAGTCGACGGCGGTGCCGCGTACGTGCAGCCCGGCCAGCGCGGTCATCGCGGTCAGCGGCTCGTCGCGCCCGCGACGCAGGACCGGCAGGAACACGCCGTCCTCGACGCACGCGCGTCCCATCGCCGAGAGCACCCCGTCCGGACCGACCTCGACGAACGTGGTGACCCCGGCGGCGGCCAGGGTCCGCATCCCGTCGGCGAAGCGCACGGCGTCGCGGACGTGCCGCACCCAGTACTCCGGGGTGCTCACGTCGCCGGACGCGACCACGGGGACGGCCGGCCTCGCGTACGACAGCCCCGACGCGACGCGGCGGAACTCGTCGAGCATCGGCTCCATCAGCGGCGAGTGGAACGCGTGGCTCACGGTCAGGCGCCTGGCCTTGAACCCCTCGGTGACAGCCAGGACCTCGTCCTCGGCGCCCGAGACGACCACGGACGACGGCCCGTTGACCGCCGCGATGGAGACGTTGGCGGTCAGCAGCGGCAGGATCTCCGCCTCGGAGGCCTGCACCGACACCATCGCGCCACCGGCGGGCAGCGCCTGCATCAGCCGGCCACGGGCATTGACCAGCGTCGCGGCGTCGGCGAGCGACAGCACCCCGGCCACGTGCGCGGCGGCCAGCTCACCGATCGAGTGGCCGGCCACGTAGTCGGGCCGCACGCCCCACGACTCCAGCAGCCGGAACAGCGCCACCTCCAGGGCGAACAGCCCCTGCTGCGTGTTCACGGTCCGCGCGAGAAGCTCCGGGTCGTCGCCGAGGACCACGTCCCTCAGGCCGGCGTCGAGGTGCGCGCACACCTCGTCGAACGCCGCCGCGTAGACGGGGAACGTGTCGTACAGGTCGCGGCCCATGCCGGGGCGCTGCGAGCCCTGGCCCGTGAACAGGAACGCGAGTGGACCCGTCGACGCGACACCGCGCACGACGTTCGGCGCGTCGTCGGCGCCCTCGGCGAGCGCGGCCAGGCCGGCCGCCAACGTGTCGGGGTCCGACGCGACGACGGCCGCGCGGTGCTCCAGACCGCCGCGCGTGGTGGCCAACGAGTAGGCCAGGTCGACGGGGCGGGCGTCCGTGCGGTGACCGGCCAGGGCGCGGGCCTGTGCCCGCAGGGCGTCGGCGGTGCGGGCCGACAGCACGTACGGCAGCGTGGCCGGGGCCGGCGCCGCCGGGGTCTCCGGCTCGTCGACCTCGACCTCGGGGGCCTCCTCCAGGACGGCGTGGGCGTTGGTGCCGCTCATCCCGAACGACGACACCCCGGCCCGGCGGGGGCGGCCGGTCTCCGGCCAGGTCCGCTGCTCCGTCAGCAGTTCCACGTCGCCGGCCGACCAGTCCACCTGCGGCGTCGGCTCGTCCACGTGCAACGTCTTCGGCAGCACGCCGTGGCGCATCGCCATGACCATCTTGATGATCCCGCCGACCCCCGACGCCGCCTGGGTGTGGCCGATGTTCGACTTCAGCGAGCCGAGCAGCAGCGGCCGGTCGCGCTCCTGGCCGTACGTCGCCAGGATCGCCTGGGCCTCGATCGGGTCGCCGAGCTTCGTGCCGGTGCCGTGGGCCTCGACGGCGTCGATGTCGGCGGCGGTCAGCCCGGCGCGCGACAGCGCGGTCCGGATGACGCGCTGCTGCGCGGGTCCGTTCGGCGCGGTCAGCCCGCTCGACGCGCCGTCCTGGTTCACCGCGCTGCCGCGGATGACGGCGAGCACCGGGTGGCCGTTGCGGTGCGCGTCGGACAGCCGCTCCAGGAGCAGCAGGCCGGCGCCCTCGCCCCAGCCGGTGCCGTCGGCCGCGCCGGCGAACGCCTTGCAGCGGCCGTCGGAGGCCAGGCCGCCCTGGCGGGTGAACTCGACGAACCCGGCCGGCGACGACATCACCGTCACCCCGCCGGCCAGCGCGAGCGACGACTCGCGCAGCCGCAGCGCCACCGACGCCAGGTGGATCGCGACCAGCGACGACGAGCAGGCGGTGTCGATCGTGACCGCCGGACCCTCCAGCCCGAACGTGTACGCCAGCCGCCCCGACGCCACGCTGACCGAGTTGCCGGTGGCGATGTGACCGCTGACGTCCTCGTCGGAGTTCAGGAACAGGCCGGCGTAGTCGGGGCTGTTCGTGCCGACGAACACGCCGGTCTGGCTGCCGCGCAGCGTCGCCGGGTCGATGCCGGCCCGCTCGAACGCCTCCCACGCGGTCTCCAGGAGCAGCCGCTGCTGCGGGTCCATCGCGAGGGCCTCGCGCGGGCTGATCCCGAAGAACCCGGCGTCGAAGCGGCCGGCGTCGAACAGGAACCCGCCCTGCGCGGTGCTCGACGAGGTGTCGAGGCCGGCGAGGTCCCAGCCGCGGTCGGCGGGGAACGGGGCGATGGCGTCGGTTCCGGTGGAGACCAGGTCCCACAGCTGCTCGGGTGAACCGGCGCCACCGGGGTAGCGGCAGCTCATCGCCACGATGGCGATCGGCTCCTGGTCGCGCTCCTCGACCTCGCGCAGCTTGCGGTGCGCCTGCCGGAGCTCGCCGGTCATCCACTTGAGATGGTCGAGGAGTTTCTGCTCGTTGGCCACTGTTCTAGGACCTTCCAAACTCACGGTGGATGATGTCGAAGACCTCGTCGGCGGTGGCCGATTCCAGGGAGTCCTGCTCGTCGTCGTCGGTGCCGAGGAGCACCGGGCCGCCGCTGAAGCTCGCCAGGAGCGCCCGCAGCCGGTCGGTGATCCGGTCGCGTTCGTCGCCCTCGACCGTCAGCCCGGTGAGCCGGGCCTCGAGCCGGTCGACCTCGGCGAGCGCCGGTGCCACCCCGTCGGCGTCGGCCGGTGCCAGCACGGTGCGCAGCTGGCCGGCGAGCGCGTCGGGGGTCGGATAGTCGAAGATCAACGTGGTCGGCAGCCGGAGACCGGTCGCCGCGGTGAGCCGGTTGCGCAGCTCGACGGCCGTGAGCGAGTCGAAGCCGAGCGCGAGGAACCCGCGGCCGGGTTCGACGCCGGCCGGCCCGTCGTAGCCGAGCACGTCGGCGGCGGTCGTGCGCACCAGGTCGAGCACGGCCCGGTCGCGTTCGGCGGCGGTGAGCCCGCCGATCCGCTCCAGGAACGCCGGAACCTCGTCCGGCGACCCGGCGTCGACCGCGTCGGCCTCGGGGTGCAGCGCCCGCCGCACCTCCGGCAGGTCGCCGATGAACGGCCGGTGCCGGGCGGCGGTGAAGCTCGGCGCGAACCGCGACCAGTCCACGTCGGCCACCACCAGGCACGTCTCGTCGGCGCCGAGGGTGCGTTCCAGGGCGTCGATGGCCAGGGCCGGCGCCATCGCCGGCAGGCCGCGCCGCCGCAGGTGGTCACCGACGCCCTCGCCGGCGGCCATGCCGGCCTCGGCCCACGGGCCCCACGCGATCGCGGTCGCGACCCGGCCCTGCGACCGGCGGCGCTGCGCGAGCGCGTTGAGGTAGGCGTTGGCCGCCGCGTAGGCGCCTTCCCCGCCGCTGCCCCAGATCCCGGCGATCGAGGAGAAGAGCACGAACGCGTCCAGCGGCCGGTCGCCGAGCAGGTCGTCGAGGTGCGTCGCGCCGGCCGTCTTGGCTGCCAGCACGTCGGCGAGCCCGGCGAGCCCCGGCAGCTCCGACCCGGCCACGCCGGCGGTGTGCACGACGGCCCGGATCTGCTCGCCGTCCTCCTCGACCTGTTCGATCAGCCGGGCGAGCTGGGCGCGGTCGGCCACGTCGCAGGCCGCGAGGACGACCTTGGCGCCGAGGCCGGTCAGCTCGTCCTCCAGCTCGATCGCGCCCGGTGCGTAGGCACCGCGCCGGCTGGTCAGCACGACCTGGTCGGCGCCGTTGCGGGCCAGCCAGCGCGCGACCTCGGCGCCGAGGGCACCGGTGCCGCCGGTGACCAGCACCGTGCCGCGTGGCCGCCAGGCGGTGGCGTTGTCGTCGGCCGCCGCCCGCACCAGCCGCCGGCCGAGCACGCCCGAGGGCCGCAGCGCCGTCTGGTCCTCCGCGTCGGGGCTGGCGAGGATGCCGGCGAGCCGCGACTGGGCGAACTCGTCGAGCGTCGCCGGCAGGTCGACCAGGCCGCCCCAGCGGCGCGGCTGGTCGAGCCCGACGACCCGGCCGAGGCCCCAGACCATCGCCTGCTCCGGGAGCACGGTGCTGTCGTGGTGGGCGGTGCGCACCCCCTGGTGGGTGGTGAGCCACAGCGGCGCGTCCAGCTCGGCCGGCAGCGCGCGCTCCAGCAGGGCGGTCAGCGCCACCCCGACGGGCAGCCCGGCGTGCGCCGGGTGCGGGTCCATGTCCAGGGCCAGGAGGGAGAGCACGCCGGTCACGGTCCGCGCGTGGGTCACGGCCGTCCGCAGCGTCTCCGTGACCGCGGTGAGGTCGGTCGTCGCCGGGTCCAGCTCGACGGGGGACGCGGTGGCGCCGGCCCGCCGCAGCGCGCTGGTGACCGCCGTGACGGTCGGATGGTCGGCCTGCCCGGTGGGCAGCACGAGCAGCCACGTGCCGTCGAGCGTGGCGCCGGCCGGGATCGTGAGCGGCTTCCAGGTGACGCGGTAGCGCCACTGGTCGACCGTCGAGCGCCGGCGCCGGCCCTGCCGCCACGCGGAGAGCACCGGGAGCACCTCGCTGAACGGGGCGTCGCCGGGCACGTCCAGGGTGCCGGCGAGGGAGTCGAGGTCCTCGCGCTCCACGGCCTCCCAGAACCGGGCGTCGACCGGGTCGACCAGCACGGCGTCGGCGACCGGCGGCTGCGCGATCGGCCAGTACCGCTTGCGCTGGAAGGCGTAGGTGGGCAGGTCGACCCGGGTCGCGCCGGTGCCGGCGAAGAACGCGGCCCAGTTCACGGCGACCCCGCGCAGGTGCAGCGCGGCCATCGCGGTCACCGCCGTGGTCGGTTCGGGGCGGCCGGCCCGCAGCACCGGCAGGAACTCGCCCCGCTCGACGCACGCCTGGCCCATCGCCGACAGCACGCCGTCGGGGCCGAGCTCGACGAACGTCGTGACCCCGGCCGCTTCGAGCGCCCTCATGCCGTCGGAGAAGCGCACCGCGTCGCGGACGTGCCGCACCCAGTACCCCGGCGTGGTGAGGTCGCCGTCCGAGTTCGACATGATCGGGATGACCGGCGGGTGGAACGTCAGGTCCGCGGCGACCCGGTGGAACTCGTCGAGCATGCCGGCCATCGCCGGGGAGTGGAAGGCGTGGCTGACGTTGAGCCGCCGCGCCTTGAGCCCGGAGGTGACCGCCAGCACCGTGTCCTCCTCGCCGGAGACGACCACGGAGCGGGGACCGTTGACAGCGGCGATGCTGACCCGGTCCTCGACGCCGGCGAGCAGCGGCAGCACGTCCTCCTCGGAGGCCTGCACCGCGACCATCGCCCCGCCGGCGGGCAGCGCCTGCATCAGCCGGGACCGCGCGGAGACCAGCCGGGCCGCGTCCTCCAGCGAGAGGACCCCGGCCACGTGCGCGGCGGCGAGCTCGCCGATCGAGTGGCCGATCAGGTAGTCCGCGCGCACGCCCCACGACTCCATCAGCCGGAACAGCGCCACCTCCAGCGCGAACAGGCCCTGCTGCGTGTGGACCGTCTGCGCGAGGACATCCGCGTCCGCACCGAAGACGATCTCCTTGATCCCGGCGTCGAGGTGGGCGCAGACGGCGTCGAACGCGTCGGCGAACACCGGGTAGGCGTCGTACAGCTCGCGGCCCATGCCGGGACGCTGCGCGCCCTGTCCGGTGAACAGGAACGCCGTACGGCCCTCCTGCGGACCGCCGCGCACCACGCCCGGCGCGGCCTCGCCGCGGGCCAGCGCGGCCAGCCCGTGCAGCACCTCCTCCTGGCTATAGCCGACCACCGCGGCCCGGTGCTCCAGCGCCGCCCGGGTGGTGGCGAGGGAGAACGCGACGTCCCGCGAGGCCAGCGCCCCGCCCGAGGTCAGGTGCGCGCGCAGCCGCTCGGCCTGTGCCCGCAGCCCGTCCTCGCCGGTGCCCGACAGCACCCAGGGCAGGTCGGTGACCGGTTCGGCGACCCGCGTGGCCGCCGGTGCCGGCTCCTCCGGTGCCTGCTCGATGATCGCGTGGGCGTTGGTGCCGCTGATCCCGAACGCCGACACACCGGCCCGGCGCGGCCGTCCCGTCTCCGGCCAGTCGACGGCGTCGGCGAGCAGTTCGACCGCGCCGGCCGACCAGTCGACGTGCGGCGACGGCACCGCGGAGTGCAGCGTCCGCGGCAGCACGCCGTGGCGCATCGCCATGACCATCTTGATGATCCCGGCGACGCCGGCGGCGGCCTGCGTGTGCCCGATGTTCGACTTCAGCGAACCGAGCCACAGCGGCCGGTCGGCGGGCCGGTCCTGGCCGTACGTGGCGATGATCGCCTGCGCCTCGATCGGGTCGCCCAGCTTCGTGCCCGTGCCGTGCGCCTCCAGGGCGTCGACGTCCACAGTGGACAGACCGGCGGACGCGAGCGCCTGCCGGATGACCCGCTGCTGCGACGGCCCGTTCGGGGCGGTGAGCCCGTTGGACGCGCCGTCCTGGTTCACCGCCGTGCCGCGGACCACCGCGAGCACCGGGTGGCCGTTGCGCCGCGCGTCCGACAGCCGCTCGACGAGCAGCATGCCGGCGCCCTCGCCCCAGCCGGTGCCGTCGGCGGCGGCGCCGAAGGACTTGCACCGGCCGTTGGCCGACAGGCCGCCCTGCCGGGCGAACTCGGCGAAGCCGCCGGGCGTCGACAGCACGGTGACGCCGCCGGCCAGGGCCAGGTCGCACTCGCCCTGCCGCAGCGCCTGCGCCGCCAGGTGCAGTGCGACCAGCGACGACGAGCACGCGGTGTCGACGGTCACCGCCGGGCCCTCCAGCCCGAAGGTGTAGGCGATGCGGCCCGACACGACGGCCGCGGCGTTGCCGGTGCCGGCGTGCCCGCGCACGTCCTCGGTGGCGTGCTGCAGCAGGATCGCGTAGTCCTGGCCGCTGGTGCCGGCGAAGACGCCGGTGCGGCTGCCGCGCAGCGTCGCCGGGTCGAGGCCGGCCCGCTCGAACGCCTCCCAGCTGGTCTCCAGCAGCAGGCGCTGCTGCGGGTCCATCGCCAGGGCCTCGCGCGGGGAGATGCCGAAGAAGCCGGGGTCGAACAGCGCGGCGTCGTAGAGGAAGCCGCCCTGGCGGGCGTAGTTCTCCACGCCGTCGTCGATGACGTCCCAGCCGCGGTCGGTGGGGAATCCGCCGATCGCGTCGACGCCACCGGCGACCAGCTCCCACAGGTCCTCGGGGCCGCGGACGCCGCCGGGGTAGCGGCAGCTCATCGCGACGATCGCGATCGCGTCGTCATCGTCGGTGGCCGAGCCGGTGACGACCTGCGTGGCCGCCTCCCCGCCCAGCAGCTCGCCGCGCAGGTGGTCGGCCAGCACCTGGGCGTTCGGGTAGTCGAACACCAGGGTCGCCGGCAGGCTCAGCCCGGTGTCGGCGGCGAGCCGGTTGCGCAGCTCGACCGCGGTCAGCGAGTCGAACCCGAGGTCCTTGAACGCCCGACCGGGCTCGATCCGCCGGTCGGCGGAGTAGCCGAGCACGGCGGCCGCCGCGTCGGTCACGGTGCGCAGCAGCACCCGGGCGGCCTCGTCGGCCGGAAGCCCGGACAGCGCCTCGGCCAGCGCGTTCCCGGCCGGACCGGTCGCGCCCGCCGGCCCGGTCGCCAGCGCCGCCCGCACCTCCGGGAGGTCGCCGATCAGCGGGCGGGCCCGCTCCAGGCAGAACGACGGCGCGAAGCGGTCCCAGTCGACGTCGACGACGGTCACGGCGGTCTCGCCCCGGCCGACCGCCTGCCACAGCGCGGCGAGGGCCGGCCCGGGTGCCATCGGGTTCAGGCCGCGGCGCACCAGGTGCTCGCGGACGCCGTCGACCGCGGCCATGCCGCCGCCGTCCCACGGTCCCCAGGCCACCGCGGTCGCGGCGAGCCCGCGGGCGCGACGCCGTTCGGCGAGCGCGTCGAGGGCGGCGTTGGCGGCCGCGTACCCGGCCTGCCCGCCGCTGCCCCAGACCCCGGCGATCGAGGAGAAGAGCACGAACGCGTCGAGCGGGGTGTCGCCGAGGACCCGGTCGAGGGTCTCGGCGCCGTCGACCTTGGCGGCGGACACCGCGGCGAGGTGCTCGGCGGTGGTGCCGGCGACCGGCACGTTCACGTCGACGCCGGCGGCGTGCACGACCGCGGTGACGGTCTCGCCGGCCAGCAGGCCGGCGACGGCGTCGGGGTCGGCGACGTCGCATGCGACCACGCTCACGTCGACGCCGGTCGCGGTGAGCTCGGCGACGAGTTCGGCCGCGCCGGGTGCGTCGGGGCCACGCCGGCTGGTCAGCACCAGGCGGTCCACGCCGCCGCCGGCCAGCTTGCGGGCCACGTGCGCGCCGATGCCGCCCGTGCCGCCGGTCACCAGCACGGTTCCCCGTGGCAGCCAGGCGGTGGTGTCCGGCGCCGGCACCGCGCGCACCAGGCGGCGGACGAAGGCTCCGGTGGAGCGCAGCGCCACCTGGTCCTCGTCGCCTGAAACGCCGCCCGCCGCGCCGGCCAGGATCCCGGCGAGGCGGGTCGCGGCCCGCTCGTCGAAGGTGACGGGCAGGTCGACCAGGCCGCCCCAGCGGGCGGGGTGCTCCAGGCCGACGACGCGGCCCAGTCCCCACACCTGCGCCTGTGCCGGGTCGGCGGGCGCGTCGGCGGGTCCGGTCGACACGGCGCCGCGGGTCAGGCACCACAGGGGCGCGCCGACGCCGGCGTCACCGAGCGCCTGCACGAGGGCGAGCGTGCCGGCGAGGTCGAGCAGGGAAACGACCCCGTCGGCCGCCCGGCCACCCAGCCGCGTGGCGAGCGTGGCCCGGTCACCCGCGTCGAGCTGGTGAACCTCGGCGCCGTTCTCGGCCAGGCCGATCGCGACGTCGCCGCCGGCGCCGGCCGGTGCGACCAGCAGCCAGGTGCCGGTGAGGGTGGCGCCGGTCGGTACGGGCAGCGGCTTCCAGCTGATCCGGTACCGCCAGGAGTCCACGGTGGACTGTTCGCGGCGGCCGCGCCGCCAGCCGGCGAGGGCGGGCAGCAGCCCGCCGACGGCGTCCGCGTCGGCGTCCAGCGTGCCGGCGAGCGAGGCGACGTCGCCGCTCTCGACGGCCGCCCAGAACCGGGCGTCGGCCGGGTCCGCGGCGGTGTCGACGGTGACGGCCGGCTCGGGCCAGTAACGGCGGCCCTGGAACGCGTAGGTGGGCAGGTCGACGCGGGTCGCGCCGGAGCCGGCGAAGAACGCCGCCCAGTCGACGGTGACGCCGCGCACGTGCAGCCCGGCGAGCGCGGTCACCGCGGTCAGCGGCTCCGCGCGCCCGCGGCGCAGCACCGGCAGGAACTCGCCGTCGCGCACGCACGCCGGTCCCATCGCCGAGAGCACACCGTCGGGCCCGACCTCGACGAACGTGCGGACGCCGGCGGCTTCGAGGGCCTTCATGCCGTCGTGGAAGCGCACGGCCTCGCGGACGTGCCGCACCCAGTACTCCGGGGTGCAGAGGTCGCCCTCGAGGTTCGCCATCACGGGGATCTCCCGCGGGTGGAAGGTCAGCCCGGAGGCGATCTCGAAGAACTCGTCGAGCATGTCGGCCATCAGCGGCGAGTGGAACGCGTGGCTCACGGTGAGCCGCTTCGCCTTGAATCCGGCGGTCACGGCGAGAACCTCGTCCTCGTCGCCGGAGACGACCACCGACCGCGGCCCGTTGACGGCGGCGATGCTGACGCTCGCCTCCAGCCCGTCGAGCAGCGGCAGCACCTCCTCCTCGGAGGCCTGCACCGACACCATCGCCCCACCGGCCGGCAACGCCTGCATCAACCGGCCCCGCGCGGCGACCAGCGTCGCCGCGTCGGACAGCGACAGGACCCCGGCCACGTGCGCGGCGGCCAGCTCGCCGATCGAGTGGCCCACCAGGTAGTCCGGCCTGATGCCCCACGACTCCAGGAGCCGGAACAGCGCCACCTCGACCGCGAACAGCCCGGTCTGCGTGTACACGGTCCGCGCGAGAAGCTCGGGGTCGTCGCCGAAGACGACGTCGCGGATCGGCCGGTCGAGGTGCAGGTCCAGCTGCGCGCACACGGCGTCGAACGCCCCGGCGAACACCGGGTACGCGTCGTACAGCTCGCGGCCCATGCCGGGACGCTGCGAACCCTGGCCGGTGAACAGGAACGCCACCGGACCGGCCTCGCCGCTGCCACGCAGCGTCGCGCCGCCGACGACCGCGGCCCGGTGCTCCAGCACCGTGCGGCTCGTGGCGAGGGAGTACGTGACGTCGAGGTCGGTGAGGTCGATCCGGTCGACCCGGTGCCGGTCCAGCCGCGCCATCTGCGCCGTCAGCGCCACGTCGCCGCGTGCGGAGAACAGCCACGGCAGCACCGGCGGTTCGGTGCGGTCGGCCTCGACCGCCGGCGGGAGCGCCGGCGCCTGCTCGATGATGGTGTGGGCGTTGGTGCCGCTCATGCCGAACGCCGACACGCCGGCCCGGCGCGGGCGGCCGGTCTCCGGCCAGGGCCGCGCCTCGGTGAGCAGTTCGACCGCGCCGGCCGACCAGTCCACGTGCGGCGACGGCTCGTCGGCGTGCAGGGTCCGCGGCAGGGTGCCGTGCCGCACCGCGAGCACCATCTTGATGACCCCGGCGACGCCGGCGGCGGCCTGCGTGTGCCCGAGGTTGGACTTCACCGCGCCGAGCCACAGCGGCTCGTCCCGGTTCTGGCCGTAGGTGGCGAGCAGGGCCTGTGCCTCGATGGGGTCGCCGAGCCTCGTGCCGGTGCCGTGCGCCTCGACCGCGTCGATGTCCACTGTGGACAGCCCGGCGTTCGCCAGCGCCTGGCGGATGACCCGCTGCTGCGCGGGTCCGTTCGGAGCGGTCAGACCGTTGGACGCGCCGTCCTGGTTGACCGCGCTGCCGCGGACCACGGCGAGCACCGGGTGGCCGTTGCGCTGGGCGTCCGACAGCCGCTCGACGAGCAGCATGCCCACGCCCTCACCCCAGCTCGTGCCGTCGGCGCCCGCGCCGAACGCCTTGCAGCGCCCGTCGGCGGCCAGGCCGCCCTGCCGCGCGAACTCGGCGAACGTGCCGGGCGAGGACATCACGGTGACGCCGCCGGCCAGGGCCAGGTCGCACTCGCCCTGCCGCAGCGCCTGCACGGCGAGGTGCAGGGCCACCAGCGACGACGAGCACGCCGTGTCGACGGTGACCGCGGGACCCTCCAGGCCCAGCGTGTAGGCGAGACGTCCGGACACCACGGCGGCGGCGTTGCCGGTGCCGAGGTGGCCGCTGACGTCGTCGGCGGCGCGTTGCAGGAGCACCGGGTAGTCCTGGCCGTTGGTGCCGGCGAACACGCCGGTCCGGCTGCCGCGCAGGGCCGGCACCGGGATGCCGGCCCGTTCGACGGTCTCCCAGGTGGTCTCCAGCAGCAGCCGCTGCTGCGGGTCCATCGCGAGGGCCTCGCGCGGCGAGATGCCGAAGAAGTCGGCGTCGAACGTGCCCGCGTCGTAGACGAAGCCGCCCTGCCAGCCGGCGCCGGTCACCGCGTCGTCGAGGGCGTCCCAGCCGCGGTCGGTGGGGATCGCGTCGATGCCGTCGACGCCGTCGACCAGCAGCCGCCACAGGTCCTCCGGCGACCGGACACCGCCGGGGAACCGGCAGCCCATCGCGACGATCGCGATCGGCTCGTCGTCGTGTCGCGCGGCGACCGTGCCCTCGATGACGCGGGCCGGTCCGCCGACCTCCGCGCTGAGGTGCGCCGCCAGCGCCAGCGGGGTCGGGTGGTCGAACACGACGGTGGCGGCCAGCCGGAGACCGGTCAGCGCGCCGAGCCGGTTGCGCAGCTCGACCGACGTCAACGAGTCGAAGCCGAGGTCCTGGAACGGCCGGTCGGCGCCGATGTGCTCCGGGCCGGCGTACCCGAGAACGGTCGCCACCTGCGTGCGGACGAGGTCGAGCAGGGCGCGGTCGCGTTCGGCGCCGGTGAGCCCGTCGAGCCGCTGGCGCAGCGGGGTCTCCGGTTCCGCCTGCGTCGCCGCGGGCCCTGCGGCCGGTCGGGCCTCGGGCAGGTCGGCGAGGAGCCGGGTGGGCCTTGCCAGCGTGAGGTCGGCGACGAGCCGGTCCCACGCGATGTCGGCGATGGTGACGCACGCGTCGGCGGTGCCGGCCGCGCGCGCCATCGCGGTGACCGCCAGCACCGGGTCCATCGGCGGCAGCGCGCCGCGCCGGACCCGCTGCTCCACCGCGTCGCCGCTGGCCATCCCGCCGCCGCCCCACGTCCCCCAGGCGATCGAGGTGGCGACGAGGCCGGCGTGCCGGCGCTGCTGCGCCAGCGCGTCGAGGTAGGCGTTCGCGGCGGCGTAGTTGCCCTGTCCGGGGCTGCCGAACGTGCCGGAGACCGACGAGAACAGGACGAACGCGGTCAGGTCGCGGTCGAGGGTGAGCTCGTGCAGGTGACGGGCCGCGTCGGCCTTCGGCCGCAGCACCGCGTCGATCCGCTCGGGGGTGAGCCCGTCGAGCAGCCCGTCGTCGAGCACGCCGGCGGTGTGGACGACGGCGTCCGGCGGGTACCGGTCCAGCAGCGCGGCCACGGCGTCGCAGTCGCCGACGTCGCAGGCCTCGATGGTCACCCGGTCGCCGAGCTCGGCGAGCAGGTCGCCGGCGCCGGGCGCGGCCGCGCCGCGCCGGCTGGTGAGCACGACCCGGTCGGCGCCCTCGCGGACCAGCCAGCGGGCCACTTCGGCGCCGAGGGCACCCGTGCCGCCGGTGACCAGCACCGTGCCGGCCGGCCGCCACGCGGTCGCCCCGGCCGCGAGGGGCGCCCGCACCAGGCGGCGGGCGAAGACGCCGGAGGGCCGGATCGCCAGCTCCGACTCGCCGTCGGTGCCGGTGAGGGCCGCGACGAGGCGTGCGGCGGCGCGCCGGTCGAGCACCGGCGGGAGGTCGACGAGGCCGCCCCAGCGGTGCGGCGTCTCCAGGGCGGCGACCCGTCCCAGACCCCAGACCATCGCCCGGATGGCGTCGGTGAGCGCGTCGGCCGGTCCGACCGAGACGCCGCCGCGGGTCAGCGACCACAGGGGCGCGTCCACGCCGGCGTCGCCGAGGGCCCGGTACAGGGCGACCGTTGCGGCGAGGTCCAGCAGCGAGACGACCCCGGCGACGTCGGTAGCGCGCAGTTCGCCGATGGTGCCGGCCTCCACCGGCACGACCCGGGCGCCGTGCGCCGACAGCGCGTCGGCGACCTCGGCCCCGTCGCCCGCGAGCAGCCAGGTGCCGCTGAGGGTCGCCGCGGCGACGTCGGTGAGCGGCGTCCACGTGACCCGGTACCGCCAGCTGTCCACAGTGGACTGCTGGCGCCGCCCGCGCCGCCACGACGACAGGGCGGGGAGCACGTCGGTCAGCGCCGTGCTGTCGAGGTCGAGCGTGTCGGCCAGGGAGTCCAGGTCGCCGTTCTCGACGGCCGACCAGAACCGCGTGTCGACCTCGTCGGCCGCGATCGTCTCCGCACCGTCGGCGGGCGTGGCCGCGACGGCGTCGGGCCAGAACCGCTGCCGCTGGAAGGCGTAGGTGGGCAGGTCGATCCGGCGCCCACCGGCGAGCACGGCCGCCCAGTCGACGGCGATCCCGCGCACGTGCAGCGCAGCCACGGCGCAGACACTTGTCGACGCGTCGTCGCGCTCACGCCGCAGCATCGGCAGGAACTCGCCGCCGTCGACGCAGTGCTGCCCCATCGCGGAGAGCACCCCATCGGGGCCGAGCTCCAGGTACGTGGTGACCCCGGCGGCTTCGAGGGTCGTCATGTTGTCGTGGAACCGCACCGCGTCGCGGACATGGCTCACCCAGTACTCCGGGTCCGTCACGTCACCGGAGGCCGCGATCGGAATGACCGGCGCCCGGAAGCCGAGCCTGTCGACGACGCGGCGGAACCCGTCGAGCATCGGCTCCATCAGAGGTGAGTGGAACGCGTGGCTCACCGTGAGCCGCCTGGCCTTGAACCCGGCGGTGACGGCCAGGACGGCCTCCTCCTCACCGGACACGACGACGGACCGGGGCCCGTTCACGGCCGCGATCCCGACGTTCCCGGCCAGCAGCGGCAGCACCTCTTCTTCCGAGGCCTGCACGGAGACCATCGCCCCACCGGAGGGGAGCGCCTGCATCAGCCGGCCACGGGCACTGACCAACGTCGCAGCGTCCTCCAGGGACAGGACCCCGGCCACATGCGCCGCCGCCACCTCGCCGATCGAGTGGCCGATCAGGTGGTTCGGCGTGACACCCCATGACTCCAGGAGGCGGAACAGGGCCACCTGCACCGCGAACAGGCCCATCTGCGTGTTCACCGTCTGGGCGAGAACGTCGGCGTCGGCGCCGAAGACGACCTCCCGCACCGGGCCGTCGAGGTGGGCGCAGGCGGCGTCGAACGCGTCGGCGAACACCGGGTACGCCTCGTAGAGGCCGCGGCCCATCCCGGGCCGCTGCGAGCCCTGGCCGGTGAACAGGAACGCCAGCCGGCCGCGGGTCGGCGCGCCGGTCAGCACGCCCGGCCCGGTGTCGCCGGCGGCGATCGCCGCGAGTCCGGCGAGCAGGTCCTCGGCGCCCGCGGCGACGACGGCGGCCCGCTCGGCGAGCGCGGCGCGGGTGGTGGCCAACGAGTACGCGACGTCCCACGGGTGCGGGGTCTCCCCCGCCGCCAGCCGGGCGTGCAGGCGGGCGGCCTGCTCGCGGACCGCCTCGACGGTCGACCCGGACAGCAGCCACGGAACCACCGCGGCCGGGTCCGCGGCCTGTGCCGGCGCCGGCTCCTCCGCCGGCGCCTCCTCGATGATGGTGTGCGCGTTGGTCCCGCTGATGCCGAACGCGGAGACGCCCGCGCGGCGCGGCCGGTCGGACCGCGGCCACTCCACCGCGTCGGTGAGCAGCTCGACGGCGCCGGCGGTCCAGTCGACGTGCGGGGACGGCTCGTCGACGTGCAGCGTCCGCGGCAGCAGGTCGTGGCGCAGCGCCAGCACCATCTTGATGACGCCGGCGACCCCGCCCGCGCCCTGGGTGTGACCGATGTTCGACTTGAGCGCGCCCAGCCGCACCGGCCGGTCGGCCGGCCGGTCCTGACCGTAGGTGGCGATGATCGCCTGCGCCTCGATCGGGTCGCCCAGCACCGTGCCGGTGCCGTGCGCCTCGACCGCGTCGACGTCCACAGTGGACAGACCCGCGCTGGCCAGCGCCTGGCGGATGACCCGCTGCTGCGCCGGTCCGTTCGGAGCCGTCAACCCGTTCGACGCACCGTCCTGGTTCACCGCGGAGCCACGCACGACCGCCAGCACCGGGTGGCCGTTGCGGCGCGCCTCGGACAGCCGCTCCAGGAGCAGCATGCCGACGCCCTCGCCCCAGCCCGTGCCGTCGGCGCCGGCCGCGAACGACTTGCAGCGGCCGTCGGAGGCGAGGCCGCGCTGGCGGCTGAACTCGACGAACCCGGCCGGCGTCGACAGCACCGTGACCCCGCCCGCGAGCGCCATCGTGCACTCACCCTGCCGCAGCGCCTGGACGGCGAGGTGCAGCGCCACCAGCGACGAGGAGCACGCGGTGTCGACGGTGACCGCCGGGCCCTCCAGCCCGAGCAGGTACGCGATGCGCCCGGACAGCGCGCTGGACGTGTTGCCGGTGAGGACGTACCCCTCGACCTCCTCGCCGACGCCGGCGAGCAGGCTCGTGTAGGCCTGTCCGGTGTTGCCGACGTAGACACCGGCCCGCTGGCCGCCCAGCGACGTGGGGTCGATCCCCGCGCGTTCGAACGCCTCCCACGCGGTCTCCAGCAGCAGCCGCTGCTGCGGGTCCATCGCGAGGGCCTCGCGCGGGCTGATCCGGAAGAAGCCCGGGTCGAACCGGCTGGCGTTGTAGAGGAACGCGCCCTCCTGCGAGGTGGTGGTGCCGGGGTGGTCCGGGTCGGGGTGGAACAGGCCGTCGAGGTCCCAGCCGCGGTCGGTCGGGAAGCCGCCGATGGCGTCGCGGCCCGCGGCGACCAGGTCCCACAGGTCCTCGGGGGTCTCGACGCCGCCGGGGAACCGGCACGCCATGCCCACGATGACGATCGGGTCGTCGGTCACCGCCGCGACCGGCACCGGCGCGCCCGCGTCGGTCGCGATCGTCGCGCCCGGCAGCTGGGAGAGCAGGAACCGGCTGAGCGCGGTCGGGGTCGGGTGGTCGAAGACGAGCGTGGCCGGCAGCCGCTGCCCGGTGACGGCGGCGAGCCGGTTGCGCAGCTCCACCGCGGTCAGCGAGTCGAAGCCCAGCTCCCGGAACGCCCGGCCGGGCTCGACGGCGTCGGACGAGGCGAAGCCGAGCACGGCGGCGGCCTCCGCGCGCACCAGGTCGAGCATCGCGGCGGCGCGCTCGGCCTCCGGCAGCCCGGCGATGCCCTGTGCCGGGGCGGCGGGCGCACCGGTGGTGGATGCGGTGACCGGTCCGGCGAGGATCCGCTGGACCTCGGGGATGTCGAGGATCAGCGGGCTCGGGCGGGCGGCGGTGATCCGCGGGTACGTCAGCTCCCAGTCGATGTCGGCGATCGCGATGTACGCGTCGTCGTGGTCCAGGGCCTGCTGCAGGCCGGAGATCGCGAGGTCCGGGTCCATGCCGGGCACGCCGCGGCGGCGCAGCCGGTCGCCGGTCTCGCCGTCGGCGCTGCCGCCGCCGGCCCACGCGCCCCACGCGACCGACGTGGCCGGCAGGCCGTCCTGCCGGCGCCGCAGCGCGAGCGCGTCGAGGTAGGCGTTGGCGGCCGCGTAGTTGGCCTGCCCGGGGTTGCCGAACATGCCCGACGCCGACGAGAACAGCACGAACGCCGACAGGTCGAGCCCGGCGGTGAGCTCGTGCAGGTGGTCCGCGGCGTCGGCCTTGGCCCGCAGCACCGGCGCGAACCGGTCGGGGGTCAACGCGTCGAGGATGCCGTCGTCGAGCACCACGGCGGCGTGCAGCACCGCGGTCGGCGGGTGCTGCGCGAGCAGCGCGGCGACGGCGTCGCGGTCGGCCATGTCGCAGGCGACCACCGACGCGCGGGCGCCGAGCGCCGCGAGGTCCGCGACGAGGTCGGCGGCGCCGGGCGCGGCCATGCCGCGGCGGCTGGTGAGCACGACGTGGTCGGCGCCGTTCGCGGCGAGCCAGCGGCCCAGCCGGGCGCCGATCGCGCCGGTTCCGCCGGTGACCAGCACCGTCCCCGACGGCCGCCACTGCCGTTGCGGCTCGCGTCCGTCGAGCGGGGCGCGCACGAACCGGCGGGCGAACACGCCGTTGGCGCGCAGCGCCACCTGGTCCTCGGTCCCGTTGAGAGCGGAGACGAGCCGCCGGCCGGCGCGCTCGTCGAGCACGTCCGGCAGGTCGAGCAGGCCGCCCCAGCGGTCGGGGTGCTCCAGGGCCGCGACCCGGCCGAGGCCCCACACCATCGCCTGGCGCAGCCCGGTCAGCGGGTCGAACCGGCCCACCGACACGGCGCCGCGGGTCAGGCACCACAGCGGCGCCTCGATACCGGCGTCGCCGAGGGCCTGCACGAGTGCCGTCGTCGCGGCGAGGCCGTCGGCACCGTCGAGGGACAGCAGCGACACCACGCCCGCCACGTCGGCGCAGTGCGCGGCCACCGCGGCGGCCAGGTCGCCGCGGTCGCGGGCCGCCGTGGTGACCGGGACGACGTCGGCGCCGTGGGCGGCGAGCACGTCGTGCACCTCCGAGGGTCCCGACGACACCACCAGCCACCGCCCGGACAGCCGGGCCGGCGCGAGGTCGGTGACCGGCTTCCACGACTCCCGGTACCGCCAACCGTCCAGTGTGGACTCCTGCCGGCGGCCGTGCCGCCACGAAGCCAGCGCCGGCAGCACGCCCTCCAGGGCCGCGCTCTCCACGCGCAGCGACTCGGCGAGCGAGCTGAGGTCGCCGTGCTCGACGGCCGCCCAGAACTCCGCGTCGACCGGGTCGGCGCCGGCTTGTCCGGTGCGGGCCGGTGCGGTGCGCGCCGGTGCCTCCAGCCAGTACCGGTCCCGCTGGAACGCGTAGGTCGGCAGGTCGACGCGGGACGCGCCGGCGAACAGCACCGGCCAGTCGACGGCCACGCCGCCGGTCCACGCCTGTGCCATCGAGGCGACGAACCGCTCCGGCCCGCCGTGCCCGCGGCGCAGCGTGCCGGTCGACAGGACATCGAGGTCCCGGTCCTCGGCGATCGCCTGCACCGCCGCGGTCAGCACCGGGTGCGCGCTGGTCTCCACGAACGCGTCGAACCCGTCGTCGAGCATGGCCCGCACGGCCCCGTCGAGCCGCACCGGCTCGCGCAGGTTGCGGTACCAGTAGCCGGCGTCGAGGCCGGCGGTGTCGAGCAGGCCGCCGGTGAGCGTCGAGTAGAACGGCACCGCGGCGGTGGTCGGTGCGAGCCCGGCCAGGTCCTCGATCAGCCGGTCGCGGACCGGCTCCACGAGCGGCGAGTGCGACGCGTAGTCCACCGCGATCCTCCGCGCGCGCACGTCCCGGCGCACGCACTCCTCCAGCAGCCCGGCGACGGCCTCCGCGTCGCCCGCGACGACGACCTGGGTCGGGCCGTTGACGGCGGCGATCGTCAGCCGACCGTCCCAGCCGCCGATCAGCTCGCCCGCCTCGCCGGCCGGCAGGGGCACCGACACCATGCCGCCGGTGCCGGCCAGCTCCTCGGCCAGCAGCCGCGAGCGCAGCGCGACCACGCGGGCGCCGTCCTCCAGCGACAGCCCACCCGCGACGACCGCGGCGGCGATCTCGCCCTGCGAGTGGCCCACGACGGCGCCGGGCTCCACGCCGGCCGCCCGCCACAACGCGGCCAGCGAGACCATCACCGCGAACAGCACCGGCTGCACGACGTCGACGCGCTCCAGCGCATCGGCGTCGGACAGCACCTCGTCGAGCGACCAGTCCACGTACGGGGCGAGCGCGTGCCCGCACGCCTCCAGCTCCCGCCGGAACACCGGCGACACCGCGGCCAGCTCGACCGCCATGCCGACCCACTGCGACCCCTGGCCGGGGAACACGAACGCCACGTCCCGGTCGGCGCCGGGCGCGGTGCCGCTGACGACGAACGACGACCGCTCGCCGGCGGCGAGCGCCGCGAGGCCGGACTCCTCCAGCACGACGGCCCGGCTCTCCAACGCCGCCCGCCCGGCCAGCGACAGCCCGAGGTCCGCCGCGTCGGCGTCCACAGTGGACAGGTTCGCGGCCTGGTCGCGCAGCGCGGCCTCGCCCCGGCCGGACAGCGGCCACGCCACCGGCGCCGCACCCTCGAACAGCGCGGGCGCAGCTTGGTCGACGGGGGCAGACTCCGGCGCCTCCTCCAGGATCAGGTGCGCGTTCGTGCCGCTGCCGCCGAACGAGGAGACCCCGGCCCGGCGCACCCGGCCGTTGCGCGGCCACGGCCGCGCCTCGGAGAGCAGCTCCACGGCGCCGGCGGTCCAGTCGATGTGCGGCGACGGCTCCTCGGCGTGCAGCGTGCGCGGCATGAGGTCGTTGCGCAGCGCCAGCACCATTTTTATGACGCCGGCGACGCCCGACGCGGCCTGCGCATGGCCGATGTTCGACTTGAGCGAGCCCAGCCGCACAGGTTCGGGCCGGTTCTGCCCGTAGGTGGCGAGCACCGCCTGCGCCTCGATCGGGTCGCCCAGCGTGGTGCCGGTGCCGTGCGCCTCGACCACGTCGACGTCGGCGGTGGACAGTCCGGCGTTGGCGAGCGCCGCGCGGATCACCCGCTGCTGCGCCGCGCCGTTGGGCGCGGTGAGCCCGTTGGACGCGCCGTCCTGGTTGATCGCGGTGCCCCGGATCACGGCCAGCACCGGGTGCCCGGCCGCGACCGCGTCCGACAGCCGCTCGATCAGCACCACGCCGACACCCTCGGCCCAGCCGGTGCCTTCGGCGCCGGCGCCGAAGGCGCGGCAGCGCCCGTCGGGCGACAGCGCCCGAAGCCGGCTGAACTCGATGAGCGCGCCGGGCGAGGACATGATGAGGGCGCCGCCGGCGAGGGCCGCGTCGCACTCGCCCTGCCGCAGCGCCTGCACGGCGAGGTGCAGCGCGACCAGCGACGAGGAGCAGGCCGTGTCGACCGACACCGCCGGACCCTCCAGGCCCATCGTGTAGGCGACCCGGCCGGACATGACGCTCGGCGAGTTGCCGGTGAACAGGTAGCCGTCGGCGCCTTCCGGCGCCTCGTCGAGGTCGCCGCCGTACGCGGAGTACGGCGCGCCGACGAACACGCCGGTGCGCGAGCCGCGCGCCGACCGCGGGTCGATGCCGGCCCGCTCGAACGCCTCCCAGCTCGACTCCAGTAGCAGCCGCTGCTGCGGGTCCATCGCCACGGCCTCGCGCGGGGAGATGCCGAAGAACGCCGGGTCGAACTCGCTGGCGTTGTAGACGAAGCCGCCCTCGCGCGAGTGGGTGGTGCCGGGGTTGTCGGGGTCCGGGTCGTAGAGGTTGGCGACGTCCCAGCCGCGGTCGGTGGGGAACTCGCCGATCGCGTCGACGCCGTCGCGCAGCACCCGCCACAGGTCGTCGGGCGTGTCGACGCCGCCGGGCAGCCGGCAGCTCATGCCGACGATCGCGATCGGCTCGTCGGCGTGGGCCGCCGTCGTCAACTCGGTGTCCGTCGTCAGGCTGTCGGTGGACCCGAACAGCTCGCCGCGGAGGTGACGCGCGAGCGCCGTCGGGGTGGGGTGGTCGAACACGATCGTGGCGGGCAGCCGCAGCCCGGTGGCGGCCACCAGCCGGTTGCGGAACTCCACGCCGGTCAGCGAGTCGAAGCCCAGCTCCCGGAACGCCTGCTGCGGCGCCACCGCGTCGGTGCCGGTGTGGCCGAGGACGGCCGCGGCGTGGGTCCGCACGAGGTCGAGCACGGCCCGGGTCTGCTCGGCCTCCGAGCGGCCGGCGAGGCGCTGCACCAGCGCCGAGTCACCGGAGTCCGGTCCGCTTTCCGCGGCGGCGTCGAGGATGCGCCGCACCTCGGGGATGTCCTCGATCAGCGGACGCGGGCGGGCCAGCGTGAACGTGGGGACGAACCGCTCCCAGTCCATGTCGGCGACGGCGAGGAACGTCTCGTCGGCGTCGAGGGCCTGCTGCAGCGCGGCGATCGCCAGCTCGGGCCGCATGGCACGCACGCCGCGGCGGCGCAGCTGGTCGGCCGAGTCGCCGACGGTCGCCATGCCGCCGCCGCCCCAGGCGCCCCACGCCACCGCGGTGGCGGCGAGGCCGCGGGCGCGCCGGCGCTCGGCGAGCCCGTCGAGGTAGGTGTTGGCGACCGCGTACGCGGACTGCCCGCCGCCGCCCCACACGCCGGCGTTGGAGGAGAACAGCACGAACGCGTCGAGGGCGCGGCCGCCGAGCAGCTCGTCGGTCAGCTCGTCGAGGTGCCGGGCGCCGGCCGCCTTGGCGGCGGCGAGCCGGGCGAACTCGGCGAGGTCGGTGTCGCCCAGCGGCGCCGAGCTCACCACGCCGGCGGTGTGCACCACGGTGCGCAGCGGGGTGTCGGCGTCGTCGATGCGGGCCAGCAGCGCGGTGACCGCGTCGCGGTCGGCCATGTCGCAGGCCTCGACGGAGACCCGGCGCGCGCCGAGGTCGGCCAGCTCGGCGACCAGGTCGGCGACGCCGGGTGCGTCGGACCCGCTGCGGCTGGTGAGCACGAGGTGTTCGGCACCCGCGCCGGCGAGCCAGCGGGCGACGTGCGCACCCAGTGCACCCGTGCCGCCGGTCACGAGGGCGGTGCCGCTGGTGCGCCAGGTCGGCCCCGACCGCAACGTCGCGCGGACCATGCGCCGGCCGAACGTCCCGGACGCGCGGATCGCGACCTGGTCCTCGGTGCCGCGCTCGGCGAGGAGGGTGAGCAGCCGACCCAGGGCCCGCTCGTCGATAACCGGCGGCAGGTCGACCAGGCCGCCCCAGCTGTCGGGACGCTCCAGCCCGACGACCCGGCCCAGCCCCCAGACCTGGCCCTGCTCCGGGCTGGTCAGCGGGTCGCCGGGGCCGGTGCCGACGGCACCGCGGGTGAGCAGCCACAGCGGCGCGTCCACGCCGGCGTCCTCGAGCGCCTGCGCGAGCACGACGGTCAGCGCGACCGCCGACGGCACGGACGGGTGCTCCGGGTACGGCCGCTCGTCGAACGCGAGCAGCGACAGCACACCCGCCACCGGCGGCATCCCGCGCAGCAGGTCGGCGAGGGCGGCCCGCCCGCCGGTCTCCGCGTCGACGTCGACGACGGTGACCTCCGCGCCGCCGGCGGACAGCGCCGCGGCGAGCGTGTCACCCTCGGCGAGGCCGGTCGGCCGCACCAGCAGCCAGGACCCGTCGGGGGTCGCGGCCGCGCCGGCACGCAGCGGGCGCCAGGTGATGCGGTACCGCCAGGTGTCGACGGCCGACCGGTCGCGCTGCTGGCGCCGCCACGACGCGAGCGCCGGGAGCACGCTCTCCAGCGCGGAGGCGTCGCTCAGGTCGAGGGTGCCGGCGAGCCCGGCGGCGTCGGCGCGCTCCACGGCGTCCCAGAACGGAGCGTCCACTGTGGAGGGTGCGGCGTCGGTCGCGGCCGGCGCCGCGGGCCAGTACAGGTCGCGCTGGAACGCGTAGGTGGGCAGGTCGGCGCGGCCGGTGCCGGTCGCGTGCGTCCAGTCGACCGGCACACCGTGCACGTGCGCCTCGGCGAGCGCGGTGAGGAAGCGGTCGCGGCCGCCCTCGGTGCGGCGAAGCGTCCCGACGGCGACCGCCGGGGCCTGCGTGTCGTCGATGCTCTCCTGCACGCTGACGGTGAGCACCGGGTGCGGGCTGGCCTCGACGAAGAAGCGGTGGCCGTGGGCGAGCAGCGCCCGCACGGCCGGCTCGAACAGCACGGTGCCGCGCAGGTTGCGGTACCAGTAGGCGCCGTCGAGCCGGGCGGTGTCGATCGGCTCGCCGGTGACCGTCGAGTAGAACGGCACGGTGCCGGTGCGCGGGGTCACCGGGGCGAGGAGGTCGCGCAGCCGGTCTTCGATCGCCTCGACGTGCGCGGAGTGCGACGCGTAGTCCACCGGGATGCGCCGGGCCCGGATGCCGTCGGCCTCGCAGCCGGCGAGCAGCTCGTCCAGCGCCCCTGGGTCGCCGGACACGACGATCGAGCGGGGACCGTTGAGCGCGGCGACGGACAGCCTCCCGTCGAGCCGCGGGGTCAGCTCCTCGACCGTCAGGGGCACCGACACCATGCCGCCCCGGCCGGCGATCGCCAGCAGCGCCCGGCTGCGCAGGGCGACCACGCGCGCACCGTCCTCGAGGGACAGTCCACCCGCGACGACGGCCGCGGCGATCTCGCCCTGCGAGTGCCCGACGACCGCCGTCGGCTCGACGCCGTGGGAACGCCACAGCGCGGCGAGCGAGACCATCACCGCCCACAGCGCGGGCTGCACGACGTCGACGCGCTCCAGCGGCTCCCCGCCGCGCAGCACCTCCACGAGCGACCAGTCCGTGAACGGCGCGAGCGCCCGCTCGCAGTCGGCCATGCTGGCGGCGAACTCCGGCGACGAGTCGAGCAGGTCCACGGCCATGCCGGCCCACTGCGAGCCCTGGCCCGGGAAGACGAACGCGACCCCGCCCTCGTCGGAGACGACCGACCCTTCGGTGACGGCCGCGCCGGGAACGCCGCCGGCGAGGTCGTCCAGGGCGGCGAGGAACCCGTCGCGGTCGCCGGCGCGCAGCACCGCGCGGTGGGCGAAGCGCGCCCGCCCGGCGGCGAGCGTGTGGCCGGTCGCGGCGAGGTCGACGTCGGTGCCGCGCACGTGCTCGGCCAGCTTCGCGGCCTGTGCCCTCAGTGCGGCACCGCTCTTCGCCGACAGTACCC
Organism: Virgisporangium ochraceum; assembly: GCF_016863655.1. Taxonomy (GTDB): domain Bacteria; phylum Actinomycetota; class Actinomycetes; order Mycobacteriales; family Micromonosporaceae; genus Virgisporangium; species Virgisporangium ochraceum. The sequence continues at coordinate 34,930 of NZ_BOPH01000154.1, forward strand.
ACGGCAGCGGCCCGTCGACCGGCGACGGCGCAGGCCCCGCCGGAAGCGCCGGCGCCTGCTCGATGATCGCGTGCGCGTTGGTCCCGCTGACCCCGAACGACGAGACACCGGCGCGCCGCGGCCGGTCGTACTCCGGCCACTCGGCGGCCTCGGTCACCAGCGAGACCGCGCCGCCCGACCAGTCGACGTGCGACGACGGCTCGTCGACGTGCAGGGTGGCCGGGAACATGCCGTGCCGCATCGACAGGACCATCTTGATGACCCCGGCGACGCCGGCGGCGGCCTGGGTGTGGCCGATGTTCGACTTGATCGAGCCGAGCCGCAGCGGCCGGTCGGCGGGACGGTTGCGCCCGTACGCGGCGAGCAGCGCCTCGGCCTCGATCGGGTCGCCGAGCCGGGTCCCGGTGCCGTGCGCCTCGACCGCGTCGATGTCGGCGGGGGTGAGCTGCGCGTTGGCGAGCGCCTGCGCGATGACGCGGCGCTGCGACGGTCCGTTCGGGGCGGTGAGACCGTTGGACGCGCCGTCCTGGTTGATCGCGGTGCCGCGCACGACGGCGAGCACCGGGTGGCCGGCCGCGAGAGCGTCGGACAGGCGCTCCAGCAGCAGCACCCCGACGCCCTCGCCCCAGCCGGTGCCGTCGGCCGCCGACGCGAACGACTTGCACTTCCCGTCGGAGGCCAGCCCGCCCTGCCGGGTCATCTCGACGAACGTGGCGGGCGTGGCCATCACGGTCGTGCCGCTGGCGAGCGCGAGCGAGCACTCGCCCTGGCGCAGCGCCTGCACGGCCAGGTGCAGCGCGACCAGCGACGACGAGCACGCCGTGTCGACCGACACCGCGGGGCCCTCGAACCCGAACACGTACGACACCCGGCCGGACAGCACGCTCGTGGCGATGCCGGTCATGAAGTAGCCCTCGGAGCCCTCGGGCACGTCCTGGATCAGCGTGGCGTAGTCCTGGCCGTTGGTGCCGGCGAAGACGCCGGTGCGGCTGCCGCGCAGGGTCGCCGGGTCGATCCCGGCCCGCTCGAACGCCTCCCAGCTCGTCTCCAGCAGGAGCCGGTGCTGCGGGTCCATCGACAGGGCCTCGCGCGGGCTGATCCCGAAGAACGCGGGGTCGAAGTACCCGGCGTCGTAGAGGAACGCGCCGGCCGCGGTGGCGCTCTCGCCGTCGGCGAGATCCCAGCCGCGGTCGGCGGGGAAGCCGCCGACGGCGTCCTGTCCGCTGGCGAGCAGCCGCCACAGCTCCTCGGGGCTGCGGACGCCGCCGGGGAACCGGCAGCTCATCGACACGATGGCGATCGGCTCGTGTGCCGCCGAGGTGAGCTGCTGGTTGTGGCGCTTGAGGCGCTCGACCTCCTTGAGCGACGCCCGCAGGGCATCCACGACCTTCTTGTCTGGCGAGGCAGTCATCGTCGTCTTCTCCGCAGTCAGGATTCGTTGCCGTCGAGAGCCATCTGCACGAGGCTGTCGAGGTCCATGTCGTCGATGGAGTCGTCGATGGAGTCGGCCGGGCCGGCCGGTTCCGGCTCGCCGCCGTCGGACCGGGCGAGCCGGACCAGGGTGTCGAGCAGGCCCTCCGCACGCAGGCGGGCCATCGGGATGGTGGCGATGGCACGGCGCAGCTCCGCGTCGTCCACCACCTGGTCGTCGGGTCCGCCATCGGTTGCGCCGTCGGGGAACAGCTCCTCGCCCAGGTGCGCGGCGAGCGCGGCCGGTGTCGGGTAGTCGAAGACGAGCACCGAGCGCAGCCGCAGCCCGGTGGCCGCGTTGAGCCGGTTGCGCAGCTCGACCGCGGTCAGCGAGTCGAACCCGAGGTCCTGGAAGGCCTTGCCCGACCCGATCGTCTCCGGTCCGGCGTGGCCGAGCACGGTCGCGGTGTGGGTGCGCACGAGGTCGAGCAGCGCGCGGTCGCGGTCGGCGGCCGGCATGCCGGCGAAGCGGTCGGCGAAGGTCTCCGTCGTCGCTTCGGCGCTCGCGCGGGTCGGGCGCACCGGCGTGCGGATCAGGGACCGCAGCAGGTGCGGCACCTCGCCCTGTGCCCGCAGCGCGCCGAGGTCCAGCCGTGCCGGTACGAGGAACGCCTCGGCGCGCGGCAGCGCGGCGTCGAGCAGCGCGCACGCCTCCGCCTCGGTCATCGCGACGATGCCGCCGCGGGAGGCCCGGCTGAGGCCGGTGCCACCGGCGCGGCCGGCCATGCCGCCCTCGGCGTCCCACAGGCCCCACGCCAGCGACGTGGCCGGGAGGCCGGCGGCGCGCCGGTGCTGTGCGAACGCGTCGAGGTAGACGTTGGTCGCGGTGTAGCTGCCCTGTCCGGGTCCGCCGAACACGCCGGCGACCGAGGAGAACAGCACGAACGCCGCCAGGTCGTGGTCGCGGGTCGCCTCGTGCAGCGCCACGACCGCGTCGATCTTCGGCCGGCCGGCGCGGTCGAGCTGGTCGGCCCGCATCGACTCGATGACGCCGTCGTCGAGCACGGCCGCGGTGTGCACGACCGCGGTCAGCGCGACCCCGTCGATCACCGCGGCGAGCGCGTCGCGGTCGGCCACGTCGCACGCGGCGACCGTCAGGTCGGTGCCGAGGGCGGCGAGGTCGGCGGCGAGTTCCGTGGCGCCGGTCGCGGCCGCGCCGCTGCGGCTCAGGAAGATCATCCTGGTGACCGCGTGAGCGCGGGCCAGGTGCCGCGCGACGATCCCGCCGAGCCCGGCCGCCGACCCGGTGATCAGTACGGTGCCGTCCGGGGCGAACACCGGCCCCTCGTCGGTGGCCGCGTTTCCGGCCCTGACCAGGCGGGGCGCGAGAACCGTACCCTCGCGTACGGCGGTTTCCGGCTCCCCGGTGGCGACCGCCGCCGCGACCGTGGCGGGGTCGGCCGGCTGGTCGAGGTCGACCAGCGCGAACCGGCCCGGGTACTCCTTCTGCGCCGAGCGGACGAGCCCGCGCACGGCCGCGCCGGGCAGGTCCGGCACCGTGTCGCCGGGCCGCGCCGCGACCGAGCCGTGGGTCACCAGCACCAGCCGCGACCCGTCGAGCCGGTCGTCGGCGAGCCAGATCTGCAGCAGTGCCAGCGCGTTGCGGGCGGCGCCCCGGGCCGCTTCGGCGGCTCCGCCGGTGCCGGTGACGCTCGAGTAGACGACGGGGGGCGCGGGTTCCCCGGCGGAGAGGCCGGCGCGCAGCGCGAGCAGCCCGGCGTACGGGTCGCGGCCGAGGTGCACGGCGTCGCCCTCGCCGGTGCCGGTGACCGGCACCCACTCCACGGCGAACAACGCGTCGTTGCCGGTGCCGCGCAGGTCGGCGTCGGTGAGCGTGCGCAGCTCCACGTCGTCGGCGGTGAGCACCGGCCGTCCGGTCCCGTCGGCGACGAGCAGCGCCGCGCTGTCGGACCCGGTGGGGCGCAGCCGCACCCGCACGGTCGTGGCGCCTTCCGCGTGCAGCCGCACGCCGGTCCACGAGTACGGGTACCGCGTCCCGCCGGCGCCGAGCGGCCTGAGCGCGGCCTCCAGCAGCGCCGGGTGCAGCCCGAACGCCCCGTCGATCCCCGCCCCGTCGACCCCCGCGCCCTCGATCTCGGCGTAGAGGTCGTCGCCGTCCTGCCACAGCGCGCGCACGCCCTCGGGCGCGGTCCGCTCCCCGGCACCGGTCGGCGGCCACTCCGCGAGCGTCCCGACCTCGGGGGCCGGTCCGGCGGTGGTGAGCCGGGCGACGGCGTGCCGGGTCCACGGCTCGTCGGGGGCGGCGTCGGGGGTGCGGGAGTAGATGGTCAGCTCCCGTCGACCGACCGCGACCTGCAGGTGCACGCCGCGTTCCGGGACCACCAGCGGCGCGCCCAGGGTCAGCTCCTCGACGAGGTCGCAGCCGACCTGGTCGCCGGCCCGGATCGCGAGCTCGACCATGGCCGCCGCCGGCAGCACGACCGAGCCGCCGATGAGGTGGTCGGCCAGCCACGGGTGCGTCCGCACGGACAGCACGCCGGTGAGCAGCAGCCCGTCTCCCCCGGCGAGCGGCACGACGGCACCGAGCAGCGGGTGGTCGGCGGTGCCGATCCCGACGGCGGAGACGTCTCCGGCGCGGCGCTTCGTCGACGCCCGCGGCCAGTACCGCTCGCGCTGGAAGGCGTACGTGGGCAGGTCGACGCGCCGCCCACCGCCGAGCACGGCCGCCCAGTCGACGCCGGTCCCCCGCACGTGCAGCCCGGCAACCGCCATGACGCTGGTCAATGCCTCATCCCGGTCCCGGCGCAGCAGCGGCAGGAACTCCCCACTGTCGACGCAGTGCTGCCCCATCCCCGAGAGCACCCCGTCCGGCCCGACCTCCACGAACGTGGTCACCCCGGCGGCTTCCAGGGCCTTCATCCCGTCGGCGAACCGCACCGCCTCCCGGACGTGCCGCACCCAGTACTCGGGGGTGGCGAGGTCCCCGTCGAGGTTCGACATGACCGGAATGGACGGAGCGTGGAACGTGAGCCCCGCCGCGACCCGGAAGAAGTCCTCGAGCATCCCGGCCATCAGCGGCGAGTGGAACGCGTGGCTCACGGTGAGCCGCTTCGCCTTGAACCCCTTGGTCACAGCCAGAACGGCGTCTTCTTCACCCGAGACCACCACCGACCGCGGCCCGTTGACCGCCGCGATGCTCACCTTCGCTTCGAGCCCGGAAAGCAGCGGCAGCACCTCCTCCTCGGAGGCCTGCACCGACACCATCGCCCCACCGGCCGGCAACGCCTGCATCAACCGGCCACGTGCACTGACCAACGTCGCAGCGTCCACAAGCGACAGCACCCCGGCCACATGCGCCGCCGCCAACTCACCGACCGAGTGGCCGATCAGGAAGTCCGGCCGCACACCCCACGACTCCAGGAGGCGGAACACCGCCACCTCCAGGGCGAACAACCCCTGCTGCGTATTGACCGTCTGCGCCAACAGCTCCGCAGCGTTGTCAGAGGAGTCACCGAACACCACCTCGCGGACCCCGTCGTCCAGGTGCGCGCACACCGCGTCGAACGCCTCCGCGAACACCGGGAACGCCTCGTACAGGCCACGGCCCATCCCCGGGCGCTGCGCACCCTGGCCGGTGAACAGGAACGCGGTCCCGCCCTCGCCCACGACCCCGCGGATGGCGGGGTCGGCCAGCCCGGCGACGAGCGCCTCCCGGTCGTGCGCCACCACCACGGCCCGGTGCTCGAACGCCGACCGGGTCGTGGCGAGCGAGTACGCCACGTCGGTCACCGGCACGTCCGGGTGGTCGGCCAGGTATGCGGTCAGCCGCCGGGCCTGGTCGCGCACGCCCTCCTCGGAGGCGGCCGACAGCACCCACGGCGTCACCGCCGCGGGCGCCGGGCCGCCCGTGTGCACCGGCTCGTCGGCCGGCGCCTGCTCGATGATCGCGTGCGCGTTGGTCCCGCTGATGCCGAAGGCGGAGACGCCGGCGCGCCGGACGCGGTCCGTCCGTGGCCACCCGACCGCCTCGGTGAGCAGCTCGACCGCTCCGGCGGTCCAGTCGACGTGCGGCGACGCCGCGTCGGCGTGCAGGGTGCGCGGCAGGACCTCGTGGCGCAGCGCCATGACCATCTTGATGACGCCGGCGACCCCGGCGGCCGACTGCGTGTGGCCGATGTTCGACTTCAGCGAGCCGAGCCGCACCGGACGGTCCCACGGCCGGTCCTGGCCGTAGGTGGCGAGCACCGCCTGTGCCTCGATCGGGTCGCCCAGCGTCGTGCCGGTGCCGTGCGCCTCCACCACGTCGACGTCCACTGTGGACAGCCCAGCGTTGGCGAGCGCCTGGCGGATGACCCGCTGCTGCGCCGGTCCATTAGGCGCCGTCAGACCGTTGGACGCGCCGTCCTGGTTCACCGCGCTCCCCCGCACCACGGCGAGCACCGGGTGCCCGTGGCGCCGCGCGTCCGACAGCCGCTCCAGCAGCACCACGCCCACGCCCTCGGCCCAGCCGGTGCCGTCGGCACCCGCGCCGAACGCCTTGCAGCGCCCGTCGGCCGACAGCCCGCGCTGCCGCGAGAACTCCACGATCGTGCCGGGGGTCGAGAGCACGGTGACGCCGCCGGCCAGCGCGAGCGTGCACTCCCCCGACCGCAGCGCCTGCGCCGCCAGGTGCATCGCCACCAGCGACGACGAGCACGCCGTGTCGACCGTCACCGCCGGACCCTCCAGGCCCAGGTGGTACGCCACCCGCCCGGACAGCACGCTCGTCGCGTTGCCGGTGCTGAGGTAGCCGTCGACCGGCTCGTCCGAGTTTGTGAGCAGCGCGGCGTAGTCCTGGTTGTAGGTGCCGACGAACACGCCGGCGCGGCTGCCCCGCACGGTCGAGGGGTCGATCCCGGCCCGCTCGAACGCCTCCCAGCTCGTCTCCAGCAGCAGCCGCTGCTGCGGGTCCATGGCCAGCGCCTCGCGCGGGCTGATCCGGAAGAAGCCGGCGTCGAACCGGCCGACGTCGTCGAGGAAGCCGCCGCCGCGGGTGTAGGTGGTGCCGGGGTGGTCGGGGTCGGGGTGGTAGAGGCCGTCGAGGTCCCAGCCGCGGTTGTCCGGGAACGGCGAGATCGCGTCGCGGCCCTCGGCGACGAGCCGCCACAGGTCCTCCGGTGACGCGACGCCGCCGGGGTACCGGCAGCCCATGCCGACGATGACGACCGGGTCGTCGGTGCCGGCCACCGCTGTCGCGGGCGCGTCCTGCGCCGGTGCGGTCCCGAGCAGCTCGTCGCGGATCAGGGCGGCGAGGGCGGTCGGGGTCGGGTGGTCGAAGACGGCGGTGGCGGGCAGCCGCAGCCCGGTCGCGGCGCCGAGCCGGTTGCGCAGCTCGACCGCGGTGAGCGAGTCGAACCCGAGCTCCCGGAACGGGCGGCCGGAGGCGACCTCGGCCGGGTCGGTGTGTCCGAGCACGGCGGCGGCCTCGGTGCGTACCAGGTCGAGCAGCGCTCCCGGACGGTCCAGCAGCCGCCGGTCGACGACGGGTGCGGTCTCCGCCGCGACGGGCTCGACGTCGGGCAGGTCCGCGAGGAACGGTCCGGTGCCGGCGGCGGGCACGAACCGGTCCCACGCGACGTCGGCGACCACCAGGGTCGTCTCGTCGTCGTCGAGGGCCCGGGCCAGTGCGGAGACAGCCAGGTCCGGATCCAGGGCGGGCAGGCCGGCCCGGTACAGGTGGTCGCGGCCGGCCTCGTCGGTGGCGCCGCCGGCGCCGGTCCACGGTCCCCACGCGATCGCGGTGGCCGGGTGGCCCGCGGCGCGCCGCCGCTCGGCGAGGGCGTCGAGGTAGGCGTTGGCGGCGGCGTAGTCGCCCTGGCCGCTGCTCCCGAACACGCCGGCGACCGAGGTGAACACGACGAACGCGTCCAGCGGCCGGTCGGCGAGCAGGTCGTCCAGGGCCTGCGCGCCGGTCACCTTGGTGGTGAAGGGGTCCGCTCCGGGGGTCACCTCGACGGCGTGCACGACGGCCGTGAGGTCGGGCAGCGTCGTGAGAAGGTCCGCGAGTTCGTCACGGTTGTCGGGACCCGTGTGGACCACGTGAGCGGCCCCATGGTCGGCCAGCCACCGACCGACCCGGGTGGCGAGCACCCCGTTGCCGACGACGAGCACCGTGCCCCGCGCCCGCCACGACCGTCGTGCCGGGCCCTGTTCGACGCGGACGAGCCGGCGGCCGTGGGCGCCGGTGTCGCGCAGGGCGACCTGGTTCTCCCCGTTCCAGCCGGACAGCACGGACGCGAGCAGGTCCGTCGCACCGGCACCGAGCGACGCGGGCAGGTCGACCAGCCCGCCCCAGCGTCCCGGAAGCTCCGCCGCCACGACGCGGCCGAGCCCCCACACGGCGGCCGCGGCCGGCACGGGCGCCGGATCGGACGCCGAGGTGCTGACGGCGCCGCGGGTCACCACCCACAACGGCGCGTCGACGTCGGCCAACGCCCGCACGGCGGCGGGAAGGGTGCGGTGGTCACCGGTCGGCAGGATCACGCCGTCGATCCGTCCACTGTGGATGGACCGGGAGACGCGCGCCCCCGCGGCCTCCAGCGCGCCGACGAGGTCGTCGTCGCCGTCGCCCAGCACGAGCCAGTCGCCGTGCAGCACGGTCGGCGGTGCCTGACCGAGTGTCTTCCACGTGACCCGGTACCGCCACCGGTCGATGGTGGAGCGGTCGAGGCGGCGCTGGCGCCAGGTGGTCAGCGCGGGCAGCGCTCCGGTGATGGCGTCGGTGTCGGAGCCGAGCGCGAGCGCGTCGACGTCGCCGTTCTCGACGGCGGTCCAGAACTCGGTGTCGAGCGGGTCGTTGGTGGACGGCCGCGGGTTCTCCAGCCAGAAGCGCTGGTGCTGGAAGGCGTAGGTGGGCAGGTCGATCCGCCGCCCGCCGCCGAGCACCGCGCTCCAGTCCACGGCAACCCCGAGCATGTGCAACCCCGCCACGGCGCGGACGCTGGTCGACGCGTCGTCCCGGCCCCGCCGCAGCAGCGGCAGGAACTCACCGGTCTCCACGCACTGCTGACCCATCGCCGACAGCACGGCATCGGGACCGACCTCCACGTACGTGGTGACCCCGGCCGCCTCCAGGGCGCGCATCCCGTCGGCGAACCGCACCGCCTCCCGCACGTGCCGCACCCAGTACCCGGGCGTCGTCAGATCCCCGTCCAGGTTCGACACGACCGGGATCACCGGCTGGTGGAACGTCAACCCCGCCGCTACCGCGTGGAACTCGTCGAGCATGCCGGCCATGAGCGGCGAGTGGAACGCGTGGCTCACCGTGAGCCGCCTGGCCTTGAACCCGGCCGTCACCGCCAGAACGGCCTCCTCCTCACCGGAGACC
>NZ_BOPH01000155.1 GCF_016863655.1 Virgisporangium ochraceum
CCCGCACCACCGGACCGGTGTACCGCGCCACGACGTCGGTCACGAACCGCGCACCGGCAAAGTGGTCGGTGTGGTCCTCGTAGTAGCGGGCGTCGGGGGTCGGGTCCTGGTAGCGCAGCACCGTCGGCTGGTAGCTGTTGAGGATCGACAACAGCACGGACGCCACGTCGGCCCTGGCGTAGGCGTACGAGCCGACCGACGATCCCGACGGCACCACGGTCTTGTCGGTCAGCCCGTCGTCGTACACCTCGCCGAGCCGGCCGTCGTGCAGGTTCATGAAGACCAGCTGCACCTCGGGCCGCTGCACCAGCGAGTACCGCTCGACCTTGCGGCTGCCGACGGTCCACGGGCCGCCCGTCCACTCCTCCTGGCCGTTCGCGTTGGTGTCGGGCACACCCGCCATCCGCGCGTACGCGTCCTGTACGCCGCGCTGCAGGCTGCGGGCCTTCTGCTCCGGCGTGCTGCCGGCACCGCTGATCTCGCTCGCCGTGATGTAGACGGTGACCGTCGGCATCCCGGCGCGGATCGTCTGGTAGATGTCCGGGCTCATGAAGAACAGGTCGTCGTCGGGATGGGCGACGACCTGCATCACCTGCACCCGGGCGTTCGCCGGAACGGGCCCGACCTGGACGATCGGTGGGTCATTCACGTCTGCTCCCATCGTCGGGGACGGGCACGGCACCCGGATCCTCTCCTCGCACGGTGACGCCCACCGGAGGGCGGATTGAGGGCCGATCGTCCCGACCGCCGGGACCAACGGCCCGGCTCGCCGTACCGGGCGGGGCGCCGCGGTCCCTGTGCGAGACTGCGCGGATGGCGAGGGCGGTCGAGGCGTCGGCGGACGCGGTCGAGGCGTTGCTGGCGGCGAGCCGGGCGCTGGTGGGCATCGCCGCGCGGTCGGTGGCCGACGTCGACCCGGACGTCACGCTGCCGCAGTACCGGGCCCTGGTGGTGCTCGCGTCGCGGGGACCGCAGAAGGTCGCCGACATCGCCGCCGAGCTGGGGGTCGCGCCGTCGACCGGTACGCGGATGTGCGACCGGCTGATCCGCAAGGACCTGATCCGCCGGCACCGGGTGGAGACCGACCGCCGGGTGGTCCGGCTGGTGCTGACCACCGAGGGGCGGCGGCTCGTCGACCGGGTGATGCGACGGCGGCGCGCGGCGCTCTCGGCGGTCGTCGCCGCCACCGCCGAGGTGTGGCACCCGGCCGTCGCCCCGGCGTTGCGGGCGTTCGCCGAGGCCGCGGGCGACGTCCCCGAACAGGACTGGTGGCTGGGCTGGCCGGCCGACGGCGAGGTCGCCTGACCGCCGCCGTCACGTGCACAGACCGACCATTGCAGTGTGCATGGATTAGGGTGGGTCACATGGCCAGTGACAGGGGACCGCGTCGCATCGAGATCCTCATGGTCGACGACGACCTCGCCGACATCGAGTTCACCCGCGACGTGCTGGCCGAGCACCGCATCGCCAACCGGATGACCGTCCTCACCGACGGCAACTCGGCGTGGCACTACCTGCGGCGCGACCCGCCGTTCGACGGGGCCGTGCGGCCCGACCTGCTCCTGCTCGACCTCAACCTGCCGGGCATCGACGGGTTGACCCTGCTTGACCTGGTGCGCGCCGACGCCGAGCTGCGCGATCTGAAGGTCGCCGTGCTGACGACCGCACCGGTCGACGAGTCCATCCTGCGGCGGCGGGGCGTGCCCGCGCACTGCTTCCTGCTCAAGCCGGTCGACTTCGACCGCCTGGTCCAGGTGGTCCGCCAGGTCGACGGGTTCCACCTCCAGGTCGAACGGCCGACCTGACGGGTCGCGGCATCCGCCGGAGGACAGACAGCAACGGCTTTCGTCTCATTCCATCGCGGACGATGGTCGGGTCCGGTCACCACGGGTTGCCCGGCATTGCCTGTTGTCGTTGCCTGGTCACGTTCTCCGGCGGATGCCGTACGTCGAGCATGTCGCGGACCGCGGACTGAGGGAGGGGCCGGGAGTCGCGTCGGGGCGGGACCAAGGTCCCGTCCTCCGGCGCACCCCACGGCCCTGCCGGTCGGGGCCGTGCCGGAGGACCCTGGTGCCTGACTGAGGACGCCAGGAGGTGGTTCCGATGCTCATGTTGATGGCGATGGCGCTGATGGTCACGCCGATGGTCGTGCTGTTCGTCTGCGAGCGGGCGGCCAAAAGGGGACGCGGACCGCTGGCGCAGCCGGACCGGATGCCGGTCCTCGACGGGCGGATCGTGTCCACGTCGATCCCGGAGCAGCCACTGGTTCCCGCCGGTCCCGTGTTCACCGGTCCCGGCGACACCGAGGGGTGCGCGGCCGAGAGCCGCCTCGTGCGCGGCCTCCTGGCCGGCACGATCGACCGCACCCGGTACCACCGGGAGATGGCCGCCCTCGCGGCCGTCACCGCGCCGCCGGCCGTGCAACTGCCCGGCGAGCCGGGCTGAACCCGTACCCGCCGCCCAACCCGGGCTGGCGGCGGTAGCGGCTGTCGGCGGCGCGCCGCGCGGCGCGTCCGGGACCATCGGGACCGATGTGAGGGCCGAACGGCTCTGCGACCGGCACGCGGCGGGCGTCACCGTGAAGGCAGCCGACGAAAGGGGTCGATAATGTTCTCCTCCACACTGCGCTGGTTCCTCGTGGGCGCCGCGGTCGCCACGGCCCTGGTCGCCGCGGGAGCGGTGGCCGTCGCGCTGCGGCGTGGCTGCGCACTGGCCGACACCGAGGCCGAGCTGTTCCCACCCGACGAGGTGACCGACGAGGGCGACCGGGTGTTCACCGCCGGCGCGATTGGCTGAACCGACTCAGGTCCGCCCGCCGCCCTCCGATAGGTCGATCGTGGCGGACCAGGTCTTCCTGCTGGCCAACGTGGTGATCATGATCGCGTATGCGGCGATCATGGTCGCCATCGTGGTTCCGGTCGCCCGCGCGGGGCAGCTGCGGACGAACAAGCTGGCCGTGGCGACCGCGTTGATCTTCTTCAGCTGCTCGGTCGGGCACGGGCTGCACGCCGTGATGGCCTACCGCAGTATTCTCCAGCCCCCCGGGCTCGGCCACGACCACGTCGTGGCCGACGGCTGGCCGTGGACGGCGGCGGTGTGGGACGTGTTCACCGCGCTCGTCGGGGCGTACTACTGGACGCTGCGCCGCGCGTACGGGGTGCTGCTCGGCAAGGGCGCCATCTTCGTCGACCCCTGGCAGCACCGGCGCCTCGCGGAGGCCGACGCCCGGGAACGGGCCGCCCTGGAGGACGCGGAGAGCCGCCGGGCCATGCTCGCCGCCGTGGTCGAACACACCGACGACGCGATCATCGGGCTGACGCCGGAGGGCCGGGTGACCGCCTGGAACCCGGGCGCGCAGCGGCTGTTCGGCTACACCGCCGAGGAGGTCATCGGCCAGCCGGCCACGATCTTCGCCGACGACGCCGACCGGCACCGGCAGGACGACACGCTGACCCGGATCCGCCACGGCGAGCGCGGCATCTCCTACGAGGCGCGGCGACTGCACCGCGACGGTCACCCGATCGACGTCAGCTTCACCGTCGCACCGATCCACGACGGCGTCGGCACTGTCATCGGGGTGTCGGTCGTCGCCCGCGACATCACCGCCGCGAAGGAGGCGGCCGAACGCCAGCGGCAGCTGCAGGAGCGCACCAACCAGGCGCAGCGCATGGAGAGCCTGGGCAACCTCGCGGGCGGCGTCGCCCACGACTTCAACAACATCCTCGCGATCATCGCGAACTACACCGACTTCGCCATCGCGGCGAGCACCGGGGACCCGGAGGTGCAGGCCGACCTGACCCAGGTGCGCACGGCCACCGAGCGCGCCACCAACCTCACCCGGCAACTGCTCACCTTCACCCGCGCCGACACCATCCGCCCCCAGGACGTCGATTTGAACATCGCCGTCGCGGAGGTCAAGGGCATGCTCGAACGCACCATCGGTGAACACATCACGCTGATCACCCGCCCGGCGCGTCACCCGCTGACCGTGCGCGTCGACCCGGGTCAGCTCCAGCAGGTGCTGCTCAACCTCGCGATCAACGCGCGCGACGCCATGGCGGAGGGCGGCACGCTGGTCATCGAGGCGAACTCCGCGACCGTCGACGGCGACGAGCTGGACGTGCAGCCGCCGCTGTCGGCGGGTGCCTACGCCCGGCTGCTGGTCAGCGACACGGGTGTCGGCATCCCGCCCGAGGTGGCCGAGCACATCTTCGAACCCTTCTACACCACCAAACCCCGCGGCAAGGGGACCGGGCTGGGCCTCGCCACCGTGTACGGCATCGTCAGTGAGGCCGGCGGTGGCATCAACCTGTACTCCGAGCCCGGCATCGGCACCACCTTCCGCATCTACCTTCCCCTCGTCACCGGGTCCACCGCGCAGGCGGTCCAGGCGCGTCCGCGGCGGCAGCCACCGCGCGGTGCGGGACAGACGATCCTGGTGGTGGAGGACGAACCGGCGCTCACCCGGGTCGTGACCCGGATCCTCAGCGACGCCGGCTACCACGTCATCGCCGCGAACAACGGGCCGGAGGCCCTCGACCTGTTCGAGCGCCACGGCTGCGACGCGCTGCTGACCGACGTCATCATGCCGGAGATGTCGGGACGGCGGCTGGCCGAACTGGTCCATCAGGCGAACCCGGACCTACCGGTGCTCTACATGTCCGGCTACAGCAACGGCCTCCTCGGCACCACCCAGATCCTCGACGACGACATCGCGTTCATCGAGAAGCCCTTCACCGCCGACGAACTGCTCCACAAGCTCCACGCCACGCTGGCCGGCAGAACGGCGACCGCGAACCAGTGACCCCATACGTATCATGCCGCCATGCGGCCCACGGATATCGAGGAAATTGTATTTCCGGATACGCCCGTCCTGTCTCCGGACGGCACGGAGACGGTGTTCTGCCTCAGACATCCCGACCTGGACGCGGACGCGTACCGGTCACAGCTGTGGACGGTGCAGACGGACGGCTCCGCCGCGCCGAGACGGCTGACCCACGGACCGTCCGATGTGGAGCCGGCGTACTCGCCCGACGGCCGGTGGCTCGCGTTCTGCCGCACCGCCGACGGTGGTGTGCCGCAGCTGTGGGTCATGCCCACGGGTCACCTCGTTCACCTACCGGGCCGACGGTCTGGGCTATCTCGCGGACCGACCGGCGCACGTCTTCGTCGTCGACCCGCACGCCGCGTCGCCGGTTCCCGTCCAGGTGACGACAGGCCCGTTCGACCACGGACGGGCGGTCTTCAGCCCGGACTCCACCCGCCTGGTGTTCGTCGCCGCCCGCCACGACGGCGCGGGGGACGACCTTCGCGTCGACGTCTGGACCTGCGCCGTGGACGGAATCGACCTGCGCGCGTCGACCTCGGGCGGGCTGCGCGCGCGGACCGCGCGGTTCACCCCCGATGGCGCACACGTCTGCTTCGTCGCCCTGGACCTGACGCCCGTCGAGGGCGAGATCCCGTCGCTGCGGTCGAACAGCGTCTGGACGGTTCCCGTGGACGGCCGCGCCGGTCCCACCCAGCTCACCGACCCGGCAACCACCCACGTGCTGCGGTGGTCGGCCACGCACGCTGATGGGCGGACGTCGGCAGGTGTACGCGTTCGCGGTCACCCCGGATCTGACGACGGTCGTCGCCGCCGTCGCCGACGACACCTGCCCCGGCGAGGTCGTGGCCGAGGCCGACCGCGACGAACGGACGGTGACGGCGTTCAACGCCGCACTGCACGGGATCCGACCGATGGGTCGTGCGTCCGGCCGGACCGGGGCCGCATCCGGTGCTCCTGTTCGTCCACGGCGGGCCGCACACGCAGCTCGGATGGGAGGTGTTCGACGAGGCGCAGGTCTACACGGGCGCAGGCTACGCCGTGGTGTTCGGCAACCCGCGGGGCTCGTCCGGATACGGGCGCGCGCACGGCCGGGCGGGCGCGCACGACTTCGCCATCGGCTCGGCGGCGCCGGACCTGTTGGCGTTGCTGGACGCGGCGTTGGCCGACGGCGACCTCGACGGCGACCGCGTGGGCGTGATGGGAGGGTCGTACGGCGGGACGATGACGGCCTGGCTGGCCGCACACCACTCCGAACAGGACCTGGTCTGTCCGCTCGAACAGGCGCAGCGGCTCTTCTTCACCTTGAAACGGGCCGGAACCCCGGTCGAGCTGGTCATCTTCCCGGGGGAGGGGCACGAGTTGTCCCGGTCGGGCCTGCCCAGCCATCGGCTCGCGCGGTTCGACGTGGTCCTCGAATGGTGGGACCGTCACCTGCGCAGCGGCCGGCCGCAGGTCGACACGACCGGGCAGTCGCCGCATCGTCCGCCGCACAGCGTGCGCATCTGAACGACGGTGATCCGGCGGGCGCGCGCCAGATGGTCCACCGCCGCCTCGACGACGGTCGGGTCCAGACCGGTCCGGGCGCGCACGCCCGCCACCGTGCGGGCGCCGGCGTCGATCGCGGCGAGCACCGCCCGCAACGGGGACGGCGGCCGGGAGACGGGGGCGGTCACAGGAAGAGCCTGCCGATCTGGAACACCAGCACGGCGACGAGCCACGAGACCGTGAGGTTCATCGTGACCCCGATCGCCGTCCACCGGCGACCGACCTCCCGGACCTGTGCGGTCATCGTGGCGACGCAGGGCGCGTAGCCCAGCAGGAACAGGAGGAACGCGAGACCGGCGGGTCCGGGATGCCCGCCGGAGGACTCCGTGAAGTCGGCGTGCACGAGCGCACCGATCCGTCCGGGCTGGGCCGGGTCGGGCGCCGGGTCGGGCGCCGGGTCGGCGGGCTCGTCGGCGGCGTAGGTCTGCGCCCACGACGAGATCACCGCCTCCTTGGCGACGAACCCGACGAGCAGCGCGCCGGTCGTGTGCCAGTCGCCGAAGCCCGCCGGGGCGAACACCGGCGCCACGGCGGAGGAGACGGCGCCGAACGCGCTGTCCTCGACCGTGACGGCGCCGAACGTCCCGGCGCCGGGGTGCGCCGGTGTGGCCGACAGCAGCCACACGGCGGCGACGGTGACCACGATGATGCCGGTGGCCGTGCGGAGGAACGCCAGCAGCCGCGTCCAGGTCACCACCGCCAGCATCCGGGGCACGGGCACCTGGTAGCTGGGCAGGTCGAGCACGAGCGGCTCCGGCCGGACCCCGCGCAGCAGCGTCATCCGCAGCAGCAGCCCGCCGAGGACCACCAGGAGGATCGAGGCGACGTACATCGCGAACACCACGGTGCCCGCGCGGCGGCCGAAGATGGCGGAGCCGACCAGGACGTACACCGGCAGCCGCGCGCTGCACGTGGTGAACGGCACCAGCAGCGTGGTGAGCAGCCGGTGCCGGGCGTCGGGCAGGACCCGGGTTGCCGCGACCGCCGGGACGTTGCAGCCGAAGCCGACCACGAGCGGGATGAACGCCCGACCGGGCAGCCCGACGGCGCGCATAAGCCGGTCGACGACCACCGCGGCGCGGGCGAGGTAACCGGAGTCCTCGAGGAGCGCCAGCAGGAGGAACATCAGCACCATCAACGGCACGAACGTGAGGACCATGCCGACGCCGGCGACCAGCCCGTCGACCACGAACCCCTCCACCCACGTCCCGCCGAGACCGACCGCGCCGACCAGCGCGCCCGCGCCCCGGCTGACCGGACCGGCGAACAGCCGGTCGAGGCCGTCGACGAGAGGTGCCGCCCCGGCGGTCGTCAGTTGGAACACGCCCCACATCACGGCGAGGAACAGCGGCAGCCCGAGGACCGGGGAGGTGACGAACCGGTCCACGCGGTCGGACCAGGTCTGCCGGTCGGGGCCGGTCCGCCGGGTGGTGGCGTCGATCAGCTCCGCGACCTCGGAGAACCGCGCGTCGGCGACGGTGAACTCGTCGGGTGCGTCGTCGTCCGGGAACAGCCGTACCGGGTCCGGCGCGGGCAGGTCGAGCGCCCGCAGCACCGCCGGGCCGAGCCGGTCGACGCCGCGCCGGCGACGCGGGTCGACGGCCACGACCGGCACCCCGAGCGCCGCGGCCAGCGCGTCGACGTCGACCTGCACCCCGCGGGCGGCGGCGACGTCGGTCATGGTCAGCACCACCACGACCCGCGGGCCGTGTTCGCGGACCTGGCTGAGCAGGTACAGCCCGCGGGCGGCGTCGGCGGCGCTGACGACCACGGCCACGACGTCGGGCCGCTCCGCCGGCGCGACGTCGACCAGCAGCTCCCGGGTGAGCCGCTCGTCCAGCGAGAGCGGATCGAGGCTGTACGCGCCCGGCAGGTCGACGACGGCCAGC
Source organism: Virgisporangium ochraceum (assembly GCF_016863655.1). Taxonomy (GTDB): domain Bacteria; phylum Actinomycetota; class Actinomycetes; order Mycobacteriales; family Micromonosporaceae; genus Virgisporangium; species Virgisporangium ochraceum. The sequence goes on from NZ_BOPH01000155.1 coordinate 8,263, forward strand.
GGCCGGTCGCGCACCCGCCAGGTACCGCGGCCGACCTCGACCGTGGTGCCCGGCCAGTTGCCCACCCGGCGGCGTGCCCCGGTGAGCGCGTTGAACAACGTCGACTTGCCGACGTTGGGGCTGCCGACCAGGGCGACGACGGGTGCGCCGGCCGGGGCCGTTCCGCCGCTGTCGCCGTGGCAGTGGTGGGCCGCCGTCGGGCGCGTCGACGGCGGTGGAACGTCGCCGGGCGGCGGGTGCCCGGTGGATGCGGTCGGCCGCGCGTGGCCGCGCAGCGCCATCCGGGACAGGACGGCGCGTGCCACGGCCACCCGCGTCGTGCCGACGCCCACGACCCGCCCTCCGCCCGCGGTCCGGTGCAGCGGGGTCACCGTCGAGCCGGTCCGCAGGCCCAGTTCGGCCAGCCGGCGGACGCTGGTGGCGGCCAGGTCCGGGCGGTCCAGCGTCGCGGGCCGACCGGTGGGGGCCATGTCGAGGTTCATGGGTGCCCGCCGCCCTACCGCCAACGCCAGCTGCGCAACGCGAGCAGCGTGAACCCGACTCCGGCCGCGCCGAGGACGGCGAAGTCCATCCACAGCGGATGCCCGGCCGGGTAGCCGACCATGAGCTGGCGCAGCAGGTCGGCCAGGTAGGCCAGCGGGATCACCGCGGCGACGGCCTCGACGGCACCGGGCAGCATGCCGGCGGTGAAGAACACGCCGGACAGGAACAGGAACCCGAAGTTGAACGCCTGCGCGATCCCCTCGGCGCTGGAGACCGTGCGGGACAGGCCGGCGATCATGTAGCCCATGACGGTGAAGACCAGGTTGCCGACCAGCACGCAGGCGACCAGGGGCAGCCAGCGGGTCGGGCCGGTGGGTCCCATCATGAGCATGGCCACGGCGATGAACAGCGCGCTCTGGACGACGCCCACCGTCATGCGCCACAGCGTCACCCCGGTCATGAACCTCGCCTTCGACACCGGCGCGATGCTGATCCGCAGCAGGCAGCCGCTCTCGCGCTGCTTGACCAACGGCAGCGCGGTGGCGAACAGGCTCAGCCACAGCATGGAGACGGCCAGGAAGTTCGGGACGTAGAACTCCGCCAGCGACGGCACCCGGGTCGTGACGTCCTCCTGCCGGAGGCTGACGAGCGCCCCCGTGCCGGACAGCTGGCGGTCGATGTCGGCGACGATGGCCCGCGCGGCGAGCGCGGCCACGTCGGAGTTGACGTCGTGGCCCGAGTTCACCGTCGCCGTCACGGTGGCCGGTTCGCGGCGGGCGACCCGGTCGGAGAACCCGGCCGGCACGACCACGACGAGGTCGGTGTCGCCCTCACGCAGCTTGTGCATGGCCGACCCGTAGCTGTCGACCGCGACGCGCACGTCCTCGCCGCGTCGGCCGGTGATGCCGTCGACCACGGCGGTGGCCGCCGTGCCGGAGTCCTCGTTCACGACGACGATGCGCAGCGGCGACGACCCGGAGGACCCGAAGACGTAGCCGAAGAAGACCCCGAGGACCAGCGGCAGGAGCACGGTGATGAGCACGGTCACGCGGTCCCGGAGGAAGAGGCGGGCCTGGCTCAGGTAGATGGCGCGCAGCGTTCTCATGCCGGCTCTCCAGTCTCTGCGATCGCGAGGAAGACGTCCTCCAACGTGCCCCGCCGGATCCGGGCCTCGACGGGTGCGTCGGGCAGGGCGAGGATCGTCCGCAGCAGGGCGGCCGGGTCGTCGGACCGCAGCACGAACCGGTCCCCCTGGGTGACGCACCCGCGCACGCCCGGCAGGGCCCGGGCGGCCGCGGCGTCGAACCCCGCCGCGGGCGCCAGCTCCACGACGCTGTCGCCGACGTGACGGGCGATGAGCCCGGCGGGGGAGCCCTGCACCCGGATGCGGCCGGCGGTCATGATGGCGACGGTGTCGCACAGCTGCTCAGCCTCGTCCATGTAGTGCGTGGTGAGCACGACGGTCCGCCCGTCGTCCCGGAGCGTGCGCACGACGTCCCAGATGACCCGGCGGGCCTGCGGGTCCAGGCCGGTGGTGGGTTCGTCGAGGAAGACCAGCTCCGGGTCGTTGACCAGCGCCACGCCGAGGGACAGCCGCTGGTGGATGCCGCCGGACAGGTCCTTGACGAGGGTCTTCGCCTTGTCGCGGATGTTCAGCCGGGTCATCAGGGCGTCGACGTCGACCGGCCGGGGATAGAAGCTCGCGTAGAGGTCCAGGGTCTCCCGCAGGGTCAGCAGGTCGTAGAAGCCGGTCTGCTGGAGCTGGATCCCCGTGCGGGTCCTGATGTCCCGGGCCGACGTGGCGTGGCGCAGCCCGAGCACGGTCACCTCGCCCGAGTCCGGTGTCCGGATGCCCTCGACGCATTCGAGGAGGGTGGTCTTCCCGGCGCTGTTGGGGCCGAGCAGGCCGAAGATCCGGCCGGTCGGGATCGTCAACGACACGCCGTCGACGGCCGTGACGTCGCCGTAGCGCTTGTGCAGGTCGGTGACCACCACCGCGGCCGCCGCCGGCCCGGTGTCGGGTGGCCCGGCGGCGGTGAGCCAGTCGATGGCGGTGGTGACGACGTCCTGCCCCTCCTCACCGAACAGCGCGCGGGCCTGCGGGTCGGCCGCGGCGTCCGCGTCGAGGTGACGGGACTCGCGGCCGGCGGTCGCCAGGAACGACCGCAGCTTGCGTAGCCGCTTGACCCACTCCCCGGTGTCGGTGTGGCCGCCCGGCTTCTCCGCGGCCGCGTACCACCCGTCGACGCGTTCCCGCCAGGTGTCGATGCTCCAGCCCGTCGCCAGCGTGACGCCGCGCACGGCCAGCCCGCGCAGCGGCGGGGACAGGTCGGGATGGCGCAGCTCCCCGTCGAGGCGGTCGATCAGTGTCCGCACGGCGCCGGCGACATCCCGTTCGGTTGCCGGCGCGGCCGTGCCTCGCACGCTCGTGTTCATCGTCAGTCCGATCTCGAGATCCGCACGACCCGACGCTTCTGCATCGGCACCTGTCTGCCGGCCGCGTTCCTCATCGACACCGTGAGCAGCTCGGTCATCTCACCGGAGACGAGGTCCGCGTCGGCGGTGGACAGCAGGCACGTTCCGAGGAAGTACGACTCGCCCTGCTGCGACCGGCCGGTGCCGCCCCCGCCGACCTCGAGCCGGCCGACGCCCTGGAAGGCGACCCCCGTGCACGGCGTGCCACCGACGAGCGTGAGCCCGAGCGGGTGACTGTGCACCGCCGCGTTCTCGAAGGTGGAGTCCTCCAGCGCGAAGCCCTTGAAGTCGAAGTGCACCTGGGTACCGTCCATGGTGGACACCGGGCTGCGTACCCCGTACTCGCCCAGCCCGTCGCAGGCCAGGACCCCGGTCAGCGCCTCGAACGTCAGCACGTCCCAGGTCGCCATCACGAGCAGGTTCACCGCGGGCACCGCGGCCAGGTCGGTGTACCAGTCGCCGAGGTGGAACCGTTCGGTGGCACCCGCGCCGTCGCGGTGGTCCGGGAACGCCTCGACGGGGAACGGACGGTAGTAGTCGAAGGTCCGGCCCGCGGCGAACGTCCAGCGGATCGGCTCCTGGGTGGCGGTGCGGCCGGGCGTCGCCGACACGGAGCTGAACTCCACCCAGTCCCAGGTGAAGCCGAACAGCGCGGTGCGCGACGACAGGGCGCCGGTCAACCGGCGGGTATAGCCGGCCCGGAGCCGTTGCCGGCGCAGCACGTGCCCGTTCGGGTTGACGAAGTCGTTGTCCATCGTGAACAGGTAGCCGGCGCGGTCCACCGGTGCGGCCACGTCGCGCAGGTCGAGCGCGGCCTTGAGACGGTCGACGATGTCACCGCCGACGATGTCGATGTCGTCGCGGTTGCCTACGGTCATCGGATCCTCCCCAGGTGCTCGGCCAGCCGGTCGAACGCCGACGCGAGGTGGTCGGCGATGGCGTCCATCAGGTCGTCGGGGGCCAGCAGCGGAGGTCCCAGCTGGACGCAGCCCTCGACGACGCGGGTGTACAGGCCGGACTCGAGCAGCCATCCGGTCATCAGCTGGGACAGTTCGGCGGCCGACGGGGTGCGCCGGCCGGGGACGGTGGGCGGCGGTTCCAGGTCGACGGCGGCGAGCAGCCCGAAGACGCGGATGCCGCCGACATGGGGCCGGCCGCCGAGCCGGTCGCGCAGGGCCGTCGCCAGCCGGGCGCTCTTGCGGTGGACACCGTCGTGGACCTCGGGCCGGCACAGGATGTCGAGGTTCGCGGTGGCGGCCGCGCACGCGACCGGGTGGCCGGTGAACGTGAACCCGGGGATCAGCAGCGCGTTGGCCGGCATGCCGGTGGTGATGTCGCGGTGCGTGAGTACGGCGCCGAGCGGCGCGTAGCCCGACGTCAACGCCTTGGCCAGCGCCACGATGTCGGCCTCGATGCCGAACCGTCGGGTGGCCAGGACGTCACCGCACCGCCCGATGCCGGTGACGACCTCGTCGGCGACGAGCAGCACGTCGTACCGTGAGCAGATCTCCCGGACGGCGGGCCAGTACTCCGGTGGCGGCACCGCGACGCCGGCCGAGGTGGACACGGGTTCGGCGACGAAGGCGGCGACGGTGTCGGGTCCGAGGCGTTCGATGGTGTCGGCCAGGTCCTGCGCGCACCCCACCGCGCACCCGGGGTAGGACCGGCCCAGCGGGCAGTCGGCGCAGGTGGGGTGCACGACCTTGGCGAGCCCGTCGGGCAGCGGCCCGACGGCCCGGCTGAAGATGTCGTACGAGGACAGCCCGAGGGTGAACAGCGTGGTCCCGTGGTAAGAGCCCTGCCGGGAGATGACGGTCCGCTTGCCCGGCTTGCCGCGTGCGCTGTGGTACAGCCGGGCCATCCGCAGCGCCATCTCCACCGACTCCGATCCGCCGGTGGTGAAGTAGACGCGGTCGTAGACGCCGTCGACGGCGTCGGTGAGCCGGGTGGCGAGGTCGACCGCGGCGGTGTTGGCGAAGCCCTCCTCGGACAACGCGTAGCCGAGCCGGGTCGCCTGGGCGGTCATGGCCGCGACGATGTCGGGGTGGCTGTGTCCGGCGTTGACGACCCACACCCCGGACAACGCGTCGATGTAGCGACGTCCGGTCGAGTCCACCAGGTGGCAGCCGTCGGCGGTGTCGAAGACGACCGGGCCGCCGGTACGTGCCATCTTCCGGTGGCTGGTGCCGAACTGCCAGATCCGCTCGCGGGCGGTCGCCGGGTAGTCGGTCATGTCGGCACCCCCACGGCGTGCAGCGCGTCGGTGAGCGACTCGTCCAGCGGCGGCAGCCGGTCGAGCCGGTCGAAGTACGCCCGCTGGCACGCGCGCTGCCGGGCCGCCACGTCGGGATCGAAGAGCAGTCCATCGAGGACGGCGACGGTGCGCGCCGGAACGAACGCCGGCGCCTGGGCGAAGGTGGTGAGGTACGGGTTGCCGGCGTGCAGGACGGTGTCCAGGAACCGGGCCCAGCCCCACGGAAAGACCTTGAAAGGTCCGCAGCGTCCGACGTCGGCCGCCATGTCGCGGTACCAGCCGGGCATGCGGGGCAGCACGTCGCCGAGCCGGTCGAAGTCCATCCGGCGGGGGTTGTGGAGCAGGACGCTCGGCGTCCCGGCGGCCACGGCGTTGCTCAACGTGATGGACGTGGCGTTCGTGCCGTAGAAGAGGTTCGCGTGGTGGACCGTCGCCCCGTACACGTGCGGGGGAAGGCTGGCGAAGTACCGGTAGTCCACAGTGGACCCCGACGGCGGGCGCCAGGGCCGCGGTCCGACGTGGACGACCGTCACGGGCCCGGACACCGAGGCGAACAGCTCGGCGCTGATCCGGGGCATCCACTCGATGAGCCGCGCCATCTCCGGCCTGGTGGAGACGTTGACGTACTCCCAGTTCGAGTTGACGGTGAACACCACGGTGTCGCAGTCGTGGAGGCCGAGGGCGGCCCGCCAGTCGGCCCGGGACATCGGCGGGCCGGGCCGGCGCGGGATGAGCCGGCAGTGCACGACCTCGCCGGCCGGTCGCGTGGACACCCGCGGCTTGTCGGGGTCGCTCAACGGGCACGGCCGGATCAGCAGGTCGCAACCCCGGATCAGGCCGGGGTTGACGCGGCTGCGGCCGCCCTCGGTGTCCCAGACGAAGTCGCCGTCCTCCCAGTCGTACTCGTCGAACGTGGCGACCGGCGGTCCCAGCGTGCGCAGCCACCCGGCGTCGACGCCGGACCACATCGACCCGTAGTCGAGGGTGTAGACGTCGGCGCACAGCAGCAGGTGCGGCCGGAACCGCTCGACGAGGTCCCGCACCGCGCCGCGGTTGCGCACCGGGTCGTGCCCGGCCAGGCCGGTCGCGCGGGCACCGAGCTTCGTCAGGTAGTCCGCGCCCCTGGCGTGGCTGACGAACCGGACGTCGAACCGGGTCGGGTCCAGGTCGCCCAGGCACGACCGGGCGATGGTCATCTCGCCGTTGCTGAGCTGGCCCATGGCCAGCACGAGGATCCGCGTGGTCATGGCAGCCCGATCTCCGCTGCCCTCGGCAGCTTGTCGAGCTGGGTGAGGTACCGCTCCCTCGCGCGCTGCGACCGGTCGGCGTCCTCGCCGCGCAGGATCGCGTCGGCCCGGGCGACGCTGCCGTCGGTGTCGAACAGCTCGGTGTGCCGCATGATGCGGTAGAAGTCGTTGTCCTTCAACGCCGGACGCAGGAACGCGTGCCAGCCGACCGGGAACATGCGGTACGGGTAGGCGTTCGGCACGGACCCGAGCAGGGCCGGCAGCGGGGCGTCGGGCCGGCCGAACCACGTGTAGGTGCCGTCGGGACGCCGGGCGATGGAGCTCTGCACGAGCAGGGTCGGCACGCCCTTCAGGACGAGCCGGCACATCGACGTCGAGACGTAGTTGGTCGACAGGTACAGGTCGCACGCGGCGGTGATCCGGGCGAACTCGTCGGCGGGCAGGTGACTGTACTGGCGCAGCCGCGGGATCTCCCGCGAGGAGCCGATCTCCGGGGTGCCGACGCAGACGACCACGGGGTCGCCGGCCACCCGGGCGAGGATCTCGTCGAGCGCGGTGAGGCAGGCGGCGATGAACGGCATCCGGCCCGGGTAGGACAGGTGCCTCTGCTGCCAGGCCGCCGAGGTCACCAGGATCATCCGGTCGCTGGTGCCGAGGCCGAGCTCCTCCCGGGCCAGCGCGCGTTCCCGCGCACCGATCGGGTCCAGATCCTCGAACAGCGGGTACCGGACGGTCCGGTCGTCGCGCGGCGGGTCCGGCGGCACGATCGGGGTCGGCTGCAGCAGGCGGCGGTAGCGGTCCAGCGTGACGCCCCGCATGCCCTTGGTGTAGAAGCCGTACGTGTCGACCCGGCCGCCGGAGCGGGCGAAGTCGTAGATGTCGATCCCGCTGACCGGCACCCCGAACAGGTCGAGGTCGTCGAGGGTGAGGCCGTAGTGCCGCTCGCAGAACGCGTAGTTGAGGAAGTCGGCGAGAATGACCGCCTTCGGCTCGTACCGGCGGCGCACGTCGCGCAGGAGCATCACATTGAGCTTCCCGCTGCCGGGAACGAGCGTCTCGAACCGGAAGCCCTTCGCCCGGGTCTGCGCGACGTGCGACGGCGGGATGACGAACACCGGTTCGATGCCGGCGCCGCGTTGGCGCTGCGCGAGGTCCAGCGCCATCTGCAGCTCGCCGTAGGACCAGAAGCTGGTGACGATGTAGCACGCGTAGGTGGTCATGTCACCCGCTCCCTCGGTTGGGTGAGCAACCGGCAGCGCCGGGTCAGCTCCGCCCGCAACGCGGGCTGTCCGTCGAGCTCCGGGCGCCGCAGCGCGATGACGACCGGCACCGCGAGCTGGGTGGCCATCGCCGGCGCCGGCCCCGCGTCGGTGCGCGACAGCCCCGCCCTCAGGGCCTCCCAGGCGTGGGGTTCGTCGCCGTCCATGAGGGCCTGCACGGCGAGCAGGCAGTACGGCGCGAGGCCGTACGGGGCGCGCGGGTCGGCGGCGGACCGCAGGTCGACCAGGGTCCGGGCGTCGTCGCGGGCGGCGGCGAGCCCGTAGCTTCCGGGCAGGAGGAACGCGATCATCTCGTCGGCCTCGTCGCTGTGCAGCATCGTCAGGTACGACGCGCGCATGAACCGGGCCGGCCAGTGGTCGGGCCGCAGCGACACGGCGGTGCTGAGGTGGTCGAGCGCGGAGGTGAGAAGGCTGTGCTTGCGCAGCGAGTGCGCGGTCACGTCCATCAGCGCCCACGCGGCGAGACCGGCGTAGAACCAGTTGTCGGCGTGCGAGCTTCCCGCCGCCCGCACGAACTCGTCCACGATCCGCGGTGAGGCGTTGAGCCGCACGACGAGCTCGATGGTCGCGAGGGCGTCGTCGTCTTCGCGGCGGGGCTCACGCACGGGACCCACCGCCCGCGGGCACGAACTCGTCCCAGCCGAACGCGTCGATGTACTCCTTGTAGACCCCGCCGCACCGCACCCGCTGGGGGCAGCCGACGCACGGGGATCCGTGCACCCGCATGGCGTGGTCCATGTATTCCTCGTAGTCGTCGAGGACGTTGTTGCGGAACAGCATCTTGAACTTCTGGCGGTCCCAGTCGACGACGTGGTGCTCGTTGCCGGTGATGGTGCAGAACGGGAAGCCCTCCAGCGTCAGCACGGTGCCGCTGGCCACGACCCGGCGCACAGCCTGCGCCACGTACGGTTCGATGTCGCGGTACCGCGGGGTGACCTGGTGGAAGTTCTTCATCGCCGTGCCCTGCGTGTGCAGCGCGGAGATGTTGATGTGGTCGACGCCGAGGTCGACGACGAGGCTCATGATGTCGGGCAGGTCGGTGTAGTTGAGCTCGCTGACCACCGAGTTGGTCCGTACGTGTGCGCCGAGCGCCTTGACGTTGCGGATGCCGTGCACGGCGTGCCGGAGGCTGTTCGGCACCTGCGTGATGGCGTCGTGGACCGCCGACCGGCTGCCGTGCACCGACACGACGAACTTCTCGACGCCGAGGTCGACGCATGTGCGCGCGAAGTCGGGGCGGGACAGCTTGCGGGCGTTGGTCTGCAGGATGACCGTCGGGTAGCCGAGGTCGCGGATGGCGGTGAGGATCTCCAGGAAGTCGCGGCGGGTGGTCGCCTCGCCGCCGTGCAGGTTGACGCCGAGGTACCCGTGGCCGGCGTTCTCCTCCAGGAAGGAGAGCACGCGCTCGCGCGAGACGAGGTCTTTGAGGATCGACGGGCTGTCGACGACGCAGAACTGGCACCGGTTGTTGCACCGGTCGGTCAGATGGATGCTGAGCATCCGTTCGGTCTCGGACGACCGGAGGTCGCTGCCGGACGCGCTCATGGGAGCTCCTAGGCGTAGTGGAGTGGCACGGACCCGGGGTAGATCGTGAGTCCGGTGGTCCTCAGGGACGCGGCCGCGTCGTCGTACCCGGCGTGCCGCAGGAGCAGAACCGCCTCGCGGAACGGGAGGTCGAGGTAGGGCAGCGAGATGCCGGCCGGTGCCGGCGCGACGGTGTCGACCGCCGACGCGAACTCCTCGACGGCCTTGTCGACCGCGGACCCCTCCCGCAGACGCTGGCGCAGCAGGGCGGCGTGCGTCGACAGGAAGTACGGCGGTGGTCCGGCCACCCCGGCCTGGTCGGACAGCAGCGTCTCGAGGTCACGCGCGGGTGGCTCCGCGTCCACGCCCGGGACGGTGTCGACCAGCACGCTGTTGATCTCCATCCGGAGGTAGCGGGGAAGCCACCACGAGGGGTCGATGTCCAGGCAGCGCGACAGCGCCTGCGCGGCGGCCACCTGGTGCGGTCCCTTGTCCGAGTCGTTCGGGTCGTTGAGCAGGAACACCGCGCGGCACAGGCCATAGTCGAGGACCGCCTGCGGTTGCGCGAGCGGATCCTCGAACCGGTCGCGCAGCCGCGTGAGGACCGTGCGGGCGTTGCCCATCCGGGCGCACAGCGCGAGGGTGGCCGCCAGGTCGACGTCCGCGCGGGTGATGAGCCTCATGCCGTCGCCTCCTGCCGGTACGGCTCGAACGCGGAGTCGCCGTGGACGTCGAGGTAGTCGCGGTACACCCCGCCGCACTCGGCCCGCACCAGACACGACCCGCACGCGTCGGTGCGGACCCGCGTGGTGGTCGTCACGAACGAGTTGAAGTCGTCGATGGTCAGGTCGTGGAACGTCACCTTGAGGTTCTGCGAGCGCCAGTCGACGTGGAGGTCCTCGTACCCCGGGCAGGTGCAGTACGGCACCCCTTCCAGGGTGACCACGAGCCCGGCCGCCCGGGCGGTGTCGATCGCCTCGACGAGGTACGGGCGGCAGATGTCGTAGGGCACCAGCGACGCGCGTGCGAACGACTGCGGCTGCAGCGCCGACAGGTTGAGGTGGTCGACGCCGACGGAGGCGCACAGGGCGGCGATCGCCGGTAGCTCGGTGACGTTCTCGGCGCACACGACGGTGGTCACCCGCAGCGCCGCGCCGCCCTCCTTGATGCGCTCGAAGCCGCGCAGGGCGAGGTCGAACGCCTTGGCGTTGCGGGTGATCCGGGTCGACGTGGCCGCGGTGGACCCGTGGAAGCCGCAGGCGAACATGTCGACGCCGATGCGGTGGACCGACTCGGCGTAGGCCCGGTTGCTCATCCGCAGCGCGTTGGTCTGCAGGATGACCCGCCGGTAGCCGCGGGTGCGGATCTCCTCGAGCAGGTGCAGGAAGTCCTTCCGCAGTGTCGGTTCCCCACCGTGGATGTTGACCGTCGACCAGTCGGCCGGGGGATGGGCGTCGAGGACGGCGATGATCTGGGCCGAGCTGACCGTCTCCCGCCGACCGGCGGCCGTGTCGGCGGCGCAGAACACGCACGCCTCGTTGCACAGGTCGGTGAAGTGCAGGCTGATCGTCCGCGCGTCGTACAGCCGTCCGCGGGCCAGGGGAACCGACGGCCGGTACGCACCGGTCAACGTGGGCATCAGAGCCTCTCGTCTCCGACGTCGTACTCCTCGTCCAGGTCGAGGAAGTCCTCCGCCGAGTAGGCGTCGTCGTCGGCGATGTCGGCCTCGTCGGGCGTGTAGACCGCCGCGTCGGCCGAGAAGTACTCGGCCAGGTTCTCCGGGGTGAGCTTGTCGAAGTCGCTCTCCTCCAGGGTCTTGACCATCAGGATCTGTGCCTGGCTGAGGTCGTAGCCGGCCAGCGCCGCGTCGGGATCGGTGAGCAGCTGCTTCTTGAAGACCCGGTCGGTGACGATCCGGTTGAACAGCCGGCCGATCTCGGTGCCCTCGGCGCCGCCGGTGGGTGTCGTCTCGGTCATGTCAGGTCCCTTCCCAGGGTCAGTGGACGATGGAGTCGAGCATCCGCAGCATCTGGCGGGTCTCGTAGAACTCCGGCCGCTGCATGTCGTGGAGCAGGGTGAGACGCTTGCGCCCCTCCCGCCGGATCTCCGCGTGGTCGCGGCCGCCGACCTCGTCGAAGCCGTAGATGTCGAAGTTGTTCGGCATGGTGGTCAGGTCGCGGCCGCTGCGGAACCAGGCGAGGTTCTGCGCCAGCAGGCTCTCGTACGTGTAGAGGTCGCGGACGATGGTCATGCCGAACGCCTCGGGCTGGCGCCCCATCGTCGAACTGGGCACGACGAAGTACCGGTTGGCCTGGAAGTAGTTGACGAGGTCGCGGTGACCGTGCAGGAACCGCACGGTGCGGGCGAAGTCGTGCACGGTCTCGTGCGGGAACCCGACGATCATCTCCAGGTTGGCCCAGATGCCGAGCCGGCGGCACAGGTCGAGACCCGCCTGCACCCGGTCGACGGTCAGGCGCTTGTTGACCACCTTCATCAGCCGCTCGCCGCCGGTCTCCATGCCGAACCAGAGGGTCTGGCAGCCGGAGTCGCGGATCCGGGTCAGCAGGTCGAGGTCGAGGTTGTTGAACCGGGCGCAGTCCTGCCACCGGATCCGCAACCCGCGCCGGGCGACCTCCGCGCAGAACTTCTTGACGAAGCTCTTCGAGAGGTTGAAGTAGTTGTTGTAGAAGTAGAAGTAGGGGGTGTCGTACTCCGCGGACAGGTACTCCAGGTCGTCGACCACGCGCTCCGCCTCACCGATGACGAGCGGGTCGGTCCGGTCGCTCTCGGCGCAGAACGCGCACGCGTACGGGCAGTGGTAGTTGAACGTGTAGGGGATGACGAGCGTCGGTATCCGGCCCCGCGGCGGGTTGCGGTGGTACACCCGCTGCGCGTACTGGGTCAGCGTCGGCGGCCACTTGAACAACTGCTCGTTGTTGGCGGCGCGGGCCTTCGCGGGGTCCGCCGCCGTCGACTCGTCCTCGATCCAGTGCCGGTACCAGCTGAGGTCCAGGCCGTGGAAGTCCGGCCGCAGCACGGCGGCGCGGGCCTTGGGCGTGAAGGTGATCCGGCCGTCCGGCTGCCGGGCGACGAGCCCGTCGACGGTCGTCGACGCGCCGGGCCAGCCCGGTTCGTGGGCGTGCCGGGCGATCTCGTCGAGGGAGCGGTGCCCCGGTCCGACGATGATGAACCGGAAGGCGCGGGTCAGCGCGTTCCACAGGTCGCGGTAGACGTCCTGGAACAGGGTGAGGTAGTAGATGTTGTTCCCGCCGATCGCGACGGGCACGCCGAAGCGGTCCTGGACGAACCGGGCGAGCAGGAATCCACTGTGGATCGGCATCCAGCTGAAGCTTCCGCCGAGGGAGACGCCGACAATGTCCAGTCCCGCAAGGGGTTTGCCGCTCAGCAGCACGTCGCAGAACCGGTCGATGCCCGGGTCCGGGCGGCCGGCCAGGTAGCCGAGCACCCGGTCGCGGTCGTACAGGAACTCGAGGTCGGCGCCTCGGAGAACGCCGTCGTCGTGCGCGCGCAGCAGGTCGGTGTCGAGGTCGTACTGGTCGACGGTGTGCCCGGCGGCGCGCTGGTACGCGGTCAGCACGCCCAGCGTTCCGGGTGGCAGGGACAGTCCAGTGTGGAGGGTCTGCTCGCTCGGCGAGAGCAGGAGGGCCATCTTCACGGCAGCACCGCCTGCGCCAGGTCGGCGGCGTCGAACCGCGGGTCACCGTCGATGCGCTGGAGGTCGTCGGCGTAGTTGATGTTGGCGTAGGCCGAGCACACCGGGAACCAACCCACGCGCCGGCCCTCGTCGACCATCGTCTGCAGCAGGCCCGGCAGGTCGCGTTCCTGACGCTGCGGGCTGAACGGGGTGCGCTCGATGAGTTCGAAGGTGTCCGGCGGCAGCGCGACGATTCCGGTGCCCATCAGGTCGTTGAGCGCCACGACGGGCTTCTCGACGAGGCGGTGCACGAGCCGGTCGGCGCCGCACAGGAGGGTGTAGGTCCGGCGGATGAGCTCCTCCGGCTGTCCCGGTACCGCGCCGAGCAGGGCGTCGTAACGGGAGAGGTCGTCGAGCATGTCCCCGAACCGGGGCTCGACCATCACCTCGTCGCCGAGCAGCAGCAGGAACTGGCGGCCCCGCACCGAGGGTGCGGCGCACTGCAGGGCGTGGACGAGCCCGCGCTGGCGGGACTGTTCGTGGTACGTGACCGGCACACCCCGGTACCGGTCGCCGAAGTGACGCATGACGGTGTCGGCCTGGTAGCCGACCACGAGGACGATCTCGTCGATACGGTCCAGGTCGGCCAGCCGGGCCACGATGTGCTCGACGATGGGCCTGCCCCGGTGCGGGATCATGCACTTGTTCCGGAGACTGGTCATCGCTCCGAGTCGTGTCCCTCGTCCGGCGGCGAGAACTACGGCCTTCATACCGCTCCCCCCTCAGGTCGGCGATCAGGCGACACGGCTGCCGGTGATCTTCCATTGGCAGCCTTTGATGGAGAGTCTGCGACCGCCGGTCGTTGTGGCAGAAGGGTCCTTGGACACCGTCTGTCCGGTCCGTAGTGCCTATCGGCCGGTACCGATCGACCCGCTCACCGGTGTGCGCGAGGGGTGCCCGCCTTCACGTTGCCGCGGCTGGTGACGATCGCGGCCGCGGCCCGGCCCAGCAGCCGCAGATCGACGCCGACGCCGGCCATCCGGGTGTAGCGGACCTCCAGCGCGAGCCGGGTGTGTGCCGACGCCGCGTTGTACCGGCCGCGCAGCACCAGGATCGCGTAGCTGACCAGCCCGGGGCGCACCGACAGCACGGTGCGCCACCGCGGGTCGGCCAGGTCGACCCGGTCGGGTTCGGTCGGTCGCGGACCCACCAGCGCGAGGTCGCCGCGGACGACGTTGACCAGCATCGGTAGATGGTCGAGCGAGAACCTGCGCAGGAACCCGCCGACGGCCGTGAGGTGCGGGCCGCCGTCGCCGTCGCGCATCGTCCGGAACTGGTAGAGATCGAAGGGGACGCCGTCGCGGCCCAGCCGCGGAGACCGGCGCAGCACCGGTCCGGCGCCCTGGATCCGCAGGGCGATCGCGGCGCTGACGGTCGCCGGCGCGGTGAGGACGAGCAGCGCGGCACCGACCACCCGATCGGCGGCCTCGCGTGCGATGGACGGCCCGTTCGATGCCGGCACCCACCCAGGGTACGGCGCAGGTATTTTCGCGCCGGCCCGGCGGCTCTCATCCCACGACACGACCGGAGCCCGGGTGGGCGAGGAGGGCCACGTGACCGACAGGAACCATTCCCCGAACGAGATTCCCGCGGAGTTCCGGCGCTCCGCGGGCGGTGGCACCACGTCGACGGGACGCGTGGAGCCGGTGCCCGACCAGACCGGGCGCACCAACCAGGTGCCGTCCTCGCCGAGACTGGTACCCGACAGTGTCATCTCGCCGCCGCTGCGCGAGCGGATGGCCGCCGCCGGCGACGGTGAGCGCATCGGCCTGGTCATCGAGCTGAACAACAACCACCCGGAGGGTGTCGACGCGGCGCGGCGGCAGATCGTCGGTCGGATCGCGACGATCGCCCCGGCCACCGAGGTCCGCGAACTGGGCAGCTACGTCGGCACGACGTTGACCGTCCCGCAGATCCGCGACCTCGTGAAGGGGGACGCGCGTGACCACGACGACGCCGCGGAACATTCGGACCCGGTGCGCCCCGCGCCGCGGTGGTCGATGCACCGGATCTGGCCGAACTTCGAGGTGCACGGCCTGATCTGCCGCACCGTCGGAACCACGAAGGCGTCCGCCGCGCACCGCGCGTTCAACGCGCTCGGACAGGACGTCGTCTGGGCCGTCCTCGACTCCGGCATCGACCGCGCGCACGAGCACTTCGCGTTGCACGACAACCTGGCGGTCAACGGGCGCCTGGCGCACCGTAACTTCGTCGGCCCCGACGACGCCGACGCGACCCGCGACGCGTTCGGCCACGGCACGCACGTCGCGGGGATCATCGCCGGCGAACAGCGGCCGCCCGCCAACGGCGACAGGCCGATCCTCGCCGCCGCATGGTACGCCGACGACCAGGGCTCGATGAGTGTCGTCGCGCAGGAGCTGCCCGGTGTCACCGGAATGGCGCCGCGGTGCAAGCTGGTGTCGTGCAAGGTCCTGCGGGACGACGGATCCGGTGACCTGGTCTCGTTGCTCGCGGCGTTGCGGTACATCCAGCAGCTCAACGACGACGGTCGCACGCTGCGGGTGCACGGGGTCAACCTGTCCGTCGGCTACCCGTTCGACCCGACGTGGTTCTCGGCCGGGTCGACACCCGTGTGCCGGGAGGTCGACCGGTTGGTGCGGTCGGGGGTCGTCGTCGTGGTGGCCGCCGGAAACACCGGCTACGGCTGGGCTTTCGGCCCGCTCGAACAACGGATCCGGCTCGGGTTCGACATGACGATCAACGATCCCGGCAACGCCGAGCGGGTCATCACGGTGGGATCGACCTCGGTGACGCCGTTCGTCAGCGGGGTCTCCTACTTCTCCTCCAAGGGCCCGACCGGCGACGGCCGGCAGAAGCCCGACCTCGTGGCGCCGGGGGAGCGGGTCGTGAGCGCCGGCGCCGGAACGCTGCTCGCGGACGCACAGCAGCACGTGGCGGGCGCCCGGTACGTCGAGAACTCCGGAACGTCGATGGCCGCCCCGCACGTCTCCGGCGTCGCGGCCGCGTTCCTGTCGGTGCACCGCGAGTTCATCGGGCGCCCCGAGGAGGTCAAGCAGATCCTCACGAGATCGGCGACCGATCTCGGTCGCACCCGCAACTTCCAGGGACACGGACTGGTCGACGCGATGCGCGCGATCCAGGCGGTCTGACCATCGACGGCAGAAGGACGAGCCATGAAGTTCGACTACACGGACGTTCAGTTCAGGACCGACGGATCGGCGCACGACCGCGCGCAGCTCGACGCCGCGACCGCGCTGGTGCGCAGGCCCGGCGTCACCGACGTGCTGGTGCTCGCGCACGGCTGGAACAACGACATGGACCGGGCCCGCCGGCTCTACGTCGACCTCACCGACCGGCTCCACGACGTCGGCGGCACGGTGCTGGCCGACAACCGCCGTCTGGCGGTCGTCGGTGTGCTGTGGCCGTCGATCCGGTGGGCCGACGACGACGACATCGCCGGCGGCGGCGCGTCGGTCGGTGCCGGGCGGCCCGAGCGCGTCGGTGAGTCGGTCGAGGACGCCGCCACCGCCACCCGGCTGGAGGAGCTGATGCCGGCGTTGGACGGCTCGGCCGCGGCCCGCGACGAGTTTCTCGCCCTCCTGCGCGGCATGCTGCCCACGCACGACGACGGCGCCGACGACGATCCGGTGCCGGAGACGCTGCGCTCCGGTCACACCGACACCGTGTTCGCGGCGGCCTCCGGTCCCGACCTCGAACTGTCCCGGGTGCCCGAGCAGACCGGCGGCGCCGCGGCGTTCGGGCCCGGTGTCCCCGGCGGTGCCGGCGTCGGTGCCGGCGCCGGTGGGGCGGCGGGGTTCAGCTTCGGCGGCTTCCGGCGCGCCGCGCGCAACCTGCTGAACCTGACGACGTACTACACGATGCGCGACCGGTCCGGAGACGTCGGACGCACCGGCGTCGCCGGGCTGCTGGGCGAGCTGGCCGCGGCGAAGCCGGTGACGCTGCACCTCGTGGGCCACTCGTTCGGGGCGCGGGTCATGTCGGCCGCGGCGGCCCGCCACCACCGGGTCCACTCGTTGACGCTGCTGCAGGCGGCCTTCAGCCACTACGGTTTTTCGGCGAAGTACGACAGCAGCGGTGCGCCGGGCGCGTTCCGGGCGGTGCTCGACCCGGGCCGGATGACCGGCCCGGTGATCGTCACCCACACCGAGAAGGACCGCGCGGTGGGCATCGCGTACGCGATCGCGTCGCGGCTGGCCGGCCAGGCCGGCAGCAACCTCGGTGACGCCAACGACCGGTTCGGCGGGCTCGGCCGCAACGGCGCCCAGAAGACCGACGAGGTGGTGGGTCCCGGCACCGGCCTGCACCAGGTGGGTGAGGCGTACACGTTCACCGCGGGCGGGGTCCACAACCTCAAGGGCGACCCGTTCATCACGTCCCACGGAACGGTGGCGGTGGACGAGGTGGCGTACGCCATCCTGCAGGCGATCGAGACCCCTGCGGGGTGAGGGCTCCCGTGGGCGCCGTCGCTGAGGGTGAGACGAACTCCTCGGCGGCGCGGACGGAGTCGAAGTCGAGGTCGATGCTGACGTACCGCTCGTCGTCGACGGGGCGCAGGATGTGGTGTTGCCGGACCCCGGCCCGCTCGCGTGCGGCGCCGAACGAGTCGAACGCCCGCAGCCAGGTGTCGTAGTCGGTGATCGCGTGCTCGATACGTAGTGTCGCCATGTATTCGACGCTACGTTCGGGCGTGGCGGGTGCCGCCAGATCAGTGAAGGCGGCGTCGATCACCTGCTCGACGGCGGATCGGTGTCAGCGCTCTCGGAGATCAGCCCCAAGAGCGCGTGTGCCTTTCCCACAACATCAAGCGCGGCCTTGGCCCGGGCCAGCTCTACGCGCAACCGCTCGTTCTCCGCCAGCAACCGCTCGGCGTCCCGGTCGGTCTGGCTGCGGGCCGGTGCATGGGCTTGTCCGCCACGCCCGCGAGCGCGCCGGCGTCACGGGCGCGCCGCCACTCGATGATGTGCGACGAATAGAGCCCTTCCCGCCGCAGCAACGCACCCTTTGCACCCGGCCCGGTCGCCGCGTCGTACTCGGCAACCTCGCCAGCTTGTACTCGGCGGTGAACGTCCGCCGCTTCGGCTGCTCCGCCCGAGGACCCATCGGTTCATCATCGGTCACGCCGGCCCTACGGTCGGCTCGAGTCATCGTCAACGTCGATCCTCCTGTACTCGCCCTGCTCAGAGCATCTGTCTCAGCTCAGCCTGACAGATAGGGGACACCCAGCCGCAGGGTCCTCGACGTCATCGCCTACCTGGCCCGGTGAAGCGATGCGTGAGGGAGCGGCGCAGCACGGCAGGTGAGCGTCCCCGTCCGCGACCAGGTCGGTGAACGTCATCCGCGCTCGCCGGAACCGCGCCGGTGAACCCGGTTGTCGTGTCCGGGCGGGAGCAGCCATGGACAGATGTCGCATCGTGAGTGGTTGGCCACGCTAGCCTGGCCGCCATGAGAGTGGGAATCGTGATCCCGGTGATCGCGGCGATGGTCCTGATGCTCGGCGGATGCGGGGAAGACCCCTTCGATCCGGCCGCCTCCCGGCCATGCGACTTCTTCACCGAGGAGGAGCTGGACAAGTACGTGCTGCAGGTCGAGGTCAACGAGTCCAACCGGTGCAGGTTTGGCAAGACGCCGCCCGCGCAGGACACGCTCACGCACGTCACCGTCGAGTACCGCGACAGCGAGCCCGCCACCGTCGCCGCGGCCCTCAAGCTCCCTCCGGTCGACGGCCAGAAGTCCAAGCAGACCACTGTCGCGTTCAAGGGCTCGATCGACGTCGAGAACAAGACGGGGACCTGTGCGATGGTGGCACCGATCGGCCGGGGGCGATCCCTGGTCGTCGGGATCGGCACAGACACCGGCGGGATCACGTGGGTGTCCGAAGGCCCGAAAGACGACCCGTGCGACTACGTGGCATACCAGTTCAAGGAGATCGAAGCCAAGCTGCGGCGCGACTGAGCAGGCATGGAACGGCCACGTCGAACGGGAACCGCCCGTCTGGACGCCGAGACCCGCTGATACCGGCTCGCGGCCAGCGTCGCCACCGGCCCGGCGTTGACCGCCGTGGGGGTGAGGTGTGGACGGTGAGCCTGCCGTGCGGCCGTTCGACGCGTACGTGTGGGTGCTGACCGATCCGGAGACGTCTGTCGGGGTGGCGCCACTGGCTCCGTGCCGCCGCCGCTCATGCCCGAGCTGCCACGGCTCATCCGGCTCAAGTACCTCACCCGGGTCAACCGGTGGACCGGCCTGTCCGGGGCCGCATGTCTGGACGCGCCCGGGGACAGCCGGGTCTGGCGGGACCTGCTGCGGGGTCACGGCGTCACCGATGTCGCGTCTGTGGTGTTCCGGGACCGGTACGGCTGCTGGGCGTTCCTCGACCTGTGGCGCCTCGGCGGCGCGTTCGACCGGCGCGAGTTGGCCGTCCTCGACGACGTCGCCGCCCTGGTCACTGGAGACCTGCGGCGGTGCGCGCTGGCTCACGGTGCGCGCCGCGCGTCTCGGTCCGCCGACCGGCGCGGACGCCCAGATCGCGGTCACCATCGAGGAGAGCACGGCCACCGAGCGGACCGCCGTGTTCGCCCGTGCCTGCGGGCTGGGCGTCCGGGAGAGGGAACTGCTGCACCACCTGTCGACCGGTGCGGACACCCGCACCGTCGCGGCCCGGATGTTCCTCAGCGGGAACACCGTTCAGGACCACCTGAAATCCATCTTCGACAAGACCGGCACGCGCAGCCGGCGGGCGCTGCTCTCCCGCGTCCTGGGTACCGCCTGACAGCGCCTCACGCCTACCGCGTCGACGTCATCGCCGTGACCAGGAGGTCGATGCGTTCGTCCTGTCGGGCCGGGGGGATGCGGCCGCTCCCGGCCAGCAGGGCGATGCCGTGCAGGGCGCTCCACGCCACCTCGGCGCGCAGGTCGCGGCGGTCGTCGTCCGGTGGGAAGCAGCTGACGAACTCGTCGAAACCGGCCCGCATCACGGCGGGCGTCTCGTCGCTGGCGAACCTCAGGTCGGTCGGCAGGATGAACATGGCCTGGTAGAGGGCGGGTCGCCGGGCCGCGAACTCCAGGTACGCGACGCAGACGGCGCGCAGGGCCGGTCCGGATGCCGCCTGCCGGGCTTCGCGCAGGTGCGCGGCCAGCTCGGCGAACCCGTCCAGGGCGACGGCGCTCACGATGGCGTCCTTGCCGTGGAAGTGGCTGTACAGGACCGGCTGGCTGTACTCGACCCGGTCGGCCAGCCGGCGGGTGGTCACGGCGTCCCAGCCTTCGGCCTCCGCGAGTTCGCGCGCGGCCGTGATGATCATTTGGTGACGGTGTGCGCGTTCGCGTTCGCGACGTTCGCTGACGGCGGACATGCGCCGATCCTAGCAGCGCTAGTCTTCCTTTCGTTGATAATCTAGCGTTGCTAGCGAATCGAGCAACGCTAGAACGATCGCCGCGGAGGAATCCATGCTCACCACCATCGCCACCGTGCTCGCCGGCCTGGTCGGACTGTTCGGCCTCTTCCTGGCCGCGAACGTCTTCCGGTCGCCGGCGGCCGCGGCCGGCTTCGGAATCCCCGGCACGCCGGTCGCCGACCACACGTTCCAGGCCTGGCTGCGGGTCAAGGCCGTGCGCGACCTGGCGACCGGGCTGCTCGTCCTGGTCGCGCTGGTCGCGGGGCCACCCGACCTGCTCGGCTGGCTCATCCTGACCGCCGCGGTCATACCCGTCGGCGACGCGCTGATCGTGCTGCGCAGCAACGGCTCCAGGGCGACCGCGTTCGGCGTCCACGGAGCCACCGCCGCGGCGATGATCGCGGTCGGCGCGCTGCTGCTGGTCGGGTGACCGGCGATGGAGATCACCCCCATCGGCGTCGTACGCAATGACCGGACCGACGTGCGGAACACCGACAACTGGGGAGCCGTCCGCAGCACGATCACGGTCGACGAGCGCTTCGGCGACGCGTGTCTGCAGGGTCTGGAGGGCTTCTCCCACGTGGAGGTCCTGTTCGTCTTCGACCGCTTCCCCGAGACCGACGACCACCGCGAACCCGGCCCCTACCGCGGCCGCGCCGACCTCCCGCCCATGGGCGTGTTCGCCGGCCGCGGTCCCCGCAGACCGAACCGCATCGGGGTGACCTCCTGCGCCATCGTGTCCGTCGACGGCCGCGAGCTGACCGTGGTGGGCCTCGACGCGGTCTCGGGCACGCCGGTGGTCGACCTGAAGCCGGCGATGGTCGAGTTCCTGCCGCGCGGCGTCACCCAGCCGGAATGGGTCAGCCGCATGATGTCGGAGTACTTCGCGCCATGAGAGTGAAGCGTGGGCACTAGGATTCTGAAGTGTGAACCGCCGCTCCTACCACCAGTACTGCGCCACCGCGAGGGCGCTCGACGTCGTCGGGGAACGCTGGACGCTGCTGTTGGTGCGCGAGCTGCTCACCGGTCCCAAACGCTTCGGTGACCTGCAGGCCAACCTTCCCGGCATGGGTACGGGCCTGCTCGCCGCGCGGCTACGTTTTCTGCAGGACGCGGGGGTGGTGGGCCCGGTGACCCTGCCGCCACCGGCGCGCACCGCGGCGTACGCCCTCACCGAGGCCGGCGCCGAACTGGAGCCGGTCGTGATGGCGCTGGCCGGCTGGGGGATGCGCTGGGCCTACGGCGAGCGCGACGAGGGCGAGACGTTCCGGCCCGGCTGGGCGGTACTGGGGATGCAGGCCAGATTCGACCCCGCGGCGGCCGCCGACGTGAGCGCCGTCTACGAGTTCCGCGTCGACGACGACGTCTTCCACGTCCGGGTGCACCACGGCACGATCGAGTCCGTGCACGGACCGGCGCAGCACCCCGACGTGGTCGTCGAGACCACTGGCGACGTCTTCGCCGACCTGGCGGCCGGCCGGCTCAGCGCGGCGGAGGCGGTCCGCGCGGGCGGAACCACCGTCACCGGCGACCGGCAGGCCGCCCGCAGGCTGCGGTCGATGTTCCCCGTGCCGCGGGGATGAGGCTCAGACCGCCAACGGCACGCCGTTGACGGTGAACGCCACACCGACGTTGCCCCGGATCGCGTGGGAGTACGGGCAGATCCGGTGGGCGGCGCGGACCAGCTCGGCCGCGTCGTCGGTGCCGGGCAGGGACACGTCCAGCTCGACGCCCAGCTTCAGCGCGCCGCCGTCGGCCGGGAGCAGCGACACCCGGGCGTCGATCGTCGTGTCGAGCGTGCGGCCCGGTGCCGCCAGGTCGAGGGCGGCCTCGAAGCAGGCCGCGTAACCGACGGCGAACAACTGCTCCGGGTTGGTGCCCGAGCCGTCGCCGCCCAGCTCCTTGGGCATCCGGATGCGGACGTCCAGCTCGCCGCCCGGTGTACGGCCGTGCCCGTCGGTGCGGCCGCCGGTCACGCGGGCTTCTGCGGTGTAAAGAGCCACTTCCCCTCCTTCGCTACTTCAAAAACAGGAAGTTGAAGGTATAAGTTCCTGGTGTGAAAGAGCAAGAGGGGAGAGACCGGTGGACACTTTTCTGCTCGTCCACGGCGCCTGGCACGGCGCGTGGGCCTGGGACCGGCTGAGGCCGTTGCTGGAAGCCGCCGGCGCCCGAACCGCGGCGCCCGACCTGACCGTCGGGTCGGAGGTGGGACTGGCGGACCACGCGCGGGAGGTGGTCACCGCGATCGATGCCCTACCGGGCGACCTGGTGCTCGTCGGCCACAGCTACGCCGGAATGGTGGTGCGGCAGGCGGCCGACCGACGTCCGGAACGCGTGGGCCGGCTGGTGTTCGTCGACGGCTGGATCGGCCCGCACGGCGCCGGCCTCGCCGACCTCGCCCCACCCTGGTTCAGGCCGGCCGTCGAGAGCATGGCCGACCGCGGGCTCGTTCCGTCACCGGGCGCCGGCGCGTTCGGCGTCACCGACCCGACCGACGTGGCGTGGCTGGAACAGCGCCTGCGACCCCATCCGTTGAAGAGCTTCCTGGACCCGGCTTCCCTCACCGGCGCGGTCGACGCGATCCCGGCGCTGGCCGTCGTCACCGCCCAGGAACAGATGCCGTTCCGGGAGCTGGCGAGCGGCTATCCGACCGTGGCGGTCGACGGCCCGCACGACGTGATGCTCACCCACCCGGGCGAGCTCGCCACGCTGCTGTTGTCCACCCGTTGACGCGGGCGCGGTCAGCCGGCCCGCGAACCCTCCCGGGGCGGCTGCCAGCGGGTGGGAGTGATAGCGGCCAGCGGGTCGAGCCGGGCGGATCGCCGTTCCACTCGGCTCGGCGACGCTGCTCGAACGGTGAATGGACGAAGCGGCCGGAGCCGGAGCCTCCCGAGCCGTGGAGGTGGCCGGTGACGGCGTCGAGTGTGGTGGCGGCGCTTCGCACGAGGTCGCGGACCGCGTGCAGACCGCTGTCGCCGAGGAGGTACTTCTCGACCGTGACCGTGATCGTGGCCGGGAGCTGGTGGTGCAGGGATCCGTCCGGCTCGAAGGACCGGTGGATCTCGCAACGAACACCGACCAGCCTTCGACCGTTCCGGTACCGGCCACCCAGTCCGCCGGGGTTTCCGGCGCCTCCACCGACCGGACAGGTATGAACGCGGCCCACAACACCACGCGCCAGCCCTTCCACGATCGGGTCCCGCCTGAGGCTAACGTCTCGCGGGTCGTGTCGCGGTGGCGACTTCGGCACCCGGGCGGCGTTGATCAGCACCTATCGTTGGCCCGTGCGGTCACAGCCGGGTCATTGTTGCCTCATCTGGGGTTAGGTGCGTCGGGGATGCGCCGTGCGGGTGCGGAGATCCGTCTGCTGGGACCGGTGCGGGTGGACCGCGCTGCCGGTCCCATCGACCTGGGACCTCGACGGCGACGGCTCGTTCTCGCGGTCCTGGCGCTGGAGGTGAACCGCCTGGTGCCGGTCGAGCGGTTGGTCGACCTCGCCTGGCCGGACGGGCCGCCGCGCACCGCCACGCACGCGATCCGCGTGTGCGTCAGCGGGCTGCGGTCGGCGCTGTCGGCCGACGGCGGGGACGAGTTGACCATCGACACCCGGGGCGGTGGGTACGTGCTCCGGGCCGATCCGGACCGCATCGACGTCGGTCGTTTCCAGGTCCTGCTCGACCGGGCCGCGGACACCGACGACGATGCGGCGAAGGTCGCCGTGCTCGACGAGGCGTTGGCGTTGTGGACGGGGCCGGCGCTGTCCGGGATCGCACCGGAGCAGACCCGGTTGCGGCTCTCGCTCGGGTTGGAGGAGGCCCGGCTGAGCGCCGTCGAGGACAGGGTCGACGCGCGGCTGCGGCTCGGGTGTCACGCACAGGTGCTGGTCGAGCTGACGACCGCGGTGCGGGCCCATCCGGACCGCGAGCGGCTCGTCCTCCAGCTGATGCTCGCCCTGTACCGCAGCGGACAGGCGGGCGCCGCTCTCCAGACCTACCGGGACGCGCGGCAGCGGCTCGCCGACGAGTTCGGACTCGATCCCGGCGAGGCGCTGCAACGGATGGAGGTCGCGATCCTGCGCGGCGACCCGGGTCTGCTGGTGCCGGACCGGGACGTCGCCCCGGAGCCGGCCGACGCGACCGCACAGCCCGGCGCGCACGCGGTCCCCGCGCAGTTGCCCGCAACCGTCGGAGATTTCACGGGACGCGAACACGAGCTCGCCGCGCTCGACGGGTTGCTGCCGGAGCACCCGGGACCGTCGACGATGGTCGTCGCCGGGATGGCCGGGGTGGGAAAGACGACGTTGGCCGTGCGATGGGCGCACCGCGTGCGCCGGCAGTTCCCGGACGGGCAGCTATTCGCCGATCTCGCCGGGTTCTCGACCGACCCGCCCGCGGCGCCGCTGCGGGTGCTGGGCGAGTTCCTGTCGGCGCTCGGAGTCGCCGGCAGGCAGATTCCCGTGGGACTGACCGAGGCCAGTGCCCTGTACCGCAGCCTGCTCGCCGACCGGCGGGTGCTCGTCGTGCTCGACAACGCGGCCGACGCCGACCAGGTGCGGCCGCTGCTGCCGGGCGGGCCGGGCTGCCGGGTGGTCGTCACCAGCCGGCGCGGGCTCGGTGGTCTCGTCGCCCGGGACGGCGCGCGCCGGCTGGCCCTGGACGTGCTCACCGCCGGGGACGCCGTCGACCTGCTCAGCCGGATCGTCGGGGCGGAGGAGCCGGACGGGTACGGCGACCTGGCCCGCCTGTGCGCCTACCTGCCGCTCGCGATCCGGATCGCCGCGGCGAACGTGAGCGCGTGTGCCGGTCACGGTGTGGTCGACCAGATCGCGCGGCTGCGCGACACCGACCGCCTGGACTCCCTCACCATCGACGCCGACGACCAGGCGGCCGTGCGCGCGGCGTTCGACCTGTCCTACGCCGCGCTGGAACCGGCGGGCCGGCGCATGTTCGGGCTGCTGGGCGTCGCGGCGGGCCCACACATCGGTGTGCCGGCCGCGGCCGCGCTGGCCGACGTCGAGCCGGCCGAGGCCGCCCGGACCCTGGAGCGGCTCGCCGGCGCGAACCTGGTCGAGCGGCGCTCCACCGGCCGGTACGGAATGCACGACCTCCTGCGGCTGTACGCCGGAGAGCGGGCGAGGGCCGCCGGGAGCGCCGGCACCGCCGCGGCGGTCGACCGGCTGGACGCCTTCTACCTCGGTGCCGCCGGTGCCGCCGCCGATGTGCTGTACCCGTCCTCGCCGCGGCTTGTCACGGCACCCGTCGAGACGGCACGGGCCTTCGACGACGACTGTGCGGCCGGCGCGTGGCTGGACACCGAACGGCCCACCCTCGTCGCCACCGTCGTCGAGGCGGCCGCGGCCGGGCGTGAGTTGGCCTGGCTGCTGGCCGACGCCATGGGCGGCTACCTGTTCCTACGCCGCTACGGCGCCGACTGGACGATGGTCGCCGAGGCCGCGTTCGCCGCCGCGGAGCGGTTCGGTGACACGTCGGCGCGGGCATCGGCACACCGGCACCTCGGCGGCGTCCACATCGCGTCGAGCCGGTACCGGGAGGCGGTCACCTACCTGCGACCGGCGCTGGAACTCGCCCGCGCGGCCGGTTGGAAGGCCGGTGAGGCCGCCGCGCACAACAACCTCGGCCTCGCCTACGACAACCTCGGCCAGCTCGACCGGGCCGCCGCGCACTTCTGCGCCGCACAGGCGCTCTACGACGGGTGCGGGCTCGTCAGCGGCGCGCTCGCCGCGCTGAGCAACCTGGGCGCGGTGCACGGCAGGGCGGGCCGGCTGGCGGAGGCCGCCGCGGCCTACCGCCGGTCGCTGGCCGACGACCGGCGTCGGAAGTCGCGGTCCGGTGCGGCCGCCGACCTCAGCAACCTGGGCGGCGCGGTGTGGCGGATGGGCCGCCTCGACGAGGCGCTCGAGCACCTCACCGCCGGTCTGGCGCTGCACCGGGCGGTCGGCAACCGCGCCGGCGTCGCCAACTCGCTGGACTACCTCGCCCGGGTGCACACCGACGCCGGTCGCCTCGACCTGGCCGCGAAGTGCGCCGAGGAGGCGCTGACGGTCGCCACGGAGATCGGCGACCGTCGGATCGAGGTGAACGTCCGCAACGCCCGGGCCGGCATCCACGGGCGGAGCGGCCGGGCCGACGTGTCGTCCGCCGGGTACGGGCACGCCCGGTCGCTCGCGGTCGGTGCCGCCTTCCACCACGGTCAGGCCGAGGCCCTGATCGGGCTGTCGCGGGGGAGCCTGGCCCGCGACCGGGTCCGCGCCGCGATCGACCTCGCGCGGGAGGCGTTGGCCGTGACCGTCCGGCACGGGTTCCGGTTGCTGGAGTGCGACGCCCGGCTGGCCCTCGCCGAAGCCCGCCTGGCCGACGACCCGGCGGCGGCGGCCGAGCAGGTGCGCAGCGCCCTGGCGATCCAACGGGACACCGGGTACCGGCGCGACGAGGCGACCGCCCGGCGGGTCCTCGCCCGCGCTGTCGGCGCCGATGAGGAAACCGTGACCCGACTCTGAACGCCTCCACCTAGCGTGCTCCGGCAGATGCCGAAACGAGTCACGAAAGGTGGTGTTCCTCGATGGTGAAGATGCTGGAAACGCTCGGCGACCGGCTCCTGGGCATGGTCGTGCCCCGGGTCCGGGCGTCGGCGTGCGGCTGTTGGGCCGTGGGCACGTGCCCGGACGGTTCCGTCCGCGAGTGCTGCAAGTCGCCCGGCAGCGGGCTGTGGTGCGACACCTGCTTCTGACGGTCGGCTCCTGCCGGGCCGGGCGGTGTCGCGCCCGGCCCGGCGGCACACAGGAAGGAACCTCGATGATCGTCGCCATCACGATGCTGACGTTGCTGTGTCTGCTCAACCTTCTGCTCACGCTCGGCCTGGCCCGCCGGATCCGGGTGGAGCCACCGGCGGTCGTGCTGCCGCCGGGCTCGCGGGTCGACCCGGCCTTCGACCCGCCGACCCTGGTCGGGTTCTTCTCACCCGGATGCGGGCCGTGCCACGAGCGCCTTCCGGAGTTCGTCGCGCGGGCGCGTCGGGCGCCGGCGGGTCGCACGGTCGCGGTCGTCGTCGGCGACGGCGGGAGCGCCGACGACATGAGCGCCGACGACATGGTCGCCGCGCTCGGTGACGCGGTGTCCACAGTGGTCGAACCGCCGGGTGGGGAACTGTCCACCGCGTTCGGCGTCCGGGGGTTCCCCGCGTTCGCGCTCGTCGGTGACGGCGGCCGGATCGAGGCCAGCGGCACCGACCTCGCCGCGATCCCGCACCTCGTGGCGGTCTGACCGGTGCGCACCGCGCTGGCCGCCGTGGCGTTGGCGTGGCGCGCGTCGCGGTGGGGCGTCACGGGTCTGGTGGTCCTGAACCTGCTCGGCGCCGCCGGTCCCGTCGTCGCGACGTGGCTGACGAAGCTCGTCATCGACGGCCTCGTGGGCGGTGCCGGCCCGTTGGGGTGGTACGCCGTCGGGCTAGGCGCCGTCGGGCTGGTGGCCGCGGTGACGCCGCACGCGGTCCGGTACGTGCGGGCCGAGCTCGGGCGTCGGGTCGGGGTGCGCAGCCGCGACGAGCTGATGTCCGCGGTCGGCCGGTTCGTCGGCCTCGGCCGGTTCGAGGAACCGGCGTTCGTGGACCGGCTGCGGCTGGCCCAGCGGGCCGGCGTGTCGAGCCCCAACGGCGTGCTCGACGGCGCCGTCGGCGTGCTGGGCGCCTGCCTGGCCCTCGTCGGGTTCCTCGGCTCGCTGCTGGTGCTGAGCCCGCTGATGGCCGGGATCGTCGTGGTCGCCGCGGCACCCGCGTTCGCCGCGCAGCTGGTGGTCGCCCGCCGGCGGGCGGCGGCGATGTGGGACATCGGCCCGGTCGAGCGGCGCGAGTTCTTCTACCTCACGCTGCTGTCCTCGGTGGAGGCGGTCAAGGAGCTGCGGGTGTTCGGCACCGGGTCGCTGCTGCGGCAACGGATGCTCGCCGACCGGCGCACCGCCGACGCCGCGCTGCGCCGGGTCGACCGGCACGAGCTGCGTACCCAGGCGCTGCTGGTGCTGCTGAGCGCGGGCGTGGCCGCTGGCGGGCTCGTGTGGGCCGTCGTCGCGGCGCGGGCGGGCCGGCTCACGGTCGGCGACGTGTCGATGTTCGTCGGCGCCGTCGCCGGTGTGCAGGGCGCGCTGACCGGCCTGGTCACGCAGACGGCCACCACCCACCAGCACCTCCTGCTGTTCGGCCACCACCGCGACGTGGTGACCGCCGGCACCGACCTGCCTGTCGCGGGGTCCGCCGTCGCGGCGCCGCCGCTGTCACGCGGTATCGAGCTTCGTGACGTGTGGTTCCGGTACTCGCCTGAGCACCCGTGGGTGCTGCGGGGTGTGACCCTGACCGTCCCCTGTGGAACGTCGATGGCGCTGGT
The DNA here is from genome assembly GCF_016863655.1 of Virgisporangium ochraceum. Lineage (GTDB taxonomy): Bacteria > Actinomycetota > Actinomycetes > Mycobacteriales > Micromonosporaceae > Virgisporangium > Virgisporangium ochraceum. Next base: position 37,027 of record NZ_BOPH01000155.1, read on the forward strand.
CGGTCTGAACGGCGCCGGTAAGTCCACTGTGGTCAAACTGCTGTGCCGGTTCTACGACCCGACCCGCGGCTCCATCCGGTGGGACGGCGTCGACCTGCGCGACCTCGACCCGCGGTCGCTGCGCCGACGCATCGGCGCGGTGTTCCAGGACTTCGCCTGCTACGAGCTGTCCGCGTCCGACAACATCGGTCTCGGCGACGCCGACGCCGTCAACGACCCCGGACGTATCGTGGCCGCCGCCCGGCTGGCCGGCGCGCACGGGACGCTGGCCGGCCTCCCGCACGGATACGACACCCAGCTCACCCGCCTGTTCCTGGGCGAGAACGACGCGACCGGCGTGGTCCTGTCCGGTGGCCAGTGGCAACGCGTCGCGCTCGCCCGCGCCGTCGTACGCGCCGATGCCGACCTGCTCATCTGCGACGAACCCAACGCCGGGCTCGACGCCGACGCGGAGTACGAGGTCCACCGGATGCTGCGCGCGCACCGCGCCGGTCGCACCAGCGTGCTGGTCTCGCACCGGCTCTCCGCGCTCCGCGACGCCGACCGCATCGTCGTGCTCGACGGCGGCACGGTGGTCGAGGAGGGCGACCACGCCGCGCTGCTACGGGCCGACGGCACCTACGCGCGGCTGTTCGCCCGCCAGGCCGACGGGTACCGGGAGCCGGTGCCGTGATCCGCATCGCCGTCGTCGACGGTTCCAGCATGGCGCCGACGCTGCGCGACGGCGACCGGGTGCTGGTCCGCCGCACCCGCAGGGTCCGGCGCGGCGACATCACCCTCATCGCGATGCCGGCTGGCTGGATCCTCAAGCGCGTCACGGGATTGCCGGGTGACGCGGGCGTGCCACCCGGCACGTACCACGTCCTGGGCGACAATGCCGACGCGAGCATCGACTCGCGCGAGTTCGGCTGCGTGCCCGCGGCGTGGGTCTACGGCGTCGTCGTCCGGCTGATGGCCAGCTCGTCGAAGCCCGTGTCCGGGTGACGTTCGCGTCCGAACCGCCACGCGTCGTCGGCGCCGAGCACGAGCTCCACGGTGCCCTCAGCGGCCACGACGCAGCCGGTCACCAGATGGCCGCCGATCATCGTCCCCTTCGGGTCGGCCACCGACAGGTGGACGTGGATCCGGTCGGGGCCGAGCGTGCCGGCCGCCGAGACGATCTCGAACGCGTCCTCCTCGACGCGGATCCCGTCGAGCCGCACCGTGACCCGCGACAGGCTGCCGACGCAGGTCATCACCCACGCCGCGGTGAGGCCCTCCCGCCGGACGGCCGCGTGCAGGGCCTTGTACAGGTCGGTTCCGGGTTCGAGGCGCATCGGTATGGTCCGCATGCCGCGGACGTTAACCGGGCGCGTTCACAGTCCGGTCATCGTCGGATCCCGAGACGTCGCCGCCGATCCCGAGCTCGTTGCCGTCGTTGTCGTGGAAGACGTACTTCCAGACGGAGTCGTGCTTCTCGATGTCGACCGGCTCCAGGCCGCGCGCGGCGATCCCCGCCACCTCGCCGACCGGGTCGTCGACCCAGACCATGCTGACGGCACCGCCGGCCCGGGCCGGATCCTGGATGATGTACACGTACCGGTTCTCGGCGAGCTGCCACACCGCCTCGATGTCGTTCGGATAGAACGACGGCTCGGCACCGAACAGCCGCTTGTACCACTCCAGCGCGGTCCCGTATTCGCGTACCGGGATGCCCGCGAAGATCCCTACCGCCATGTCCGCCCCCCTCCGGGTGTGACCGTCCACCGTAGCGTGGGTCGATAATCCGTGCGTGGAACTCGACGACGTCGACTGGGCCGCGTTGCACGGCACGTACGGGTCGGCGGCCGACGTGCCGCATCACCTCGAAGCGCTGCGCTCGACGGACCGCGACGCGCGCCGCACGGCCCTCGTCGGACTGTCCGACGCCGTGGTCCATCAGGGGACCCGCTGGCAGGTGAGCGCCCACGTGGTGCCGTTCCTCGTGCGGCTGGTCGACGACCCCACCACCGCCGACCGCGGTGCGTTGACCGCGTTGCTGCGCGACGTGGGCATCGGCCCCCGCGACGACGGCGACCTGCCGTTCGACCCGGACGCCGCCTTCGACGGCCCGACGGTGACCGGCGAGCAGGAGGCCCTGGTCATCGAGCGGGTGTACCGCCGCGAGGAGGAAGAGGAGGAACTGACCGACGACTGGGTCGACCTCGCCGACGCGTGCGCTGAGAAGTGGGACGCCGACGCCTACCGGGCGGCCGCCACCCACGCCGACGCCTACCGCCGCTGGCTGTCCGACCGCGACCCGGAGGTGGCGTCCCGGGCGGCGGAACTGCTCCACCACGGCTCGTTCCCGGTCCGGCTCACGGCCGCGGTCGCCCTCGCGTACCGCGTCGGCCGGGGCGTGCCGGACGACGCCCTGACCGTTCTCGTCGAGGCCAGGGAACACGAGGAACTGCCGCCTTTCCCGTGGGGCTGGGACCGGCGCGCACCCCGCCGGTACATCGCCCTCGCCCTGCAACGCATCGGACTCGGCTGACGGTCGGTGGTCAGCAGTCGAAGGGAACACCGTCGGCGTTGTGGAGGGAGACCACGACGAGGGAGGTCGGTACCCGGATGCTCTCCCGGCTGCTCACGTCGTAGAACACGGCCGTTCCGGCGGCCTGCCCGAGGTACAGGAGACAGCGCCGCGCGCTGATGTCGAGGAGCCCGGGCGGCGTCTCGCTGACCCATGCCACCGACGCCGGGACCGCCTGAACCGCCAGCACCGGCAACCGGACCGTGTGGAGCACGTACACGTTGCGGACGGTCAGGCCGCTCTTAGCCTTCGCGCCCTGGTGCCACGCGAGGGCGGGAAGGCCGGCGAGGACGACGGCGACCGCGGTCGCGGCCGCCCGGACCGCGATCCGCACGAGCACGGGGCGCAGCGGGCGCGGTGCCGCCCGGCCGCGTGACACCCTCCCGAGCGCCCGCCGGGCGCCGTGGACCGCGATGCCCGCCAGGAAGAGGACGGCCGTCACGAGCAGCACGAGCTCGATGGCACCGATGAGCTGGCTGGACAGCACCTCCAGGTATCCGTAGCCGACCTCCTCCGGTGTCGCGCGGAGCTGGAGGTAGAAGAACACGTAGGCGAGGCGGAGCACCCCGTACAGGGCCGCGCCCGCCACACCGAGCAGGGGCACCGCGTACTGGACCGCCCAGTCGAGGGGCGCCGACGCGGCCGCGGGCGTGCGGGGTCGCGCGTCGCGGCGCGCGAGCCGGGTCGCGGGTGGACCGAGGCGCAGGCGCCGGACGGGCAGCAGGCTGATCCGCACGAGCGCGTCGACCGGCCGGGGCGGCGCCACTACTCGGTCTCGAAGAGGAGACAGAGGCCGCCATCGAAGCGGCATCCGGGGTCGGTGGTCGACAGGGGGTCGACCCAGATGCCGTAGGGCCCCGGCCTGGCTCCGGCCGGCAGCGTCCACCGCGCGGATCCCTCACCCCGCTCGTTCGTCACCAGCTCCGGGAGGTCCACCAGGGCCGTGTAGCCGTGTCGTCTTGCCCCCGGACCGTACACCGTGAGATACACGGTCGTTCCGGCGGCGAACCCCGCCACGTCCACGATGATCCTTCCCCCGCGGACCGCGAACCGTCCGGCGATGTCGCCCTTCAGGATCGCCCCTGGGCGCCGGGCCGGCGCGACGACGACCGAACCCGACGTCGTCTTCCGCGTCGACCCGACGGTGCCCGTCGCGGCAAAGGTGTAGCGTCCCGGATCCGGGAAGAGCGTGTCGCTCACGTCCGCCGCCACGCGCCAGAACCATCCGTTGTCGTCGTCCTTGTCGGCCGGGAACTGCCGGACGGCTCCGGTGGGGGAGGTCAGCGTGACGACGACCGCGCGGTCGAGGCGGAAGTCGTCGAAGCACAGCATCGTGTCGTCGAGGCGCTTGAGTCGCACCGTGATTCCGGTGGTACCGGCCCGGTACGGGTCGCAGGCGTTGCCGTTGTTGCTGCCGAAGAACCCGTCGATGAAGTCCGGTCGCCGGCGCCGGCCCGACTGGCGCGCACCCGTCCCGCTCGCGGAGATCGAGGCCGAGGGCGGGTGCCCGGCGCCGACCGGATCCCGGGAGCCCCTGTCTGCGGGTGCGCCGGCCGGGTCGGCCGGATCAGCCGCGCCGCCCGGATCGACCGGGCCGGCCGGATCGGCGCTTGCCGCCGACGCGGGCAGGGCCGACGCCGGAACGGGCGACACCGGGGTCGTCAACGGGTTCGCGCCCGGTTGGGGCAGCGGCCCGGTGTCGCCGTCGGAGCAGCCTGTCGCGGTCGCCATCACGGCGACCAGCCCGAGGCCGACGACCGCCATCCGGCCCGGCCTCCGTCTCCCAACCCTGCGGATGTGCACTGGTCCCTCTCGAGGTGGTGCGGAGCGGCGGCGGATTCGGTGCCAACCGGAGGGTTAACCGGTCCGTGGCGGAACTGGTGACGGGCGGCGCCTGTCGGCTCGGTTACGGTCAGGGGGCACGGGCCGCGGAGTGACAGCTCACCAGCGAGGTTGCGATGAAGCGTGGGATGGTCGTGAAGGCGCTCAGCCGGGTGGGGGCGCGTAAGCCGTTGCAGCGGGTCGGGCTCGTGGGTGAGCCGACGGTGGCGTTGGCGTCCGATGCGCCGGAGGTGGCGCAGTTGCTGGCCGATGAGGGG
>NZ_BOPH01000156.1 GCF_016863655.1 Virgisporangium ochraceum
TTCGATGCACAAGTGTCCAAGATCTGTGAACGTCTCGAGCTCCCACCCCGGGGGGCACCCGTGTACGGGTTCCGTCAGCGGGGGGCTACGGGCGGTGGAAGGTTCGCGTGCGGCGGGGCCTCGGGGTCGTGGCCGCCACGCAGCGGGGGCAGATCCAGCCGATGCGGTCGGCGGCGTCGAGATGGTCGGTGCGGCGGTAGTCGAACGGGACGTGCGCCAGCCCGTACAGGCGCGCCCGGTTGAGCGGGCGTCCGCACGCCGTCTGGTTCTGACCGGGGAACCAGGCGTGCGCCTCGCCGCCGGGCTGTCGCTGGCCGGAGTCGTCGATCCAGACGCCCGACGCGGCCACCGCCGGAGTTCCGTTGTGCCTCACGGGAATGGTGTACCCCGGCGGGAAGGCCCTACGCCTCACCCATGACGAGCCCTTCGATCGTGTGCTTCTGGAGGATCGGCGTCAGCTCGTCGACCACCGGGCAGTGCAGGTGCGCCTTCACCGAGTCGGGCAGGGCGGCCCAGTAGCCGTGCGTCACGGCCAGGTCGTGGCGCTCGCCGTTGCCGGCGCCCGGCGCGTCCACCCCGAGCACCAGCACCGGACGGGCGGTCGCCGACACGTTCGGCGTGCCGCGGTGGACGGTCAGCGCCGACCGGGCCGAGATGTCGCCCCGCCGCGGGTACTTGCGCACCGCCCGCTCCTGGTACCGGCCGTAGCGCTCCTTCGGCGGGAACATCCCGTGCTCGAAGTCGGCCCCGTCGTCGAACTGGGTGCCGGGTGCGATCTCGAACGGTCCCATCTCCTCGACGGTGTCGACGGCGGTCAGGTTGAACGCCAACGAGTTCAGCGTCCGTTCGCGCCGCGTCACGTCGGGCATCGGGAAGTCGCGGTGCCACGGCTGCACCCGCGCGCCGGGGAACGGCGTGTCGAAGCCGAGCTCGACGATCTCGTACTCCGGCCCCAGCACGGCCTCGCACACGGCGGTGACCCACGGGTGCGTCACGAGCTCGACGAACCCGCGCAGCTGCTCGGGATGGATCTCCACGTACCAGCGGTTCGGGCCGCGGCCGACGGCACCGCCCTCGCGGGAGCGGGCCTCGGCGAACGCGACCTCGATGTCCTCGCGCATCGCGTCGGCCCATGCGGTGGTGAAGGCGCCGCGGAGGGCGGTGATGCCGTCCCGGTACAGCTCGGCGCGGTAATCGACGGTGGTCGTCATGACAGTCATGTTGCAACGTGGCATGCAACGTGGCAAGTGCTGACTATGATCGATCCGTGGGTGCCAGCATCAAGGACGTCGCCGAGCGGGCGGGCGTCTCGCCGCGCACGGTCTCCAACGTCGTCAACGACTTCCCGCTCGTCGCCCCGCAGACCCGCGCCCGGGTGCTGCGGGTCATCGAGGAGCTGGACTACCGACCCAACGCCGCCGCCCGCAGCCTGCGCGGCGGACGCTCCGGCCTGGTCGGGCTGGTGATCCCGGAGATCGCGTCGCCGTACTTCGGCGAGCTGGCCGACCTGCTCACCCGCGGCGCCGACGAACGCTCGTGGACGCTGCTGGTCGACCAGACCAACGGCGACCGCGACCGCGAGGAGCGGCTCATGCACGGCATGCCGCGGCAGGTCGTCGACGGCCTGATCGTCAGCCCGTGGGCACTGTCGCCGGCCGAACTGCAGCGCCGCCCGGACGCGCCGCCGCTGGTGCTCCTCGGCGAGCAGGACGCCGACGGGCTGTTCGACCACGTCGCCATCGACAACGTCGCCGCCGCCGAGGAGGCGACCGCTCACCTCGTCGCCACCGGACGCCGCCGGATCGCCGCCATCGGACCGCAGCCCCACCTCGCGAACGGCACGGCGCAGCAGCGGCTCACCGGCTACCGCCGGGCGCTGCGGAACGCGGACCTGCCGACGGTCGAGGTCCCCGTGACCGCGCTGCACCGCCGCGACGGCGCCGACGCGATGCGTCACCTGCTCGACGCCGGCCACCGGCCCGACGCCGTCTTCTGCTTCACCGACCAGCTCGCGCTGGGCGCCCTGCGCGCCGCGGCCGACCGCGGCCTGGGTGTCCCCCGCGACCTGGCGGTCGTCGGGTTCGACGACATCGAGGACGGCCGGTACAGCGTGCCGTCGCTGACCACCGTGGCCCCCGACAAGGCCGCTATCGCCGCGCACGCGCTGGACTGCCTGGCCCGCCGGCTCACCCGGGCGGGCGCGTCGGAGCCGGCCCGCCGGGTCACCGCCGGCCACCGCCTGACCGTGCGGGAGAGCAGCGCCCGGGTCACGTGACGAACGCGGTGGTGAGCGACGTGACCCCGAGGACCTCGTGCAGGTACAGGCCGTCGACGCCGAGCCCGTTCAGGGCGCAGGTGCGGTCGTAGAACACCGGCACCACCGGCGCGATGTCGCGCATGAGGCGCTCGTCGAGCCGGCTCCACTCCCGGCCGGCCTCGGCGAGATCGTCGATGGCGCGGATCCGGTCGATCTCCGCGTCGACGACCGGGTCGTCGAGGTAGGACGTGTTGCTGTTGCCCTTCGCCGCGATGGTCCGGCCGTCGACAAGGGCCGGTATCACCGCGGCGCCGCTGGGCCAGTCGGCGCTCCAGGTGGCGATGTAGACGTCGAGGCCGTTGTCGCGGGTGCCGATCGTCGAGTAGTAGCGGTTCGGCGGGATCGGCACCAGCTCCAGGTCGAAGCCGGCGGCGGCGAGGCTGCGCTCGAGGAACGCGGCCACCGCCGGTCCGCGGCCGCTGTCGCGGTAGCCGAACCGCAGCGCGACGGTGCGGCCGCCGAGCATCTTCCGCGCCCGCGACGGGTCGCCGGCCGGGCCGCAGTCGTAGGCGTTGTACGCGCGGAAGCCCACCACGTTGCGGGGCAGCAGCGTGGTCGCGGGCTCGGACAGGGCGCGGCCGCCGGTCGCGCTGAGGTAGCCGTCGCGGTCCATCGCGCAGTTGAGCGCCCGGCGGACCGCGAGGTCCGTGACCCGCGCGACGTTGATCTTCAGGTAGCCGACGTAGGGGGTGCTGCCGACGGTGGCGTGCTGGGCGATCGCGCGGTTGTCGGCGACCGCGGCCAGCATCTCCGGCGGCACCTGCTCCAGGCTCACCGTGGTCCGTTCGCCGGAGAGGACCCGCTCGGTGGCCTCCCCGGCGCTCTGCCCGAACTCGACGACGAACCGGTCGGGGTGGTCGTGCCGGACGGGGTCGCTGCGCGGGTCCCAGTGCGGGTTGCGGACCAGGGTGAGCCGCTCCCCCGGGCGGTAGGACTCGATCCGGTACGGCCCGGTGGCGACGGGACGCAGGTCGTAGCCGGCGCCGGTGTCGCGGTCCTTCGGCACCGGGGTCGTGTTTCCGAGGGTCACCGCGAACGGAAGGTCGGGCTGGGGACGCGGGAACTCGAACACGATCGTGCGGTCGTCGGGCACGCGGACCCCGGGCGGCAACGGCGACACGCCGGCGCCGTTCTCGCCGAGCCAGTTCTGCAGCCAGGTCGGTCCGTCGGCGAGCGCCGGGCTGAACGACCGGGCGATCGCGTACGCCACGTCGCCGGAGCGGATCGGGGTGCCGTCCTCGAACCGCAGCCCGTCGCGCAGGGTGTAGGTCCACACGCGACGGTCGGGCGACGGCCGGCCGGTGTCGGTGGCCAGGTCGCCGACCAGCTCCAGCTGGCCGGCCGGCGTGCGCCGGTAGGCCGTCAGCGTCCGTTGCAGCAGCAGGTTGACCGACTGCGCCCGGGCGACGTACGTGCGTCCCGGGTCGAGGTGCTCGAACTCGTTCTCGATGAGGGCGGTCACCGTGCCGCCGCGCTTCGCACCGGGTACCGCCGGCGCCGGTCCGCGCGCGTCGTCGACGAGGGCCACCGTCTGCGGTCGCGGCGCGGGTCGCGACGGCGCGCCGTCGCGGTCACCGCACGAGGTGACCAGCGGCAGCAGCACGACGGCGACCAACGCCCGCCTCATGAGCGACCTCATGAGCGGCCTCATGAGCGGCCCAGCCCCGCGTCGCGGGCCTTGGCGACGGCGGCGGCCCGGTCGCCCACCCGCAGCTTGAACAGGATCGACGAGACGTGGTTGCGCACGGTCTTCTCGGACAGCACGAGCCGCCCGGCGATCTGGTGGTTGTTGCGACCGGCGGCGAGCAGGTCGAGCACCTCCCGCTCGCGGTCGGTGAGCTCGGGGAACACCCGGGCCGTGTACTCGGGCCGGGCGTTGGTGAAGAAGTCGACGATCCGTCGGGCGACCGCGGCGCCGTAGACCGCCTCGCCCGAGGCGACAGCCAGCACCGCGCGCACGATCTCGGTGCGGCTGGCCCCCTTGAGCAGGTAGCCGCGGGCACCGGCCCGCAGCGCGCCGAACAGGGCCTCGTCGTCGTCGTGCATGGTCAGCATCACGACGGCGACCGTCGGGTGGGTGGCGGTGATCGCCCGGGTGGCCGCGGTGCCGTCGAGGTCGGGCATCGCGAGGTCGGTGAGGACCACGTCGGGCCTCGTCGCCTCGACCACCGCGAGCAGCTCGGAGCCGTTGGCGGCCTCGCCGACCAGCTCGATCTCGGTGCTGGCGGCGAGGGCCGCCTGCAGCCCGAACCGGAACATCGGGTGGTCGTCGGCGATCACGAGCCGCACGGCGGGATCGGTGGGTGTCATGGGGACTCCAGGGGCAACGTGGCGGTGACGACCGTGCCGGCGGTGCTGGACGCGATGTCGAGCCGGCCGCCGACGGTCTCCGCGCGGCGACGCATCGACGTGAGACCGACCCCGGCGACCGCGTCCCCGACGCCGACGCCGTCGTCGGCCACCGTGATCCGCAGGCTTCCGTTCGGCGCGGTGAGGCTGACCCGCACCCGCGTCGCGGCGGCGTGCCGGGCCGCGTTGGTGACGGCCTCCGTGGTGATGCGGTAGGCCGAGGTCTCCACCTCGGGGGCGACCGCGGGCATGGGACCGGCGTGCACCTCGACCGGGAGGGCGGCCGAGACCGTCGCGGCGTGGGTACGGATGGCGGCCGCGAGCCCCAGCGCGTCGAGGGCGACCGGCCGGAGGTTGTCGATGATCCGCCGCACCTCGGCGACGGAGGAGGTGATCTCGGTCTGCAGCCGGTCGAGCAGCACCGCAGCCGTGGTGTCGGCGGCGTCGGTCCGGTCGATCAGCGCCTGCAGGCCGAGGCCGACCCCGGACAGCGACGGCCCGAGCCCGTCGTGCAGGTCGCGGCGCAGGCGTTCGCGTTCGGCGCGGGTGGCGACGACGACTCGGTCGCGCTCGACCTCGAGTTCGCGGGTCAGCTCCAGGGCCCGCACGAGCACGGCCACCGGCGCCGCCATCGCGGTGACGAGCCGCCGCTCGGGCTCGGCGTGCCGCTCCCCCGGCCCCGGCGGCGCGACGTGCAGGTGGCCGATGCGACGGCCGCCGACGTCGAGCGGGACCACCGTGGCGTGCCCGCCGGGCTCGTCGCCGACGGCGGCGAGCACCTCGCCGGCGCCGTCGGTCACCATCGCGCCCGGTGCCCGCACCGCGGTGCTGATGCTGGTGAGCGCGGCGGGAAGCAGGTCGTCCTCGCCGACGACGGCGACCTGCCGGCCCAGCCGGGTGATCGCGCGCAGCGGGTCGCGGCGCTCGCCGTAGACGAGCCGGTCGACGGCCTGCTGCAGGCGGTCGCGGAACGGCGCGAGGCCCACCGCGACCAGCATCGCGGCCAGGATGCCCGGCAGCGGCCGGCGGTCGAGCGCCGTGCCGGCCAGCGTCGTGACCGCGAGGTACAGCCCGGCGACCGCCACGGTCAGGACGCCGTAGACCAGTCCTCGCCGCAGCACCGTCTCGATGCCGAGCAGGCGGTACCGCAGCACCCCCACCGAGACCGCCACCGGTATCAGCAGCAGCGTGACCAGCACGAGCGGGCGCCCCCACGCCGGCGCCAGCCACGACGCGATGAGGAACGGCATCACCACGCAGACCACCAGGGCCAGCTGCTGCCGCCGCGGTGACCGCGCCCGCACCAGCCGCGCGACGGTACCGGCCCAGATCACCAGCATCGACAGCAGGAACAGCGGGACCCACGCCGGCGCCGTGGCCGGAAGGTACCCGTCGCGGAACCCGTCGACCCATCCGGGCAGCGGCTCGTCGGTGGTCCACACCGGTTGCAGCGAACGCGAACCCGGTGGCAGCAACTGCGTCGGCACGCCCTGCAGGTAGTCCGGCACCACGACGACGACCTGGGCACCGTCGCCGCCTCCGATGGTCAGGAAGAGACCGCCCGCCGCGATGTGCGCGACCGCGACGACGGCCACGAGCACGGCGACCCGCGACCACCAGGCGTCCAGCCGGCCGTCGGGGTAGAGCGCCAGCAGCACCGTCGGCGTCACCAGGACCCCGACGACGAACAGCGCCGAGCCGGCGTACCCGGCCCAGATGGCGCCCGGCCACGACGGCTCGACCACGGTGAGGCCGCAGATCGCGTACGCGACGAGCCCGACGTGCCAGGCCTGCGAGACACCGATGCCGAGCAGGATCCACCCGAGCGCGTTGCGGGGCCGGCGGCAGACCACCATCGCGCCCATCACGGCCCAGGCCGTGCCCAGCGCGCCCCACCCGAGTGCCACGGCGCTGTGGTGGCCCATCGACACGTGCGCCGTTCCGGCGGGTTCGGGTGGGAACCAGGTCCACCACGTGAACGCCACGGCGACCGCGCTCGACCCCACCGCCAGCCACGAGATCGCCCGGGCGGCCATTCACCCAGTGTGGACGAGCGCGTGTCCCGGTCGCTACGCCCCGTGTCCCGGTTGTGCCGGGACATCACCGGCGCCGACCGGGACGACGACGCCCGTCGACGCGGGGAACCGCCCGGACGGGTCGGGGCCGCTGCCTCAGGTCACCGCGCGCGCGACCGCACAGACTGGGCGGCGGGACCGACGAGGGGGGTGCGAGATGAGGGTCGGCCAGGACAGCGCGGTGTGACACGGGCCCGACGGCCGCGTGTGCGGCGCGGTGGCCGGTCGTATTGGATGGATCCATGACGCCGACCACCGCACCCACCGTCACCCTCACGCACGGCGCCGAGATGCCGCGACTCGGCCTCGGCACGTGGCCGATGGACGACGGGGAGGCCGAGACGACCGTGGCCACGGCGATCGGGCTGGGCCACCGGCTCGTCGACACCGCGGAGAACTACGGCAACGAGCGCGGCGTCGGCCGCGGGCTGAAGGCGTCCGGGGTGCCGCGCGAGGAGCTGTTCGTCACCACGAAGTTCAACAAGGAGTGGCACGGGGTCGACCTGGTCGCCGAGGCCTGCCAGCGCAGCGCCGACCGGCTGGGCGTGGAGTACATCGACCTGCTGCTCGTCCACTGGCCCAACCCGGCGCAGGACCGGTACGTCGACGCGCTGCGTGGCCTCGCCCGGCTGCTGGAGGACCGCCGGCTCCGCGCGATCGGCACATCGAACTTCACGCCGGTCCACCTCGACCGCGTCCTCGCCGAGACCGGCATCGTGCCCGACGTGAACCAGGTGGAGCTCAACCCGAGGGTGACCCGCGACTCCACCCGGGCGTACCACGACAAGCACGGGATCGTCACCCAGTCGTGGGGGCCGATCGGCGGGCAGGGCAACGACGTGCTGGGCGAGCCCGCCGTGGTGGAGGTGGCCGAGCGGCACGGCCGCACCCCGGCGCAGGTCGTGCTGCGCTGGCACCTGGAGCTCGGGCTCACCGCGGTCCCGAAGTCGAGCGACCCGACCCGGCTCCGGCAGAACCTCGACGTCCTCGACTTCTCCCTGTCGGCCGACGAGGTCGCCGCGATCTCCGCCCTCGACCGTGGTGACGCGGCCGGCGCGGACTCCGACGCGTTCGGCCACTGAGCCTCCCGCGGCATTCCCGCGGCGTTCCGGCGGCCTCCCCACGCTCTCCACCCGGTCTTCATGTTCGGCGGGGCCGCGGTCACCACAGTGGTGGGACATCCGTCGAAGGAGGGTCCCATGACCACGTTCCCCGCCGTCACGCACGTCGCCGTGACCGTCACCGACCTGGGCGTCAGCGTGCCCTGGTACAAGAGCCTGTTCGACGCCGAGCCCGTCCTCGACGAGGACACCGGCCCGTTCCGCCACGTCGTCTTCCTGATCGGCGGCGGCATGCTCTTCGGGCTGCACCAGTTCCCCGGCGCCACCGGCACGGTCGCGTTCGACCCGCGCCGGCCCGGCCTCGACCACGTGGCGTTCGCGTGCGCCGACCGCGCCGAACTGGAGGGCTGGCAGAAGCGCCTCGACGACCTCGGCGTCACCCACGGCGGCATCGTCGACGCCCACTACGGGTCCGGCCTGTCGTTCAAGGACCCGGACAACCTGGCGCTGGAGTTCTTCGCCCCGCCCGCCTGAGTGCCCCGCGCCCGGTGCCGGACCGGACCGGGCGCGGTAGCCTCCGGCGTGGAGAAACGCCTGCTGGAGCCCGTCGGGGCCGACCTGCGCGCCCTGCTCGACCGGGTCGCCGACTGGGTCGTCGGGTACGTCGACGGCCTGCGTCACCGTCCGGTCTCCGACTTCACCGACGTGCCCGCCCTGCTGGCCCGGTCCGACCTGCGTCGCCCGCCCGGTGACGCGGGCCGGCCGCTGGACGACCTGCTGTCCACTGTGGACCTCGCGGTGAGCAAGGGCCTCAACCCGTCGCACCCCGGTCACCTCGGGTTCATCCCCGGAAGCGGCCTGGTGTCGGCCGCGATCGCCGACCTCGTCGCCGACGTGCTCAACCAGTACACCGGGCTGGCCTTTCCCGCGCCCGGGATGGTGGCGCTGGAGACGACCGTGCTGCGGTGGCAGGGCGACCTCTTCGGGTTGCCCGCCACCGCGGCCGGCATCCTCACCACCGGCGGCTCGCTGGCCACGTTGTCGGCGGTGGTCACCGCCCGGGAGACCCGGCTGCCCGCCGACTTCCTCGCCGGGACGCTCTACGTCACGTCCGAGACGCACCAGTGCGTCGCCAAGGCGGCCCGGTTGGCCGGTTTCCCCGCCGACGCGGTGCGCGTCGTCCCGGTCGACGACCAGCTGCGGATGGACCCGGACGCGCTGCGCGCGGTCCTCGCCACCGACCGCGCCGCCGGGCTGCGGCCGTTCCTCCTCGTCGCCAACGCCGGCAGCACCAACACCGGCACCATCGACCCGCTGACCACGCTCGCCGACCTCGCGGCCGCGGAGGACCTGTGGCTGCACGTCGACGCGGCGTACGGCGGCTTCTTCCAGCTGACCGACCGCGGCCGCGAACGGCTGCACGGCATCGAGCGCGGTGACTCGCTGGTGCTCGACCCGCACAAGAGCCTGTTCCTGCCGTTCGGCACCGGATCCCTGCTGGTCCGCGACGGCGACCTGCTGCGCCGGGCGCACTCGGGTGCCGACGACGGGCACTACCTGCAGGACATCCGGGACGTGTCGCTGCCCGACTTCGCCGCCTACGGTCCCGAACTGACCCGCGACAACCGCGGGCTGCGGATGTGGCTACCGCTGCACCTGCACGGCGTCGACGCGTTCCGCGCCGCCCTCGACGAGAAGCTCGACCTGGCCGGGCACGTGTACGCGGAGCTGTCCGCCGACCCGCTGCTCGTCGTCCCGCGCGCACCGAGCCTGTCGACGGTGGCGTTCCGGTTGCGCGCCGGCGACACCGCCGAGCTGATGCGGCGGGTCAACACCGAGGCGGAGGTGTTCCTGTCGAGCACGAGGATCGGCGACCACCACATCGGACGCGTGTGCGTGCTCAACCACCGCACCGACCGCGACCGCGTCGACCGTGCGGTGTCGGCGATCCGGCGCCACGCCCGCGCCCTCTCCTAGCGGCCGGTGACGTCGGCGCAGCCGGACTCGCCCGGCAGCAGCGGGCGGAACCGGAGGTACCACGTCCGTCCGTCGGCCGTCCACGGCGTGGCGGCGTTCGCCGTCGCGGCGGCCGCGCGGACGGTCGCCGCCGCGTCGCCGGTGACGGTGACGCAGCCGACCTCGCCGTCCGGACCCACCGGGTCGCCCGGCAACGCCGGACCCGTCCACGCGACCGGCGGAGCGGCCCGGTCGGCCGGCGTGGGCTCCCGGTACGGAAGGGAGAAGACCGCGAGCGAGGCCATCGGGTACGCGTCGGGGTCGTCGCGCGCATCGGTCAGGTCGTTCCGCACGGCGAGCAGCTTCGCGCGAGCGGCGCGCTGGGCGTCGGTCAACGACCGGGTCGCGCGGTCGTCGACGGTCAACGCGTAGACGACGACCCGCCGGACCCCGTCCGTGGTGGTGACGGTGAACCGGGTGTCGGGCATGTCGGTGACCGTCGGACGCCCGAAGTCGCCGTCGGCCGCGAGCACCCGCCCCGCCAGGGAGGCGACCTCGGCCGGCGGGATCCGCCACTCCTGGACGTTCGGCAGCGCGGGGCCGGGGTGGCTCGCCCGTACCGGCCCGTCGGCGATCACCCGCCCGTCGCCGTAGACCGACACCAGTGGCGGCCGGGAGACGACCTCGATCCCGGGCAGAAAGCCGCCCACGTACTCCACGCGGATCGCCAGCGCCCCCGCATCGACCTGCGCCGGCGGGGTGGATTCAGGGCCGGCCGGCCCCTCACCGCCGCACGCGGATACCAGCATCCCCACGGCGAGCGCGGTCAGTCGCAGCTTCATGCCCCTCTGACGGGCAGGCACCCCGTCCGGTTCCGGGACCCTCGCCGCTACGTAGCGAGACAGCGAAACTACTTACGGTTTTCACTCGGTGGAGTCGGCACCGAGGACCACACTGATCCGTTAGCGGTGTGGGTCCCCATCACGGGCCCGCAAGTGAAGACAGCCTGCCGCGACGAGCCAAGTTTCCACGCCTAGTCGTCGCGGCAGGCCCCACCTCCGAGGGAGGCATCGATGACGCTACGTCATCACAGATCGGACAATCCATCCGTCCAAAGGGTGGAACGTTCCTCCGGTACGCCTGGTTACGCAGCTAGTCACCCGGTCGAGCATCCGTCTCTGGAACAACCGGGTGCGCCGAACGACTCGTCGTCGCCGTCAGTGGAGCGACCGCCTACGAGTGACGCGAGGACGGCACACACCTGGCGCCGGGCGTGGAAATCGCTCCTGTTCCTGGCTGGTGTCGTTCAGGTCGTGAGAACGGCAGTCTTCGCATGGAACTTCGCGATCGACCACTCACCGTGGCTCGGGCAGGTCCTGGACACCTGGTCCAGGTAGCGTCACCCGTCGAACAGCAACCCGGGTCGCGAAACGGCCCGGGTTGGAACGCCCACGCGGTCGAGAGCCGTGCGCGCAACCATGGCGTCGAGTGGCCGCCCGCCGGGCCACGCGATGACACGACGGTGGAGCCGCCGCCCGAACCCCCGCGGCGGTCCTCACCGCCGGCCGGCTCCGCGACGTGTTCGGGATCGACGCCGAGGTCGGCCCCGACCGCCTCGGCCACCTCACGATCGCCTACCGCGGAGTCAGTTCTCGTACTGCTGCGGCGGCGCACCGACCCGGTGGACCTCCACGACCTCGATCGACGGGATCGGGCCGCCGTTGATGTCGTCCTTCGCCACGTGGGCGGTGTAGGTGCCGGTGACCCGCAACCACGTGTCCGCCTTCAGACCGGCGGGCACGGTGCCGGCCAGGCCGACCTTGATGGGCTGGGCGTCGGCGGCGCAGCAGTTGAGGGTCATCCGGGTCAGGTACGGGGTGCCGGCCCGACCGTAGCTGAGGAAGCCGGTCAGCTCGATGCGCCGCCCCTCCAGCGACCGGCCCCCGTCGAACGCGGCGCGGGCGGCGTAGTCCATCACCCGCATCGGCAGCGGGTCGCCGGCGGGGAGGTCGGCGAAGCCGGTCGGGCGCTGCAGCGCGGTACCCGCCCGGTCGGCGGTGTAGGAGCCCAGGGCCGGCGGCGCGGCGACGACCAGGGCGAGCACCGGCGCGACCAGCAGCCAGGACAGCCGCGACCCGCCGTGGTCGTGGCCGTCGTTCTCCTTGCGGTGGGACCGGTACTCCTGCCACAGGGTGACCGCGGCCGTCGCCAGCAGCAGCACGGCGGTGAGGATCAGAAGCGGGCGCAGCCCGGCCTTCACGTAACGCAGGTAGGTGTCGGTGAGGGCGGCATAGAGAACGGCGCCGCCGACCAGACCGGTCACGATGCCCTGCGTCTCCCTGTTCATGTCAGCACCGCCCCGACCGCGACCGACACGAGCACCGCGACCACGAACGTGGCCGGGGCGAAGCGCACCGCGAACCCGCGCCCGAACGTGCCGGCCTGCATCGCGATCAGCTTCAGGTCGACCATCGGGCCGACGACCAGGAACGCCAGCCGGGCGGTGAGCGAGAACTGCGACAGCGAGGCGGCGACGAACGCGTCGGCCTCCGAGCAGATCGACAGGACCACCGCGAGCACCGCCAGCGCGAGCACCGACAGCACCGGGTTGCCGGCGACCGCGGCCAGCCAGCTCTCCGGCACCACGGCCTTCAGCGTGGCCGCCGCGGCCGCGCCGAGCACGAGGAAGCTGCCGGCGTGCAGGACGTCGTGGCGCACCGACGTCCAGAACGCGGTCGCCCGGCCCTTTCCCTCGACCGACGGGCGCGACGGCAGCCGCATCCAGTCGGTGCGGCCCAGCCGGTTCCACAGCCAGCCCATGACGCACGCGACGGTCAGGCTCGCGACGAACCGGGCCAGCACCATCTCCGGGTTGCCGGGGAACGCGACGGCGGTGGCGGTCAGCACGATCGGGTTGATCGCCGGGGCCGACAGCAGGAACGCGAGCGCCGCGGCCGGTGTCACCCCGCGCCGCACCAGCGCACCCGCCACCGGAACCGAGGCGCACTCGCAGCCGGGGAGCACCGCGCCGGCCGTCCCCGCGACCGGCACCGCGAGAGCGGGCCGGGACGGCAGCGCCCGGGCGAAGAACGACGCCGGCACGAACACCGCGATCACCGCCGACAACGCGACGCCGAGCACGAGAAACGGCAGGGCCTGGGTGACCACGGCGATGAACACCGTCATCCAGCTCTGCAGCGCCGGCGCCGACAGCAGGTCCGCGATCGGGCCGCGCGCCATCGTGACCACGAGCAGCACCACGATGAGCACCAGCAGCGGGTTGAGGTTGCGGTCCGGCTGCTTCGGCGCGGTGCCCGGGTCCGGCGCCCGCGCGGGCCGCGTGTCGGTGGTGGTCACGTCCGGAGGTACGGCCGGCGCGCCGTGACGGTTCAGCTGCGCTGGGCATTCACCCGCGTCACTGTGATCGGTACCCTTCCCGCAAGGAGGCGCACACATGACGAACCGGACCAGGCCACGGCCCGCCAAGGGCGGATCCCGCCCGATCGCCCCACCGACCGGGCGGCGCATCGCCCCACTGGTGATCGCGTTCGCGCTCGGCGCGCTGCTCGCCGGTCCCATCGCCGCCCTGACCGCCCGCGACGCCGCGCCCGCCGGCGGCACCTCCACCGCCGACCGCGTCGCGGCGCTGAAGGCCGAGGAGGCCAGGCGCGACGCCGCGCAGATCGTGGAGCTGACGACGAAGGCGCGTCAGGTGCAGGAGCGGCTGCTGCCGGTGCTCACGGGGCTGTCCATCGCGGTGCCGCCCGGTCAGGCGGCCGGCCAGGCCACGGGGACCCCGCCCGCCGCGGCCGAGGTGGAGCGCTGGCGAACCACCACCGGCGCGATCGTCGAGGAGTTCGCCAACCCGCCGTCCGGCGGCACCGCGGTGAACATCGCCCGGTCCGGGCTGGCCGCGGCGGTCCGCGAGCTGGACGCGGCCGTCGACCTGTACGCGGCGGCACTCGCGCTGTCGCCCGAGGCCCGCGGACCGCTGCTGGAGCTGGCCGGACGCCAACGCGACATCGCGATCGCCACCTGGTCGACCGCCGCCACCCAGCTCGACGTGCTGAACGTCGACGCGGGCAACGGGCACGCGCACGTGTTCCTGCCGGCCGTACCCGGCCAGGGCGCCCTGACCGCCGACGGCGCGCCGGAAGGCAAGTGATCCACGGCGCTTTGCCGGCGCCGCGGCGTGACCCGCACTAGATTGCGGACATGGCTTCCTTCAACGACACGGTGATCGAGAACTTCCGCGCCAACGACGGTGTGCTCGGCGGCCACTGGGAGGGCAAGACGGTCCTGCTCCTGCACGCCCCCGGCCGGAAGACCGGAAAGATCACCGTCAACCCCCTGGTGGCGGCGCCGCACGGCGACGCCCACATCGTGTGCGGCAGCGCCGGCGGCGCTCCGGACGACCCGCAGTGGGTCGCCAACCTGGAGGCCGTCGACGGTCCCGTGACCATCGAGCTGGGCGCCGAGACGCTCCAGGCGGACCACCGGGTGGTCCGCCCCGGCCGCGACGCCGACTGGGAGGAGCTGTACGGGGCGTGGCGGGCGTACTGGCCCGACGCCGCCGACTACGAGACGAAGACCGACCGGAAGTTCCCGGTCGCGGTGATCACGGTCCGCTGAGGCATCGGCTGCCGGGCGCGGTCATCGCGCGGCGTCGATGACCGCGCCCAGCAGCCGCCGCGACCGTTCCAGGTCGTCGATCGCGGCGCTGATCCGCCGGTACTCGTGGTCGAGGTCCGCGCGCACCCGTGGGCAGGTCGGCGCGAGAACGTCGCCGTCGGAGGTGACGCACGGGAGCACGTTCGCGATGACCGACGTCGACAGGCCGGCGGTGAGCAGCGACCGGATGCGCCCGACGAGGTCCACGTCGGACTCCGCGTAGACCCGGTAGCCGCTCGGCAGCCGGTCGGGCGCCAGGAGGCCCTGCTCCTCGTAGTACCGCAACAGCCGCTCGTTGACCCCGGTCCGCCGGGACAGTTCGCCGATCCGCACGCGTCACCCTTGACTCTCACATGGATGTGAAACTTTAGCGTAGCGTCCATGCGAGCCGTACAGATCGACCGCCACGGCGGTATCGACGTCCTTGTGCTGCGTGACGTGCCGGAACCGGTGCCCCGAGCGGATGAGGTCCTGGTGCGCACGGTGGCCAGCAGCGTCAACCCGGTGGACTGGAAGACACGGGCATGGGACCGCGGTCCGGCGTTCCCGATGACCCTCGGCTGGGACCTCGCCGGCGTGGTGGCGCACAGCGCGGTGCCCGGCTTCTCCCCCGGCGACAGGGTCGTGGCGATGTCCGGACAGCTGTCCACCGGCCTCGGCACCTGGGCCGACCTCGTCGCCGTGCCCGCCCGGATCCTCACCGCGGCGCCGGCCCGGATCCCGCTCGTCGACGCGGCCGCGCTGCCGCTCGCCGGACTCACCGCGAGCCAGGCTCTCGAGCGGGTGAAGCCGGTGCCGGGTGAGCGTGTTCTCGTCACCGGCGGGGTCGGCGGGGTCGGGTCGCTGGCGGTCCAGCTCGCCCGCCGGTCGGGTGCCCGCGTCGACGCGCTGGTCTCCCGTCCCGCGCACGTCACCGCGGCGCGCGAGGCCGGCGCGCACCTGGTCACCGACCGGGTGGGCGACCTTCCACCCGGCGCCTACGACGCGGTTCTCGACACGGCGGGCGTGCATCCGGGACCCGCGCTCGCGCCGGGCGGCCGGTACGTCTCGATCACCGACGACCCGCTGCCGACCGACCTCCCGAACGCGGCGAAGCACCAGGTACGCGAGGACGCGGACGGCCTCGCCGACCTGGTGACGCTGGTCGATGCCCGCGAGCTGCGCGTGCGCGTGGGCGCGTACCTCCCGGTCGGAGACGTGCGCCGGGCGCACGAGCTGTTCGAGGCCGGCGGCATGCTCGGCAAGGTGGTGCTGACGTTCTGATCAACGACCCTGTCGACGACCTCCCGGACCGCATGCTCACCGACCGCTGATCACGGCCACCGCGTCGGACTCCAGGGCCGTCTCCGCCGACACCCCCCGACGACGCCGTGACCCGGCCGGCCCGGCGGCTACGGTGGCCCGGTGCTGACCGTGGGAGTGGACCTGGCCGCCGAGCCGGACGGGACGGCCGTGGCGAGGGTCGACTGGACGGCGGGCCGGGCCACGGTCGCCCGGGTCGACGTCGGGGTCGGCGACGCGGCGATCGTCGACGCCGTGGCCATTGCCGACAAGGCCGGGATCGACTGTCCGCTGGGCTGGCCGGTCGCGTTCGTCGAATTCCTCACCGCCCACCACACCGGTCACGTGACGGTGCCGGCCGGGGTCGCCGGACGGGTGTGGCGCCGCCGGCTGGCCTACCGGGTGACCGACGAGGTGGTCCACCGGGCCGTGGGCCGCCTGCCGCTGAGCGTGGCGGCCGACCGGATCGGGCACACCGCGATGCGTGCCGCGGCGCTGCTGTCGACGCTGGCCGCCCGCGGGTGCCCGGTCGACCGGGGCGGCGACGGCGTCGTGGTCGAGGTGTATCCGGCGGCGTCGCTGCGGATCTGGGGACTGCCGGACCGCGGCTACAAGCGCACCGCGAACCTGCCCCGGCTCGCCGACCTCGTCGACCGGCTGCGTGCGGCGGCGCCGTGGCTGGACCTCGGTGCGCACGAGCCGCTCTGCCGCGGGTCCGATCACGCCTTCGACGCCGTGGTGGCCGCGCTGACCGCGCGCGCGGCCGCGCTCGACCTGGCGACCCGGCCCGCCGCCGACGAGGTCGCCGCCGCGCGGACCGAGGGGTGGATCGCGTTGCCCACCGCGCCGCTGGACGCGCTCATCCAGGGACTACCGGTCCGTGGATAACGAGGGCCTTCATCCGCCCCGCCGGCCCGTCCACGCTTGACCCATGAACGACACGGACCTGAACGGCAAGCTCGCCGTCGTCACCGGTGCCAGCGACGGGATCGGCCTCGGCCTGGCCCGTCGCCTCGCCTGGGCCGGCGCCGAGGTCATCCTCCCGGTGCGCAACGAAGCGAAGGGACGCGCGGCGCTCGACCGGATCACCGGCAGGGCGTCCCTGCGCACCCTCGACCTCGCGTCGCTGTCCTCGGTCGCGGCGCTGGCCGACACCCTCACCGCCGAGGGCCGGCCGATCGACATCCTGGTCAACAACGCGGCGGTGATGACGCCGCCCACCCGGTACACCACGACCGACGGGTTCGAGCTGCAGTTCGGCACCAACTACCTGGGGCACTTCGCGCTGGTCGCCCGGATCCTGCCGCTGCTGGTGGCCGGCCGGGCGCGGGTCACCACACAGGTGAGCATCGCCGCGCGGTCGGGCCGCATCAACTGGTCCGACCTGCAGTTCGAGCGGGAGTACGCGCCGATGAAGGCCTACGGCCAGTCGAAGCTTGCCACCATGCTCTTCGGCCTCGAACTGGAGCGGCGCAGCCAGGCGAACGGCTGGGGCATCACCAGCAACGTGGCGCACCCCGGCCTCACCTACACCAACCTGCAGACCGCCGGCCCGACGATGGGCGGGAAGTCGTCGCCGCTGGGCGCGCTGTTCCGGTGGCAGTCGAAGCTCGGCTGGCCGGTGCAGTCCGTCGAGGGCGGGCTGCGTCCCGCGTTCTACGCCGCGACCGACCCGGCCTCCCGCGGCGGGCGGTTCTACGGCCCGCGCGGGCTGTTCCACGTGACGGGCCGCGCCGCCGAGCAGACCATCTACCCGGCCGCCCGCAACCTTGACGAGGCGGCCCGGTTGTGGGACCTGTCGCTCGGCCTTGCCCAGGTCACGTTCGCCGCTCGGGCACACTGACGACATGGACCGGGCACAGCTAGCCGACTTTCTCCGCACCCGGCGCGAGGCGCTGCAGCCGGAGGACGTCGGCCTCCCCCGGGGCCGGCGCCGGCGCACCGGCGGGCTGCGCCGGGAGGAGGTGGCCGCCCTGTGCGGGATGTCGGCCGACTACTACAGCCGCATCGAGCAGCAGCGCGGCGCGCAGCCCTCGGAGCAGATGCTCGCCGCGATCGCGCACGGCCTGCACCTGTCGCTGACCGAGCGCGACCACCTGTTCCGCCTCGGCGGGTACCCGACCCCGCGGCGCAACCTGCGCGGCGACCACATCAACCCGGGCATGATGCGGATCCTCGACCGGCTCGAGGACACCCCGGCGCAGGTGATGAACAACCTCGGCGAGACGCTCCGGCAGACCCGTCCGGCGATCGCGCTGATGGGCGACGACAGCCGGTGGACCGGGCTGTCCCGCAGCATCCTCTACCGCTGGTTCACCGACCCGCTGGCGCGGCTGGTCTACCCGGAGGAGGACCACGCGATGCACAGCCGGATCTTCGTCGCCCACGTCCGGCAGGTGTACGGCCAGGGGCTGCCACCCCGCGGCACGGAGATCCTGGAGGCCCTGCTGGCCACCAGCCCCGACTTCGTCGACCTGTGGTCCCGCCACGACGTCGACGCCACCTACGTGGGCGACCGGAAGCGGATCTCCCACCCGGAGCTGGGCCTGCTCGAGCTGAACTGCCAGACCCTCGTCGACCCCGACCAGTCGCAGACCCTGCTCGTCTACACGGCGGTGCCGGGTACCGAGAGCTACGAGAAGCTGCAGCTGCTGTCCGCGGTCGGCTGACGCCGCGCCGGCCACCTCTCGCGGATCTTGGACACCCGTACATCGATGCACACGTGTCCAAGATCGCCCTCGGGGCGGGGCCTACAAGGTCTCGCGGACGAAGATGTACGTGTTCTCGCCGATCACGCTGCGCGCCTGGGCCAGCAGCCTCGCCAGCTGGTCCTCGGCGGTCGCCGACAGCCGCGGCACGATCAGCTCGACCTTGCCGAGGTCGACCAGGTCGTCCCAGAGCTGGCCCAGCTTGTAGTCGCTCAGCCTGCCGTGCATGCCCTCGATCGTGATCTCCTTGCCGGTGCCCAGGTCCATGATGCGGCCGGGCCGCCGGAACACGCCCTGCACCTCGGCACCGCCGAGGTAGTCGGCGCAGACCAGGTCCTCGTACAGGCGGCCGGCCTCCTTGGCGTCGCTCAGCTGCAGGATGCGCTGCTGCTCGGCCATGGCCGCCTGGCCCTGCAGCGGCTCCTGGAACTTGGAGATGTCCACGCGGGGGGCGTTCGCGCCGTGCGGCATCCGGGGGCGGTTCTGGCCGCGCTCGGGCGTGGTGCGGCCACCCGTGCCGCCGGCGCGCCGGGCGGTCGCCTCGGTGACCGCTTCGACCTCGGGACCCTCACCCAGGGCCCGCAGCTCGTCGCCGGTCTCGCGGGGCAGCGCGGTCGGCGACCCCTCGGGCACCGGTCCCGGCGGCAGCTGCTGGATCTTCCCGCCGCGGGCGAGGAACTCCTCGACGGTCTCCACCCGCGGGGCGCCCGTCGTGGTTCCGGCCGCGGAAGCGGCGTCGTCGGTCACCCCTGACGCGGACGCCGACTCCACCGCCGCCGCCCGCTGCGCCACCTGCGCCCGGACCACCGCCAGGTCCCCGTTCGCCGCCAGCAGCAGCTCGTCGACCCGGGTCGCGTCGCCGCCGGCGGCCGCCAGCAGGTCGTCGAGGCGGGTGACGTCGTCGCCGCACGCGGCGAGCAGCCGCTCCAGCCGTCCCATGTCGCCACCCGCGGCCCGGACCAGTTCCTCCGCGCGGGCCGCGTTCGGACCGAGCCGTTCCAGCAGGGACGCGGTCCTGGCGCCCTCGCGGCCGCACAGGGCGAGGAGCGTCTCGAGCTTCGTGGCGTCGTTGCCGACCGCGGCCAGCATCGTCTGCAGCGTCGCGGCGTCGCCGCCGACGGCGACGAGCAGGCGCTGCAACACGACCTCGTCGGCCACCAGTGCCCGCAGCCGCACGAGCAGCGCGGTCTCCGCTGTCGCCTCGCCGAGCCCGACCATGCGACCGGCCCAGGCGGCGAACTTCGCGCCGAACACCAGCGACGCCACGTCGAAGACCGCACTGCCGACCAGCTCGCCGCGTTCGAAGTCGGAGAGCTGGTCGTCGGAGTACGCCTTGTACAACTTGATCGCCACGCTGACGGCCACCGCCACCGCCGCGATCACCAGCAGCACCGTGCCGATCGCCGCGATGAACTCGACCACCGTGACGATCGCGGCGAGCACCGCGAGCACGCCGGCGATGCCACCGATCGCGGCCGCCACCACGAGCGCGACCGCCACCACGGCCAGCACCACGAGCGCGACCACGCCGAGCACCTTGATCATGTCCCAGGCCGTGGACACGATGCCCACCACCAGCCCGCCGACGAAGCTGGCCGCCCGGCTGAGCCAGCTCTCCTCCTCGATCTCCTTCGCCCGCTCGTCGATCCGCTTCCCGACGCCGTCGAGCATGGACTGCTGCGCGTCGATGCCGTCGTCGACCTTGCCGGCGGTCTCGGTGAGGCCGGTGCCGAGCTGGCCGGCCCACTCCCGGTCGGAGTCGCCGACCGCCTTGGCGAGGCTTCCCTCGACGCCCCGCTGCACCTGCGCGTACTCGCCGACGGTCTCGTCGGCCTGCGTGTCCATGCCGTCCACGGCCGTGGTCGAGGCCGTGCCGACCCGGTCGGCGAAGTCGGTGCCGGCCTGCCCGGCCGGCCCGGTCAGCAGGTCGGCCTGCCGGCGCATCGCGTCGGCGGCGGTGGTCGCGGCCGTCTCCATGGCGGACCGCGTCAGCGTGACCAGCTCGGCCAGCTCGCCCGACACGTCGCCGACCACCGCGTCGAGGTCGGCGGTCGCGGTGTCCACGTCGACGGTGGCGTTCCCGGCCAGCCCGGTGATCGTCGCGGTCACGGAGTCGAGCCCGGCCACGATGTCGGTCACGGACGTGTCGACCGCCGCCGCACCGGTCTGCCGCGCCCGCTCGATCTCCCCCGCGGCCGCGGCCGCGGCCCGGTCGATCTCCCCGGCCGCGTCGCGCTGCGCCTCGAACTGTGCGACCACCCCGTCCCGGTCCCGTTGGATGCCCGCGACCGTGTCGGCGGCGGCCCGGTCGATCGCCGCCACGGCGGCCGCCCGCCGCTCCTCGACCCGGTTGCGCGCCGCCGCGAGGTCCGACGTCGCCATCCGCTCGGCGACCGCCGCCCCCTCGTTCCGGAACTTCGCGGCGAGCGCCGCCATGTCGCCGCGGGCGGTGGCGGCGACCGCGTCGCCGGCCTTCAGCAGTTCCGACGCCGTCTCGCCGGCGATCTCCCGCGCCGCCCGGGCCTTGCGCCCGCCCCGTTCGGTCGGCTGCAGCGCGTCCGCTCTCGACGCGCCGACGCCGACCGCGTCGGCGGCCCGGGTCCGCGCGCCGGCGATTGCCCGCTGCGCCTCCCGTTCGCCACCCGCGATCGCGGCCAGGGCCTGTTTCTCGGCGGCGGCCCTGACGGCGTCCTGGTTGGTGGTCAGGGCGGTGTCGAGCGCCGCG
Organism: Virgisporangium ochraceum; assembly: GCF_016863655.1. GTDB lineage: Bacteria > Actinomycetota > Actinomycetes > Mycobacteriales > Micromonosporaceae > Virgisporangium > Virgisporangium ochraceum. The sequence goes on from NZ_BOPH01000156.1 coordinate 21,144, forward strand.
AGCGTCTCGGTCGCCCCCGCGTTGACCCGCCCGACGTCGCGCGCCCGGGCCGCCTCCACCGCCGACTCGGCGTCGGTGGCCGCCTGCCGGGCGGCCGCGATCCCCGCGTCGGCCGACGCCACGACCCGCTGCGCCTCGGCCTGCGCCGCACCGCGCACGTTGGCGGCCTGGGTGTCGGCGGTGGACTGCAGCGCCGCGAGCGCGTCGGCCCCCGCGGCGACCGTGGCGGCGCGATGGTCGCCGATGTGGGCGAACAACGCGGCGACCGCGGGGATCCGCATGGCGTCGTCGGCACCCGCGCCGGCGAGCGCGGGCGCGGCCGCCGTCGCGGAGAGCTTCGTCGCGCCACCCACCGCGGTCGCACCATTCATGGGACCGGCGGTGGGACCGGCAACAGCCGGCCCGGCGACCGGACCCGCGACCGACGGACCCGCGACCGACGGGGCGGTACCGGCCATCATCGGGGATGCCGGGGCGGCCGCGGCGGACCCCACCGGCCCGGCCCCGAGCGGTGCGGCCCCCGTCGGCACGGGCGCCGCGGCACCGGATGCCGGCGCCACCACCGGCGACATCGCCGCCGCCTCCGACCCACCGGTCATCGACGCCCCCGGGCCGGCCTCCCCGCCCTGAACCCCCGCCACCAACTGCCCGACGGCGGCGTTCCCGCCCGGCTGCAGCGCCATCACCATGTCGGACGTGAGTACCGGTCCGCCGTCGCCGACGACCGACTCGCCTTCGCCGGCGTACTGGCGCAGCAGCGGTTCCACGCCGGGGACCGGGGTCGCCGGTCCGGTGCGGGAGGGTGCCCGGTCCTGGCCGGGCGCCTCGATGGTCTCCGCGACGGACTCGCGTACCTGACCGGTCACCGATCCATCATCGCGAGTCTCCGCCACCAACCCCAGAAGTCTGCACCTTCGGACATGCCAGCCCCGATGTCACGGCCGCCCGTTGCCGTTACCGGGTCCCCGGCCGTTGCCGGCGCCGCCGTTCCCGTTGCCGTTGCCGCCGTTGCCATTGCCGTCGCCATTGCCGTTCCCGGGCCCGGTGCCGTTTCCATTGCCGTTCCCAGGCCCGTTGCCGGGTGGCGTCGCGGCCGGGCCGCCGGGCTTCGCGGGTCCGCTGGGGGCCGTGCTGCCGGGAACCGGCGTGGCCAGCAGGCCGGCGCAGAACTGGGCGATCCGGTTCGGGCCGCCGGCGGCGTCCGCCAGTCGCTTGCGTTCGTCCGGACGCAGCTGCGGTGCGCCGGGGCTGTCGCGGCTCGCCTGCCACGTCCGGCACAGGGCGACCAGCTCACCCGGCGCCGGCGACGACCCCGACGGCGACGGGGGTCGCGGCGTGGGCGAACCGACGTCCCGCTGCTCCGGTGCCGGGACGCCGATGCCGGCGAACGCCTCGTGCAGCTCCCGCTGGACCGGGTCCGGCAACCTGTTCGTGCCGGCCGCGTACGCGGTCCCCCCGACGAGCGCGACCACCGCGCCCAGCGCGACCACCGCCACCCGCGGCCGCGTGAACCACCGACCGCCCGGCCGCGCCACCGCCGACCCGCCCGGCCGCGCCATCGAGCCGCCAGGAGACCCGGCCGGCCGCGCCATCGAGCCGCCACGAGACCCGGCCGGCGCGGTGCCCGGTTCCGCCGCACGGTACGCGCTCCGGAACGCCGCCACCGCCGCGTCCTCGCCCGACAGCTCGCCCGCCCGTGCCGGTGCGGCCGCCGCCGCCAGCAGGTTGGCCACGCTGGGATGCGCGCCGGGGTGTGCGTCGTCGGACGCGCCGTCGAGGAGGCGTTCGCTGTCGTGTCGGCTCAAGGGGTGCGGTCGGAACCAGCGCAGGAGGTCCATGGCTCACGCACCTTCCAAGCGGGTGCCCGACAGGCCGCCGGCCGGCTCCCGGCGCTGCCGCACCTGGGGATGGTCGGCCAGGCGGCGCAGGCCGCGCATCGCCGCGATCCGAACAGCGCCCGGGCGCTTGCCCAGCACCGCGGCGGTCGCGGCCACGTCGAGGCCGGCCACCGCGCGGAGCATCACCGCCTCGGCCTGGTCGCGGGGCAACGACGAGATGACGTCGAGCGCCCACTCGGTCCCGGAACGCTCGACGACCTCGTGCACGACGTCCCGCACGGGCTGCCCCGCGATCGGCTCGACCTGCTCGCGGACCTCCTCACGGCGGCGCCAGGCCCGACGGCCCTCGTCGATGCCGCGGTGGCGCGCGATGCGGAACAGCCACACGCGGAACGCCGTCGCGTCGCCGGTGAACGTCGACAGGTCGCGGGCCGCCTGCAGCCACGTCTCGGACGCGACGTCCTCGGCGGCGTCGCCGCACACCACGCGCAGGTAGCGCAGGACCGCCGGTTGGAGCGCCCGCCAGATGACCGCGAACGCGGCCTCGTCACCGCCGACCGCGGCCCGTAACGCGCTGGTGAGGTCGTCGTCACTCATCGGTATGCAGCTCCACCCACATGGCCCGCACACCTTAGCGAGGGGACGGGTGAGTAACGCGGAGAACCCGCGATCCGCTCTTTCGGTGACCACGCATCCAGACGCGAAGGGACCACGGGTGACCGTGATTGTGGACATTACGACGAACCGGGTAGGTAGAACCGCGGTGGTGACGCCGCACGGCGACATCGACCTCGTGACGTCCCCGGAGTTCCACACGGCCGTCCACGCGGCCATCGACGAGGGCGCGACCGCGCTCGTCATCGACCTCTCCGACGCCGGGTTCCTCGACTCCACGGCGCTCGGTGTGCTGGTCTCGGCGCACCGGCGGCTCAAGGACCGGCTGGCCATCGCGGCCGCCCGTCCGGTGGTGCAGCGCCTCTTCGAGGTCACCCAGTTCACCACCGTGCTGCGGATCTACCCGACCGTCGACGGGGCGCTGGACGACCTCAGGCCCTAGCTCAACCGACCGTGGACGCCTGGCGCGGCTGCTCCCCCACGCGCGGGGTGACCGGGTGGCTGCGCTCCAGCGCCGCGCCCTCCACGTCGACGTTCGGCAGGACGCGGTCGAGCCAGCCCGGCAGCCACCACGCCGACCGGCCGAGCAGGTGCATCACGGCCGGGATCAGCAGCATGCGTACCAGGAAGGCGTCGGCGAGCACGCCGAACGCGAGCCCGAAGCCGAGCGAACGGATCATCGCCGTGTGGCTGAAGATGAAGCCGCCGAACACCGAGATCATGATGATCGCGGCAGCCGTCACCACGGCCCGGCCGGCGTGCAGGCCCTGCCGCACGGCGAGGCGGGCCGGGGCGCCGTGCGCGTACGCCTCGCGCATGCCCGACACCAGGAACAGCTGGTAGTCCATGGCCAGGCCGAACAGGATGCCGATGAGGATCGTCGGCAGGAAGCTGAGGATCGGTCCCGGATCGTGGATGCCGAAGACGGCGCCGAGCCAGCCCCACTGGAAGATCGCCGTGATCGCGCCGAACGTGGCGAACAGCGACAGCACGAAGCCGAGCGTCGCGGTCAGCGGCACCAGCACCGAGCGGAACACGAAGATCAGGATCACCAGCGACAGGCCCAGCACCACGCTGAGGTAGATCGGCAGGGCGTCCGACAGCTGCTCGGAGATGTCGATGTTGCCGCTCGCGCTGCCGGCCACGCCCAGCGTGACGCCACCGTCGAGCGGTGACAGGCCGCGCAGGTCGCGCACGAGCCGCTCGGTCGACTCGCTGTTCGGCCCCTGCGCCGGCACCACCTGGAAGGCCAGCAGCAGGTTGTCGCTCGACTGGCCGATCGGCGCGACGGCGGTGACGTCGCCCTGCGCCGCCAGCCGCTCGCCGACCCGCACCTGCGCGGCGAGCAGGTCGTCGCCGGTCACCGGGTCGGGAAGCTCGGCGACGACGAGCAGCGGACCGTTGACGCCCTCCCCGAACCGCTCCTCGATGAGCGTGTAGGCCCGGTACTGGGTGGAGTCCTGCGCCTCCGAGGAGCCGTCGGGCAGGCCGAGGCGCATCGACAGCGCCGGCAACGCGATCAGCACCAGCGCGGCGAGGCCGGCGACCGCGGTCAGCACCGCCCGGTTGCGGGTCATCGGCTCGGTCGGCGCGTCGCCGGCACGGTGCCGGGCGATGTCGCCGCGCGCCTTGCGGCTCAGCACACGCAGTCCCAGCAGCGACAGCAGCGCCGGGGTCAGCGTGACCGCGATGACCACCGCGACCGCGACGCAGATCGCGCCCACGGTGCCCATCAGCCCCAGGAACCCGATGCCGGTGACGTTCAGCGCGAGCAGCGCGACCAGCACGGTCGCGCCGGCGAACACCACCGCGTTGCCCGACGTGCCGTTGGCGAGCCCGATCGACTCGTGCACGTCGGCGCCGTGCAGCAACTGTCTCCGGTGGCGGTTGAGGATGAAGAGGCTGTAGTCGATGCCGACCGCGAGGCCGAGCATGACGCCGAGCACCGGCGTGATCGAGAGCATGTCCACGACGCCCGACAGCGACAGCGACAACGTGACACCGACGCCCACCCCGACGAGCGCGCCGACCAGCGGCAGCGCCGACGCGATGAGCGACCGCAGCATGACCAGGAGGGTGATCGCGGCGACGATGAGACCGGCGACCTCGCCGACACCGAGGACCTCGGGAACGGCCTGGGTGATCTCGTTGGAGAAGTCGGCCCCGACACCGGCCGGCACGCCGGCGGAGACGTGGTCGACCACCGCCTCCTTGGTCTCCGGCGTGACGTCGAGCTGCTCCTCCTCGAACACGATCGCCGCGACCGCCGCGGTGTTGTCCTCCGACACCAGCCGGATCTCCGCCGACATGGCGAGCAGCCGCTGCGACAGGTCCAGCTTCGTCGCCTGCGCGTCGAGCTCGGCGCGCTTGCGGGTCAGCTCCTGCTGCTGCGCGTCGAGCTGGGCCACCGGCGCGCCGGGCTGGGCCTTCGCGGCGTCGAGCTGCTGCTGGGCCCGGTCGAGCTGCTGGCGCCCGGCGTCGAGCTGACGCTGCCCGGCGGTGAGCTGGCCGGCCTGCTCGGTCACCTGCCGCTGGGTGGCGAACGGGTCGGTGGCGGCGGCGACCCCGTCGAGGTCGGCGGTGCTCCTCAGCAGCTCCCCGATGGCCGCCTTCTGCTCGTCGGTGAACGGCGACCCGTCGCTCGTGTGGAACACGACCGTCCCGTTGCCGCCGCTGGCACTGGGGAACCGGGCGGCGAGCTGGTCGGTGACCTCCGCCGTCCTGGTCCCCGGAATGGTGACCTGCGACGACAGCGCACCGCCGAACGCGAGATAGCCCCCGACGGACAGCCCCAGGACCACGGCCCAGGTGGCCACGACGGCCCAGGCGCGCCGGGCGCAGAGACGTCCGACCCGATACAACAGTTCAGCCACGGCAGTAACCCTTACGGATGGTTTCGATGAGGCGGTCGAGCAGTTCGTGCCACCGCGCCCGCGCGTCGTCGTCGGTGGCGGCGCCGGTCGCGGCGATCCAGTGCTGCGCGATCACCTCGGCGCCGTGCATGAGCGAGCTGACCAGGATCTCGGCCTCCAACGCGTCGAGCTCGGCGTTGCGCTCGGCCAGCTCGCGGGCCAGGTCGGCGGTGGTGCGCGCGAACGTCGCCTGGAAGATCTGCCGGGGACGGGGGTCGGCCACGTCGAAGCCGCCGAGGGCCCGCCACAGGAACGCGATGGTGCCGGGCACGTCGGTGGCGCGCAGCGCGGCGGTGACCGCCTCGAACATCTGCGCGCGGTCGCCCAGCCCGATGGCGACCTCCGCCCGGAAGTTGTCGATCACCACGGCGAGGACCTCGGTGCAGACGGTCGTGACGACGTCGTCGATCGAGGCGAAGTGGTTGAAGATCGACCGCCGCGACAGGTCGGCCCGCTCGGCGAGCTGGTCGACGCTGAACCGGGCCGACTCGCCTTCGGAGATCAGCGCCTTGGCCGCGTCGAGGATCGCCCGGCGGTGACGCGCCTTCAGCGCCGCCCGGCGGTCCTGGGTGATCACGGTCAATTACACTACGTGCATCGTTGCACTGGGTGCAACGTGAGCCGCCCCTCAGCGCCGACGGCTGCCTGCCGATGGGGAGGGCGTGATCTCAGAGAACCGGGCGGCGACGCTGACGGTTGCCGGCTGCGGCGCCCTGGTGGCGGTGTTTCTCGTGTTCTCCCTGGGCGACGTCGGCGGCGAGCGGACCGTCCGCGCCGTCACCAACCTGGTGCACATCCTGATCGCGTTGTCGTACACGGTTCTCGGCCTGCGGGTCGTGGTCACCGACCGGCGGTCGCCGCGCGCCCGCCGCGCGTGGACGCTGATCAGCGCGGCGTTCGCGTGCCGCCTGGTCGCCCAGGTGTCGTGGTTCGCCGAGGACGTGGTGATCGGCAACCCGCCGTACCCGTCGGTCGCCGACTACCTGTTCCTGGCGTTCGTGCCGGTGATGTTCGCCGGGCTCCTGCTGCTGCCCACCGGTCGCCGCTCCCGGGCCGACCGGATCAAGCTGACGCTGGACTCGCTGATCGTCTGCGCCGCCACGATGATGCTCTTCTGGTACCTGTGGCTGGGGCCGATCTTCGTCGGCCTCGACGTCTCGGTCGTGCAGGTCGCGTACGCCGCCGCCCTGCCCATGGCCGACCTGCTGCTCGTGCTCGCGCTGGCGATGCTGCTGCTGCGCCGCTCGACCGCCACCGACCCCGCGGTGCGGCTGCTCGCCGGCGCCGTGGCCATGTTCGTCGTGGCCGACACCCTGTACGGCTACCTGCAGCTCCACGAGATCTACGCGGCCGGCGAGTGGCCCGACCTGTTCTGGATGATCGGCGGGTTCCTGCTGGTCCTCGCCGCGAACCGCGGCCGCCGCCACGACGTGGACACCCCGCGGACGTGGGGCCGCCGCGGCATCAACTGGCTGCCGTACAGCGCCATCGCGCTCGCCTACGGGCTGCTCGGCTACCTCGCCCGCGACCAGGGCATCTACCCCCTCGGCGGCATGATCATCGGGGCGATCCTGCTCACCACGCTGGTCGTCGTGCGGCAGATGCTCGTGCTGCGCGAGAACGTCGAGATGGCCGTCACCGACCCGCTCACCGGCCTGGCCAACCGCACGCTGATCGGTCACCGCCTGGCGGAGATCGCCGCCGCGCCGGTGCGCGAGGACCGCTGCGCCGCGGTCATGGTGATCGACCTCGACCGGTTCAAGCCCATCAACGACGCCTACGGGCACGAGGCCGGCGACGCCGTGCTCGAGGCCGTCGCGGGTGCCCTGCGCTCGGTGATCCGCGCCGGCGACACGGCCGGGCGCCTCGGCGGCGACGAGTTCGCGGTGATCCTGCCCGACCTGCCCGGCCGCGACATCGCCGAGCGGATCGCCGGCCGGCTGGTCGAGGCGCTGCGCACGCCGGTCGTCCACGGGGACCTCGTGCTCGCCGTCGAGGCGAGTGTCGGCGTCGCGGTCCGCGACGCGGGGAACGTCGTGGACGCCGAGCGGCTGCTCCACCAGGCGGACCTCGCCATGTACGTGGCGAAGCGGGCCGGCCGGCGCCGCTACGAGTTCTTCACCGAGGCGTTCGACACCGACGCCCGCGACGCCGAGCTGCGCCGGGCGGTCGACAACGACGAACTGCTGCTGCACTACCAGCCGATCGTGGCCCTCGACAGCGGCGACATCGTCGCCGTCGAGGCCCTGGTGCGGTGGAACCACCCGGAGCGTGGCCTGCTCATGCCCGGCGCGTTCGTCGAGCTCGCCGAGGAGACCGGCGCGGTGGTGCCGATGGGCGAGTGGGTGCTGCGCGAGGCCTGCCGCGAGGCGGCCGTGTGGCGCACCACCATTCCGGGCACCGACGAGCTGCGGGTCAACGTCAACCTGTCCCCGCAGCAGGTCATGCAGGCCGACCTGGTCGACGTCGTCGACCGCATCCTCGTGGAGACCGGGTTCCCCGCCGCCCGGCTCGTCCTGGAGATCACCGAGGGGGTGGCGCTGGAGCCCGACGAGGGCGTCGTCACCCGGCTCCAGGCGCTGCGCGAGCGCGGCATCAACATCTCGGTCGACGACTTCGGCACCGGCTACTCGGCGCTGAGCTACCTGCGCCGCCTACCGGTCGGCGCCCTGAAGATCGACCGTTCCTTCATCACCGACATCGTCGACGACCCCGAGGCCCGCCAGGTCGCGGAGGCGGTGGTGCGGCTGGGTACCGCGTTCCGCATGTACGTGGTCGCCGAGGGCATCGAGACCGCCGAGCAGGCCCGCATGCTGGCCGACATGGGCTGCGTCTTCGGGCAGGGCTACTACTTCCACCGTCCCCTCGAACCGGGCGCGGTGGCCGGGGTGCTCGCTCCCGTGGTGCTCAGCTGAAGAGGCCCGAGTACGCGTTCAACGCCGGCTGCCCGCCGAGGTGGGCGTAGAGAACCGTTGACCCCGCGGGGATGTCGCCGTCGCGTACCAGGTCGACCAGGCCGGCCATCGACTTCCCCTCGTACACCGGGTCGATGATCATCCCCTCGAGCTCGCCCGAGAGGCGGATCGCGTCGATCGTCGACCGCACGGGGATGCCGTACAGGTCGCCGGCCCAGCCCTCCAGCACGGTGATCTCGTCGGCGCGCAGGTCGCGCCCGAGGCCGATCAGCTCCGCCGTGTGCCGGGCGATCCGTTCGACCTGCGCGCGGGTCTTCTCCAGCGTGGCCGACGCGTCGATGCCGATCACCCGCCGGGGCCGGTCCTGCAGCGCGAAACCGGCGATCATGCCGGCGTGTGTCGAGCCGGTGACCGTGCACACGATGACCGTGTCGAAGAAGACGCCGAGCTCGGCCTCCTGCCGCTCGACCTCGCGCGCCCAGTTGGCGAACCCGAGCCCGCCGAGCCGGTGCTCCGACGCGCCGGCCGGGATGCCGTACGGGGTCCCGCCCGACGCGCGCACGTCCTCCAGCGCGCGCTCCCACGAGTCGCGGATGCCGATGTCGAACCCGGCCGGGTCGAGCTGCACGTGCGCGCCCATGATGCGCGAGAGCAGGATGTTGCCGACCTTGTCGTTGACCGCGTCGGGCCAGTCGACCCATTTCTCCTGCACCAGCCGCGCCTTCAGGCCGAGCTTCGCGGCGACCGCCGCCACCTGCCGCGTGTGGTTGGACTGGTACCCGCCGATCGACACGAGCGTGTCGGCGCCGCTGGCCAGCGCGTCGGGCACGATGTACTCGAGTTTACGGGTCTTGTTGCCGCCGTACGCGAGGCCGGAGTTGCAGTCCTCCCGCTTGGCCCAGATCTGCACCCCGCCGCCGAGGTGTTCGGTCAGGCGGTCGAGCCGGTGCACCGGGCTGGGTCCGAACAGCAACGGGTACCGGTCGAAGTCGTCGAGCGACATCAGGACTCCTCTGGTTTCAGGGTCAGCCAGTTGGCGCGAACGGCGGCGGCCGTGCCGTCGACGTCCCGCCTCCGCGCGAGGTCGACGATGCGCCGGTGCTGCTCGACCGACCCGCGCCCGGTCAGCGACGCGAAGCGCGCGCGTTCCATGCGGCGCAGCAGCGGCGTGACGTCGTCGAGGATCGCGGCCACCAGGCGGTTCGCCGCGAGGTCGACGAACACCCGGTGGAACGCGTCGTCGGCGGCGATGGCGGCGTCGACGTCCGTCGTGGCCAGGGCCGTCGCGAACGCGGCGTTCGCGGTTTCCATGGCCCCCAGATGTGACCCGCTGAGCAGCGGAACCGCGTCGCGGGCGGCCAGCTCGTGCATGCTGGCGGCGACCGCCTGGGCCTCCGCGGCCGCGCGCACGTCGAGCGGCGCGACGACGGTGCTGTTCCCCGGCCGGATCCGCACCAGGCCGGTCTTCTCCAGCTGGGTCAGCGCCTCGCGGATCGGCGTCCGGCTGACCCCGAGCCAGGCGCACAGGTCGGCGTCGACGAGCCGCTCGCCGGGCTCCAACGTGCCGTCGACGATCGCGGCGCGCAGCGAGTCGAACACCCGCTCCCGCAGCAGCGCGCGGGACGGTGGCGCGCTCTGACGCGGGACCGGCATGCGACATACAGTATGCGAAATATCGCGAGGCGCAAGCCGCCCGGTGAGGCCGGCGGGCGCTTTGTCCCCCGGTGTTAGCGTGCAGCCGGTACGCCCACGCGGGGAGGCGGCGATGACCGACCATTCATCCGGCGGCCCGGGGCTGGAGTTCCGCGCCGCCGCCGAGGCCGGCGACACCGACGCGATGGCGGCGCTGGGTGGCGCGCTGGCCGCCGCGGGCGCGGTCGCCGAGGCGGAGCGGTGGTGGCGGCGGGCCGCGCAGGCCGGCAACCTCGGCGCCACCCACCGGCTCGCCCAGCTGCTGTACCGCACCGGCCGCGACGAGGAGGCGGACGCGTGGCTCAACCGCCGCGCCGGGTCCAGCATCCTGGAGCAGCTCGGCGGCGGGCAGCTCGACGGCCCGCTTCCGACACCGCCGCCACCCCCGATCCAGGCACCAGCGCCGATCCCGGTGCCGGCCGCGACGCCGACGCAGGTCCCGATCCCGGGCACGGCCCCGACCTCGACGCCCGCCTCCGCGCCGACACCGCCGACGACCGACGACCCGCAGCGGTCCTACGACGTCGGCCGGCTGCTCGCCCGCACCGGCCGTACCGCCGAGGCCGAACCCCAGTTCCGCCACGCCGCCGAGGCCGGCCACCTGGAGGCGATGCGCGAACTCGCGCTCCTCCTGGCCGCCGGCGACCGCCGACCCGAGGCGCGGCTCTGGTGGGAGCGCGCGGCCACCGGCGGCGACACCGCCTCCATGTGCCACCTCGGCCTCGACCACCGGGCCCGGGGCGAGGCCGGCGACGCCGAGGCCCTGTTCGCGCGCGCGGCCGCCGCGGGTTCGCTCGAAGGGGCGCTGCAGCTGGGCCTGCTCCACCTGGCGGCCGGGCACCTGTCGGCGGCCGAGGAACCGCTGCGTACGGCCGCTCACGCGGGTCACACCGGCGCCTTCCACGCGTACGCCACCGTCCTCGACCGCACCGACCGCGGCGGCGCGGGCCGGCTCTGGCTGGAGCGCGCGGCCGAGGCCGGAGACCTCGACGCCATGTTCGACCTCGCCGGCCGCCTCGACCCGGCCGACGCCGAGCACTGGTGGCGCCGCGCCGTCGAGCGGGACCACCCGCCGAGCATGTACGCGTACGCGGAGCACCTCATCGGCACCGGCCGCGGCGACGTGGGCCGGAGGCTGCGGCGGGCCGCCGCCGAGCGCGGGGTGGCGCCGGCGATGGCCGCGGTGAGCGAGGAGTGCGCGGAGGCCGGCGACGTGGAGGCGGCGGCGCAGTGGCTGCTGCGCGCCGGTGAGGCGGGCCATGGACGCGCGGCCTACCTGCTCGGGCTGATGAACGGCGAGGGCGGCGACCTCCGTACCGCCGAGCTGTGGTACCGGCGGGCGCTCGACGCCGGGTACGAGGATCCGGCCTGCGCGACGCGCAACCTCGGGCTGATCCTCGAGGGCGACGGGCGCATGACGGAGGCGGAGGAGCTGTACCGGAAAGGCGCGGCGGACGGCCATCCGATGACGATGGTGGACCTGTCGTCGGTGCTGGTGCGGAAGGGGAAGACCGGCGAGGCGGAGTTGTGGTTGCGCCGCGGCGCCCGGACCGGGCTGCCCGCGGCGATGAACGATCTCGGGTCGCTGCTCTCGAGCAGCGGCCGCCGCCAGGAGGCCGCCCAGTGGTGGCGCCGCGCGGCCGAGGGCGGTGACCCGGTGGCGGCCGTCAACTACGGCAACCTCCTCCAGCTGGCCGGTGCCACCGACGACGCCGAGCGGCTCTACCGCTCCTATGCGGCGACGGGCCATCCACGCGTGCTCGGCGCCCTGGCCGACCTCCTCGACGGCTGCGGCCGCGAGTCCGAGGCGGAGGCCGTCCGCCGGGGTGAGGTGTCTCCGGAGCCCGCGGGCAGGTCGGTCGACGACGCCGTGGCGGCGCGGGTCGAGGAGTCCGGCGAGCTGGTGGAGCTGGTCCTCCGGCTGCAGCGCGGCGACGCGGGTGCCGTCGACCGGATGGTCGAGCTCGGCACCCGGCTGGGACAGCCGCCCGCCGACATCCTCGCGTCGGCCGCCGCCGAGCTCAAGCGGGCCGGCAAGGTCGCCGTCGCTGAGGAGCTGTACCACCGGGCGATCCGCGACGGCAGCGCCGACGCGATGTTCAACCTCGGCATCCTGCTGGCCGAGACGGGCCGGCAGCGCCAGGCCGAGACCTGGTACCGGCGGGCGGCCGAGGCGGGCAGCGGCAAGGCGCCGAACAACCTGGGACACCTGCTCCTCACCGCCGGCCGGCTCGACGAGGCCGAACCGTGGCTGCGCCAGGGCGCCGAGCAGGGTGACACGACCGCGATGCGCAACCTCGCGCAGCTCCTGTCGCGTACCCGCCGCGTCGAGGAGGCTCAACGGTGGGTCGACCGGGCCGTGGACGCCGAGGGCGGAACGCCGACGGAGGCGACCACGGTGGAGGACGTCATCGAGAAGATCCGCTCGGGCGACCTGGTGGGCCACCTGGTGACCGCCGACGACGACCCCGAGCTGCTGGTGTCCACGTTCCGTCCCCGGGCGGAGGCCGGCGACCGCGACGCGATGTTCCTGCTGGGCAACGTCCACGCCCGCAACGGGCAGGACGCCGAGGCGGCGGAGTGGCTGGGCCGGGCCGCGCGCGCCGGTCACCACGAGGCCGCCGGCGACCTCGGCCGGCTCCTCCTGGGCGCGAAGCGACCGGCGGAGGCCGAGCCGTGGCTGCGCCAGGCCGCCGAAAACGGTGTCGCCGAGGCCGGGTGGATGCTCGGCGCGGTGCTGCTGGAGACCGGGAACGGCGCCGAGGCCGGCCGGTGGCTCCACCCCGGCGCGGTGGCGGGCGACCTGAACGCCGCGTTCTACTACGGCCTCCACCACCTCGGTGAGGAGCGCGTCCTCGACGCGGAGCGCTGGCTGCACAAGGCCGCCGACGGCGGCAACAGCGACGCCATGTACGCGCTCGGCATGCTGCTGGGACAGAACGGCACGACCCCGGACGGGGACACGTGGCTGCGCCGGGCCGCCCGGGCCGGCCACCCGGAGGCCCAGAAGTGGCTCTTCACGGCGAGCGGCGGCTGAACCCACGACCGCCAAGGTAACGAGGAGTGCTCGATCGCATCCTCTCAGTAAATTTAGATCTATACGGATAGTCGCATTGACGTTACCCTTTGGAGTGTTTCTCTGCTCCGGAGGTGGCGTCGATGGCCGGTATCGGACGTATCCAGCAATTCGCCCCCGCGACCCGTGCGGCGCTCGCGCGGACCCTGTCCGGCGGGCGCCGTCCCCGTACGAGCGAGCCCCGTACGAGCGAGCCCCGTACGGGCGAGGGCCGGCCGACGCTGGCCCGCAACCGGCTCGGCGTCCCGTCGGTGGTGTTCTTCGGCGTCGCCGGCGCCGCGCCGCTGACCGTGATCCTCGGCGCGGTGTCGACGATCTACGCGGTCGTCGGGAGCACCGCGGTTCCGGTGGTGTACTTCGCGGCCGCGGCGATCCTGTCGGTGTTCACCGTCGGGTTCGTGGCAATGAGCCGGCACATCGTCAGCACCGGCGCGTTCTACACGTACATCACCCACGGGCTCGGGCGGCTGCCCGGCATGGGTGCCGCGTTCGTCGCGCTGGTGGCGTACTCGTTGATGCAGATCGGGCTGTTCGGCCTGTTCGGGGTCATCGCCGAGGGGATCCTCGCCGAGCTGGGCGTGGCGACGAGCTGGTTCGTGTGCGCGCTCGTCGCGTGGGTCGCGGTCGCCGTGCTGGGGCTCCTGAAGGTGGACCTGAGCGGCAAGGTCCTGGCCGTGCTGCTGACGCTCGAGTTCGCCATCGTCGTCGTCTACGACCTGGTGATGGTCGCCAACCCGGCCGACGGGCTGAACGTCTCCACGCTGAACCCGGCCGGCCTCCTCACCGGCGAGGCGGCCGCGATGCTGGTGCTGGCGATCGCCGGCTTCGTGGGCTTCGAGACCACCGTGGTCCTCTCCGAGGAGGCGAGGGACCCGAAGCGCACCATCGCCCGCGCCACCCACTGGGCGGTGCTCCTTCCCGGCATCTTCATCGGGCTGTCCGCGTGGGCGATGTCGGTCGGTGCCGGCGTCGACTCGATCGTCGCGACCGCGAAGCGCGAGGAGACCGACCTCGTCTTCTCGTTGGTGAGCCCGCACGTGCCGGAGCTGTTCATCAGCCTGGGCTACCTGTTCTTCCTCACGAGCGTGTTCGCCGCGCTGCTCGCGTTCCACGCCGCGATCGCCCGCTACCAGTTCGCCCTCGGCCGCGAGGGCGTGCTGCCGAAGCCGTGGGGACGCATCCACCCCCGCACCGGCGCGCCGACCGCGGGCTCGCTGACCCAGAGCGCCGTCGCGCTCGTGGTGCTGGTCGTCTACGCGGCCGCCGGGATCGACCCGCTGGTGCACCTGTTCGCGTGGCTGACCACCGCCGGCGGGTTCGGCGTGCTCATCCTGATGTGGGGTGCGAGCGGCGCGGTCATCGTGTTCTTCCGCCGGCGTCCCGGGCTGGAGAGCCGGTGGCGGGCCCGGATCGCCCCGCGCATCGCGTTCGGGCTCCTGACCCTGGTGCTCCTCGCCACCGCGATCGGCCTGGGCGACCTGCTCCAGCTCGACGACGGCTCGGTGATGGCCTGGTTCTTCCAGACCCTGTTCCTCGTCGTCGCCGGCCTCGGCGTGGCCTGGGCCCTGCACCTGCGGCGCAACCGCCCCGAGGTCTACGCCGCGATCGGCCACCGCGGCCGACCCCGTCGCCCGGCCCCACGCGGGCCCCGCACCCCCGCCCCGCGCGTCGCCGCCCGGAAGGCCACCGCGGCGGCGGCTCCGCACCGCGGCACCTACCGCCGCAAGGCCGGCCGCCCCCGCTCGGGCCGCGGCTAGGCACCCGTCCCCCGCATCGAGCTCCCTGGATGCCGGGTCAGAACGGCAGCCCGTAACCATCCCCTCTCCCGGGTGGGCGACCTACAGTGACAGGTCAACGACCCGGAGAGAGGGGATGCGTGCCGAACCGGATCCGTGCGACCCTGCGCCGGCTGGCCGCCAACCGGTGGCTGCGGCTGGCGTCCGTCGTCGTGCCGCTGGCGGTGTCGGTCGGACTGCTCAGCCGGGTGCCGCGGATCTCGCTGCTGCCGCTGCTGCCGGCCGTGGCCGTCTGGACCCTGGGCAAGTACGTGCTGTGCCCGGTGCGCTGGATGCTCGTGTCGCGCAACGGGCGCGGCCTCTGGTGGCACCTGCGCACCTACGCCGAAGGCGAGCTGCTCGGGCTGGCGTCGCCGGCGCACGTGGGTGCCGACCTGTGGCGGGGCAGCCGGCTGGTCGGAGCCGGCATGGAGCCCTTCCACTCCGGCGGGGTCATCGCGGTCGACCGGCTCATCGGTGCCGTCGCGCTGGTGCTCGTGGGTGCGCTGGTCGGGGTGACGCTGCCGGCCCGCACCGCCGTCCCCGTGTTCGTCGTCGGGCTGGTGGCCGTCGCCCTGGTGCTGATCGTGCGCCGCCGGCGTCCGGCGGTCGGCCGCGCGTGGCCGGGCTGGCGGGCCGCGGCGGCCGGCGTCGGGCTGTCGCTGGCGTACCAGGTGACGGCCGTCGCGCTGCTCGTCGGCGCGGTGACCGCCACCGGGCACCGGGCCGGCCCAGTCGAGGTCGCCACGCTGTACGCCGCGAGCCAGCTCGCCACGCTCGTCCCCGGCCTGAACGGCCTCAGCGCGCGCGAGGGCGCCCTGGCCGCGGCGCTGGTGTCGACGGGCGCGAGCTGGTCGGCGGCGCTCGGTGCGGTCGCTCTGGTCGCGGTGGTGGCGTGGGGACCGGCGACGGTGCTCGGCGGGTCGAGCCTGCTGGCCCGGTTCGTCACCCGGGGCAGAACGTCCGGGCACGGAGGTACCTCTCCGCGCCGGGAAGAGGTATCTCCGTGCCCGGAGGTTCGGGCCTAGAGTGGCCGCGTGACCGCTACGACCACCGATGTCAGTGCCGCCGTCGCCCGGTTCGCCGAACGGTTCCATGCGGCCGTGGGCACCGGCCACCACGTCGGGTCGCCGCTCGGGGCCTGGCTGCTGCTCGCCCTCTGCGCGGCCGCCGCCGGACCCGGCAGCAGGACCGATCCCGCGTTGGCCGACGCGCTCGGGGTTTCACCGGAGGAGGCTCGCACCTGGGCGCAGGGCCTCCTGGCTGCCCGTCACCCCTTGGTCCTGACGGCAGCGGCGGCCTGGACCGGCGCGACGGCCCCGCCCACGACGGCGCCGCGCCTGGCCCGCGACCTGCCCGCCGCGGTCGCGACGGGGCCGCTGCCCGACCAGCGGGCGCTCGACGCCTGGGCCGCGGAGAACACGCAGGGACTGATCGACCGGTTCCCCGTGACGGTGACGCCCGAGACGCTGCTCGTGCTCGCGACGGCGTTGGCGACGAAGGTGTCGTGGACCGAACCGTTCCACACCGCACCGGCGGCCGACCTGCGTGCCGGCGGTACGTGGGCGGGACGGCTGACGACCGTGCTCCGGTCGCCCAGCGGATGGGGGCACGTCTCGTACGTCGCGCGCAGCCGGCGGGCCGGCCTCGTGGCGGTGCACTCGGCGCAGGCCTTCGACGCGGAGTCCGCGCACGGGCTGCGGGTCACGTCGGTGATCGCGGAGCCCGGCGTGCCGGCGGCCGACGTGCTCGCCGCGGCCTACGAACCCGAACCCGACGAGGTGTCCCTGTTCGACCTCCCGCTCGGCGAAGGTCCACTGTGGACCATCACCGCGGAGGAGACCCGCACGACCGCGGCCGACGGCCGGGAGGAGTGGTGCACGTCGGTGCTACCCGCGTGGCGGGCCGGCAACGACCACGACCTCGCCGCCGGCGACCTCGGGTTCCCCGGTGCGGCCCGGGCGCTGGCGGCGTCGCTGGGCCTGCCGGAGTTCGTGTTCGAGGCCCGGCAGGCCGCGGTGGCGGCGTACAGCCGCTACGGGTTCGAGGCGGCGGCCGTGTCGGTCGGAGCGGTCGCGGGCGGGATCGCGGCCGAGCCCAGGAAGGGTGTGCTGCGCACGGCCGAACTGCGGTTCGCCCACCCGTACGCGGTGGTGGCGGTCGCGACCGGCGGCGACACCCCGTGGGACGGGCTACCGGTGTTCTCCGCGTGGGTCGCCGACCCGGAGGACGCCGAAGAGTGACCCACCGGGGTCACGCGTGCTGGAGCCGGTACTGCTCCAGCAGGAACCGCGACATCGTGACCCGCTCGTCGAAGGCGTGCCGCGACCGCTCGTCGTCGCTGCCGAGCAGGTCGTAGAGGAAGCCGTCGAAGCCGCTGCGCAGCAGCACCGACGTGACGAAGGCGTCGCGGACGTCGGCCTCCCGGTCGGCGACGCCCTCCGCGGCGAGACCGCGCAGGTAGGCCGGGACGATCACCGCGCTGATCCGGGGCAGCATGGCCGCGGGCAGCAGACCCGCGTGGGTCAGCCCGACGAGGAGCTGGCCGAGGTCGAACCCGAGTGCGTGCGGGGTGCGGAAGGACAGGTCGATGACCACGAACTCAGCGCTGCCGTCGACCGGCACGAGCAGGTTCTGCGGGCTGGCGTCGCCGTGCGGCAGCGCCTGCGGGTAGGTGTCGAGGCGGTCGAGCAGGTCGGGGATCCGCGCGCCCTCCTCGAGCAGGCCGGCGCGCAGGTCGCCGTGGTCGGCCAGCCAGGGGTGGTGCCAGATCCCGTCGCTGCGCAGGGGTCCCATCCCGCGGAAGGCGACCGACCGTTCCGCGTACATGCGCAGCGCGAAGCCCGGCGGGAAGTCGGTCACGGCGAGCACCTCGGGCGTCGTCGACCGCGCGTTCCAGCGTCCGAGGAGGAACGCGGCCCGCTCGAACCGGCCGAGGTCCCAGGCGGTGGTCGCCTCGACGAGGTTCTCCTGCCAGAGCGAGAGCCGGTCGTCGGGCAGCTCGACCAGCCGGTGCAGCACGGGAGCGCGCAGCCCGTCCGGGAGCGAGGCCTGCACGCGCGGGTCCCACAGCTCGATCTCGGTGCGCCACGGGAACTCGGCGGCGAACATCCCGGCGATCTCCGGCGGCATCAGGGCCAGCGCGGGCCAGTGCCGGAGGTGGTGCAGCAGCTTGACGAACACGGTCCGGTCGCCGGCGCGGACCCGCCACAGTCCCCCGGTCGCGGGCGAGCCGGACGAGTACGCCACCGGCGCGACGGTCACGCCGTCGGGGTCGACCGGCGCGCCGAGGATGTCGGCGAGCGCGGCCGGAACCGTGCCCGCGGGTACGCCGAGGAGGTCCACGAGAACGTCCATGAGCGACCTCCGCGTTTGTCAGGTTACCTTTCTACTTTTCTGAAAGTAAGGTAGCCGTATGACCGACGTCAAGCCGGATCACATCATGGCGCTGCTCGGCACCCTGCTCGACAGCCTGCGCCGCGACCTGGTCGGCGCGATCGCGTCCGTGGCCGACCCGCCGGTGCTCCGCGAGGTGCGCATGTCGCACATCCGCATGCTGAGCCTCACGCCGCCCGACGGGATGCGGGTCAGCGACCTGGCCGACCGGATCGGCATGACCAAGCAGGCGCTGGGCGAGTTCGCGACCACGTTGGAGCGGCTCGGCCTCGTCGAGAGCGTGCGCGACCCGGCCGACCGCCGGGTCCGGATCGTGCGGCCGACCCCGCTCGGACGGCGGGTCGCCGAGACGGGCACCGCCCTCATCGGGGAGGTCGAGACCGCCTGGCGGGAACGGGTCGGCGACCGCGACTGGGACCGGCTGCGGTCGCTGCTGGTCACCGTCGAGGCCCGCGGCCGGGCCTGAGACCGCCGGTCAGCCCGGGGCCGACATCGCGATCGTCGAGCACTGCACGGGCGTGGCCGGGAACGCGCGGACCGCGCCGGCGGCCGCGAACTCCGGACCGGCACCGCGCGCCACCCGCACCAGTTCGCGCCGCACCCGCGCCGGCCGCCACCGCAGGTACGGGTCGCGGTGGAGCAGCCCGTCGAGGACCGGTGTCAGTTCGTCGGCGCACCGCGGCGGGTCCGGCGGCGTGCGGAGCAGGGCACCCAACGTGTTCTCGACCGAGTCGCGGTCGTAGGGTCCGCGGCCCTCCACGGCGTTGTACAGCGTCGCGCCGAGCGAGTACAGGTCGCCCTCCGGCAGCGACAGGTTGGCGCTCACCCGCTCCGGCGGCACGAACTGCGGGGTGCCGAGCGTGGGTTCGTGGCCGGGCGGCTGGCCGTGCCGCAGGGCGATCCCGAAGTCGGCCAGCACCACGCGCCCGTCGTGTCCGATGAGGACGTTGGCCGGCTTCACGTCGCGGTGCAGGACCCCGGCGCGATGGGCCGCGGTGAGCGCGTCGAGCACCGCCACGCCGATCGAGGCCACGTAGCCGGGTGCGAGCGGGCCGTTGCGGTCGGTCAGCTCACGCAGGGACCACGACGGAACGTGCTCCATGACGATCCACGGCCGCCGGCCGGCGTCGACGATGTCCAGGATCCGCACGGCGTTCGGGTGGTTGACCCGGGCGGCCGCGCGGGCCTCGCGCAGCGCGATCTCGCGCAGCGGCGCCAGCTCGGCGTCGGTGGTGCCGGACGGCGACGTCGTCTCCTTGATGGCGACCTCGCGGCGCAGGACGCGGTCGTAGGCCAGCCACACGCAGCCCATCGCACCGCGACCGACCACCTCGCGGAGCTCGAACCGCCCGCCCACCACCGCATCGATTCCGGACATCTGCACACCTCACCGGCTGTTGTTCAGATATACGCGCGATGCGGTCGGTGGGTTCGACCCGATCACCCGCCGGGGTGGCACGTTGTCGGGATCATGCGGATACCGGTCGCGGCCTACTGTGAGTGCACGCCGGACGGACCGGTCAGACAGACAA
>NZ_BOPH01000157.1 GCF_016863655.1 Virgisporangium ochraceum
CTCCGCGCCGAGCCGGTCGAGCAGCCGCACCACCGCGCCGAACACCCGCAGCTGCGACCTCGGGCCGGCTCCGGATTCCTTGCTGAAATCCCAAACTAAGCCCGAAAGCTCCGCGTATGCGTGAGGACCGGCCAACCTCAGCACGTCGTCGCCGTGCTCGCGGACCAGCCGGCGCAACGCGTCGATGAGACCGGCGTACGGCACCTCGCCCGAACCGAGCGAGATGCACGACCCCCACAGCACATGGCCGACGTGAGCGCCGGAGACCGCGACGAATTCGCGCAGCAGGCGGCTCTTCCCAACGCCCGCCTCGCCACCGACGACCACCGTCGACGGTCGCCCACGGGCGGCCTGCGCCAGCCGGTGACCGAGCGCGGCGAGCTCCTCGCGTCGCCCCACGAAGGACCCGTCCGGTACCGCTCCGGCATCCACGGACACGATGCTCATCTGGGTAACCTCGCAGCACTTGGATCGTGGCTACCTACCGCCTCAAATCTAGACCTGTTCCAACCCGATACCAGTACAACCAGCGGTGACAGCTCGCCCGTGGCGGCGGCAATTTCAACAGCGTGGCACTCGCGTCGGTCGCGGTCCTGGGTCGTGCCTGATAAATGACGTTATCGTGCGCCCACCACCGGGTCCGTCAGCCAAATCGGAGAGCGAGGGTGGATGGGCCGTCGACCGGGCTGCCGAGCGACGACGGAGGTCCGCGTCCGGCCGCGCGTGCGGCTCCATCGACACCGGCGTCACACGCAGGCTCGTCCGAGCCCTCTTCGCCACCGCCGGTCCACCGTCGGAACCACCCGCAGGCGGCTGGGACCAGAGGCGCCACCCTGACTGGCCACCCATGAACCGTCGGTCATCGCCGTACCAGCGAGTCAAGCGCCGTCACGACCGCGGCGGCGACCGCGGTGCCCGCGGCCCAGCTCGGGCTGTACGCCGCCACCGCTCCGGCGACGGCGGCGACCGCGGCCAATGCTGCGGTCCGGCCGCGCCACCGCGACCTGTGTCCCGGTTCGGGCGATGTCTCTGCACCACTCATGATCCTGCTCCCCTCCGACGAACGGCGCCCCGCGGCGCCTGTCTCGACAGGTGACCACGGCACCCGCCGGCCGACCTGCCCGAGATCGCGGGGCTGAACGTCAGCCCCGTCCGGCGTACCGTCGGCGCATGCCCAGGAAGCCGCCCAGCCCGGCCGATGACGCTCTGCTGGCTGCTGCCGCAGCCCGCGGCGTACGCGTGTCCGCGTACCAGCTCGAGCGGTGGCGCGCGGCCGGGCTGCTCCCACGCAACCTCGTCGACCGGACCGGCCCCGGTCGGGGCACAACGTCGGTGGCGCCCGACGAGGCGCTCGACCTGGCCGTGTGGCTCGCCCGTAACGACGGACCAGGCCGGCGTCGTCGCGACGTTGCGCTCGAGGCGTTCGAGGCCGGATTGCCGGTACCCGAACCAACCGTGCGCAAGGCATGGCACGACCTCGTCGCCGACATCCAGCTGACCGGCGAACACGACACAGCCGCCCCTGCCGACGCCGAGGCCCGCGGCGACTGGGCGAGCGAGGTCGCCGAACAGGCCGCGGCCGCCGCCCACCCGGTCCTGATGCCGCGACGGATCCGGCGGATCGACGACCGGATCCAATCGATCGTTCCCCTGTGGTCCCTGCCCGAAGTGGCAGCACTCGACCAAGGCACCGACGTCGAGCCCGTCACGCCGCACCAGTCTGCCGTGTTCGCCGGGTCGGCACTGCTCGGCGGCGGCGAGGTCGCGTCCGGACCGGAGGTGGCCCGACAGTTCCGCGCCATGCTGCCGGCCGGCGCTGCCAGCCCGGCCGCGTCATGGATGGAGCATCCCGACCAGCGCTACGGAGATCCGGCTGACATGGTCACCGCCTCGGGAGACCACCTGATCCCGGTCGGCGACATGCGCGAGCCACTCGCCGAACTCGCCGGGAGGTCCAGCCTCGACCTACTCCGCGCCGCGCTGCAGGCGGCGAAGGAGATGTATGAATGGGCCGAAGCGCAGTGCGCGGCGGTGGAGGCCGAACTGGACAGCGGGGAGCTCGGCGAGGCCACTACAGCATGGATGACCCACGCCGTCTCAGGGCTGAGCCGCATGCTCATCGTCATGGCCATCCGCGACCGGCAACCGTCGGTCGACGACCGCGCGGGCGCGGCCCTGATGCTTCTCTTCCTCACCGACGCCGTGCGACGGCTCCCCCAGTTCGTCCCCGACGTAGACACCGAGACGCTGTCCGTGGTGTTCCCGCCGTTCCTGCACGACCTCGCCGGCCTGACACCACCCCACCCACCGGTCCTCGAGAATGTGAAGACCTAAACCCACCACCCGCACGCTGACCTCGCCGGACATGGTCACACTGTGGCGGATGGTGGTGCTGCGCAACCGGCAGCGAAGCCGATCCCGCCGGTCCCGAGCGCCCGCCACTTATCTCACTCAGCACGGCCCGGTCAGCTGAGGCCACCGGAGGCGCGGCTGCCATCGAGGGAACAATGTTCACGGGCCGCGTGACGGACGTTGGACTGTTCGCACCGTCGGGTGAGAGAGCGGGCCAGTGCGAGCTGCGCACTTCAGAGGACCAGGCGCAGCCTTCCACATGGGCGATCGACGGCGCCGAATGAGCCCCGGCGAATCGCCCGAACAGCTCCATGCAGCTCACAAATGACGTTGAAGGACAACGTTCGGCCCGCCGATCTAGGTGGTTCGTCCGTCTGTAGAACCAAACACGGACAGTTACGCTTCGCAGTGGAGGCGTACTTAACGTGACCTACGAGCTGTGGAACCAGGCGCTGGCAGACCGGTTCTTCCGAAAGGATCTTGCAGGGGTTCCGGTCTACCTGTCAGTTGATGATGAAGTCCTGACCAGGATCGCCGAGGAGAGCGGCTGGCCCTCGAAGGCACCGGACGGCGGGTTTGCCGAGGCTGTCCGTTCCGAGGTGTTCGGCGCCAGGCCGTTTGACCGTATGCTGCTGCGCGCCTACCGCTGGCGCCGATCTGGCAGCTCCGAGGTCCCGCCCTGCGTGGCGGTGCTCGGGGCGACGGTTCTCGCCGCCAGCCGCATGGGACCAGGTGACCGGCGCGGACCGGGCGCCTACTCCTACTACCGGCCGTTACGGGAGATCCTCGGTCTAGCAGGTGAAGGAATGCCGGCCGGCTACGACGAAGCGGTGCCGCGGATGTGGAGCTATCTCAACGACTGGCTGGATAAGGCTCAGGACGGCGGCCGCGGCGTCTCCACTGCCCGCACCAGGCCCTCGGTGGAGAACATCGGGTGGTCGTTGTCGCAGACTCTAATCAGGGGCGCTGACCGAGCACGGTTGGCCGCGTTCTTCCAGGCGATCGGTGCGCAGCCCGGCGAGGCGCTCGCTGGGTCGGAGCTGCTGCTACGGCTGAGGGAGTGGTGCCGAACCGCTGGCCGCGGCAGCAAGCTTTCCCGGGTCGCGTTCGATACACGGTCAGAGCAGCTCATCGCCGATGTTCTGGAGACGGAGCTGCGGCGGTTCGACGGTGTCAGCCGCGACGACAGCGGCCGCCTCTGCCTGCCAGTCCATCTGGTCGCGGCTGACCGCAGCTGGGCGCCGTTCTCCGTAGCGGTCTTCGCCCCAGGCGCCATGCCACCCATCGCCACAGCCGATGGACCTGCTGTCCCTCAGCCGACAGTGCGGCCGGGCTCATGGAACCTGCTCACCGACGTCGATGTCAGCCTCGGAGGGGTCGTCGACACCGTCGTTGACGGAGTCCGGCTGCTGCTCGGCAGCAAGAGCTGCTACGTGTTCCAGGTCAACGACTTCCTCGGGGCATGGGCATCAGTCGAGGCCGCCGAGGTCGGCGTCGAGCACCGGGTGGTAGTACGCGTCACCATGGCTGGCGCAGCCGAGGCCGCCATGGCCGCGTGCGGGGCGTCAGATGTTCGGGTAGCGCGGCGCGCAGGTCTTCCACCTGGATGGGTCGGATTCGCTGGCTTCGTTCCCCGCCATCCGGCGGCAGTACCTTCGGCGGTCTCGGCGCTGTCTCCACGCGCTGGCCAGCTGGCGTCACTCGCCGGAGGTCTACGGGTCAGCTCACGTGAACGGGTCTACCTGGCGGACTTCCCACCCGACCTCGTCGTCCCGGACGCCGACGCCGTCACAATGCCCGTCGAGGTCGACGGCATGCCCCAGAAGGTCGACCCTGCGCCGTCGTTGACATTGCCTCTGTCGGGCCTGGCGCTGGCACCCGGTCCCCACACCATCCGGGTCGGGTCACGGACGTTGTCGCTGTCGCTGGTGCAGCGCCTGCGGGAGACCACGGCTCCGGCCACGATCGGCCTGCCGGTCGACACCACCAGCCGCGGTGACTGGATCGGCTCGGTCCCCCGACAGGTCAACGGCGCCGACGGTGCGGACCGGTGGGTGAGCGGAGCGGTACTGCACGGCGTGGCTCCCAGGTACCGCCGGACGCTGCTGGCACGCGCCGCCGAGATCTACGTGCTCGGCCCCGACCACGGCCAAGCCGCCCGCATCCACCCCGGCTCCCCCAGCTGGCTCAAAGAGATCGGCCTGCCGGAACAGGAGGTCGAGCTGGAGCCGGCGCTGGTCGACGTCGAGTTCGACGCGGAGTGGGTGGTTGCAGTGACGAGCACCCACCGCAGGGTCCACCGGGTGTCGGGGGCCGCCTTCGCGCCGGGACCGGCACCGCTGCACCCAGCGCAGCCGGTGGAGCGAGCCGCCTGGTACCGCCTGGTCGGCGCGCAGGGTCGGCCGTTTCGGTTCCCGGGCGGCAACGAGGACGCCGAACGATGGGCCCGTTTCCTTGAGGGCGGCGGCTGATGTTCGACGAGCTGCTGCTGTGGTGCTCGGAGACCGGGAGCGGTCGGCTTCGAGGGTTCCGCGACACCTACGACTGGCTGGCACACCGCGGAGACCCGCCGCCGGTGTCGTGGGCGACGGCACTGGCCAACCTGCAGCTTCTCGGCCACGTCGAGGTCGACTGGGACACCGGCCACTGGGCGGTGGCACCGACCACCCTGGCCATGATGTCGAACGCCGGTGGGCTGGCACTAATCGTGGGGGCCCACCCGCGGTGGCTGCTCTCCCGCCTGGACCACCTGGACTGCGACCCGGACCCGGCGCTGGTCGACCTGGCCGGGTCGGTGTACTTCCACGACCGGGTGCCCCAGCGGTCCGGCCCGTCCGTGCGGTATGTCGCCATCGCCGAGGAGGCCGCCGCCCGCCGCCTCTGCGACAGGCTCGGAATCAGCTTCGGCGCCTGGGTGGCCGACCACATGGCCGACATGCTGCCGACACTTCCGCAGCTGCTGCGACAACGCCCCTCCCTGGTCGGGCCCGCCGGGGTCGAGCCGCGCCGGCTGCAGCCCGACCCCACGACCGGGCGGCTGGGCTGGTATCCGTGTGAGGACGACAGCGGTGACGGGGCGTACGAGTACAAGCGCTACGGCGTGCCACGGTACGTGTTCCGCAGGCTGGGCCACGGGTTCGTCGCCGACAAGCGGGCCGTGGTGTATGCCGAGCTGGCACGCCTACGGCGCCATGTCATCCGGTTCGACCCGGCCAGACGCGAGCTTGTCGTACCGTCCAGGATGCAGCTTCCGTTGCCGCACGGGCGGTGCGCGGTGTTCAAGAGCGGGCTGCTGCCACGTCCGTCGGCCGACCTCGAGATCGGCGGCCCGAGACGGTCGGTGGAGTCGGTCCGGTACGCCAACATCGACGAGCCCTTCGCCCGTGCTTTGGCCGCAAGCCTGGAACAGGACCTGCAGACAACCGTTGAGGACAAATGAACGTGAGCGGACTCTCTCCAACTGCTGTCCAGCAGCAGCTGCGCAGCTTCTTCGCCCGGTACTACGACACCGCATACTCGGTGCGGGACGGTTCGGTTGCTGCCGAGCTGCAGCAGGTGCTGGCCGAGCCCGGCGTGCTGTTCCAGGAGCCGTACCTTGAGCTGCTGCCCACCTGGATACAGGACTCGCAGACGGTTGACGCCCTGTGCCGCGACGTGGGCGTGCCGGAGCTCGCGGGCTTCGTCGCTGCCGGTCTGTTTGCCGGCGTGGAGCGGCTGTGGACGCACCAGGCCGACGCCCTGCGGCACAGCATGTCCGGACGCGACGTGGTCGTCACCTCCGGCACGGGGTCGGGGAAGACCGAGTCGTTCCTGCTGCCGGTCCTTGCACGGCTGGTCGGCGAGTCCGGCAGGTGGACGGAGTCCGACGGGACCGGCGACCCATGGTGGCGGCGCGGCATGTCGTACACATCGCAGCGCCAGCCGACGGGTGGACGCCCGGCCGCTATCCGCGCGTTGGTGCTGTACCCGATGAACGCGCTGGTCGAGGACCAGCTGATGCGTCTGCGCCGCAGTGTCGACTCGCCAGCAGCCCAGTCCTGGCTTGCTCGGCACCGGCCCGGACAGTGCCTCTACTTCGGCCGGTACACCGGCCGGACCCCGGTGTCGGGGCTACGGAACGCGTCGAACGAGAAGAAGCTTCGCCGGGCGATGGTCCAGCTCTACAGCCGCTACGCCGAGCTGGAGAGCCGCATCGCCGGGGCAGCGGGAGAGATACCGGACGAGGTGCGGTACTACCTGCAACGTCCGACCGGTGCGGAGATGCGGTCCCGGTGGGACATGCAGGACGCACCACCGGACATCCTGATCACGAACTACAGCATGTTGAACATCATGCTGATGCGTGGCGAGGAGGCGGCCATGTTCGACGCCACCCGTCAATGGCTGGCCGCCTCCGCGGACAACGTGCTGACTGTTGTCGTCGACGAGCTGCACATGTACCGCGGCACCCAGGGCACTGAGGTGTCCTACCTGCTCCGCCGCTTCCTCGACCGCGTAGGCCTCAACGGGGACAGCCAGCAGCTGTCGGTCGTCGCCACGTCGGCGTCCCTGGACGCCAGCCGACAGAAGGACATCGACTTCCTGTCGTCGTTCTTCAGCCGGCGGGCGGACAACTTCGTGGTGCTGTCCGGTGACCCGGTCCGCCACGACGGTGTCCCAGCACTGCCGGGCTGGGCTCCGCGCATCCAGGCTGGTGAGCGGCCGTCGCCGCAGGACCTGCGGCCGGCGATGCAGCAGGCGTTCATGGGCCCGGACGGGACGTCCCGTGCCCGCCCGATGGACGCAGCCGCACGGGCGCTGTTTCCCGACGACACCGACGGCGCGGCCAGCGTGCGCACGGAGGCCCTGGACACCTTGATCGCAGGGCTCGCCTCCGACCCCGGTACGGGGATCCGGCTCCGGTCACACATGTTCTTCCGGAACGTGACAGGAATCTGGGCCTGCGCGAACCGCGACTGTACGCAGGTCCCGACCGGCCTGCCACAGCCGGGACAGCGCCGCCTGGTCGGTCGGCTGTACTCGCGGCCGCAGTACCGGTGCGTCTGTGGGGGGCATGTCCTGGAGCTGCTCTACTGCGAGACGTGCGGTGAGGTCTTCCTCGGCGGCTACAACAGCGAGCTCGCGTCCCGGCAGCCGTCCCGGTACCTAGTGTCGACCATCACCAACCTGGAGCAGCTGCCCGACCGGGCATCGACGGAACGGACGGCTGCCAGCTACACGCTCGTACTGCCGACCGACGGGCTGCGCGCAGACATCGACCCGACGCCACGACGGCGTCTCGGCGGCCGACCGACAGACCGGAGCCGGCCCACATATGACATCGCGTTCGTCCCGGCCATCCTCGACCCGGCCAGCGGCAGTGTCCGGGCCGCCCCGGCGTCTGCAGCCGACAACGTCAACGCCTACCTCTACACCGTGACATCCCGGCCCGAGGAAGCCCGGGCGAAGCTCCCCCCGTTGCCGACCACATGCCCAGCCTGCAACGACGACCGGGAGATGTTCGCCAACACCCGGCGGCTGGAGGACCCGTCACGCTCAAGGTCACCGATCCGCACCATGGGTACCGGTTTCGAGAAGACCAACCAGGTCCTCGCCGACGCCCTGCGTCGGCGCCTCGACAGCAACCTGGTCGTCTTTACCGACAGCCGCCAGGAGGCCGCCCGGATCTCCGCCGGGCTGGAGCGTGCCCACTACCAGGACCTCGTCCGTCAGCTCACGGTCGGCACCCTCAACGCCGAGGACGACATCAGCGTCGCACTGCGGGCCGCGGCGCCCGCCGTAGACCCCGCCACCCGCCCGCCGATGCCGGACCTGCCGGCCGACCTGCTGACAGCAGTCATCAAGACGGCCAACGGGATCGGCAGCGACGCCGACCGGCAGCTGCTCGACCAGGAACGGCAGCGCAGGCAAGGCCGGTCGCTGGTCCAGCTGTCCAACGCCAACGCACAACAGCTTCTCACCCTCGGCGTCAACCCCGCAGGCCCTGCCCTGTCCTGCTCGCGCAGCAGCGAGGGGCAGCCCTGGACCGGGCTGTACACCTGGCCGCCCACGTCCGCGCCGCCGTCGCCGCCGATCCGCCGGCCTGACGGCGACCTGTCCGGTGACATGCAGGCACTACGCCGGCTCATCGACCAGGGCATCCTGCGCGAGACCCAGCTGGCCGTGTTCGCCGGCGGCGGCCGCGACCTCGAGTCGCTCGGCCTGGGCATGGTCACCGTCGACCTGACCGAGGCTGCCACCGCCGGGCTACCCGACGACGTGTTCCGTCAGGCCAGCCTGTCCACCGCACGGCTGCTCGGCCTACGCAAGCAGTTCCCGGAACAGCGACGCAGCCCCGGCGACCAGCTCCACCGAGCCGCCCGCGACTACCTGGCCGCCGTCGCCGACATCCACAACATCGACCCGAAGAGCCTCGTCGACGACGTCGTCAAGGCGCTCGCCGTCGACCGCGACGGCTTCCGGCTCAGCAGTGACACCCTGCGCATCGTCCCCGGAGGAGACCACCAGTGGCGGTGCCGGCAGTGCCGTCGCCGGCACCTGCACCCCTCTGCCGGTGTCTGCATCTCCTGCCGGTCACGGCTGGGCACGCAGGGCGAGCCACGGCAGGAGGACGTCGACTACTACAGCTTCCTCGCCCGACAGGCCGGAGCACCGTTCCGGCTGCACTGCGAGGAGCTCACCGGGCAGACCGACAAGCTCGACGCCCAGGCGAGGCAGGCACAGTTCCAGGGCATCTTCCTGCAGGACGAGATCCCCGTTGTCGACGCCATCGACCTGCTCAGCGTCACCACCACCATGGAGGCCGGCGTCGACATCGGGCCCCTCAACGCCGTCGTGATGGCCAACATGCCGCCACAGCGGTTCAACTACCAGCAACGCGTCGGCCGCGCCGGCCGGCGAGGGCAGCACCTGTCGGTCGCACTCACCCTGTGTCGCGGCACCCGCTCCCACGACGACCACTACTTCCAGCACCCCGACCGCATCACCGGCGACCCGCCGCCGCCACCATATGTCGACCTCACCAGCGTCGACATCATCCGACGGTGCCTGGCGGCCGAGGCGCTGAGGCTCGCGTTCAACGCCGCCGCCGACGCGGTCACCGGCTGGTCGGTCGGTCGCAACGTCCACGGCGAGTTCGGCGCCGTCAGCGACTGGCCGACAGTCCGCGACGAGGTCACCCGCTGGCTCCGGACCAGCGGCGACCAGCTCCGCCACGCCGCCACCGTCCTCCTCGCCACCGGCCACCCGCTCCACCACCTTGCCGGCGAACTCGCCGGCTGGGCATCCGACGAGCTGCCCGCGCTAGTGGAGCGGGCCGCCGCCGCCCCCACCGGTGCGCCGAACCTCGCCCAACGCCTCGCCGAGTCCGGCGTCCTGCCCATGTTCGGCTTCCCGACCCGATCCCGCGACCTCTACACCCGGTTCCCCACCGGACCCGAACCCGAGGGCCTCATCCAACGCGACATCGACCTCGCGGTGTCCGAGTTCGCCCCAGGCGCCGAGCTTGTCCGGGACAAGGCCCTGCACACCGCTGTCGGTCTGGTCGCCTACCAGCAGCAGGGCCCCCGCTGGACAGCCGTCCCGCCCGCCGAGGACCGCCGCCGGGTCGGGCTGTGCGACGACTGCCTGGCCCTGAGCCTGCCGGACCCAACAGCAATCACCAGCGACCGCGACGTAGACAACGCCACCTGCCCGGTCTGCGGAGCCCTAGCAGCCCAAGGGGACTTTCGCATCATCAACGCCTGCCAGCCACTCGGCTTCCGCACCTCATACACGCCGCAGGACTACGACGGCACCTTCGAGTTCGCCCCACGGGCCGGGTCCGCCCGCCTGTCCGTCGACCAGAGCACCCCCATGCACACGGCCGGCCACCTCAACGCCCACCTGCGCAGCGGCAAGGCCCAGACCGTGCGGGTCAACGAAGGCCGCAGCGAGGGATACCTCCTCGGCGAGCTACCGGGCATCGACGGGCTGGTCGACCTCGAGATCCTCGCCGACCCCGACCGGGTCCGCGACCTGAACCTCGGCCGCGCCGCCACCGCCACACCGACCCGCCAGGAACGGCTGACCCTGGCCTCGATCAAGACAACCGACGCCCTGCTGGTCGGGCTGACCCACGAACCAGCAGCGCTCACCCTCGACCCGAGGCGGCTCGCGGCCCGCGCCGCCTGGCTGTCCGCCGGCACACTCCTCCGCCGCGCCGCCGCCACCCTCCTCGACATCGAGGCACGCGAGCTCGTGGTCGGGATCCACCCCCGCGGCGACGGCGACACCGTCCGCGGTGAGGTGTTCCTCGCCGACGCCCTCGAAAACGGCGCGGGATACGCCACCTGGCTCGGCCAGAACCCCGACCAGCTCCTCGCCCACGCCCTGCAGCACAGCCAGGACCTACGCCAGCACATAGACCCGGCCCGGCCAGGCGGCCTCGAACGCCCCTGCGACTCGTCCTGCTACGACTGCCTGCGCGACCACGCCAACAGCCCCTACCACCCCCTGCTCGACTGGCGGCTCGCACTTGACCTCGTCGACCTCCTCCACGGAAGGCCCGTCGACCCGGCCACCGACGCCGCCCGCGCCGCCGAACTCACCACCCGCTTCGCCGCCAGCTTCCCCGGCTGGACCGCAACCACAGTCGCCGGCGTCCCCGCGCTGCGCGACAGCCACGACGAGCAGACCGTCCTCGTCACCCACCCGCTCGAGGCGGACACGTCCGACCGCATCGCCGCCGCCCACCGCGACCTCGCCGCCGCCGGCTACACCCGGTACGTCAACGGGACACCGCCGCCGCAGCGGATGGTCGTCGAGGTGTCCAGCTACGAGCTTCTCCGGCGGCAGGGGTACATCTATTCACGGCTGATGGCGCTCGCCGGCGACTGACCCCGCGAGGCGTCCGCAGCTCCCACTGCGGGCGCCTCGGAGGGGTCGTCGCCTGGCTGGCGGGTACATCCACGGTTATGCACATCGACGGTCTGCCTGGGTCTTGCAGCTCTCGGGTACCGCAGCGTCACGCACCCGGTAGGCCGGGGAGGCGGGCACTCTGGCATGCTTCGGGGCCTATGACGGCCGGAACCCTCATGACCTGGCTCGCGGACACCGTACACGGCTACCGGTTCGACCTCGGAGGCGTCTTCCGACGCGTCAGCGAGGCCTCCGCCTGGCCCGTCGTGGCTAACTCGCCCGAAGAGCTGGAACAGCACCTCGCGCTCGGCGGACACCTGCTTCCGCTGCCGAAGGAACCGGCAGCGCTGGCCAACGTGCTCGAGGTATCCATCGTCGACTTCCTAGTGGCACAGGTCGAGCGGACTCCCGGCGGCGTAGTGGCCCGCGGCACCGAGCGCAGCTACCCCGACCTGGAGATCAGCGGACCTCCGTTCGGCGGCGGGTTCCACGCCGTTGACGTCAAGTGCGCCCGCCGTGCAGCCAACGGTCGCAGCACCCAGAGCCGCATCACCCTGTATACCGGCAACACCTACTTCCGGCACCCCGACCTGCACTGGCCCGGTGTCCCTCGCCCGTTCAACGAGTACGCCTCCCATCTGGACATCATCGCTGTCTACACGCTCAACGACCGGCTCCCCCACCGAGTGGACAACCTCGAGCTGATCGTGCAGGAGCCATGGCGGATCGCCAGCCGGTCCCGCTCCTCCATGACCCGCGAGTACATCGGGGCCGTCACCGACCTGGACGCACTTCGGCACGGCCGCGGCGAGTTCGACACCCCCGAGGCCTTCTACCGGTACTGGCGAGCCTTCCACTTCAAGATCTCCGAACAGGTGCAGCGGCAGTACCAGAAGGCGCTGCAGGAGGCGCACACCGAGCTCGCCCGCTACCGCCGTGGCCCGGCAGACAGCTCAGACGTGCCCGGCGTGGGGTGACTTGCCTGTGGCGGGGTGTCTGGCATTATCGGACAGATGATCGACCGGGGTGTGGCTGTCTCGCTGTTCTCAGGCGCTGGTGGCCTGGACCGCGGCGCCGAGGACGCTGGCTACCAGGTCAGGGCTGCCGTCGAGTGGGACCGCGACGCGGTCGCCACCATGGAGAAGAACTTCTCGCACCTAAACAGCCCCGTGATCAGCCGCGACGTCACCACCGTCACCACGGAGGAGATCCTCGCCGCCGCTGGCCTGGGTGCTAGCGAGCGGCCGGACCTGCTCATCGGCGGGCCTCCGTGCACCCCGTTCTCCAAGAGCGGCTTCTGGCTGGAGTGGAAACGCGAAGGTCTCGACCCCACTGCGTCGCTGCTACAGGAGTACACCCGGGTCCTGCGCGAGGCCAGGCCTCGACGGTTCGTCCTGGAGAACGTCTACGCGCTGACATACGACAACGCCGCCAGCCGCCCCGCATACACACGTCTGCTGAAGGAGATCGACGAGGCCGGCTACACGGCTGTGCCGAAGGTCCTCAACGCGGCCGACTACGGCGTACCGCAGGCCCGCCCCCGTCTGTTCATCCTCGGCGTTCCCAAGGGCGAGCCGGCCCCGGAGCACCCCAGCCCTTCCCACGGCGGTCTCTGGGAACGTCGCAGGTCCAGCGGCGGGCATCCGCACGTCACCTGTGGCCAGGCCCTCGACGGCCTGGTGACCGAGCCTGAGCCGGGCGAACAGGTCGGGGGCAAGTACGGGCACCTCCTGCCCGACATTCCGCCCGGTGACAACTATCTGCACTACACCGAGCGCCGCGGTCATCCCGACCCGCAGTTCCGGTGGCGAAGCAAGTACTGGTCGTTCCTTCTCAAGCTCTCCCCGGACCGGCCAGCGCCGACGATCCAGGCACAGCCGGGGCCGTACATCGGACCGTTCCACTGGGAGAACCGCCGCCTGCGAGTCCCTGAGCTGCGACGCCTGTTCACCTTCCCCGACAACTTCGAGTTCGTCGGAAGCCGGAACTCCATCCAGGCGCAGATCGGCAACTGTGTCCCCCCGCTGCTCGCCAAGAAGGTCATCCTCGCCCTGCATGGAGAGACCTGCGAGTAGGTCGATGTCCAAACGTTGGCAGAGCACCAGCCAGGGACAGCACCTGCGAGGCCGACGCCGGACGAACACCGAGCCGGAGATGATGCTCCGCCGCGCCCTGCACGCCGCCGGAGCCCGGTTCCGGCTCCACCGACGGCTCGCGCCCGGGTGCACTCCTGACATCGTGCTGCCCGGACGGCGGATCGCGGTGTTCGTGGACGG
The DNA here is from genome assembly GCF_016863655.1 of Virgisporangium ochraceum. Classification (GTDB taxonomy): domain Bacteria; phylum Actinomycetota; class Actinomycetes; order Mycobacteriales; family Micromonosporaceae; genus Virgisporangium; species Virgisporangium ochraceum. The sequence continues at coordinate 13,527 of NZ_BOPH01000157.1, forward strand.
GGACTACTGGCACTCCTGCCCCGTCCACGGACGGAGAAAGCCGTTCGTCGGTCCCAACGCCGACCTGTGGGCCGCCAAGCTTGCCCGGAACAAGGCACGCGACCAGCACAGCAGCCGGCTGGCCACAGACGCCGGCTGGACAGTCGTGCGTGTCTGGGAGTGTGCAGTGCGGCACGACCCAGCTGCGGCAGCAGAAGCCGTCCTGGCCGGACGATCGGTCGGGCCGGTACCAGCCCAATCAGCCACCTCGCCCGCACCAGGGCCACCGGGGGTGGGGCCCACAACACTATGACGAACCGGTATAACGAGTCACGTGCCACCGAGCCGAGCCGACGTCGCCGCCCGAATCGCCGCCGTGGCCGGCCCGCATGTCCTTACTCTGATCAACCGGAACGATGGCTGGCCCGCCCACGCCGACCTGCGCCTTGAGGACCGGACCGTACCGGTCGACGTCTACGCCGCACCCGTCGGCCTGAGCCACCGAAACCGCGACGACATCGAGCGACGGTTCCAAAACCCAGGCTCTGGCCGACCCATCACTCCAGCCGACGGCCGGCACCCGCTCCTTCTCGGGCTGTGGGAGGACGACCCGCACCTGGCGGTGGAACACCCGGTCCTGGCATGCGCCGACCCGACGCTGCGCGGACGCGCAACGCGGGTATCCGTATTCGTCACGGTGGCGGCGCTGCTGGAGGCTTCGGAACGAGGTTGGTCCACCTACGTCAGCAACAGCGGTGAGACGATCCGTTGTATCCGGCCTGAGCTCCTGCCGACCAGCGTCGAAGCTGACCTCGCCGGTGTCGCCCCACCCACCGCGATGGTCCAGAACGCGGTGCTGGCGTCCGGGCTGGCCGAGACCGAAGACCCGGCCGCCGCCGAGCGGGCCCGCCGGGCGACGACGTCGCTCGTGCGAGCGTCCGGGTTCTCCCGACGGGTTCTCAGCGCCTACAAGATGAGATGTGCAATGTGCGGGCTGGGTGCCGGGCTAGCCGAGGGAGCACACATCCTGCCGGCGTCCGCGCCTGGGGCGCGGGACGAGGTCTGGAACGGCGTCGCGCTCTGCCCCAACCACCACACAGCCTTCGACCGACACCTGATCGCTGTCCTGCCGAAGACCCTGGAGATCGCCATCAGCGACGACCTTGCTCAGGCAGCACGAGACGACGCAGCCATCCGACGATTCGTCGAGACAACCTTCCGCACCTTGGCAGTTCCCGACGATCCGAGCGCGTATCCGCTTGCTGCCATGCTTCAGCAGAGACGTGAGTACTTCTCCGACCGGTACCGCTGGCTGCAGTAGCCAGACATCGGGAAGCGACCACCCGAGCATCCGGCCCTCCACGATCTCGCGGACCAGCCCGGTCACTGGAATGACGGAAAGAGGCGGTTGATCTGCGTTCCACAGATCAACCGCCTCTTTACTTGCGCGCCGGAAGGGAGTCGCACCCAGACCTTCTAACCGCAGATCGACAGCCGGCGACCTTGTCTCAGCTTGATCGGCTCAACCCTGAAGATCGATTCGATCCGGCTAGATGTTGTGGTCCGGTTTGACGCTCTGCTAGACGTCAAGCATTGAAACCGTACTTGTCACGGTCCTCTAGCCACCGCTTGTTGCTTCCTTCGTCGTACGCGCGCCGTGCCGCCCGCTCGGCGTCGTACGTCGCCTGCCTGGCTGGAGAAGACTGCCGACGGACGTGGTCTTCGATCTCATCGTCGCTCGGTCCAAACAACCACCGCAGAAGCCCCATGTGTACCTCCTCACGTTGGCACTCCTTAACTAAGGAGGCGCGCTCCAAGGCCGGTTGGCAAGCGGCAGGCATGAAGTCAACACGAACGGGCGCGAGACCCGGCCACGGCGGGCCGCGATGGTGACGCCGTCGCGTCCAGGCGCCCTGGTGGCCGGGCTGCGTCCGGGTGTCCCGCCACCGCAAGCCGTCATCTGGCCCGACGAGCTCGTCGGGCCGTGGGCGCGACGGGGGCAGGCGAGACAGCAGCACATCGGTCGGTGAAGTCGTCGATCATCGCGATGTCGAGGGTGATCTGGCCTGGTCGATTACACCTTCTTTGGTGTAGTTCTTCGTCCACATAGACAGCAATGGATGCCCGATCAGATGGGCAGAACATCCTCGTCGTCGAAGTCGGCGAATCCGATGCGATGACAATCCCCGGCCGACGCCGCTCTGGGTTCGGACGAGAGGGGTGCCGGCACAGCGAGCCCCGGCCCCCGTTCACGCTTGTCCCACGCCTGCCCCGCCACCATCGACCCGCGGCGGCGCTGCTGCGACCCGTCCTGAACGCGTCGAAGATCTCCTCGTCACCGTTGGCAGCCTCGCCGGACTGGGCCCGATGCCGTCGACGCACGACAACGACTCGGCTCGTGACAGCTCGGCGCCGACGTCCTCGTTGTCGACCACGTACGACCCAGATATGCGGCTCACGCCGCGGCGTTCACGCGACGACCATCCGCATCGGCGCCGGCGCGCTACGCCTCCGCCCGCTCGACCGGTCCCGCTCACCACCACACCGTGGAACAGGCGGGCCGTCGCGTCGGCCTGTCACCACACCAACCTCGAACCCGACGCGCGTGCGCACATCTCCACCGACGTGCTGTAGGCAAGCATGGGCACCGCGACGTGTCAGGCCGGCGTCCTGCTGCGTCGACGGTGAGCCGACGACGAGTGCTGTCGATTGGTCGATGGGTTGACGAGGTGCGGCGTTAACCCGTCACCAGCGGTCACCGCCGACGGTGCTCGCATGCGTCGTGCGGGATGTCGATCCGGTGCCTGTCAAGCAGAACTCCGCGCTCGACGAGCCAGTGGCCGAGCTGCGCGAGGTTGCGTCCAGTGAACCGTTGCATATCCCGCTGTACCTGGTTCACCACTGTATCGGTCACCGCTGCAAAGCACTGTCGAACCTCCTGGGCCGTCAGAGGCCTCGGGATCTGGTGCTCGGGCAGGCTAGAGATGAACTGCTGGTACCTAACGTACATAACGGTCCGTGCTATGGGCTTGCGTCGGAAGTACGCCACTAGTTCTTCCTCGGGGCTGTAGCCGTCGCGGGGAACGGTGATTGGGCCCGGCTGGATCGGTATCGGCGGCGGCTGCGCCGCGTCGTGTACCTCGATCCCGAGTTTCACCGGGCCGAGTTCGAGCTCGCTGTCCCCGATGTCCAAGGGACAGATGAGGTTCGGGCCGATCCGGCGCCGCCGACCGTCCGGGTCTACCAGGACGACCGCGTCGGTAGGTGACTGGTTGTGCAGCATCCAGGCACCATCGGCCCGGAAGAGCTTGGGGGCGTGATGCGAGCGGCTCACAGAAGCGTCAAGATTATCGCCCGTCAGAAACTTCCGGTCTAGGAAGAACACGTCGTCGTCGGGGCCCAACGTAACCGGCTCACGCGCGTCGTTGCGGTAAATGGTCACTACGGATCTGGTCATTTCCTCTCCTCGCGTGTCCGTCCCGGCCCGGAATGTGCCATCACAAGCCGGAGCCTTTGACGTGCCCGGGCGCGTCCTCGATCTGAACGACGTCAGCGATGACAACGGTGAGATTGTCGATGTCACCGGGGGGAATAACTGCTTCCCGGCCAGCGACATCGATGAGGGCGCGGGCGGCGTCGTGGGGGGTCCTGCGGCGCAGTGCGCCAAGCGCTCGAATGAACCGGTCCGGGCCGAGGGCCGTTGGGATGCCGTCCGTGGTAAGGATGTATCTGTTGCCAGCGGCGGCGCGGTGCGTCCATGCGTCGGACTGGGACTCCGGCAAACCGAACGCGCGAACAAGTCGGTCACGCTCTGGGTGACGCCCCGCTGCCGGGTTCCCTTCTGCCGCCAACTGACCCCCGAGATTGTGCGGCTGGGTGAGCACCGTGAGGCGGACTCCGTCGTCAACGATCGCCATGCCATCTCCGATGTGGACGCCGGCCACTTTCCAAGTTCCGGCTTCGTTGATCAGATGGGCTGCATCGAGCGTGGTCGCCATGTGCCGCTGCGCCGGATCGGACGCGGCCAGTGAACGGACTGCAGCGTCGATGACCGGTGCGAACTGCTGGAGCGTCAATAGTCTTGGCAAGTGGCGCAGCATGTCCACCGCGAGGGCCGAGGCCACCGCACCTCCGGGCCGGCCACCAACGCCATCGGCGACTGCAACGAGGTCAGACAACATGAGGAGGGAGTCCTCATTACTGTGCCGGCCACCGGTGACTGATTCGCCCCCGGTGTCCATGCCCAGCGCAGTCGCCGCTTCGGATGGAGTCGTCAGGCGCAGAGCAACGTCGCGTCCTAGCGTCAGGACGTCACCCGACGCGAGTCGAACCGGTCGCCCTTCAGGAATGTCCCGGTCGTTGAGGCGGGTCGGCGCAGCGGTCGGGAGGCGAATTGCGTACCAGTGGCCTGACCGGAATTGGAGCCTGAGGTGCTGACGGCTGACTGTGTCATGGCGCAGCACCAGATCGCATCCATGCGCGCGACCTATGAGAACGTCGTCGTTGGTCAGCAACACGTCCAGGTCACCGCCGCTGATCGTGCGCAACCATGCGATTGGAATTCCTTCACCTCGGGGCGGCAGACCGGTGCGCTCGATCGTCGCGGCGATCTCGGCACGCCTGCGCGCGAAGGGCCCGCCAACAGGTTCGATGCTTTTGCTCATGACACGCTCCCCAGTTCCGCAGGTTCGGGAGACGGCGGACGGACTGTCGTGTATTGATCATCGGCCCAGGTTGCCGGTGCGTGGCGCGGCGCTGCCCCGTCGAATCCGCCAGAGCGCCGTCGTGGAATCTTGACTCGGGCCGCGCCAACTTCGCGGGCCAGCAGGTGCGGGGCTTCGGCATGCATCTCCGCGACAACGTCGCGGAGCGCCCGCACCGCGTTCTCCTGCGCGGGTTGTGTGCCGTCGTCGTCGACGCGGCGGGACGGATCGGGATGCAGCCACCGTTGGACCAGGTCGCTGAGGCGTCGAAACGCCGCCGTGCGTCCCATGGACGGGAAGAAGGCTTCGAGTGGTTCGGGTAGCGTGCCGGCCAGAAGCTGGTGGAACTCGGCCTCGTTGGATCGGTCGATGTTGCCGTCGCCGTCCAGCAGCCCGGCCGAGGACGCCTCCAGGAACAGCGGCGGACGGCCCGTCATCATCGCGTACAGGACTGCACCGACCGCCCTTATATCACACCGGGGTGACTTCCACGCGGTATTCGAGCCGGGCTCGGCCAAAACCTGTTCCGGCGGCGCGTACCACATCGTGTAGCCGGAGGTCAGGTCGATGGACAGCCGATAGTCCGGGTTCATGACGTCAGACAGCCCCCAGTCGATGATGCGAACGTGACCGTCATCATCGAAGGCGATGTTTGAAGGTTTGATATCGAAGTGCAGCAGTAGCCTGTTCTCGTAGGTGAACGCGGCGAGCAGACCCTCGAGTACCTGTTCGGTGATCGCCAGCGCGGTGCGAAGCGTCATCGGCTCGTGTTCCATACGCTTTTGCAACGTGAGTTTGCGGTAATACGGCGTCACCACGAACCAGCCAAAGTCTGCGTCGTAGCCTCCGTCGAGGAGCGGCGCTACATAGGGGCTGATCTCGACGTTGTGCGGGAGTGAACTGACTTCCTGCTGGGCCTCGATCGCTCCACGGGCCTTGTTGGGAGGGTGAATGTTCTTCAGCGCTGCAACGCCCGTGTATCGCTGGAAGACGTCCTCGGCGAGGTAAGGGGTACGCCAAGCTAGCGCAGGATCGGCATTGCTGAGCTGGGCTCCGATTCGCCACCGACCGCCGACGTAGCGGTCAATGCCGTCGCCAGCTTCACCGAGGATGTTGTGCGCATCGACGACGATGCGCGCAGAGCCGAGGCTCGGACCGTCGCTGTCGGGAGGGCCGACAGCGTTCGCGGGCCGGGTGCTCTGTTCTGACAGCGGCGCCTGGTTCTCCCCGTCCCGATCAGGCGATGAGGGCGAATCCGGTATCGCGGGGTCCGATACTCGGTCGCCGGAGCCGAACCGCTTGTCGATTAGGGCCTTCTGCGCCTGAACCCGACGCATCCGGGCATACGCCGCAACGTCTACGTCGGCCGCGATGTCCTCGGCAATAACCTCCTCCGCGACTGCGAACCGGCGTGCTACGTGCGTTCGTAGAACTCGGTCGTGCAGCGTTCGGGGGGTGCACATCTTAAGCAACAACGGGGCAAGGTCGACGAGCGATACCAGGGCCGTGAGTACCCACCGTGCAATCGCCACGGCGTGGTCCTGCTGGCTGATCTTGCGTAGGGCGACCTCTCGGTCAATAAGTCCCTTGCGCCTATCGATCCGTTCCTGCTCGGCCTTGATCCGGCGGTCCTGATCGGGAACGATGGATTGCTGCGCCTCGGCGAGTGTCCGCTCGGCATTACTAACGGCCGTCCGGGCCAGCTTCTCCTGCTCGGTCGCAGCGGTAAGCTCCCTGCGGCGTTCCGCAGCCCGAGGCCCGTCACCGTCGGTTCCGCTACCACCCGTTCCGTTGATTTCGGCGTCGAGGTTCGCGTTCGCCTGTCGTACTGCTTCGATGGCCGCGTCCAGTGCCGACCGGGCTGACTCTAGTTCACTTCGCAAACCTTCGATCCGAGAGCGATCTTTCGCGTTGTTGCGGACACTGTTTGCGACCAGGTCCTTCTCGATCGCCTTGTCTCGGTCGATCTGGGCATTGATCTCCGGCGTGTAAACCAGGAGGACAATCGGTTCAGAGACGCTGAGTCCAATGAGGACCGCGATGGCAAGTCTGGCGAGAAGGAGCCCTATGCGGCGGAGTCGGTACGCGACCCGCTCGCGTTTCGTCGTGCGGCCGTTGACGCTCAGTGTCACATGGTCGACGGCGCTGACGATCCAGCGGTCGAGATTGAAGATGAATAGTCCCCAGATCGCGCCGAACAGCAGAAATATCGGGTTGAATCGGCCTGTTGCCAGGGACAGCGCGGCTGGCAGCGCGGCGGCGGAGAAGGCCGCTGTAATCCAGACCGACTGGCCCATGGTCGTGTATAGCGTCCGCTCCGGCTGGTTGTCCGCGAGGAAGCGTGGGTTCGCTCCTGCCGTTCTCGCCAGTCGCTCCTGCAGCCCGATCATGCTTCCACCTCCCGCGACAAAGTCATGGTGCCGGACGTCATGGGCGAAATCTCGTCTAGCGCTAGGAGCCGGTTCCTAGCGCTAGGAAATGCCGTGCTAAAGGAGCAGTTCCCAGCGCTAGAACTCGCTTTCTAATGCTGGATTGGCACATGCGGCCGCAGGTACGCGACGCTGGTTAGTAAGCGCATACCAGTGGGGCTCACCTCAGGAGGAACGTCATGTCTTCCGGATCTCAGTCACCTACGGGTGGCCAACCGGACACCCACTCGGCCTCGCAAGCACATGTCGTTCTCGCGTGGGTAATGTGGTCGTTCGCCATGCTCCTCGCTTCCGGCTTGGTGGGCCTCGCCGCGGGTGTCTTGCGCACCATGGACGGCGCGTCGATCGCGGGCGCCGTGACCGGCGGCGCGGCCGCAGCAGCTGGTACGGCCACCCTCTGGTGCGTCGTCACAGCGGTGCTGATGACCGCACTCCGGCGGCAGCCCTAACCGGCAGCCGGTCGACCTGATCGATGATGCACACATCTCAGCGCGAACGGTCGGCGTACGCAACGTGATCGCTGGAAATGGGTACTCCGGACGGTGCGGCGGAGACCGGACGTCCGGGCTCGAACCGGCCGTTCGACGTAGACGTCCCATAATTTTCTGATCCGATGTCCGCGTGACGGCGGGGCTCTCCCGGCTATCGGTTGGTGACGACCGCACCTCGGTTCGTTACGGCGCACCATCGGGCGGTCGTCGATGCGGGGGATTGTGGGTCATACCTTCCACCGATGGCCCGACCCCAATTCCTGTTCCGTCCGTGCCCGCCAGTGGAGCGGTGGCGCCGCATGGTGAGGTCCCCGCGCTTTCACGGAGTCCGCGAAAGCGGGGGACCTCAGGGCGGACCACTGTTCGTCGACTGTCTGAACCGGCGGGGTGCCGGCAGCCGTCGGGACACAGCGGCGAGACGGCCGGGTCCGTGCCCGGCCGTTCCCACTCGTCCAGCGACTTGCCTGCAGTGCCCACGGCAAGCGTCAATCACCACGTGACACCACCGTCCACCGACCAGCCCACAACTCAGGCCGCCGGCGACGGCGCCCTCGCCGTCGGGCCGTCGGACATCCGCCCGGACCTTGACCCCGACGGTGCCGGCTATCCGGGTGGCGGCGCACGTGCCGGCGACATCCAGGGGTTGCTGATCTTCCTACGGTGGGTCGAGTCCACCGCTGAGCAGTGGGGTCTGGCCCGAGGCAGCGTCGAGGACGTCCGCAGCGCGTGGCGGGCCGTCTGCGGCCGACTCGATGTGCCAGACGACAGCCCGGTGGTCGACGTCGACATCGACGTTCTCGCCGAGAGATGCCGCCAGGACGGCATGCGACTGAGCTCGGTCGGCTCGTACCAGGCCCGGATGCGTACCGGCCGCGGCTGGTACCTCGAGTGGCTCGCCGGCAGACCCGACTGGCGGCGCCGGCGCGCATCCCGCCGCTACTCCCGACTCGCCGCCCCGCAGCCTGCCTCGGAACCGGCGCGGAGAACCATCGATATCCCGGTCCGTCCGGACGCCGTCGTGACCGTGTCCATGCCCGCCGACCTTCGACCGGCCGAGGCCGACATCGTCCACGCCCTCCTGTTAAACATGATCAGGAGCGGCGCCGGAGACTGAACCGTCCCGGCCACCGCCGTCCGGAGCGGCGGAGCTGTGGTGGCGGACATCCAGCGGCCGGCCGCCGTGGCGGATGACGCCCCGTGTTGTCGTCGGCGGCCCCGGAGCGGCTCGAGGGTGCGGCGCGTGGTCGCGAGGGCGGGCACGATAACAGTGCTTACCGTGCGCCACCCACGGGCAGAACGGCCGCGCAGCCGGCCTCGCGCACCACGGCTCGAGCGCCGACGTGACGGCTGAGGTGATAGCTCGCGTGACAGCTGACGTGATGACCGAGATTGCGGCCCGCCGTGCGCCCTGCCGTCCCCGGCCGGTACCTTCAGCCCGACGAGACGTGTCACCCGGACCGGTCGTCGTCGAAGAGGCGGTGCGCGGGGTCCTGCCGCTGTCGGGCGGTGAGGCTTCGTCCGAGCTGCTTGAGGGCCACCGCGGGCGTTGGTCAGGAAGTCGGCGAAGGTGTAGCTGCCGAACCTGTCGGGTGGCCGCCCGCCGGCCGGCCTCGCGGCGCTCGTTGTGGGCGGCCTCCCACTGCGGCCACAACGCGCGCGCCTGGGCCAGGGTGACCCGAACGGCGCAGGTCCTGCCGCAGCCCTGGCCCGGTGCGCGGACGGGTCCGCGCCTGCCGGTTGTCGCCCGCCGTCGGGTGCCGGTGTGGCCTGTCCGCTGTCGTCCACAGCCACTCAAGCTACAGGCCCGTCGTACCGACTGCAGGTATCCGGTGTGGCCTGGCCGGTTGGAGACGAACTGAACGGCCTGACGCTCCTCAGCTGACGATCCGTTCCCATCGCTGCAGTCCACTTGGCATGCTGCGGGCCGAGTCCCGCCCGCAGCAGCAGGGCACCACACGGACTGGATTGACAGGCCGATCAGCGGCGCTCTGAAGTCGAAGCTGTGTAGGACTTTCGGCCCACAATCACCACTCGATGCCGATATAGGAGCCGTGCAAGGCATCGAAGTGGCACCTCGCCCACTCCGACGCTCTTCCGGCGGGCCCGAATGGACCGACTGACCGGCCCGTTAGGCGGCTGAACCGGCGGACAAATGTCGTTTCTCCAACGGATGTTCAGGGACCCTGCCTCGCTGGGTTCTGCTATGTGGTCCAACCCGGTGGCACCACGACTCAACGATTGGAACAGGATGTGGCTGGTCGACCGCCCGTCGACGCATAACCCAGACCCCCAAGCCGCGCACCCTGCCGACTGGGTTGCCTCCGCAACAACAGTTCATCGACCGAACGGAGCCGCACGCCTCCAGCGGCATCTGCTGGCTGGTCGTGTTGAGCCATCACCCTGCAGATTGAGTCTGGAGTGTCGGACGGTCCGAGGTTCTTTGAGAACGATGGACGGTCAGCCTAGACAACAAGACTGAGCCACCCCGGTAAGTTGGAGGCCCTGATACATATCCGTTGGTAGCTAACGCTGGCAGAATGTCCCCATGCGCCCCATCCAGAGCGATCCGGAGTTGACTGCAGCGGTTGACCGTTATGTTCGCCCTGGCCGTCGCTACATGGCTTTGCACGGCGCCCGATTCCTGCGCTTCAGCGACGACGAACGGAACAAGTTCGTACGGTCGCTCCGCGCAGCGGCCGCCGAGATCACGCTGCGTGAGCTTATCGTGCTCCTTGAAGGCGATTACCGAGCACGACTCACCGCCGCATTCCTAGCTGGCATCGGACGCCGGGCTCGCCTCCGTGACCTCATCGGAGCGAACCTGCTGGACAGCGAATTTGTATACGCCGGCCAGGGATACTGCTTCGCATTAGCCAGTTTCGGCACGCCCGCAGACGCTGCTCTACTGGTCAGATACCTGGATCGGTACCTGCCGCAACCCGACCTCAGATACGACCAGCCATGGGCCGTCGGAGCGCTGCTGCACCTCGATGACCGGCTGGGAACGGCGGATGCCGAACGGTTTCTGACCGAGGGCGGTCTATGGCAGACCTGGGCCGCGGAGACCCACGGGAATCCCGAGAATCCACATGATTGCCGCAGGCTCATCGACGACCTGTGCGCCCTCGCTATCGAATTTCCCGAGGGCGTCGACGCACAGTAACCTTTAGACAACGACATGAGCCCACGATGCCTAGAAGCCTGCTTCGGGTTCACCCCGTAGACCTGGTACCCGGCAGCGATCAGCGCCCCGACCCACGACCCGCGGTCGGTCTCGATGTACACCAGCACCCAGGAAGGCCCCCGTCGTCGGGCAGAAACCGGCCCACGAGTTCATGGAAGCGGGCCATCCCGTCCACGCCCTCGGGCAACCGGGCCGTGCGCACCGCCCGGCCGTTTTTTCGTCCTGCACCTCCACACCGTGGTGATCTTCCGCCCAGTCGTCGCCGACGAACAGCACTACGGTCTCCGCTCTGCCACGGGTCGATGTCAGCAGCCCGCGGACGACGACAGCGCCCTAGTGGACCAGTGCTCACACTGCGTTCGTGGGCACGACACCCATCAGCCGTTTCGTCTCCCGACCACTGGCAGGGCACCCTCTGACCCCAGGACTCGGCTTCGGTCCAGGATTTGGGGAGTGCTCACCCGTCAGCGGCTACCAGGCACCGAGTCTGCCAACGGCTGACCGGTAGCCACTGGTCGGCGGTGACCGTTGCCGCATCAGCGCCCCTGGGCCAGGTGGCTTTGGTCGTGGATGTGGGCACCACTTGTTCGCGAGTATCGACCGCACCCGCGAACTCACAGATGTCCGTGGTCGCGAGTTCCGACACCACCGTTCTCGGGCGGCCGAGCGTCGTCGAATCTTCCCAGGTGACCCTGTGGGTCGCCTGGCATCCGTGCGTGTGAGGGCACGCGACCGGCGTTCCCCGACGACCGGACCGCCGGAGCGCGGCTGCAACCGGTGCCTCAACTGCCCGCTGCTCAGATTCGACGCCGTTCGAGCTGTGGTCGACAAGCGAAGGAGAGCAGGCCTGACCGGCGAACGCTGGCGCCGGGCCATCGAGGGCTCAGTTTGATCAACTAGTGCGGCCGGTTCTCATGACCACGGACATGACCGTTCAACCGATCATGGTTCCCCAAGCCGCGACCAAGTGGTGCCCGTTCTCGCGACCGTAGCCAGCCAGGCGCTGGACGTCCAGCGGCGCCGTCCACGACGACCGGCCGGGTTCCAACGCGCGATCACCGAGTACGGCCACCCCGGGATCATGACCGCCTGGCCCTTGGCCCGCGGCCGTAGGTGTGACACAGGATCCATTCCGGCGAGGTACGCGCCTCCGGCCGCAGCCAACAGGTGATGTCCACGGCCAGCACGAGCCGACCGTCGCCAGCGCGGGGCAACGGCAGACCGTCCAACGCCGTCCGTAGCCGCTCCACATCGATGCGCCCGTCGGCGATCACCGCATAGGCCGAGCTGTGACCACGGCGGTGTTCTCCGACCAGGGACAGCTCGGCCAGCGACCGCACCAACCCGTCTGCTCACAGCACCGCATCGGCCAAGTCGAAGAGCATCCGACCGCGCGATCAGACAGGCGTAGAAGTCCCACCTGAACCGGCGCAGGTTCCCCAACGCCTTACCCACCAACGGATCGTGAACACTGATCATCGACAGCCCTCGGCCCGTAGTCACGCTTCCCATAGACAAGAAGAATGATCAACCAAGGACTGCCAACTGATCGTCAGGGCCGCCCACACCCCAAACCACCCTAAAAATCAAGCTACATGAGACGCGGGGTCAGCAGCCAGAAAACTCCGAACCGGTAACGCTGGATCGTGTGTCGGCGCCTGTAACTTCACCGCGAATCGTCACCTCCCCCTCCTCGTACGGATAGTGCGCATCGACGATCTGCGAAGCGACGTCAGAGCGCCTCACCCGGAGAACCGTGCCAGGCCCGTTGCCGTCCCTCGCGAAATCAAGTGCGATATCCGGATCGGTAGTCCACGACGTGAAATTGCTCTGGGTCCTTCCTCCAGCATGCCAATCCGGATCGTCATGACCACCCCACGGAGTCGCGATGCCACGTTGAGCCCGTTCTAGTCCAGGATGTCCGTACGGAACGCCGCGATAGAGGTACTCTTCCCCGCCGGTGTTGTGCACGAGCACTGGGGTGTTACCAGCGACGACATAGTAGGTGTGGACGTTGTTGACTGTGAGGTCGCGCATCCACTTCGGACCTGCGAAGGTTCGGACGACGGCGACAGTGACGCGACTTCCGTCCGCGGTGAGCAATACCGTTCCGGCCGTGAGGTCTGCGGCGTCGACCCAGCGTCCGACGTTTGCAGCCCAGAACGGGTGGCTCGGCGTGGTTTGAATCGTAGTGGCGACGCCGTCCTTGCCGATGACGGTTACGTCGGTGAGTTCAACGTCGAGGTTTTTGTGCGTTGCGACAACTACTTGTACCGACGTTCTGCCGGACTGAGGGTCAGTAGCTTGGACCGAATCGCCAACCTTGACGTCTACGATGCGCCTATCGGTGCCGTCAGCCATCCGGACAGGAGTATCAGGGTCGAAACTGTGCCGAGTGGCACACGTCGCAGATGGGCTTTCGTCGGCTTTCTTGACTGCCTTGGCGAGTAGGTCATCGGTTTTTGCAATGATGTCGTCGGCCCACTTGGTGGCCGCTTTCCAGGCTTTCCAGGCTTTGAAGGCCCTCCAGAGGCCCTTGCCGATCTTGCCGATCATGGAGCCGATTTTGGTAATGGGGAGTGCGTTGGCGGCGACGCTGATGCAGGCTCCGACGCTGCCTTTGGTGAAGCAGTCGATGATGTCGGTGACGCCTAGGATGTCGAGGAGGAAGCTGAGGCCGTGCTGGAGGATCAGGTCCAGCGCGGTCTGGTTCTTGATCTTCTTGGCCTTTTCGTAGTCCTCCTTCTGCTGCTGCGTCAGGCCTCCGGCGCTTCCGCTGTTGTTAGGCGCTCTCTGGGGGTTTGCGACTATCGGATGGTTGACCACGCCCCAGGACTTCGAGCAGTTTCCCTGCCCTGGTACACCGCCGGCGCTGGGGTCGCAGGCCTGGCCGCCGCCGGGGTCGAGGCCTGACGGGTCGGAGCGGGTGATGGGGCTGTGGCCGGAGTAGGCGTAGGGGTTGAACGCGGCCGGGTTGGCGGTGTCGGTGAGTGGGTCGGGGCTGATGAAGCCGTAGCTGGGGTCGTATTCGCGGGCTCCCATGTCGACCAGGCCGGTCGAGGTGTTGGTTTGTTTGTTGAGGAAGCCACGGTCGGTGGGCCAGCTGCCGGTGGTGGCGGCGGGCCAGGTGAGGGTGGCGCGGTCGGCGCCGTAGGGGGTGTACCAGCGTTTCTGGACTTCGCCGGTGGTGGCGTTGACGGCGACGTTGGCGCTGCCCTGGTGGTCGGCGGCCAGCCACGTCAACCCGCTTGTGGTGCGGGCGGCGATGGTGGAGCCGCCGTGGCTGTAGTAGCGGGTTGAGGTGACGGTGCCGCCGGCGGACCGGAACTCCTGCCCGGCGGCGTAGAGGGTGGTGGCGCCGGGTTCGCGGCGGATGAGTAGGCCGCCGTCGGCGTCGTAGAGGTGGCGGGTGGTCTGGCTACCGCCCGGGGCCTGGACGACGGCTTGGGCGAACTGGTTGTCGCTGTTGAAGGTGTAGGTGCTCTGGACGCCGTTGACGGTGCGGGTGGCCATGTTGCCGACGTTGTCGTAGGTGAAGGTGTCCGTGCCGGCGCCGGTGCCGGTCTTGGTGACCGAGGTCATGGCGTGCGGCCTGACCGCGTTCGTCCCGGTGGCGGGGTAGTTGTAGTCACGGTTCGTCGTCGCGGCGGGAGTGCGGCGGGTGTCGGTGTCGCGGCGGCCGGCGTTGTCGAAGGTCCACGAGTCCCAGTACGGGTACTTGCCCGAGCCGGCGATCGCGGTGGTGGTCGGGGCGGCGGTGCAGTTGTCGGTGGCGGTCCAGGCCTGGGTGAGGCGGTGCTGCGGGTCGTAGGTGAAGCACTGGGACTGGCCGTCGGTGTTGTCTTTGATCGCGGTGATGTCACCTGTCGGGGTGTAGGTGTAGGAGTCGCTCTGGAAGCCCGGTCCGGGCGGTTCGGGGTTCTGGGAGTACTTGGTGTAGGCGGCGGTGAGTCGGCCGGTGGCGGGGTCCCAGGTGTAGTTGCGGTTGATCGCCCCGGTGCCGGTCAGGGCGCCGTAGCGGCGCTGGGACAGCTGCCCGAGCGGGGTGAGCGTGGTCGCCGATACGTAGGTGGCCAGGCCGCCCAGGGTGGTCGGGTTGCCGAGGGCGTCGTAGCCGTAGGTCAGGGTCTCGGCCGGTGCGTCGTGCTGGGCCGGGTAGGTCAGGGTCGCCGGAGCACCGGTGTACTCGTTGTAGGTCATTGACACGCTGTACGTGCCGGCCAGGACGCCTTCGGCGAGCGGGATCGTCGTGGACATGCCGGTGGGCTGGTAGCCGTCGGTGTATCCGGCGACGGTGGTGGTGTACTCGGCGTCGCCGTCGTACCGGGTTGACGAGGTCAGCATGCCCTTGGCGAGGCTGTCGTAGCTGTAGGAGGCCAGCCGGGTGCCGGTATTGACCTCGCCGGCCCAGCGGTGGGTGACCCGGCCGAGGTTGTCGTACTCGAACGACATCTTCTGCCCACGGGCGTCGGTGCTCGACAGGACGTCGCCGGCCGGGTTGTAGACGGTGCTGCTGCCGCCGGTGTTCGGGTCGGCGGTGCTGGTGCGGCGGCCGCCGAGGTCGTAGCCGTAGGTGGTGACGTTGCCGGCCGGGTCGGTGACCGTGGTCAGCGCGTCCAGGCGGTTGTAGACGTAGCTGGTCGTCTCGGGGGTCCCGGTCGCGGCGGCGTTGGCGTACACGCGCAGCTTCGTGGTGCGGCCGTGCGCGTCCCACTCGGTGCGGGACGCGCCACCGGACGGCGGGGTGACGGTGGTCCGGTCACCGTCGTGGGCGTACGTGGTCTGCCACTTCATGACGTCCATCGACCACAGCTGCTCCGCTGTGGTGCGGCCGAGGAGGTCGTAGCTGAGGCGGGTCTGGGACGGCACGTCGTCGTCGTCGAACCCGACCAGTGTCGCCGATGGGGCGCCGGCTGCGTCGATGGTGGAGGTCTTGGCGGCCCGGCCGTAGTCGTTGTAGACGACGTCGGTGATGACCCGGCCGTTGCTGGCGTTCGGGGTCTGGGTCTGTCTGGTCCGCATGCGGCCGTCGAACAGGTCGTAGGAGGTGATGACGTTGCCGGTCGGGCCCAGCCGCCTGGTCGCCACCGAGTTCGCCCCGGTGGCGGAGTAGGCGTAGACGTACTCGACGTCCGGGGTTGCCGAGATGGAGCGGCCGGGCCGCCACACCTTGACCAGCCTGCCCAGCGCGTCGTGGTGCGAGGTGGTGACGCGGCTGTTCGGGTCGGTCACGGTCACCGGCAGACCGCGGCCAGGTTCGAGGGTGGTGACGGTGGCATGGCCGGCCGGGTTGGTCGTTCTCATCTCCAGAACCGGCCCACCGGTGGCGGGGGTGTAGGCGATGGTGCTGGTGTTGCCCCGGGCGTCCTTGACCGAGGTCTGCCGGCCGTGCATGTCGTAGCCGGTCTCGGTGACCGCCCACGTCGCGGGGCTGGCGGTCATCCGCTGCTGCGACTTCGTCGCCAGGCCGTACGTCGGCACGGCGCCCAGGGTGGTGGAGCCGTCATAGAAGGTCTGCGCCTCGGCCAGCAGCGTGTTGGCCTGCGCGCACTGCGCCCCCTGTCGGGTGAGCACCCGGTACGGGACGTTGATCAGATGTTTGGTGGTGTTGTAGGCGTGGTCGGTCGAGGTGCAGGTCTCGTCGCCGGTCACCGCCTCGTCACCGAACTCCTTGACCGCGTTGACCTGGCCGTAGGAGTCGTAGCCGTTCTCGGTGCGGGTCCACCGCCACGTGTTGCTGTGCGCGAGGAACGTGCGGGCCCGGGTGATGCCGACGCGGTGACGCCAGATGTCGAGAGGGAAACTCCCGCCGAGGTGGGTCCAGGTCGGGTCGTAGACGGTCGAGGCGACCACGTCACCGTCGTCCAGGGTGGTGCGTTCCCGGATGGTACCGGCGAGGAAGCTGGAGTCGGCGACCGTGCCTTGGGAGTCGGTGATGGTGGTGTACCGCCAGGACCCGTTCGGGCCGCGGTCGCCGTTCATGCCGCGGTAGAACAGCGCCTGGGTGGTCTCGTAAGGGCCTCCGTTGGGGCCGTGGCTGGTGGTCACGACGGGGTAGCCGCGCCACTGCGACCACGACCGGCGATCCTCCGGGGTGATGTCGTTGGTGTCGAACGCCCACAGCGCCGCGACGTTGGAACCCCAACCGGCGTAGTCGTAACGCCACACCTCGTCCTCACCGTCACCGGTCAGGTCGTGTTCGACCACGGTGTCGACGAGGTTCTTGTGGAACCACACCCAGTTACCCTCGTAGTACTGCGGCCAGCACGCCATCCGGTTGTCCTCAGTGGACGGATACGCCGGATTGGCCGCGGTCGCCGAACAGTTCGGCTGCTTGTACCACACCCGCGTCTGCCCACCGGAACCGTTGTCGATCAGACTCAGGCGCCAGTGCATCAACGGCGGCGCCCCACCCGCGTTGTCACCCCACGCCACCCGATTGTTCGTCTTGTTCCCGCCGAACAGCACCGCCGGCGCCGTCACCTGGCCGCCGGACACCCCCGGGCCGCTGACCTTGCCGGTACGGGTGATCGCGTTGAGCCACAACGCCGGCGACGTGTCATCCTCACCGTTGAACGGGGCGACGTGGTCACCGGTGCCCGGATAGGTGTAGTCGAACTGGTAGCGGTCCACCGGCGTATACCCGCCCGTGGTGTTGCGCACCTCGGTCTGAACCGAGTCCAGCTTGTACGGCGTCCAGAACGACGGCGAGTAATGCGCACACTGAGTCACCGGCGTCGTGTCGGCGCAGAACAGATCCCACGGCGTGTCCGGCCAGTTCTCCTCCTCGTGCAGACACACCAGATCCTCCGGGCAGCGCACCGACGGCGTGAAGTTCACCTTCATCGGCGCCGGCTGCGACCACTCCTCCCCCATCCGAGTGCCGTACTCCACCCGCTCCAACGTCGTCGTGATCGTGTACCACGAGTCGTCATGGGTACCGAGCATGCCACCGTAGGAACCCTGGTACGGCTCGTAGAAGTACGTCATCGAGTTCCCGCGCGGGTCCACGACGTAGTCCAGGTTCCACCGGTACGCCTCGTAACACCGGTTGTCATACATCGACGTCGTCCGGTAGCACCGGTCACCCGGGGTGTTGAAGTACACCGGCACCCGCTGCGCCGACCAGGTCCACTTCGACGTGTCCTCCCGGTCGGAGTCCATGTTGTAGCCGCGGCCGAAGTAGTACTGCACCCCATCGAGGTCGGTGACCCGCCAGTGCTCACCCGACGTGGTGTCGTTACCGCCCACCCACAGCCGCTCGATCCGCAACCCGTCATCGGACTGGGCCTTGAACTCGTCGTCACCGACCTTGATCAGCCGCACCGACCGGCCACCGAAGACCATCGTGGCGTTGTCGCTGTACCAGCACAGATCCTGGTAGCCCAGCCCCTGGTCGGTGCACGACTGAAACTGCCGCTCGATGTAGCCGACATTGAACTCCCAGCCCATCCCCACCCACGACGACTGCGAGTTCTCCCGCAACGACCGCCCGTCCACCGAACCCGACGAGTACGACACCTTCAGATCCGGCGCCGGCCCACCCGCCGACGGCGGCACCTTCAACGGATACGTGTAGGAGAAGTCCGCACCCTGCTCCCCCACCGCCCACGACGACGTCGGTGCCAACGACGTCCGCGAATAGTCACCCGCCGTCCCCGACGCTGCCGCCACCACGGCGAACACCCGCAACCCGCCAGCGACCTGCGGCGCCCCCTGTGTGTCGCCGGACACCGGCAGCCGGTCCACCGACACCACCTGCGCCGAGGTCACGTTCACCGCTCCCGGCACCGGCCGGTGCCGGGAACACTCCTTCACCCCCGGCGTGGTCAGCACACACGCCGGGTACTCGACCAGGCCCAGCCGCAGCGGATAGTCACCACCCTGCATGGCGGCGAACCCGGAGTAGTCCACATCCAGCGCCACCGTCGCCGACGCCGCCCGGCCGTCGCCGCGCTCCACCGTGAACAGCGCACCGTCGACACCGACCGCCTCGGCCGTGCCGCGATCGGCGACCGTGATCCGAAGCGACGCCGGCGTGTCACCGGGAAGCCTGGCACCCGGACGCAGCGCGTCGTTGGATCCGGCCGTGTCGATCGCCGCGCGGGCCACCACGGGCAGCCCACCCGGTGCCGTCCCCACCGCCCGGGCCGTGGCCGACGGTGCCGCCTTCGCCGCCCCCGCCGCGGAAGCGTCCACCGCGACCACGCCGGTGCCTCCGGCCGGCCACGCCGAGGTCGGCGGCCGCCACTTCGGCATGTCCACCGACGCGGCCTTCGCTGGTTTCACTGGCGACACCGGCACCGGTTTCCCACCACCGCCCGGGCTACCCGGATCCGACGGGGCCGCCGCGGCAAGGTCCGGAACAGCAAAAACGCCCGCCACGACGACGAGCGAAACGATGCCGGCAGTCCACGAGCGGGCTTTCCATCGGGACCGGAACGGGACAGGGGGCAACGACAACCACCGATCAGACACCACAAACGCTCCAGGTCCGCAGGGCCGAGAACCAGATCTTCTCCACAAACAGTTGTCGATGCAATACCGAGAGCGATACGTCCGTTCTTGCCCGAACCGGCCACAGATCCGACGGATGCGCCCCGGACCATGCCCGGGCCGAACCGGCGACCTCCGGACCCCGTCAAGCCGGCTGATCCCGGCTCCGTAGCGGGCAGAGCGTCGCTTCGTGGTCTCGCCCCGGCTCGGCACGGGTGAGACGGCGCGGGTGGCACTCGCCGTTGGGCTGCTGGCTACGCATCTGGGCGTGGGCGGCGCGGGCTAACCTCAAGCATCTCCACGGCAGCGCCAGCGGACCGGGCGGTCACCGCACCTGCCACGGAGCCACGAGGGCCGGTTCGGATAGCCGGACCAACCTGTCCGCTGGAATACGGCCACCCCTGCGGAGTCAACGCCGCCGTTCGACCGACGCTGGCGGCGAGTTAACGCGGGCATGCGTCATGCGCGATGCTTGGTTCCCGACGAGCTGCTGCCGCGGTGGCGTGACCTTCTTCCCGCCCTGGGATGGTTGGTCACACGCCGGTTCGGTGGTGCGCTCGTCCAGATCCCAGTGCTCGGGCTCATCGCCTGCGCGGTGACGTGGCCACTGTCGATGATCACACTGATCGGTCACCGTGCCGACCGGACCCTGGCCGCCCGCCACCGATCGGCCGCGGTCGCTGTCCGTGTGCGAGAGCCGGCGTCGCTGTCCTGGCGTCGAATGCTGGCATCGGCCGCAGCCACACCGGTGGCGTTCACCGTGCTGTGTGGGCCGCTGCTGGTCCCGCTCGCCGCTGCGGCCGCGGCCGGCCGGATTTGGGCGCGGTGCTGGTCCTGGTGGGTCTGCTGCTCGATGCGGTCACGGCCGTCCTGGTACTGGCGTCCGTGGCTGCAGCGGTACGGTCGATCGCCCCGGTCCAACGACGCGCCGCCCGGGCCGAGGCCCGTCGGCGGGGCACGCCACTGCTCGGGGTCCATACCCTGGCGGCGTGCAGCTCCGACCGGCGGACGGCCACCGTGCCCGTCCGGCAGCTGCTGCGCCATACCGACTCCCGGCGCGGCACTGATCGCCAACCCCCGCGACGACAGCGTCGCCACCATGTACCGGCGGCTCGGGTTCCACCCCGTCCAGCCCCGAGGTGACCGGGTGCTCGTCCGGTGGAGCCGCCCATGACCCGGCCCCGCCCGCGCCGACCACCCCAGGTGGTGCACCCAACCTGACACTTCGTCGGCCCCGGCACACCCGTCCATCGCCGCCTGTCCGGTGGCACGGCTTCCGACGCCGCCGCCCGCGAAGGCCGGGCGAGATTGCGCTGCGGACCTTGCCTGTCGCGGATCTGGTCC
>NZ_BOPH01000158.1 GCF_016863655.1 Virgisporangium ochraceum
AACCCCGGTCCCGTGCTGTTCAACAGCCTGGGCGGCGTCGGGCAGCCGGCGGTCCTCACCGCTCCGCCCGGCGCCGACGCGCGCATCATGGTGTTCGCGCAGACCGACACCATGGGCATCGGTACTAACAAGCAGTCGGCGCCGGACTTCTCCTACGAGAGCCCGGTCGACATGGGTGGACCGTTCGTCGGGCAGCCGTCGGCCACCGTCGCGGGCAGCGGAGCGGTGAGTGTCTTCGCGGTGGGGCTCGACGGACGGGTGCACGTCAGGCAGCAGACCTCCGCCGGGGCGAACAGCCCGTACACGAGTTGGCAGCCCATCGGCTGAGATGCCGCGGGAGCCGGTCACCGTGGCCGGCTCCCGTCGGTTCGTGGTGTCACGGCGTCCCGAGCATGGCGCGCAGGGCGTTGATGTAGATCTGCTCGACGCCGTCGGGTGAGGCGGGCGTCGGCTTGCCGCGGAAGTGACCGAGGTAGGCGTAGACGGTCATCGAACCGCCGGCGAGACCGGGGTAGTCGGCGTCCTTCCCGGCCGCGTAGGAGACGGTGCGGTTCAGGATCTCGTCACTCGGGATGTAGCACGGGGTCTCGTTGCCACCGGTGGCGAACCAGACCCGGGTGGACCCGCCGAAGAGCGTGCGGAAGTACGCCCCGAAACCGGAGACCACCTCGCCACCGCTGAAGGCGATGCGCAGGCCCGGGTTTCCGGAGAGCTTCCACACCTGCAGGGGCAACGGCACCGTGGTGGCGAAGCTCCGGGCGTCGATCTGCTGGATCATCCTGGTGGCGTGGCGCCGGTAGTAGCCGGGCAGACCGGCATTGGCCTGCCGGATCGTGTAGAGGCTGCGCACGGCGGCCAGGTTCGCCGGGGTGTTGGTGATGTCCAGCGGAAGGCTGACAGTGCTCAGGCCCGTCAGAACCGGACCGGCGAGGGCACGGCCGGGCGTGGCCGCCGCGGTGGTGACGGCACCGGCGAGCTGCGCCCCCAGTGCCTCCACGAGGGGCAGGCCCGAGGCACCCGCCGGGTCCTGGTCACCCGACGGTCCCAGGACGAACTGCGCCAGCGCGTCGGTCGACGCCTCGATCCGTTCGGCGGCAGCGCCGGGGAAGTCGGGGTCCAGCATGCTCTGTCCGCCCGCGGCCACCGGGTGGCAGCCGTATCCGAACAGGATCGCCAACGGGTCCCCGGCCGCGCTGCGGGCGACCAGGACCGGCACGTCACGCTCGAGGTAGCCCATGGCCTCGCGGTTGACGGCGAAGCCCGCCGTGCCGACCTTGTAGTCCAGCGTGCACGTGGTCCGGTCGCCGTTGAGCGTGTCCGCGACCAGTTGCACGACCGTGTCGGCCAGGGCCGTGCCGACGGCGGCGATCCGCGTGCGCTGGGCGGAGGTGGCGTTGTACGCGATGTACGGCTCCAGCTTCTCGGGCAGCGCCGGACCCGAGTGCGTGTGCGACGCGCACAGCACGAAGTCCGAGGTGCCGACGCCCAGCGCGCCGACCTTGTCGCGGATCGACTGGTGCAGGGTGTGGCCGAAGGCCAGGGTGTCGACGGTGACGATGACGTTGGGGAACCCGTCGTCCCACAGGACGCTGCACCGCGCCTGCAGCGGCCGGTGGACTCCGGTGGCCAGGCGTGGCGTGTCGACGCCGTACCCGACCATGATCGAACCGATGGGTGGGGTGATGTCTGCTCTGCCGGTGGAGATCTGCAGGGTGGCCATGTTTCACCTCCGGTGGGAAGTGCCGACCCGCGGCGTGCATTGGGCCTCGACCCCGGTGCCGACAGGTTGTCGGAACAATCGGCCCTGACCCGAGAATCAGCCAGACGGCTCCGACCGGGCAGGGACCAACGACCCGTCGAGAAGGGGCCGGCCGGCCTTCGGACCCGAACCCTCGTACCGAACCGCCGATGATCGGCGAGAACCTCGACACCCGGGCGATGGCCTGGGCACAACTTTCGCCGACGGCGAGCATGGGTGTCGAACACGATCTCGATCGACACGATGCGAGGCTACCCAAGGCCAACAGCCTGCCCGTGGACAAGATCGACGAGAACCTACAGACCCGCCACTGTCTGGGCCTGGGTCAGCGACCCGTCACTGGCCCGCCCCGGACTGCCGACTCTGCCTCCTGTCGATACGAATCCGACAAACGGAGGACCGTCGTGGCTGGTTTGGTGGTGGCAGCGCGCCTTCCGACGTCGGCCGCGACCGCCGATGACCGAAGCGACGATCACGCCTGCGGATTGTGGCGGGTTCTACCTGGTGTTGACCTACGACCGATAAACCCCAGACCGTTGAACCCTGCCTGCACCGGCCCATCGTCGAGCCGGGCAGGCCGCCGACCCAGACCCAATCCCGCCGGATTGGTCCGCCATCCGACAGTGGTGTCTCAGCGGGGCGCGGCTGCCGTCCGTCTCGCAAACCCGCCACGAACCTGGAGGACCGCATGCAGCCCGACCCCGATCGCGTCCCGAGCCTGTCGTACGCCGCCGCCACCCAGTTGCCGCCCGCGCAGACGCAGCACCTGCCGCAGCCTCTGCGCGACACTGTCGAGCGGTTGCAGCACGCCCGGTCTGCCGCCGGCCGCGGCGCCGACCTGGCCGCCGTGAACCAGTTGCAGAACAACGTTCACACCGTCGTGCAGCAGGCGCTGGCGGCCATCGGTGCGCCGGCGGCCGTGGTGAACGGCCACAAGGCCGCGATCGCCGCCCAGAAGACCGCTGTGACCCAGCGCCTGCAGGACGTCAAGGCCACCCGCGACGCGATCGGGGACATGAAAGGCGGCGACGCCGCTGAGCCGGTGTACGACGAGTACATCGACATGGCCGAGACGCTCGACATCCTGCTGACGAACCTCGACCGGACTGCGGAGCAGCTCTAGATTCTCTGGAATGACAGCTGTCGCCACCGCCGTGTCGTTCGTGTAACTGGGCATCGTTGTGGCCATCTCGTTCCTCGAGGCGCCGCTGAAGTTCCGCGCACCCGGTGTGACGCTTCCCATCGGGCTCGTCTTCCGCGCGCTCAACGTCAGCGAGGCCGTATCCGCCCGGCGGTGCCCGGGCCGCGGGATTCGGAGCGGTGGCGGTGCTCGTGGCCCAGCTGGCCGCGGTGCTGCCACCGCTCACCCGCCGGTCGAACCGGGTCCTGGCCGGCGAGAACGTGCCACGGTCGCGCATGCACCTGGTGTACGTGGCGCTGGAGATCGTGAAGGTGGTGGCCCTGACGGCGTCCACGCCCAGCTCCGCTGGTGCACCGCGTTGGCGTCACGCCGGCATCCCAGCCAGCCCGGTGTCTCGCCGACCGCAGCCTGATGCATCCGCGCCGCGATGTCGCGCAGGTCAGCCACCGTAGCCTGCGACGGTCCCGGCACTGCCGGCTGCTTGGCCAGGTCCGCCCTAGCTGATCAGGAGTTCTTACCGCGCTGCCCAGATGAGCCCGCGTTCGATGATCGTTCGGATCGCGGGAGTTTCAAGATCGGCGATTTGGTGGCCAGGGGTGCACACGAAAACCTTGCCTTTCCCCCATTGGCGGGTCCATACCGCTGGCGATACGACCGGCTCGGCCCAGGGGTCGTCTTCCATTGGGAAGATCGTCGTGGTTGCCAGGACGTCATTCTTTGAGTCTGTTAAGACCCAATATTGTTCTGAGTTGAGGGAGATCGGGCCGACTCCGGCGACGATGGGGTGATTGGACCGTTCCGGGACGATGTCGATGGTGTGTTCTCGTATGTCGTGGGGACGGGCGGCGAACTGACCGCCGACGAGCTGAAGGTAGTCGGTCGCCATGCGGAACGAATCAATGATGCCGCCGTGCCATCCGGCAAACCCGGTACCGGTTGCCACTGCCGCGCGCAGCCCGCGCATCTCGTCTGGAAGGATGTCACCCATCGTCCAGCAATGGACGATGAGGTCGATCTGGGCGGTGAATGCGGTATCCGCGTACGGCTCCAGCGAATCTTCCATGCTGACGTCGAAGCCGGCGTCCTTCAGGTACGGGACGAACAGATCGGTGGCCTCAACGGGCGCGTGTCCGGGCCAACCGCCTCGCACGACCAAGGCTCGACGATTCCGCAGTAACATAAGGTACTCCCTCACGCGCGTTGCCGACAGAAGATGGTCTCACGCAGACCCGTAGCCCCGCATCGGCCGTCATGGGCCAAGCGCGTCAATGGCGCGGGGAGAGAGCACGTGCTCCACCGCCATCGCACTTGCACCGATAACGCCGACCCGAGACCAGTTGCGAGATGTGACGATTCGAAGATGCTCGGTCGCGAGTGGTAGGGAGCTTTGGTAGACGAGTTCCCGGATACCCGCGATCAAGTGCTCGCTGGTGTCGGAGATAACCCCTCCGACAACAATGAGCGAAGGGTTGAGCATACTGACGCACGCCGCGAGGACCGAGCCGATCTCGCGGCCGGCTTGACGGACCGCCCGGCTCGTCGTGACGTCTCCGGACCGGATGAGGGCGACGACGTCGCTGGTGTCGTTGGCGATCAGGCCGCGGGCCCGAAGCCACGCGGCGATCGCGTTACCGCTGGCAACGGCCTCAAGACAGCCGGCGTTGCCGCACCAGCACAGGACGTCTTTGGCAGTGGGGACGGCGATGTGTCCGATGTCGCCGGCGGCGCCCTGGGCGCCCCGTCGCAGCTCTCCGTCGGAGATTATGCCCGAGCCGATGCTGGTCGCCACGTTGACGAAAAGCATGTCGCGCACGGTGCGCCAGTTCGTTCGGTGCTCACCCAACGCCATCAGGTTGACGTCCTTGTCGACCAGGACAGGCACCTTGAGGAGACGCTCGAGTACTTGGGGGATGTCAACGGCGTCCCACGACGGCATCGCGGGTGGGTTGATCGGTCGACCGGTTGCGTACTCGACGGGTCCGGGAAGACCGACGCCGACGCTCGCGAGTTCCTCCGGCGAACGGTCGGCTGTCGCCATCAGTTTCCTGCCGGTCTCGGCCACCTTCGACATCACGACATCTGGACCGTCGGCGACGGCCAATGGCAGTTCAGCTTCCGCGAGGATGGTCGAGGACAGGTCGGTGACGGCCAGATGAACGTTGGTAACGCCGACTTCGACTGCCAATACGACCTTGGCGCTGGGGCGGAAGGCGAACGTGGCGGGAGGGCGTCCACCCGTTGAACTGGCTTCACCGGCCGGGCCGATGAGGCCCGTGGACACAAGTAGGTCGAGCCGGGCCGCGATCGTCGACCGTGCCTGCCCCGTGATCGCGGCGAGGTCTGCGCGGGTACGCGGCTGTCCATCGCGGAGCACCTGGAACATCTCGCCCATCCCGGTCGGCCGCGGCGCGAACTTCAGCAGATCCTCCATGTGGACCAGTGAAGCACGAAGTGCGAGTGCGCCGGTTCGAAGACGGGGCTACTTCTGCACGCATGAGCAAGGACAATTTCGCCCGGTTTGACAAAACCCCGGGAGCTTTTGTTTGACTGTCGCCAGAAGTCTGGTCTACCGTCACCGCATGGTCTTCCCGCCGCGACCCGCCGTCACCAGGCAGCGGAGGTCCTGAATGTCGGCAACCTCAGCCTCGACGGCGAATTCACCGGCATCTCCCTCGGACCCGCAGGGTGCGGGCCGTGTGCCGGCCCGCTGTCGTCCTGACCGCGGATCTCGTCACGGCGGGCAGGATCGACACGGTCCGGCCCGCCCGCGCATCCGGACTGCAGGACTGCCGGCCGGCCACGGCGGGGTGCGCACCTTGGCGTCCTTGCAGTCCACCGGCGGCTCTCCTCGCACCTGCCCTGGGCCGACCTGCGCCGCGGTTGGGACTTCGTCTCCACCGGCCACGGCGACGTGCCGCGGGAGGACTGCTTCCGCGCCCTGAACGCCATCAACTACACCGGACCGATCTCCGTCGAATGGGAGGACGCCGGCATGGACCGCCTGATCGGGGCACCCGAGGCGCTGGAGGTCGTACGCCGGCTCGCATTCGACCCACCCGCCGCCGCCTTCGACGCCGCCTTTGCCACCGCAGACGACCGGTAGCTGTGCTCCCATCGCCACCACAAACCGGGAATCCGCCCGCCGTGCGGGCCTGGAAAGGAGGCAGTGTTGGCAACCCGTCGCTCCATTCATAGGTATGTGCAATAACTGGTTCTTCATCGATCGCAGGGAGGGCTCATGAATCTGTCCCGCCGACGCATGCTTCGGATCGCGGGCTCGTCTGGTCTCGCCGTCGTCGCCGGCAGCGCGCTGGCCATCGGCCAGGAAAGCCCCGCATTCGCCGCCCAGAAGAACTGGCGTTGGTGTGTCAAGTGCCAGGGCCTCTGGTTCTTCGGTAACTCGAAGTGGGGCGCGTGCCCCGCAAGCCCGAACGGCCACAGCATTGATGGCAGCGGCAACTACTCGCTGCTCTCCTCCTCCGACGGGGGCAGCGGCCAGACCAACTGGCGTTGGTGTTTCAAGTGCCAGGGCCTCTGGTTCTTCGGTAACTCGAGCTGGGGTGCGTGCCCCGCAAGCCCGAACGGCCACAGCATTGATGGCAGCGGCAGTTACAAGATTGAGTTTGCCTCCGTCGGCGGGGGCCAGGCGGGCTGGCGTTGGTGTTGGAAGTGCCAGGGCCTCATGTTCTTCGGCAACTCGAAGTTGGGCGCGTGCCCCGCAAGCTCGATCGGCCACGGACCCGAGAAAAGCGCCGTCTATCAACTGCGTTTCGCCTGACGAACTGCAGCTTTCCGTCGGACATCCGCAACAGGATGTGCCATTGGTTCGGCGCTTCACTCCCGGATGCCTGTTCCAGACCACACCCACCTGACCGGCCGTTACCCACGCGGAGGCCGGCAAGAGCTATCGTCAACACTCGTTACCAACACTCCTTCCGACTGGTGTATCCGGACGCGTCAGTCTGCAAAATGGACCACCGGAGGTCGTGCCCATGCCGAGGATCAGCGCGGTCGATGTCGTAGACGTCCGGTTTCCCGTCACCGTGGCGGAACCCGGCGGGATGAGCTGTGCCGTGTACGTGGTGCTGCACACCGACACCGCACTCAGCGGCCACGGCCTGTCGTTCCCGACCAGAGCCGAAGCCGCGGCCTGTGTCGACGCCGCCAGGTACATCGCCGGGCTGTTGGTCGGCCTGGACGTCGATGGGCTGGCCGGCTCGCTCGGCCATACGTACCGGCGGCTCGTCGGCGATAACCGATCCGGTGCGGACGCGGACGTCGGCCGGTACGGCGCCACCGCCGTGCTGAATGCGGTCTGGGACCTGATGGCGCGGTTCGCCCGGAAACCGTTGTGGCGTCTGCTGTCCGAGATGGCACCGACTGATCTGGTCGCGGCCTGCGACTTTCGCGACCAGTCCGGTGTGCTGGCCGAGCACGACGCCGTCGAGATGCTGGAGTGGCTCGCACCCACCCGGCAGGAACGGATCAGGCACCTGGCCCGCGTCGGGTATCCCGCGTACACCACCGCTCCCGCTCGGCTGGGCCTGTCCGACAATGAGCTGCGACGGTGGTGCCGCGACGCGGTCACAGACGGGTGGCATTCCATCAAGGTCGAGGTCGGCAGGAGCTTCGACCGCAACAAGCGGCGTCTGGCCATGGCACGTGACGAACTGGGTCCGGACGGAACGCTCCTGCTCGAAGCCAACGGAGTCTGGGAGGTACCCGAGGCGATCGCCCACCTCAGCGAGCTCGCGCAGTTCGGTCCGTTACGGGTCGAACGGCCGACGAGGCCGGAGGACATCGCCGGACACGCCACCATCCGCACGGCGGTGGCGCCGGTTGCTGTGACCGCCGGGGAACAGTGCCGCGATGCGCTTGCGGTGAAGCGGATGCTGGACGCCGGTGCGCTCGACTACCTCCAGGTCGACGCGTGTCGCTCGCTCAGTGTCAACGAGATCGTGCCGGTGTTGTTGATTGCCGCCCGATCCGGGGTGGCGGTGTCCTATCGCGGCGGCGGTGCCGGGCTGTGCGGACCCGTCCAGCACCTGGCGATGTTGGACTTCATCTGTATCAGCGGCAGCCTGATCGGGCGTCTGATCGAACACGTCGACGTGTCGCAACAGCATTTCAGCAACCCACCGATCGTCCAGCCGGCGTGGTACCGGCTGCCGGCAGGCCCGGGATACGGTGCCCGAATGCGCACCGAGTCCCTCGTGACCTACCGGTATCCCGACGGCACATACTGGGCCGGTGCGGGCTCGCGTGGCCGGTAGTGGCAAGGTGTTTGCGTGGAGTCTGGCTGGTCGTGGTGATTGTGGCCGCACGGCCAGATCGCCACCATCCACCGTCCATTCAATGGAACCGATTGTCGGGGCCACGGGTCGGTGCTCGGCATGCTCACGTGACGGCGTGACGGTGGTGGCTACGCAACGAACTCGGGTTCGGCTGCGGGATGACCTGCTGGCACGTGTTCCGGTCGAAGGCCCCAGAAACCTGATTGAGGCCCCGCGGTGTACTGCCCGAACGGACGGCAACGATTCACGCCGGTTCCGAGACAACCAACGACGCGGTTTCCCGACGATGATTCACCTCGGGCAGCGACAGTGCGTCTTCGACAACCGAAAGGCCGTCGATGCGAACACTCCACGTTGACAGTGTGGAGTGGTCCTTTACCGTCCCTTCCATTCGAGACTTCCAATGCCGGTTGGTTCGAAACCGTAGCCGTTGAAATACTTCCGAGGTGAGCTTCACCGGAATCCACTGCCCGCCGGCTGATACGCGAGGAGGATTTGCGTGAACCTGTCCAGGAGAGATTCGCTACGCGCGCTGGGACGGGTCGGGCTCGCCGTCGCCACCGGATCGATTGTCGCGGTGGCCATGGAGAGTCCGGCGCTGGCGACGCAGAGTGGCTGGCGCTGGTGCCGCAACTGCAAAGGTCTGTGGTTCGCCAATCTCGCTGCCGACGGCGGTTGCTGCCCCCGCCGCCGAGGGCTGCCGCATACAAGCCAAGGCAGCGGGAACTACCAACTGCTGTTCTCAAGCGATCCCGGCAGTGGGCAGACCGGTTGGCGCTGGTGCAGCTCGTGTAAAGGATTGTGGTACAAGACCTCTGTCTCCGACGGGGGCATTGAGGGCGGATACTGCGCCTCCAGCGGCCTTCTCCAACATACGAGCCAAGGCAGCGGGAACTACAAGATCGAGTTGGCCTCCGCCGGCGGAGGCCAGAGCAACTGGCGCTTCTGCTTCCAGTGCAGAGGTTTGTGGTTCAACGACGGGAGCGTCGTCGGCGAGGCCACCTGCCAAGCCTACTTCGACAACCCGGGCTCCACTGCCTCGCACCAGATCGGCAGCAACAACTTCCAGCTACGTCACGTCTGAGATCGTCGCGGGGCCTTGCGGCACGAGCGGAGGTGACCGCACCTCAACGCTGACCTCAAGGCCCCGCTGGCCGTACGCCGGCGACCACCGTGGCGCCGAGTTCCGGACGGCTCGCCACGCCAGGGGGTCAGGCCGGAGGCCGCCACGTCCACCGCCAGGCTCCCCGCCTGCCGGCGCTGGATTCCACGAGCAGCCGCCCACGCGGTGCGAGCCAGTCCGGCGCCCCGGCGCAGCAGGTCCAGGCCGTCGGCGCCGCCGTCCAGCGCCGCCATCGGCGTGTGCAACCGGGCCTCGGGCGGCATCAGGCCGACCCCGTCGGTGGGTACGTACGGCGCGTTCGCCACCAGCAGGTCGACCTGCTGGTGGCCCTGGCCGCGCAGCGCGGCGGGTAACGGTTGGTACAGGTCGCCGGCGTAGATATGTGCCCCGGCGAGACTGCGCCGGGCGCAGCGACCGCGGCCGAGTCCACATCCACGGGATGCAGCTCGATGTCGCCCCTGACGACCCTGCGGGACCTTGTTGCCCAGTTCGCTATGCGGCGAGGGGCAAGCCTGCCCAGGTGGGTAATTCGAGTTCGGTGGGTGGGGTGCGGGTCCACCAGGTGTCGAGGCGGCCATCAACGGCCAGGCACCGACCTCGGCCCGCCGAACACCCGCGGCACCCACCCGATGCACATGAACAACAGACCCGACGGCGGACCCGCCCCCATTCGGCACACGTCAACGTCCGCACGCCGCCGCTGCCCGCCAGCTCGTGCCGCGCCGGAGTGCAGCTGACGCAGGCCGGCGGCGGCCGCCACTCCGCCGTGCTGACCATCGTCAACACGGGCGTGTCGGTGGACGTGCACACGATCCGCGCGACGCTGCCGCCCGGGCAGCACAACGACCCGATGGCAAGCTGGAACTTCGTACAGCTCGTCGACGAGCTGGTCTGCGCGTACTCCGGCTGGGCCGGCGGATCTCCAGCGGTAGCCGCAAACAGCTGCCGTTCGTGATCCGGTACGACGGCGCACCGGTGCCGTCTACTGGCCGTACTGCTCCAGCAGCGCGGCGCCGTCAGCCCATTCGATTCGGTACTTCTTCATTTGGTGCAGTCCCCGAGCGGCGTCGATCGGCCGGCCCAGCTTGCCGCCTGCCGCGATGCTGGGATCAGCGCCTCGATCCAGCAGGTGCTGCAGGACGCGGAAGCGCGTGGTCTGCTGCTCGGGCGTCCATGGCGTGGTGCCGGTGCCGGCTGCAAACCACAACGCGGTCCGTCCTGCGGTGTCGACAGCGTTGATCGGACAGCCAGCATCGAGGAGCCTATCGATGATCTCCACGCGCGCATCGGCGGCGCCGACCAGACCGTGGGCCACCCGATGCACCGGCGTGTCCTGGAACACCGTCAGCGCCCCGGCGTCCGCGCCGGCGTCCAGCAGCACAGCGACGACCTCCGACGCCCCCATACCGGCGGCGACATGCAACGGCGTGTACAAACGGAAGTCGCCTGCGTCAACGACGCCGCCCTCGGCGATCAACCGAGCTACCTCCTGCGCGTCGCCCGCTTGGGCAGCGATGTGCAGCGGGCCCTCTCGCAGCTCGTTCATCCCCGCACACTACTTGGATCGACCTTCGCCAGATCCACTGCGAGAGGCAGACGGCGTGAGTGGGCCCCAAACTCACGAACATCAGATCCGGACGTCTGCACGTGGGCTCCAACGTCGCCGACAAACGGGCTCCGAAGTCACCGACGAAACCACCGGCTGGCGCCTCAACGGCCAGCTCTTCGCGGCTCTGTGAATCCACGTGGCGGCCCCTCCCGGCCGGCAGTACCACCCCGACAGGTCCGCCCGACATGACCGTGTACCGCACCATCGGATCTGGCGTCCGCGACGAACGACCGGTCCATCGGCAGGAGCCAGGCCGCGGCCCGGGCCCCGTGACGGTCCAGCGCGTGGACGGGGGTGACAGCACACGCCGATGGCGCGGTGGACACGGACGGGGGACAACCTGACCGACGCCCCGGAGGTCTCCCGGCTCATCCCGTTCTGGACACCTTCTCGGTACCGACGACGCGGAGGCGATCGTCGCGCACCTGCGCACGGAACCGGGCGGTACGGACCAGGCGATCCAGCGGATCGGCCCGAGAAGGGCCGCCTTGCCACCCTTTGGTCCGTTCTGTCGCTCGGTCCGGAACGTCTTTCACCACGCTGCAGCCATCGCCGCATGTCGCGATAATGGTCTGCATGCGTGTGCACCGTTCCGGCCCGTTCCGACCCGGCACCGCTGTTTCGACGTGGGCCTCGCGCGACGTTGCCTAACCTGACAGTTGCACTGGCGGCCGTCGGTTTGGTGGCTGGACCCTGGCTGCGCGGCTTGGTGGTCGCCCACTCCGTGGCCTACCGGCGACCACTGCGCCAAGACTGCGCGGTCTGCGGTGCCGCCATGGTGAATGTCACGCATGGCGGCCTGCTCGCCGCTGTTCCGCCCGACGGACGCTGTTGTCTGTGCCGCACGCCGATCGGTCCGACACCCGGCCTCCTCGAGGCAGGTGCCGCTGTGGTTCTGTGCCTGCTGGTGCCGGCGACGCCGTCAGCGTGGGTGCTGGCGGCATGGTCGTGGACAGCACTGCTCGGCATCGCCTTGGCCTTCGTCGACGTGGCGGTGCTCCGCCTCCCAGACATACTGACCGTCGTAGCCGGCCTGGGCAGCTTCGTCCTGCTGGGTGCCGCGGCGGTCGCCGCAGGCCGCCCTGGGATCCTCTGGCAGGTGCTCGCCGGTGGCGTCGGTCTCGGCGCCCTCTACCTGGTGCCGATCATGTCGAAGACGATGAGCATGGGTCGAGGTGATGGCATGCTCGCCGTCGTGGTCGGCCTCAACGTCGGGTGGCTCGGGTTCGCCGCGCTCGTCACGGCGACCATGGCCACCGCGCTCATCGCGGTCGCGTACACGGTGGTGATGCTGATGGGGCGGCGGATCGGGCCTGCCGATCACGTGCCTGTCGGGCCGTTCATCATGCTCGGTGCCCTCGTCGCGGTCATCCAGCACGGCATTGCCGCGGCGTAACGACCCCGACGAGTCAACCTGGGGAGGATCTGGCCGTCGGGGCCGCGTTCCGACTCTCTCAGCTCGCTGGCAGGGCACGTCCCTCGGCATCCCTTGATCGTGACCGCCGACGGGTTAACGATCACGCGCCGAGAATGCAGCAAGGCAGCGCGTTCAACCTGAGATCCCGATCGTCGGAGCAGGGAACTCAGCTTCACCAGTCAACGACAGGTCTGGGCTTGACCCGATTCGACGGACAGGGTCGATGTGGTGATCGTCAGGCTACGTTGGTGGCGCTGGTTTCGTAGGCGGCGGGGCTGAGGTAGCCGAGGCTGGAGTGCCGGCGGCGGGTGTTGTACCAGCCTTCCACGTACTCGAATATCGCCTGTCGGGCGGCGGCGCGGGTCGGCCACGCCTGGCGGTGCAGCAGCTCGGTTTTGATGGTGGCGAAAAACGACTCGGTGACGGCGTTGTCCCAGCATTGTCCGCGCCGGCCGACGGATAGGCGGATGCCGTGCCGTTCGGCGAGGTGGGCGTGTTGAGCACTGACGTATTCAGCGTGGCCGACGCGGAAAGACGTACCTCCTACAGCCCGGCCAGATGATTGGGATGACGTGGGCGGGGTGGCTGGCGCTCCTGGCATCTCAGGTTGTCGTCCTCTGGGTTTCCTCGTTCCTCCTCTTCCGCGACCTGCCGAACTCGCTGTTCGTTTCGAAAAGCTGATCTGCGGCGCGCTCGGTGTGGGCCTGATCGCGGCAGACGCCGCTGTCCTGCTCGGCTACGTGGGCCCGGGGTGGCTGGTGCCGGCCCGCGGCAGTCTTGCGGTGCTCGCCGCGGCGGCCGCCGCGTGGCTCCTCAACGACGCCGTGTACCTGTACGTGAAAGGAGCGGACGACTCGTATCCGTGGTACATCCGCGGCTACGATGTCCAGACCCACCACCGCCGGAGGATCGTCGTTCGCGTGATCGGCCTGGCGCTCGCGGTGCGCGCCGCGCTCTGGCTCCTGCCACCGGGATAGCCGTCGGATGGGGCTCGGATGGGGCTCGAACGAAGCGGGGTTGCCGACACGGCGTCTTCCGATCGCGTCTCTGCGGACATGGATGAGCGGGTCGCGCGCGCCTGTCGACCGGGCGGGTGCTGAACTGCATCGAGGTCGACGAGGACTTATCCATGGTCAAGACGAAGCCACCCCGTGACATCCGCACCGGGCGGCGCGGTCAAACTGCTTCCGTAGCGCTCCTGTGCCGCACCTGTCCCGGCGGGAGTTCGATATGGATCTGCGCTCGTTCGCCTTGCGCAGACCGGCTACTGTCGTGATCGGTGTGCCAGGAAGCCTGGTCGGCGATTGCGTCAGCGTTGTCCGAACCACGGCGGGTGCACATGTCACACCCACCGTACGACCGGCAGCCACCGCCTCGGATTCCGTCCGTGGCGACGGCCCATCCGGTCCGGACTCCGCTGCAGCAGGCATTGAGTGCCATGACACGCGGCAGAGAATCGGAGGGGTGTCGTGACGGATACGAGACGTGTACGCAACGCGGTCCGGGCGGTGGTGGAAGCGGACGATCCACGCGGAGCGGCGGCGCAGGATGTTCGCGGGCGGAGCGGGGGTTTCCCGGCGGAGACCGGCCGCTCCAGCGGTTCCCGCGCCGAGGAGATGGACCCCGCCGACTTCCCGACCGCGCGCGACCTCGGGTCGGGTATGGACACGGTGATGGAGCAGCGGACGGTGTCGCTGGAGACCGCATCGGAGGCGCTCAACCGCACGACGCAGCGCCGCACCGACAGTGGGATGGTGCACGTCATCTGTCCGATGGTGATCCCGCGTGGTCGCTCGTTTCTGACGATCGCGCCGGTGTCTCTGCTGCTCGTGGTCGGCGCGATGGGTGCGACCGTGACAGCGCTCGGCGGCGGCGATGTGGTGACCAATCCCCTCTTCGGAATGCACTACTGGGCCATGTCCGTACTGGCGGTGGTGTTCGTGTGGTGGCGGCAGGGCATGGTCATGGTCCCGGAAGGCTGCCATGCGCTGATCACCCGGTTCGGCAAGTTGGAGCAGGTGGTCGGCCCGGGCCGGGTCGTTCTGTTCAACCCGTGGAAGCGGGTGTCCTACATCATCAACACCACGCGCGAGAATCCGTTCAACGCCCCGGTGCGGGAGGCACCGACCCGCAGCGGCGTCAAGGCGTCCATCGAACTGTTCATCCAGTTCCGGATCAACGACCCCGTGGAGTTCGTCTACACCCTGGGCGCGGTACGCGGCTTCGAGGAGAAGCTCCGCAACGCGGTGAGCGAGACCATCCGGAGTCTCATCTACGAGCAGGAGGCCGCAGAGATCTACAACATGGTCGGCGAGGACACCGGCCGGCTGCTGGAACAGCTCAATGAGCAGTTCCGGCCCGCTGTCGAACTGACCAACGCGAACATCACCCATGCCGAGCCGTCCGACCAGCGTTACCGGATGGACCTGGCTGCGCCCGAGATGGTCCGGGTCGCGAAGGACGCATACAGCCACGAGTACTCGCTCAACCTGCGCAAGGAGCAGGACGAGGGTGATCTGGTCCGGGAACTCGCCACACTGCAGGAGACGCTGTCGGCCATCGACGCCGACATCGCGCAGTACCAGGCCCAGATGGACACCGCGGTCGAGCGGGAGACCAACCGGGCCGAGGCGTTGGCCCGGCAACGGTACGTGCAGGCCGAATCGGAGGCGCGCGCCAACGCCGCACTGCTGGAGGCACAGGCTTTGGACATCCGGGCGGTCACCGCGGCTCAGGCACCGGAGATCCTCGACTTCCGGTACCGGCGTGAGGTGCTCGACAGGCTCGCCGAGATCGCCGACCACCTTCCACTGCTGGTGCGCATCGGCGGTCAGGACGGGGACGGTCCCGCCGGCGTGAACTTCCTCGAACTCGCCAGGGAACTGATCGGCGAGCGCGGAACTGAACTGTTCTCCGATGCCGACATGACAGCGATGCGCACCCGCCAGGCCGACGTGTCGCGTCGCATCGCAGGCCGCCAGGACGAGGTCGCCGCGCTGCTGGCACCCGAACGGCAGGAGATCACCGCCACGGCGGCAGGCGGGGAGGGACAAGCGCGATGAGCACGACCCAGATGAGCCGGAGGTCCGTCATCTCCGACGCGGTGGCGACGTGGGGCGACATCGCCCGGCTGCTGCGCGGAGGCGAGGCGGGCACTCTGACGCCCGTCATCATGCCGCAGCACCGACGGCGGCTGTGGTGGATGGCGCCGCTGTGGCTGGGCACGCTCACGGTGCTCACCTCTGTCATGCTGGCCGTGCGCTCCTCGGACGGCCTCGTCGGGACCGCTTACGGCCTTCTCGCCGCCGTCAGCTTCATTGGTGGCGGCGCGCTGCTACTGGCTGGTCTGCTCTGGTGGTGGCGGTCGTCGATCGTCGAGGTGGAGCAGGGCACCCAGGGCGTGCTCACCCGTTACGGTGCGGTGGTCCGCACGCTCGACCCCGGCCGGCACTACCTGTGGCATCCGTGGTCGCGTGTGGACTTCGTCGTCGACGTCACCACCGAGATCCCCTATTCGGCGCCCGTCATGGCGTGTCCGACCCGGGAGAACGTGCCGTTGCGTTCGATCGAGTTCTTCCTGAAGCTGCGGATCACCGACGCCGTGCTGTTCGTCCGGACCATCGGGGCCGGCAACTTCGACCTCGTACTGTCCAGTGCCGTGCAGGACGCGATCCGCCAGCGGGCCCGGAGAGTCACCACGGAGCGGGCATATGACCTGCGTGGCTCGGACGTCGCCGACATGCAGCACCTGTTGAACCGTCAGCTGTCCCGGTACGGCGTACGCATCATGGGGTGCAACATCCCCGACGTCCAGCTGCCGGCCCAGTACCAGCAGCACCTGGCGACCAGGGAGCGCATCGCCAAGGAACGCGCCGCCTACGACCAGGAGTGGGGTCTCACCCGCAAACGGCGCATCGATCACCTTCAGTTGGATATCGAGCGTGCGAAGAAGCTGCGGGACACCCGCATCGTCGAGGTCCGGGCCGCGTTGAACAAGGCCCGGGAGCGCGTGGCGCAGCTGCTGGAGGAGCAGGAGACCAACGCCCAGCGGGTCCGCATCGAGATCGAGACCCGGGGCCGCAGCGACCTCATCTCCGCCGAGAACGAGGCCAAGGCCCAGCAACGGCTCGCACAAGCGTACCGGGACAACCCGGCCGTGCTGAAGTACGAGCTGGCGCTGCGCCGGTTGTCGGTCGGAGCCGCCCTCGCCGGCGGGGCGCCGAAGCCGATCGTCGTCCGCACCGACAGCGGAAGCGGTGACACCTCCGCGCTGTCGACCCTCATCACCGCGCAGCTGGTCGCCCGGCTGCCCTTGGACCACACGGCTCGCACCGACCGCGATCCCGGCGAGCCGGACGGTCAGCGTATGAGGTGACGAGTCGGGTCTCCCCTGCTCCGCCTCAGCCGCCCGGCCGGTTCGTACGGACGGTGCGGCGGTGGAGCAGGGGCTGCGGCGTCCGAATGTCACCTGCCCTTCGGTCCGGTCGGGGCGGCGAGGGACCGTTCGACAGCCGCGATGATGTCGACCAGTGATCCGTCGATTCGGTGCCCGTCGAGGAAGAATGTCGGCGTCCCGTCCGCGCCGCTGTTGCGGGCGCTGCGAAGGTCGGCGTCGACCCGGTCCGCAACGGCCGGGGAGTCCAGGTCGGCAACGAAACGGCCGGTGTCGAGGCCCGCCGCCGCGGCCATGGCCACCAGGGCATCGCCGTCAAGGTCGTCAGCGGCGAGGAGACGCTGGTGCATCGCCCAGAAGGCACCCTGACGGGCGGCTGCTTCGGCGGCGTGGGCGGCCCGCCGCGCGTAGGGGTGAATCTCGTCGAGCGGCAGGTGACGCCACACGTAGCGCAGACGGTGCCCGTGCCGGCCGATGAGCTCGTCCAGAACGGCCGTTGCCTGGCGGCAGTACGGGCACTGGTAGTCGCCGAACTGCACCAGCTCGACAGCCGCGTCGGCCGGCCCGCGGCTGTGCTCGTCGTGGCCACCGGTGGCAGGCCGCAACGACGTGTCGGGCGCCGGGCCGGGTTGCCGGCCGGGCAGTCGGAACAGCAGCCACCCCCAGCAGCACCGCCGCGACCGCCGCGGCCAGGATGCCGACCTTCGCCTCGTCCCGGACGGCGTCGTCGGGGAGCGCGAGCTCCGCGACGAACAGCGACACCGTGAATCCGATACCGGCGACCGCACCCACCGACCGGATCTGCGGCATCGCGACCCCGGCCGGCAGCCGCCCGAATCCGGTTCTGACCACCAGCGCGGTGGCGCCCCAGATACCCAGTGCCTTGCCGACGACGAGCCCGGCGAATACACCCAGCGTCACCGGTGAACGCACCGCCCGCGACAGCAGATCCAGGTTCAGTGCGACGCCGGCGTTGGCGAGTGCGAACAGCGGGACGATGACGAAACTGCTCCAGGGCCGCAGCAGGTACTGCAGCCGGTCGTTGGACGACACCGACGCGTGCGCGGCGATGGCCAGCAGGCGCGCCTTCTCCGGCCCGGGTCGGTTACGCATCCCGCCGACCAGCCGGTCGAGACGGTCCAGATCGCCGGTACGCGGCAGGAACGTCGGAGTCAACAGACCGAGCACGACGCCGACGATGGTCGGGTGCAGGCCGGACTCGTACGTGGCGACCCATAGCACCAGCCCCGCGATGAAGTACGGCGTGGCCCGCCAGATCCCGGCCGCCCGCAGCGCCAGCACGACCCCGAACGTGACAGCGGCGACGAGCAGCGGCACCAGATGCAGCGCGTCGGTGTAGACCACGGCGATGACCAGGATCGCGCCGATGTCGTCGACGATGGCCAGCGTCAGCAGGAAGACCCGGACATTGGCCGGACACCGGGGACCGATCAGAGCCAGCACACCGAGTGCGAACGCGATGTCGGTGGCCATCGCCATACCCCACGCCGACTGCGCCGGACTGCCGGCGGTCACCGTCGCGAAGATGACCGCCGGCAGCACCATACCGCCGACGGCGGCGACCATCGGCGCCATGGCCGCCCGCCGGTCACGCAGTGCGCCGAAGCTGAACTCGCGACGGATCTCCAAGCCGGCCAGAAAGAAGAAGAACACCATCAGACCGTCGTTGACCCAGTGCCGCAGATCCTCGCTCAGCCGCGCGCCACCGACACCGACCGTCACCTTCGTATGCCAGAGTGCCTCGTATCCCGCACCGGGAATGTTCGCCCAGATCAGCGCCAGCACGGTAGCGGCCAAGAGCGCGGCCGCACCCCGGGTCTCCGTCGCCAGAACGGAGCGGATGCGGTAGTCCAGGCTCAGTGTCCGGTCGGTTCGCGGGAGCTGCCCGCCCTCGGAGATTCGCCGCACGACCGCCGCGACGCCGACCGTCCACACACGGGTCGAGGTGGCCATGGATCCTCCCGGGCGCCAGCCAGCACATCGCCGACCAGACTTCCCGGCACACCGTGATCCACTCTACGTCCCGCCTGCCTCCGCGTCAGCCATCGGGCTCGGGGTCACCGGCGTTGACGACGGTTCGGCCCGGCGATGAGCCGTGCGGCAACGAACACCGACACGAACAGCAGGGTCAGCCCGACCCAGCCACCGACGACCATCGACATCGGCACAATGACGGCCAGGCAGGAGATCACGAAGCCGAAGTCGCCCAGCGTCGGACCGGATGTCGGCGTCCGCGTCGACCCGGTCGACTGTGACGACCGGGACCGCAGTTGCGACACGATCCGGTCGAACTGCGCGGGATCCGGCTCGGGCGGGTTCGGAGCCGTCGGCACGGCGGCCTCCCTTCTCACGATGGTGTGGGTCAGTCAGGATCTGTGACGGCGGTGGCGGAGGCTGCTGGGCGGTATGTCAACGTCGCGACGGTGGCTCACGTCTCCCGTCCCGAGCGCCGTCCGCGGGCCCTGCCACAGGTAGGTTCCGCCGAGCATGGAGGCGAATATGAGCGCGGCAATCGGCCAGACGGTGCGAGCATCCGGATCCTGCTGGCCATCCTCGACGCCCTGCCTACTCCGGGCCGGACCCGGCGGGCGACGCCGCCGGCGGTTTGTCGGTGCGGTAGACGTCCGGGACGCCGTCGGCGTCCAGGTCGAGCTCCTCGGCGACGCGGATGCGTCGGTAACGACGGTTGCGCAGTCGTAGCACGACGGCCGCGAGGGCGGCGGCGAGCAGCGACCCGAGGAGGATACCGATCTTCGCCTGGTCGTTGCCGTCGCTCCCGGCGCCGAAGGCCAGTTCACCGATGAGCAATGACACGGTGAACCCGATACCGGCCAACAACGCGACACCGACGACGTCCCACCATCCCAGATCCGTCGACAGCTGCGCCCGGGTGAAGCGCTGGGTTGCCCACGTCGCCGCGAGCACGCCGAGCGTCTTGCCGACCACCAGCGCCAGGACGATCGCCACGGTCACCGGATGCGTCAGCCGGGAGCCGAGGGCCTCGCCGCCGACGACGGTGACCCCGGCGGCGAAGAACGCGAAGACCGGCACGGCGAACCCGGCCGACACCGGCCGCCACCGGTGCTCCATCCGCTCGGCCAGCTCACAACCGCTCCCGTCG
The DNA here is from genome assembly GCF_016863655.1 of Virgisporangium ochraceum. Taxonomy (GTDB): domain Bacteria; phylum Actinomycetota; class Actinomycetes; order Mycobacteriales; family Micromonosporaceae; genus Virgisporangium; species Virgisporangium ochraceum. The sequence goes on from NZ_BOPH01000158.1 coordinate 19,879, forward strand.
GCGGTGCGGCGCATCGGCACGGCGAGAGCGAGCAGCACGCCGGCGACGGTGGCGTGCACCCCCGACTCGTGCACCAGCAGCCACGTCGCCACGGCGGGCACGAGCAGCAGCCACCCGAACCGGAACCGCCGGCGCAGTGCGAACGCGAACACCGCCAGCGGAACCACCGCCAGGATGAGCGGCAGCAGCCGCAGGTCGTCGGTGTAGAAGACCCCGATGACGGTGATGCCGAGCAGGTCGTCGACGACTGCGAGTGTGAGTAGAAACGTCCGCAACGCCACCGGCAGGTGAGTACTGATCACCGCGAGCACGGCCAGCGCGAAGGCGATGTCGGTGGCGATCGGGATCGCCCACCCGGCCAGCGCGTCACCGTTGCCGGCGGATTCGACCACCGCCACGTAGAACACCGCCGGGACGATCATCCCGCCGAGCGCGGCGGCGATCGGCAGCGCCGCCCGGCGCGGGTCACGTAGGTCGCCGGCGACGAACTCCCGCTTGAGCTCCAGACCGGCAACGAAGAAGAACACCGCCAGCAGCCCGTCAGCCGCCCACGTGGCCAGCGTCAGGTCAAGATGCCACGCCTGCGGACCGACCCGGGTCCCGCCGAGAGCGTGGTACCCGTCACGCCACGGGGAGTTGGCCCATACGAGCGCCACCACTGCGGCGACCAGTAGGAGTACCCCGCCGACGGACTCGGTGCGCAGGACATCACCGATCCGGCTGACCTCGGGCCAGCTTCCACGGTCGAACAGCGGGCGACGAAACGATGAACGCGACGGTGACGACATCAGGCTCCTCTGGACGGCACGACAAACGGACCGCCGACCAGACTTCCCGGCACACCAGATATCTACAGTACGCGCTCGCGTCCCCCTTTCACCGGGCCCGACGCGGCCGGGCCAGGCTGTTCCTGACGTCCTCGACGCCGGGAACGTCCCACACCAGTCCGCCGATGGCCTCCGCGGTCGCGGCGCAATCGACCGTTCCGTCCAGCAGCACCACAGATCATCAGCTCCAGCCGTGGAATCGGCGACGTCGCGACGGCGGTGTCATCCCCAGCCCGGGCGGTCTGTCCCGTCATACCCACAGCGTTCACGAGGTAGATGGCGGCGGTGGCGCGCTTGTTTGACGGTTGTGTGACAACCGCTCGCGGGGGCCGCCGGCGCGGTCACGAACTGCGCTCACCCCTGCAGACCCTCAGCGCGGCCGCGAGCGTTCCCAAGCGCGGCGCGAGCATCTCGACGCGACCGAGGGCACTCCCCGGGGTCGACGCATTGTCATGAGGGTGTCATATGACGCCAGCAGCAACCGTCACACGGCGCGGCGACCGTGGAACCCATGCGAAGACATGAGGAAGGACTTCAACCCCGGTACGGACGCGCACTCGGCGCGCTGATCGCGGTCGTCGTCCTCATCGCCGTGACCCGCGACGCCTGGGAGCTGGTCATCGGGATCGCCGTCGTCACGCTACTGGTGGGCGGCCACCTGCTTCAACGCCGGGCCCGCAGGCAGACCGTCTACGACCGCCACAGCACCCTGACGCGCCACATCACGAGGCCATCGACCGATGACGACTCGACTCGAAGGGGGCGCTGGCCCGACCACGCGACCTCGGCGTCAACGCAAGGCCTCCGTAGGTAAGCCGGTGTCTCCTTTGGACAGCTGGTTGCGTACGTCATGACGCCTGGACCACGCCCGGAGGGACCGGCGTCGGGTCAGGGCCGCGCGAGCCTCCGGAGCCCAGGCCCCGACCCGCATCCGCTATTGTCGGTGACGGTGTGCCGGGAAGACTGGTCGGCGACGACTTCAGCGACCCCGAGGGCGAGTTCGGATGACCGCACACCAGTACCTGACCCGCCACACCACCGCGCCTATGCCTACAAACGGGGCAGGCGCCTTCCACCCGTACCGGGCAGGCCCGCCGACGACACGGTGCCCCCGGTTCCACGCCGTCGGTGGAACCGGGCCGGCTGATCGACGCGAGCCTCCGCAGCTGCGGATCCGGGCGCATCGAGGTCGGGTGGGACACCGGTGATGGCGCGAACGAACGGGACCCGGTCGGCCGGGGTCGCCGACCCCGGTACCGCCGATGTGATCCGACGCGCCTCCACAGCGAGTGGAACCGATCCGTCGCTCCTCGCCGGCTACCTCGACATCCTGCTGCGGGCCGCGCGCACGGGTCGCGGGCTGACCGCCGCCGACCGGTCCGACCGGCGCCAGATCGGCCGGCGGGCCGCGGAGGACAGCGTTGCGCTGGGCACGCTCGTCGACGTCTACCTTCGGGCCACCCGGCTGGCGTGGACCGAGCTGCTCGAGGCCCCGAAAGCCGGTCACCGCGACGTGACAGCGGCGGTCCTGCGCGTGGCCAACGACGCCATCGTCGCACTGGCCACGGGATACGACGACGCCCAGCGCGCGGCGATCCGCAGCGAGGAGGCGCTGCGGCGCGAATTCGTCGACGATCTGCTGCACGGGGGCGACCCCGGCCGGTTGGCCGAGCGGGCGGGACGCTTCGGGCTGGCGCTCGCCGCACGCCACATCGTGGCCGTGATCCGCGACGAGCGGCCCTTCACCGACACCGACGAACGCACCCGACGCCTTGCCGAGGTCTTGCGTAACCGGCTGAGCCCGTCCGGCGTCCTGGTGTCGACGAAGGACGGGCTGCTGGTGTGCGTCGCGCAGAGCAGCGACAGCGCGGCGGTCGGCGACCACCTCCGGAACGCCGTCGCACGGGATGATCCGGGCACGATCGGCATCGGCCGTCCCCACGCGGGAGCCGGTGGAGTGGCCCGCTCCTACGACGAGGCCCGTACGGCACTGGAGCTGGCCGGCCGTCTCGGGGTGTCCGCGCACGACATGCTGAGCGCGGACCTGCTCGTCTACCAGGTACTCGGTCGTGACCGTGCGGCGATGGTGGACCTCGTAGACACGGTGCTGGCGCCGCTGGAGCACACACGCGGTGGCGCCCGACCGTTGCTCGACACGCTGACGGCCTACTTCCGGGCCGGGAACGCGATGGCGGCAGCCCGAACGCTGCATCTCAGCGTCCGGGCGTTGACCTACCGCCTGGCGCGGATTCACCGCCTCACCGGGTACGACCCGACCTCGCCCGTCCAGCGGTACACGTTGGAGACCGCGGTCATCGGCGCACGGTTGCTCGGTTGGCCGGAGGCAGAGGCGTCGGAATCCGAGTGAGAGACGGCCAGATCGCGGTTCTGATCTCCCGGGAGCCGGCCGCCGTCCAACGTCAGCCGGCGCGGCGGACCACCGCGACCGGGCAGGCCGACGTGTACAGCAGTGCCTGGCTCGTAGAACCGAACCGGAGCCCGGCCAGTCGCCGACGCCCGCGGCAGCCGACCACGACCAGTGCCGCTCCGGGCATTGCGCCGGCCACCACGGGTCCCGGCAACGCCTTCTCGTCCACGGCGACATCGGGAAAGCGGTCACGGCACACCGCCACCTCAGCGACGAACGACTGCGATGCCACCGCGGTGGACCCGGCGCCATGGTCCTCCCCGGCGGCGGCGTACACGAGAAGCAGGCCGCGACCGCGTCGTGAGGCCTCGGCGAAGCCGAACCGCAGCGCCGGCACGCCGTCGTCCGACCCATCGACAACCACGACTACAGGTCCGGACGCTTCGAGGTCTCCACGGACGACCACTACCGGACTGTGCGCCGCGGCGACGACCCCGGCGGTGACCGAGTCGAACAGCGCCGCCCAGCGCCCCCGCGTGCCACCACCGACCACGAGGAGGCGGGCGTCGGACGATGAGTCGATGAGCGCCGACGACGGCGTGCCGTACGCGGTACGCACAGAAATACGTAGCCGCGGCGCGCACCGTGCCGCCTCGGCCAACGCGGTAGCGAGCAGCCGATCGCCGGGTCTTCCCGACCGGCACGGTCCGATCTGGACATCACCGCCGGACGCCGCCGGAGACGGGCCCATGGCGTCCGTGAGCCTCGTCGCGTGGACCAACCGCAACGACGCGGCGACGGTGTCGGCGTACCGCGCGGCCCACCGGACCGCAGCGGACGCCGGGTCCGATCGGTTGACACCAACGACGACCGGTCGATCGATGGAACCAGCGTTCACTCCACCTCCCCGGCGATCGGAGGCTCGGATGTCGGCTCCAGCCACACGGTCTCGCCGCCTCGCCAGCATCTACCAGGACTGTGGCGACGCGTCCGCGACGATGTGTCGATCGAGTGACGATGATCAAATACGTCGGTCCGTACAGGCGTTTGATCGCCGCCGGCACCGTCAGCTGATCCGCAGGTCCCTTCGCCGGTACGCCCACAGGCCTATCGCCCCCGCGGTGACCGCGACGGCCAGCATGCCGCCGGCACCGGCCCAGTCGGGGCTCGTCGCCGGCACCGGTGCGAGGTGGGCGAACGGTGACAGCTGCTGCGACCACTGCGGGGCGCCGATGGTGTCGGCGAGGACGTACCAGAGGAACCCGCCGACGGCGGGCAGCGACCCGACGAGTGCCACGAAGCGTGGCGCGACGCCGAGGGCGAGCACGGCCGCGCCGAGGCACAGCGCTGTGATCGGGAGGACGTTTGCCGCGCCGGCCAGGGCGTCGGTGAGCGTCAGGCCGGAGCCGACGACGGTAGCGCCGAGCCAGGCTGCCAGGGCTGCGGCCACGGCCAGGAGGGCGGCGGCTGCGGCGGCCGCGGCGACCTCGGCGCCCAGGAGCGCGGTACGGCTTACCGGTTGGGCGTAGAGCAGGATCAGCCGCCCGGCGGCCTCGTCGTCGACCAGGGTGGCGATGCGGGCCGTGGCGAACACGCCGACCGGCACCGCCAGGAGGGCGAACAGGGTGCCGGCGTAGCCCTGGATCGAGCCGAGGCCGGTAAAGCCGGCCTGGGCGGCGGCGTCGGCGAACCGGGGGTTGTCGGCCAGGAACCGCGTCATCGAGCGGCCGATCAACCCGATCAGCAGGTAGTAGGAGCCGATCGCGGCAATCCAGCCGGCGAGGGTGCGCAGCGTGCGGCGAACGGCGAAGCCGGGTACGGAGCCGAGCAGGACCAGCCGCGGCGGGCGTCCGGTGCCGGGCCGGAACCATCCACTGTGGAGGTCGCGGCGGCGGCCGGCCGCGACGGCGGCGACGGTCACCGCGGCCGCCGCGACGGTGAGGACGAGCAACGGCAGCGGCCGGTCGTCGGCATAGGGGCGCGACAGCTCCAGCAGACCGAACGGGCTCAGCCAGCGCAGCCACGACAACCATTCGACGCCGTCGCCGACCATCCGGATCAGCAGTCCGCCGACGAGCAGCGCCATCGCACCCATCGTCGCGGAGGTGCGGGCCGGCCACAGCTGCGCGGCGAACCCGCCCACGGCGGTGAAGAAGACACCGGTCGCGGCGATCCCGGCCCCGTGCAGCACCGCACCCGGCACCGCGGTACCGGCGGCGACCAGCGCCGTGCTGACGCCGACGCCGGTGAGCACGGCGGCCGCGGACAGCACCAGCAGGGTGCGGACCGTGACCGCCGTGGCGGGGTACCGGCCGGACAGCAGCAGGTCCCACCGCCGCGCCTGCTCCTCGCCGCGGGTCAGCCGGGTGGCCGTCAGCAGCCCCCACACGCCGACCATGACCGCGAGGAAGGTGCCGGTGCGCCACACGGTGAAACCGCCGGCGGTGTCCAACCCGGTCGGCTCGCCGAACAGCGTGCGGATGGCCGGGTTGGTCGCCAACGCCTGCAGCGACGCCAGGTCCAGGCCGTCGCCGACGGTGGACCGGTAGGTGCCGGCGACCATCGCCGACATGCCCGCGCAGACGACCGTGACGACGACCGCGCCCTTGTACATCTGGCGCAGGGCGAGCGAGGTTACCGGGGTCATCGGACGTCGTCGCCGTAGTAGGCGAGGAAGATCTCCTCGAGGCTCGGCTCACGGACCGCGATCTGATCCACGTCGGCATCGGCCAGCGCCCGCAGGGCGTCGGCGGGCCGGCCGGTCAACGTGAACCGCATTCGCAGGTGGCCGTCGTCGTTCGTCGCCGTCTCGAGCCCGTCGATCCCAGCGACCGCCCCGAGGTTCGGGGGTCGGCCGGTGAACACGGCCTCGACCTCGGTGCGGCGCAGCTTCCGCAACTGGGCGATGGAGGCCACGTCGACGAGGCGACCGGCGCGCAGGATGCCGACCCGGTCGCAGACGGCCTCGACCTCGGCAAGCTGGTGCGAGCTCAGGAAGACCGCCTGCCCGCGGTCACGGGCCTCGCGGACGGCGTTGCGGAACTCGCGCTCCATCAAGGGGTCCAGGCCGCTGGTCGGCTCGTCGAGGATCAGCAGCGGCGCCCGGGTGGCGAACGCGGCCACCAGTGCGACCTTCTGCCGGTTGCCGGTCGAGTACGTGCCCGCCGGCCGCGAGAGGTCGAGGTCGAACCGGCGCACCAGCTCGTCGCGGTACGCCACGTCGACGCCGGGACCGATCCGGCCGAGCAGCTCCAAAGTCTCCGCGCCGGTGAGCTGGGGCCAGAGTGCCACGTCGGCCGGCACGTGGGCGAGCCGGTCGTGCGCCGACGCCACGTCGGCCGCGTCGTCGCCGAAGACCCACGCCCGCCCCGATGTCGGCCGGACGAGACCCAGAACCATGCGGATCGTGGTGGACTTACCGGCGCCGTTCGGGCCGAGGAAACCGAACACCTCGCCGGCGTTGACGGTGAGATCGAGGCTGTCGACGGCGGTGAGGCGGCCGAACCGCTTCGTCAACTGATCGGTGTGGAGGGCGGCTTCGCCCATGTGAGCCTCCGGGGTCGCGCGATCAACAACCACGCCGACCAGACTTCCCGGCACACCACCATCACCGTACCGCAGCGGCAGCCGCTCCGGTGTCCCCTCAGGTCCGGATGTCGCGTCGCGCGAACCGCAACGTTCCCGCGGCGACCAGGACCGCGGTGACGGCCGCGAGGACTGCGGTGTGCGTCCACTGGAAGCCGGCGCGCAGCGGCTCGCCGGCGAGGTAGTGGTGGAACGGCGACAGCGTGGCCGCCGCGTCCAGTCCGAGCGGACGGGCGAAGGCGTGCAGCGCGTACGCGACGACCCCGACCACGGCGGTGACCGCCAGCACCAGGCCACGACGGCCGGTCGCCGCGCCGAGCCCGACACCGAACCCGCCGAAGACCGTTCCGAGCAGGGTCAGGTTGAGGCACTGGGCGGCGAACCCGGCCACGGAGACGTCCGTGAGCTCGGCGGCGCTGCGGAGGGCCAGCATCGCCAGGAACACCGCCGCGCCGATGCCGGCGGCGCCGGCGGCCAGCGCCGCAAACCGCTCCACCACGAGCCGGGTCCGGCTCACCGGGTGGGCGAGGATCAGGTCGAGGTATCCGCTCTCCTCGTCGCCGGCGACGGCGCGCGAGCCGGTGAACGCGCCGTAGAGCATGACGACCAGCGGCAGGATGAGCCCGAATACCGTCGAGCCGAGGTATCCGGCGGCCGAGGTCAGGTCGTCCATGCGCAGCGCCTCGCGGAGGGCCCGCGGGTAGCTGGCCACGGCTTCGGCCATCTGCCCGTTGGCCAGCTGTGGGTAGAAGCTGGCGTACATGACGCCGGCCGCGGTGGTCCCGACGACCCATCCGGTGAGGCTGCGCCAGTTGTCGACGACCGTCCGTACGGCGATCTCAGCGTGCATCGATAGGCTCCGGTCCGGTGTAGTAGCTGTGGAACAGGTCTTCCAGCGCCGGCTCGGTCGCCACGATCCCGGTGACGGTGTGCCGGGTGGCCGCTCGCAGCAACGCGTCCGGGCTGCCGGTCAGGTGGCAGCGCAGGGACGCACCGTCGGCGTGCAGGTCGGTGACGCCGGGCAGGCCGGCGAACTCCGCCGGGTCGACAGGTTCGGTGAAGGTCAGGTCGACGCGCCGCACGGCCGAGGCGCGCAGGGCGGCGAAAGTGTCGAGGGCGACCAGGCGCCCGTCGCGGATGATCGCCACCCGGTCGGCGACCGCCTCCACCTCTGTCAGCACGTGGCTGGACATGAACACCGTCGCGCCACGCGCGGCGGCCTCGCCCACCATCGCCAGGAACGTCTGCTGCACCAGCGGGTCGAGGCCGGCGGTCGGCTCGTCCAATATCAGCAGTTCCGGTTCGTGCATGAAGGCCTGCACGATCCCGACCTTCTGCCGGTTGCCCTTGGACAGGCTGCGGATCGGCGCCGACCGTTCCAGGCCCAGGCGCCCGGCGAGGGCACCGATCCGATCGCGTCCGGCGCCGCCGCGCAGCGACGCCAGGAACCCCAGGCACGTCTCGACGGTGTGCCGGCTGTCGACGACGAGGTCGCCCGGCAGGTAACCGATCCGGCGGTTCAGGGCGACCGCGTCGGCGCGCGGATCGAGCCCGAGAACCCGGACTGTGCCCGCGGTTGGGCGGATCAGGTCGAGGAGCAGCCGGATCGTGGTCGTCTTGCCGGCACCGTTCGGGCCGAGGAACCCCAGCACTTCACCCGGCCGCACGACCAGGTCGAGCCCGGCGAGACCGCGGCGACCGCCGTAGGTCTTGGTCAGGTTCTCGGCGACGATGACGTCCACACCCATGAGCCCAAGGTATCCATGTTTCAGAGATCTGTGAAGACTCTGAACGCAGCGATGGGCGGCTACCATGATCGGGTGGGTGCCGACCTGACCGCCGCCGCCGAGCGCTTCGCCCTGACCCTCGCCAGCTACGGCCTGCAGCGGATGACCGCCCGAGTCATGGCCGCCCTGCTGTTCAGCCAACGCGAGTCGATGACCGCCGGCGAGATCGGCGAGCAGCTCGGCGTCAGCTCCGGAGCGATGTCCGGTGCGCTCAAACAGCTCACCGCGATGGGCATGGTCGAACGCGTCCCGGCACCGGGCAGCCGCCGCGACCACTACAGCTTCCGCGACGGCGCATGGGCCACCCTCATGTCCGCCCAGAACGCCGCCCTGACGCTCATGACCACCGCGGCCGACGAGGGCCTGGCCATTGCCGGCGACGACACCCCCGCGGGCCGCCGCCTCACCGAGATGCGCGACTTCTACCGCTACATGCTCGACCGCCTACCGGCCCTCATCGACGAATGGCAGCGGTCGCGGAGGACGGACGGTCAGGGCCGCTTGTAGCGGACGGTCTCGACCACCAGCAGGGTGACCGACGCGACGTTCGCGAGCAGCGCACCACCGGACAACGAGACGACCACCGCGGTCATCCCCCGGGTCAGCCCGTCCGGCGAGAACTGGGCCGCGTACACCCAGCAGACGACCGCGGCGACCAACTGGAGGTCGGCGACCAGGCTGGTGGCCAGATGGGTCGCGCCGAACTGCGTGCGGTCGCCGAGCTTCATCAGGGTCGCCACCATGTTCACCACCACCGCGGCGAACAGCCCGGAGACATGGTGGACCGTCGGGTCGCCGAGATCTCCGACGAAAAAGCCCGCGTTGAGCGTCGCCGCCAGCATGACCACAAAGGCGAAGATCACCTTTCCGAGGTTCACGGTCCCTCCACTTCCGCCGGGCATTAGTCAACGGCCGGTCCCCCGCGTGTGCAAGCGAGCCGCCGTCAACATCGCGTCAATATCGGGCGTGGCCCCGGTGTCCCAGGTGGGTAATGTCCGCGCATGCGCAGTGACTTCATGATCGCGTTACGGGGTTACGACATCACCGACCACGTCGTTCACGCGGAGGCTGCGCGGCTATGCGCGCCATCAGATCGACCGCCGCGTCCGCGACCGTCTCGACAAGTTGGCGTGAGAGTCCCCGTCAGTCGACCTCGGCGAAGCGTTCGACGTCTCTGATCGTGCCGACGACGAGGATGACGTCGCCGTACATGAGGACGGTGTCGGAGGTGGCGTAGGTGAACGTCGCGGTGTCGCCGCGGGCCTGGCTCTTGACCGCGACGACGGTGACCCCGTACCGGGCGCGCAGACCGGTCTCCCCGAGCGGCACGCTGACGATGTCGCGCGGCGGCTTGGTCTTGACCATCGCGAAGTCCTCGTCGACCTCGATGTAGTCGAGCATCCGCCCGGAGAGCAGGTGGGCGACCCGCTCCCCCATGTCGTGCTCGGGCAGTACGACGTGGTGGGCGCCGACGCGGCTGAGGATGCGGCCGTGCTGCCGGTTGATCGCCTTGGCCCAGATGTCGGGCACCTCGAGCTCCGACAGCAGCGACGCGGTGAGGATGCTGGCTTGGATGTCGGTGCCGATCGCCACGACCGCGCGGCGGAACTCGGCGATGCCGAGCTGGCGTAGCGCCTCGATGTCGGTGCTGTCGGCCACGACCACGTGGGGAAGCCTTCCGGACAGGTTCTGCACCAGCTTGCGGTTGGTGTCGACGCCGAGGACCTCGGTGCCCCGGCTGGTCAGTTCCAGCGCCAGGGCGCTACCGAACCGGCCCAGTCCGATGACCATCACGGACTCCGTGCGGATGTCAGCCAACGATCGTCCTCTCCTCGGGGTGTTCGAACCGACGGGTGCGTTCCCGCAGGGCCAGCGCGGTCGCCAGGGTCAACGGACCGAGGCGTCCGACGAACATCAGCGCGACCAGCAGCAGCGTCGCCGGCGCCGGCAGATCGGAGGTGATCCCGGTGGACATGCCGTTGATCCCGAACGCCGACACCGCCTCGAACAGCACCCGGTCCAGGCTGTAGCCGGTCAGGCTCAGCAGCGCGAACGTCGAGACGGTCACCGCGCCGATGCCCAGCAGCGCGATCGCCAGCGCCTGCCGCTGGTTGGTCTCCGGGACGCGTCGGCGGCCCACGTTCACCTGCGGCTCGCCGCGCATCTCCGACCACAGGACGAACGCGAGCAGCCCGAACGTGGTCACCTTGATCCCGCCGGCGGTGCCGGCGCTGCCACCACCGATGAACATGAACACGTCGGTGGCGAACAGGCTCTCGGGACGTAGCCGGCCGGTGTCGACAGAGTTGAACCCGCCGCTGCGGGTCATCACGGTGTGGAAGAACCCGGCCAGCACCTTGCCCGCGCCCGACAGCGGGCCGAACGTGTGCCGGTTGGTGGCCTCGACGGCGGTGAACAGCGCCGTGCCGACGGCCAGCAGCGGCACGGTCAGCCATACCGTGAGCCGGGTCAGCACCGTCCACTCCCGCGGGCGTCGCCAGCAGCGGGCCAGTTCGAAGACGACCGGGAACCCGAGCCCGCCGACGATCACCGCGAGTGCGACGGACAGGCACACGACCGGATCGGTGACGTACCGCATCAGGTTGTCGTCGTTGAGCGAGAACCCCGCGTTGTTGAACGCCGACACCGCGTGGAAGACCCCGTGGTAGACCGCACGACCGAACGGCTCGTCGTAGGTGACCGCGAACCGCGCCGTGAGGACGACCGCTACCACGACCTCGCTGACGAGGCTGAACAGCACGATGTTGCGCAGGAGCCGGCGCAGGTCGCCGGCGCCGCCGCTCTTGGTCTCGGTCTGTGCCACCAGCCGGCCCCGCATGCTCAGCGCCCGGGTGACCCGCACGGTGACCAGCGTCGCCAGCGTCATGATCCCCAGCCCACCGGCCTGGATCAGGACGAGGATCGCCACCTCGCCGAACGGCGACCAGAATCCGCCGGTGTCGACGGTGACCAGCCCGGTCAGGCAGACCGCGGACGTGGCGGTGAACAGCGCGTCGATCAGGTCAGCCCGCTGCCCGTCCTCCGTCGCGGCCGGCAGTGACAGCACACCGGTGCCGGCCGCCACCATCGCCGCGTACCCGGCGGCGATCGCCTGGGTCGGGTGCTGGAAGCGGTCGCTCTGCCACACCCGACCGACCA
>NZ_BOPH01000159.1 GCF_016863655.1 Virgisporangium ochraceum
GACCCAGGTGGTACGCCACCCGCCCGGACAGCACGCTCGTCGCGCCGCCGGTCAGCAGGTAGCCCTCGGACCCGTCGGTGACGCCCTCGCCGTACCCGAGGTACGAGGAGCCGACGAACACGCCGGCACGGCTGCCCCGCACGGTCGACGGGTCGATCCCGGCCCGCTCGAACGCCTCCCAGCTCGTCTCCAGCAGCAGCCGCTGCTGCGGGTCCATCGCGAGCGCCTCGCGCGGCGAGATGCCGAAGAAGCCGGCGTCGAACCCGGGTGCGTCGTGCAGGAAGCCGCCGGTGCTGGCGTACGAGGTGCCGGGGTGGTCGGGGTCGGGGTGGAAGAGGTGGTCGAGGTCCCAGCCGCGGTCGACGGGGAAGCCGGTGATGCCGTCGCCGCCCTCGGAGACCAGCCGCCACAGGTCCTCGGGCCCGCGCACGCCGCCGGGGTACCGGCAGGCCATGCCGACGATGACGATCGGGTCGTGGTCGTCGGCGACGACCGCGGCCGTCACGTCCGGCGCGGGTTCGATCGCGCCGCCCAGGTGGGCGGCCAGTGCCTGCGGGGTCGGGTAGTCGAAGACGGCGGTCGCCGACAGCCGCAGGCCGGTCGCGGCGGTGAGCCGGTTGCGCAGCTCGACCGCGGTCAACGAGTCGAAGCCGAGGTCACGGAACGCGCGTGCGGGTTCGACGGCGTCGGGCGTGTGGAAGCCGAGCACCGTGGCCGCCTCGGCCCGCACGAGGTCGAGCAGCGCACCGGGCCTTTCGGCGAACCGTCCGGCGTCGGAGGGCACCACCGGGGCTTCCTCGGCGCCCAGCGCCCGCTGGACCTCGGGCAGGTCACCGATGAGCGGACGCGGACGGGCGGCGGTGAACAGCGGCGCGAACCGGTCCCAGTCGACGTCGGCGACGGCGACGGCGGTCTCGTCACCTCCGATGGCGCCGCGCAGCGCGGCGAGTGCGAGCTGCGGGTCCATCATCGGGAGCCCGCGCTGGCGCAGCAGTTCGCCGATCCCCTCGCGGGCGGCCATGCCGTCGCCGCCCCACGGTCCCCACGCGATCGACAGGGCCGTGCGGCCGGCCGCGCGGCGGCGCTCGGCGAGGGCGTCCAGGAACGCGTTGCCGGCGGCGTAGCCGGCCTGGCCGCCGCTGCCCCACGTGGCGGCGACGGAGGAGAACAGGACGAACGCGTCGAGCGGCCGGTCGGCGAGCAGTTCGTCCAGGTGCACCGCGCCGGCGACCTTGGCGACGACCTCGTCGGCGAGCTCGTCGACGCTGAGGTCGGCGATCGACGCGCCGCTGGCCACGCCGGCGGCGTGCACCACGGCGGTCAGGTCGGGCAGGGTGCGCAGCAGCGCGGCGACCGCGGCGCGGTCGCTGACGTCGCAGGTGACCACCGTGACGCGGGCGCCGAGGGCGGACAGCTCGTCGCCGAGCTCGCGGGCACCGGGCGCGTCGGCCCCGCGGCGGCTGGTCAGCACGAGGTGCGCGGCGCCGTCGGCGGCGAGCCACCGGGCGACGGCCGCGCCGAGCGCGCCGGTGCCGCCGGTCACCAGCACCGTGCCGCCCGGCCGGTACCGCGCCGTCCGGTCGCCGCCGGGCGCGCGGACCAGGCGCCGCGCGTAGACGCCGGACGACCGGACCGCGACCTGGTCCTCCGCGCCGGCGCCGGTCAGCAGCGCGGCGAGCCGGTCGACGGCCCGCCCGTCGACGGTCGCGGGCAGGTCGACGAGGCCGCCCCACCGCTGCGGCTGCTCCAGAGCGAGCACGCGGCCGAGTCCCCACAGCGGCGCGTGGCCCGGGTCGGTCACCGCGTCGGTGCGCCCGACCGCGACGGCGCCGCGCGTGGCGATCCACAGCGGCAGCGCGGCGTCGAGGTCGTGCAGGGCCTGCGCGAGGGTCAGGGTCGCGGCGACGCCGCCGGGCAGGAGCGCCTGTCCGGGGACCGGGGACGCGTCGGCCGCGAGCAGCGACAGCACCCCGGAGGCGCCGCCGGCCAGCGCGGTACGCAGCCGCCCGGCGAGGTCCCCACGACTCTCCGCGCCGACGGGGACCTCGACCACCGTCGCGCCGCGGGCACGCAGCCCGCCGATCACGTCGCCGACCCAGGCCTCGCCGGTCTCCCGCGCCGGCACGGCCACGAGCCAGGTTCCGGGGTGCGCGGAATCGGGCCGCCCGGTCAGCGGCTTCCAGGTGATCCGGTACCGCCAGCCGTCCACCACCGAGTCGTCGCGCTGGCGCCGGTGCCAGGAGGCGAGGGCCGGCAGCAGGTCGCCGAGCGGGCCGTCGCGGTCGACGGCGAGCGTGTCGGCGAGGCCGTCGAGGTCGCCGCGGTCGACCGCCGACCAGAAGCCGGCGTCGGTGCCGCCGCTCCCCGGGTCCGCGGGGGCGACGGGCTCGGGCCAGAACCGCTCCCGCTGGAACGCGTAGGTCGGCAGGTCGACCACGCGGGCGCCGGTGCCGGCGAACACGGCGGTCCAGTCGACCGGCACGCCACGCGCGTGCACCGCGCCGAGCGCGGTGGCCACGGTGAGCGGTTCGGGCCGGTCGGCCCGCAACGCCGCCACGAAGACGCCGTCCTCGACGCAGTGCTGCCCCATCGCGGCGAGCACCCCGTCGGGGCCGAGCTCCAGGTACGTGGTGACCCCGGCGGCTTCGAGGGCCTTCATCCCGTCGTGGAACCGCACCGCCTCCCGGACGTGGCTCACCCAGTACTCCGGGTCCGTCACGTCACCCGAGGCCGCGATCGGAATGGCCGGCGCCCGGAACGTGAGCGCCGACACCACCCGGCGGAACTCGTCGAGCATCGGCTCCATCAACGGCGAGTGGAACGCATGGCTCACCGTGAGCCGCTTCGCCTTGAACCCGGCCGTCACAGCCAGGACGGCCTCCTCCTCACCGGAGACCACCACCGACCGCGGCCCGTTCACCGCCGCGATGGAGACGTTCCCGCCGAGCAGCGGCAGGATCTCCTCCTCCGAGGCCCGCACCGAGACCATCGCCCCACCGGCGGGCAGCGCCTGCATCAGCCGGCCCCGCGCGCTGACCAACGTCGCCGCGTCCTCCAGCGACAGCACCCCGGCCACGTGCGCGGCCGCGACCTCACCGATCGAGTGACCGATCAGATGGTCGGGCGTGACACCCCACGATCCGAAGAGGCGGAACAGGGCCACCTCCAGCGCGAACAGCCCCATCTGCGTGTTCACCGTCTGCGAAAGCAGATCAGCGTCGTCGCCGAAGACGACCTCGCGCACCGGGCCGTCGAGGTGGGCGCAGGCCGCGTCGAACGCGTCGGCGAACACCGGGTACGCCTCGTACAGCTCCCGACCCATGCCCGGACGCTGCGAGCCCTGCCCGGTGAACAGGAACGCCAGCCGACCCGACGCCGGCGTGCCGGTCACGACACCCGGCGCGGCTTCGCCCCGGGACAGCAGGGTCAACGCGCGGGCGACCTCGTCGCGGTCGGTGGCGACGAGCGCGGCCCGGTGCGCCAGGGCGGCCCGGGTGGTCGCCGTCGAACGCGCCACGTCGAGGAGGTCGACGTCGGTGCCGGTCAGGAGAGCCGCGAGGCGACCCGCCTGCGCCGCCAGCGCCGGCGGGGTCGCGCCCGACAGCAGCAGCGGGCGCGGCGCGCGCTCGGCCGGGGTTCCGGTCGGGGCCGGCTCGTCGGCCGGTGCCTCCTCGATGATGGTGTGCGCGTTGGTCCCGCTGATGCCGAACGACGAGATCCCGGCGCGGCGCGGCCGGTCGCCGGCCGGCCACCCCACCCGCTCGGTGAGCAGCTCGACGGCGCCGGCCGACCAGTCGACGTGCGGCGACGGCTCGTCGGCGTGCAGGGTGCGCGGCAGTTCGCCGTGGCGCATCGCCATGACCATCTTGATGACGCCGGCGACCCCGGCGGCGGCCTGGGTGTGGCCGAGGTTCGACTTGAGCGCGCCCAGCCGCACCGGCCGGTCGGCCGGCCGGTCCTGACCGTAGGTGGCGATGATCGCCTGCGCCTCGATCGGGTCGCCCAGCACCGTGCCGGTGCCGTGCGCCTCGACCGCGTCGACGTCCACAGTGGACAGACCCGCGCTGGCCAGCGCCTGGCGGATGACCCGCTGCTGCGCCGGTCCGTTCGGAGCCGTCAGACCGTTCGACGCGCCGTCCTGGTTCACCGCACTGCCCCGCACGACCGCGAGCACCGGGCGGCCGTGGCGCCGCGCGTCGGACAGCCGCTCCAGCAGGAGCAGCCCGGCACCCTCGGCCCAGCCGGTGCCGTCGGCGCCCGCGCCGAAGGCCTTGCAGCGGCCGTCGGGCGACAGGCCGCGCTGGCGGCTGAACTCCACGAACACGCCGGGGTCGGCCATCACGGTCACGCCGCCGGCGAGCGCCAGCGAGCACTCGCCCTGCCGCAGCGCCTGCGCCGCGAGGTGCAGCGCGACCAGCGACGACGAGCAGGCCGTGTCGACGGTGACCGCCGGGCCTTCGAGGCCGAGCAGGTACGCGATGCGCCCGGACAGCACGCTGCCCGCGTTGCCGGTGAGGGTGAAGCCCTCGTCGCCGAGGTCGGAGAGCAGCCCGGAGTAGGCCTGTCCGGTGTTGCCGACGTAGACGCCCGCCCGCTGCCCACCCAGCGACGTCGGGTCGATCCCGGCCCGCTCGAACGCCTCCCACGCCGTCTCCAGCAGCAGCCGCTGCTGCGGGTCCATCGCGAGCGCCTCGCGCGGGCTGATCCGGAAGAAGCCCGGGTCGAACTCGCCGGCGTCGTAGAGGAAGCCGCCGGTGCGGGCGTAGGTGGTGCCCGGGTGGGCGGGGTCGGGGTGGAACAGGCCGTCGAGGTCCCAGCCGCGGTCGGTGGGGAAGCCGCCGATCACGTCGTCGCCGGCGGCGAGGACGCGCCACAGGTCCTCGGGTGACCGGACGCCGCCGGGGAACCGGCAGCTCATCCCGACGATCGCGATCGGGTCGTCGGCGGTGACGGCCACCGGTGCCGCGGCGACGTCGGCGGCGGACGCGCCGAGCAGGAACGCGGCGAGCGCGGTCGGATTCGGGTGGTCGAAGACGACGGTGGCGGGCAGCCGCTGGTCGGTCGCGGCGACGAGCCGGTTGCGCAGCTCCACCGCGGTCAGCGAGTCGAAGCCCAGCTCGCGGAAGGCCCGCGTCGGCTCGACCGCGGCGGGCGAGGGCAGCCCGAGCACCGCGGCCGCCTCGGCGCGCACGAGGTCGAGCAGCGCGCGGGACCGCTCGGCCCGGTCGAGGCCGGCGAGCCGGTCCGGCGCGGCCCGGTCGGCACCGGGGGCGGTGGTCGCGGGTGCGAGGTCGGGCAGGTCGCGCACGAGCGGGCCGGGCCGGTCGCCGGCGAACCGGGGCCAGTCGACGTCGGCGATCGCCACGTACGTCTCGTCGTGGTCGAGGGCCTGCTGCAGGCCGGCCATCGCGAGGTCGGGGTCCATGCCCGGCAGGCCCCGGCGGCGCAGCCGGTCGCCGGTCTCGCCGTCGGCGCGGCCGCCGCCGCTCCAGGCGCCCCACGCGATCGAGGTCGCCGGCAGCCCGTCCTGGCGGCGCCGGACCGCGAGCGCGTCGAGGAACGCGTTCGCCGCGGCGTAGTTGGCCTGGCCCGGGTTGCCGAGTCCGCCGCTGACCGACGAGAACACGACGAACGCGTCGAGACCGCTGGTGAGCTCGTGCAGGTTGACCGCGGCGTCGACCTTCGCCCGCAGCACCGGCTCGAACCGGTCGGGCGTCAGCGAGTCGAGCACGCCGTCGTCGAGGACGACCGCGGCGTGGAACACCGCCGTCGGCGGGTACTCGGCGAGCAGCGCCGCGACCGCGTCGCGGTCGGCCGTGTCGCAGGCCACCACCGCGACCCGCGCGCCCAGCTCGTCGACGAGGTCCCGCGCGCCGGGCGCGGCCATCCCGCGGCGGCTGGTGAGCACGACCCGGTCGGCGCCGTTGGCGACCAGCCACCGGCCGACCCGGGCACCGAGCGCCCCGGTACCGCCGGTGACGAGCACAGTCCCCGACGGCCGCCACTGCCGCGCCGGTTCCTTCCCGGCGAGGGGCGCGCGGACGAGCCGCCGCGCGAACACGCCGTTGGCGCGCACCGCCGCCTGGTTCTCGTCGGACGCCAGCACCGCGGCCAGCCGCCGGCCGGCCCGCTCGTCGAGCACCTCCGGCAGGTCGACCAGGCCGCCCCAGCGGTCGGGGTGCTCCAGGGCCGCCACGCGGCCGAGGCCCCAGACCATCGCCTGCCGCGGCTGGGCCAGCGGGTCGAACC
This sequence comes from Virgisporangium ochraceum, assembly GCF_016863655.1. Classification (GTDB taxonomy): domain Bacteria; phylum Actinomycetota; class Actinomycetes; order Mycobacteriales; family Micromonosporaceae; genus Virgisporangium; species Virgisporangium ochraceum. Next base: position 6,250 of record NZ_BOPH01000159.1, read on the forward strand.
GGCCCACCGACACCGCGCCGCGGGTCAGGCACCACAGCGGCGCCTCGATCCCGGCGTCGCCGAGGGCCTGCACCAGCACCGCCGTCGCCGCCGGGCCGTCCGTCGCCGCCGCGACCACCCCGGCGAACGACCCGCCCAGCCCGGCGAGCGTGGCCGCCAGCTCGGCGCGGTCGAACGACTGCATGGTGACCGCGACGGCCTCGGCGCCGTTGGCCGCCAGCACCTCGGGGAGCCCGGGCGCGCCGACGACCAGCCACCGCCCGGACAGGCGCGCCGCTCCGAGGTCGGTGACCGGCCTCCACGTCTCGCGGTACCGCCAGCTGTCCACAGTGGACTCACGGCGCCGCTCGTTCCGCCACGACGCCAGCGCCGGCAGCACACCCTCCAGCGCCGCGCTCTCCACCCGCAGCGCGTCGGCCAGGGTACCGAGGTCGCCCTGCTCGACCGCGGCCCAGAACCGCCCGTCGACCGGGTCGGCTCCGGTGGCGGTCCGCGCGGGCACCTCCAGCCAGTACCGGTCGCGCTGGAACGCGTACGTCGGCAGGTCGACCCGGCCGGCGCCGGGGAACAGCACGGCCCAGTTCACGTCGACGCCGGCGGTCCACGCCTGCGCCATCGACGCGACGAACCGGTCGGCGCCGCCCTGCTCGCGGCGCAGCGACCCGAACGCCACGACGTCGTCGGCCATCGCCTGCACGCCGCCGGTCAGCACCGGGTGCGGGCTGCACTCGAGGAACACCGCGAGGCCGCGGTCGAGGAGGCCGCCGACGGTCTCGTCGAAGCGCACCGGCTCGCGCAGGTTGCGGTACCAGTACGCGGCGTCGAGGCCGGCGGTGTCGAGGACATCGCCGGTCACGGTCGAGTGGAACGGGACCGTCGACGCGACCGCCCGCACCTCGGCCAGCTGCTCCAGCAGCAGTTCGCGGACCGGCTCGACGCGCGGCGAGTGCGACGCGTAGTCCACCGCGATGCGCCGGACCCGCGGGTCGGCGGCGAGCAGCTCCTCCACCGCCGCCGGGTCTCCGGCGACCACCACGTGCGCGGGACCGTTGACCGCCGCGACGGTCAGCCGACCGTCCCAGGTGGACACCAGCGCGCGCACCTCGTCGACGGGCAGCGGCACCGACGCCATCCCGCCGGTCCCGGCAAGCTCCTGTGCCAGCAACCGCGAGCGGACGGCGACGATGCGCGCGCCGTCCTCCCGGGTCACCGCGCCCGCGACGACGGCCGCGGCGATCTCGCCCTGCGAGTGCCCGACGACCGCCGCCGGCTCGACGCCGGCCGCCCGCCACAGCGCGGCGAGCGAGACCATCACCGCCCACAGCGCGGGCTGCACGACGTCGACGCGCTCCAGCGCCGCCGGATCGCGCAGCGCCTCGTCCAGCGACCAGTCCACGTGCGCGGCCAGCGCGCGGCCGCAGGCGTCGAGTTCGGCGCGGAACACCGGCGACACCGCGGCCAGCTCCACCGCCATGCCGACCCACTGCGAGCCCTGGCCGGGGAAGACGAACACCGCGTCCCGCCCGCTGGCCGTGGCCACGCCACCGACCACCGACGCCGACGGCTCCCCCGCGGCCAGCGCCGCCAGGCCCGACGGGTCGAGCACGACCGCCCGGTTCTCCAGCGCCGCCCGGCCGGCCACCAGCGACCAGCCGACGTCGGCGGGGTCCGACAGGGTCCCCGCCAGGCGCGCGGCCTGTCCGCGCAGGGCCTGCTCGCCCCGCGCCGACAGCGGCCACGGCGCCGGTGCGGCGCCGTCGAACAGTGGCGCCACGTCGTGTGCCGGTGCGGTGACCGGCGGAGCCTGCTCCACCACGAGATGCGCGTTGGTGCCGCTCACGCCGAACGACGACACGCCCGCGCGCCGCACCCGACCGTCCGCGGGCCACTCCACCGCGTCGGTGAGCAGCCGCACGGACCCGGAGGTCCAGTCGACGTGCCGCGACGGCTCGTCGACGTGCAGGGTGCGCGGCAGCGACCCGTGGCGCAGCGCCAGCACCATCTTCATCACCGCGGCGACGCCGGCGGCGGCCTGGGTGTGCCCCAGGTTCGACTTCAGCGAGCCGAGCCACAGCGGCCGGTCCGACGGCCGGTCCTGGCCGTACGTCGCGAGCACGGCCTGCGCCTCGATCGGGTCGCCGAGCGTGGTGCCGGTGCCGTGCGCCTCCACCGCGTCGACGTCCACAGTGGACAGACCGGCGTCGGCGAGAGCGGCGCGGATCACCTGCTGCTGCGCCGGTCCGTTCGGGGCGGTCAGCCCGTTGGACGCGCCGTCCTGGTTGACCGCGCTGCCCCGGATCACCGCGAGCACCGGGTGCCCGGCGGCGACCGCGTCGGAGACGCGCATCAGCAGCAGCACGCCGGCGCCCTCGGCGAAACCGGTGCCGTCGGCGCCGGCCGCGAACGAGCGGCAGCGGCCGTCGGGCGACAGCCCGCGCTGGCGCGAGAACTCGATGAACGTGGTCGGCCGCGCCATCACGCTGACGCCGGCGGCCAGCGCCATCGCGCACTCCCCGCGCCGCAGCGCCTGCACGGCCAGGTGGGTGGCGACCAGCGACGAGGAGCAGGCGGTGTCCACGGACACCGCGGGACCGGTCAGGCCGAAGGTGTACGCGATCCGGCCGGACGCGACGCTGCCGTAGCTGCCGGTACCGACGTAGCCTTCGAGGCCCTCCGGCACCCGGTCGAGGCCGGAGGCGTAGTCGCCGTACATGATCCCGACGTACACGCCGGTCTGCGACCCGCGCACCGACACCGGGTCGATGCCGGCCCGCTCGAACGCCTCCCAGCTCGTCTCCAGCAGCAGGCGCTGCTGCGGGTCCATCGCCACGGCCTCGCGCGGCGAGATGCCGAAGAACGCCGGGTCGAACCGGTCGGCGTCGTGCAGGAACCCGCCGGTGCGCACGTAACTGGTGCCCGGCCGCTCCGGGTCCGGGTCGTAGAGGGCGTCGAGGTCCCAGCCGCGGTTGACCGGGAAGTCGGAGACGGTCTCGCCGCCGGTGTCGACCAGCCGCCACAGGTCCTCGGGTGAGGCGACGCCGCCGGGGAAGCGGCAGCTCATCGCGACGATCGCGATCGGCTCGTCGGTGGACGCGCCCGTACGGACCGCGACGGTCGTCGAGGGCGCCGTGTCCGTCACCCGCTCGCGCAGGAACGCGGTGAGCGCGGCCGGCGTCGGGTGGTCGAAGACCAGCGTGCCGGGCATCGTCAGCCCGGTGGCCGCCTGCAGCCGGTTGCGCAGCTCGACGCCGGTGAGCGAGTCGAAGCCGAGGTCCTTGAACGGGCGGTCGGGCGCGACGGCCGCGGTGCCGGCGAGCCCGAGCACGGTCGCGACGTGACCGGTGACCAGGTCGCGCAGCGCGCGTTCCCGGTCGGCCTCCGGCAGCGCGGCGGTCCGCTCGGCCCAGCCCGCACGGGTCTGCTCCCCGGCCGCCGCCTGCCTGCGGACCGGTGCCCGGACCAGCCCCCGGAAGACCGCGGGGAGCGTGCCCTCGGTGGCGCGGGCGCGCAGGGCCGCGAAGCGCAGCCGGGCCGGCACGGTGACCGGGTCCGGGCCGGCGAGCGCGGCGTCGAACAGCGCGAGTCCCTCGGCGGTGGGCATCGGCGCGATCCCGGACCGGCCCATCCGCTCGATGTCCTGCCGGTCGAGGTGACCGGTCATGCCGCTGGCCGAGGCCCACAGGCCCCACCCGAGCGAGGCGGCGGCCAGCCCGCGGGCGTGGCGGTGCTGGGCGAGGGCGTCGAGGAACGCGTTGCCGGCCGCGTAGTTGGCCTGGCCGGCGTAGCCGATCGTGGCGACCACGGAGGAGAACATCGCGAAGACGGCGAGGTCGGCGTCGGCGGTGAGCTCGTGCAGGTGCCAGGCGGCGTCGACCTTCGGCCGCAGCACGGTGTCGAGCTGGGCGGCGGTCATGGTGGCGACGAGCGAGTCGTCGAGGACGCCCGCGGTGTGCACCACGCCGGTCAGCGGGCGGTCGGCGGGAACCTTCAGGAGCAGCGCGGTGAGCTGGCCGCGGTCGGTGACGTCGCAGGCCTCCACGCGCACGCTCGCCGCGCCCGCCCCGACCAGGTCGGCGACCAGGTCCTCGACGCCGTCGGCGTCGCGGCCGCGGCGGCTGACCAGCATCAGATGGCGGACCCCGTGCGTGGTTACGAGGTGGCGGGCCAGCAGGACGCCGAGCGTCCCGGTGCCGCCGGTGACGAGCACGGTGCCGTCCGGGTCCAGGGTCGGCGCCGTTCCGGCCGGCCGGGTGCGGGTCAGGCGGGGCGCGTAGGCCGTTCCGTCCCGCATCGCGACCTGCGGCTCGCCGGTGGAGACCGCCAGCCGTACGTGGTCGGAGGCGTCGTACTCGTCGAGGTCGACGAGGGTGAACCGGCCCGGGTGCTCCGACTGGGCCGAGCGCAGCAGGCCCCACAGCGGCGCGGCGGCCGGGTCGTCGACCCGGTCGTCGGCCAGCGCGCCGACGGCGCCGGAGGTCACCACGGCCAGGTGCGAGCCGGCGGTCCGGTGGTCGGCGAGCCACTCCCGCAGCAGCGTGCGGGCGTCGTCGGTGACCGCGTGCGAGTCGGGCACGACGTCGCCGGCACCGGCGGCGCGGTACACGACGAGCCCCGGCACACCCCCTGCGAGGGCGGCGGCGAGCGCGCCGGCGCCGCGGATCACCGTCGGCACGGGAACCTCGGTGACGGCCGTCGGCACCGGCGTCCAGCTGAGCCTGTACAGGCTGGTGGAGCGGCCCTGGCCGGGGTCGGCGGCCAGGCGCCGCGGGTCGACCGGGCGCAGCGCGAGCGCGCCGACGGAGACCAGCGCGGTGCCGTCGGCGTCGGCCAGGTCCAACCGCACGGAGTCGGTGCCCGCGGGACCGATGCGCACGCGCGCCGCGGTGGCACCCGTGGCGTGCAGCCGCACGTCGGTCCACGAGAACGGCAGCGGCGGGTTCCCGTCGCCGGCGCCCACCACGGCGTGCAGGGCGGCGTCGAGCAGGGCGGGGTGCACGGCGTACCGGGCGGCGTCGGGCGCCTCCTCCTCGTCGAGGCGCACCTCGGCGAAGGTCTCGTCGCCGCGCCGCCACATCGCGCGCAGGCCCTGGAACGCCGGCCCGTACTCGTAGCCGGCGGCGGCGAGCCGCTCGTAGTGGCCGGTGAGGTCGACCGGTTCCGCGCCGGCCGGCGGCCACTGCGCGTCCCACGCCACGGGTGCGGGGGCGGCGCCGCGGAGCACACCGGTGGCGTGCCGGCGCCAGGGCCGCTCGCCCGCCGGGTCGTCGGTGTCCGGGCCGGGCCGCGAGTGGACGCGCACCTGGTACGCGCCCGACTCGTCCACTGTGGACAGACTGACCTGCACCTCGACCGGCTCGCCCGGGTACAGCGGGAGCGGGCTCTCGATGGTCAGCTCGGCGATGCCGTCGGCACCGACCCGCTCCCCGGCGGCGAGCGCGAACTCGACGAACGCCGTTCCCGGCAGCAGCACGGTGCCCGCGACCGCGTGGTCGTTCAGCCACGGCTGGCCGCCCAGCGCGACCCGGCCGGTCAGCACGAGGCCGCCGTCGTCGGCGAGGTCGACGGTCGCGCCGAGCAGCGGGTGGCCGGAGGTGCCGGTCCCGGCGCCGGCGGCCGGCGCGTCGAGCCAGAACCGCCGCCGCTGGAACGGGTACGTGGGCAGGTCGGCCGGGACGCTCGCGGGGAGCAGGCCGGCCCAGTCGACGGGTACGCCGTGGGTCCAGGCGCGGCCCAGCGACAGCAGGAACCGGTCCCAGCCGCCCTCGTTGCGCGCCAGCGAGCCGAGCACGACGGCGCCCGGCTCGCCGGCGGCGTCGACGCTGTCCTGCAGGCCCACGGCGAGCACCGGGTGCGGGCTGCACTCGACGAACGTGCGGTAGCCGTCGGCGAGCAGGGCCCGGGTCGCCTCGTCGAAGCGGACGGTGGTGCGCAGGTTCCGGTACCAGTAGGCGCCGTTGAGGCCGGTGGGGTCGGCCGGCGCGCCGGTGACCGTGGAGTAGAACGCCGTACCGGTCGCCCGCGGGGCGAGGCCGGCGAGCAGGTCGGCCAGCCGGTCCTCGAGCTCCTCCACGTGCGCGGAGTGCGAGGCGTAGTCGACCGGCACACGGCGGGCCCGCACGTCGGTCGCCTCGCACGCGGCGACGAGCTCGTCGAGCGCCGCCGGGTCGCCGGCGACGACCGTCGACGCGGGTCCGTTGACGGCCGCGACCTCGATCCGGTCGCCCCACCGCTCCAGCAGCGCGCGGACCCGGTCGACCGGCAGCGGCAGCGACACCATCCCGCCGCGCCCGGCGAGCGCGACGATGGCCTGGCTGCGCAGGGCCACCGCGCGGGCGCCGTCCTCCAGCGACAGCGCACCGGCCACGACGGCGGCCGCGATCTCGCCCTGCGAGTGACCGACGACCGCGTCGGGGACGACGCCGGCCGACCGCCACAGCTCGGCGAGCGACACCATCACCGCGAACAGGGCCGGCTGCACCACGTCGACCCGGTCGAGCGACGGCGCGCCGGGCTCGCCGCGCAGCACCGCGGTCAGCGACCAGTCGGTGTGGCGGCCCAGCGCCTGCTCGCACTCGGCGATCCGGTCGCGGAACACCGGCGACCCGTCGAGGAGGCCGAGCGCCATGCCGGCCCACTGCGAGCCCTGCCCGGGGAAGACGAACACGGTGCGGCCGCGGCCGGTCGCGGTGCCCTGCGCGACACCGGGTGCCGGTTCACCGGCGGCGACGGCGGCGAGGCCGGCCCGCCGGGTCTCCACGGTGCCGGCGACGACCACGGCCCGGTGCGCGAACGCCGACCGGGTGGTGGCCAGCGCGAGCGCGACCCCGGCCGGGTCACCCAGCTCGGCGAGCCGGGCGGCCTGCGCGCGGACCGCCTCGGTGCTGTGGCCGGACAGGATCCACGGGGTGTCCCCGTCCGGCGCTCCGGTGGTTTCCGCCGCGGTGTCGGCCGCTTCCAGAACCACGTGCGCGTTGGTCCCGCTGATCCCGAACGACGACACGGCGGCCCGGCGCGGACGTTCCCCGGCCGGCCACGGCACGCCCTCGGCGAGCAGTTCGACCGCGCCGGCCGTCCAGTCCACGTGCGGCGACGGCTCGTCGGCGTGCAGCGTGCGCGGCAGCTCGCCATGGCGCATCGCCATGACCATCTTGATGACGCCACCGACACCGGCGGCGGCCTGCGTGTGGCCGATGTTCGACTTCAACGACCCGAGGCGCACCGGCGTCGACCGGTCCTGCCCGTACGTGGCGGCGATCGCGCCGGCCTCGATCGGGTCGCCGAGAACGGTTCCGGTGCCGTGCGCCTCCACGGCGTCCACATCGGACGGTCGCAGGCCCGCGACCGCCAGCGCCTGCCGGATCACGCGCTCCTGCGACGGTCCGTTCGGCGCGGTGAGGCCGTTGGACGCGCCGTCCTGGTTGATGGCCGAGCCGCGCAGCACGGCGAGCACCCGGTGCCCGTGGCGGCGGGCGTCGGACAGCTTCTCCAGCACCAGGATCCCGGCGCCCTCCGACCAGCCGGTGCCGTCGGCGCCGGCGCCGAACGCCTTGCAGCGCCCGTCGGGCGACAGGCCGCGTTGCCGGCTGAACTCGACGAACATGCCCGGTGACGACATGACCGCGACGCCGCCGGCCAGCGCGAGGTCGCACTCGCCCAGGCGCAGCGCCTGCGCGGCCAGGTGGACGGCCACCAGCGACGACGAGCAGGCGGTGTCGACGGTGACCGCGGGGCCTTCGAGGCCGAGGGTGTACGCCACCCGGCCGGAGACGACGCTGGCGGTGTTGCCGGTGAGCAGGTACCCCTCGGCGCCGTCGGCCGGCTCGTGCAGCCGCGGCCCGTAGTCCTGCGACATCGCGCCGACGAACACACCGGTCGGGGTGGTGCGCAGCGAGCCGGGCGCGAGGCGGGCGTTCTCCAGCGCCTCCCAGCTCGTCTCGAGCAGCAGCCGCTGCTGCGGGTCCATCGCGGTGGCCTCGCGCGGGCTGATCCCGAAGAACTCGGCGTCGAAGCGGTCGGCGTCGTAGAGGAATCCGCCGTGGCGGGTGTAGGAGCGGCCGGGCCGCCCGGGTTCGGGGTCGTAGAGCGCGTCGAGGTCCCAGCCGCGGTTGTCGGGGAACGGGCCGATCGCGTCGACGCCGTCGCGGGCCAGCCGCCACAGGTCCTCGGGGTCGGTGACGCCGCCCGGGTAACGGCAGGCCATGCCGACAATGGCGATCGGCTCGTCGGCTCCGGTGGGCACGGCGGTCGCGGCCGGCGCGTCGGTGCCCGCGGACGGGCCGCCGCCGAGCCGCTCGCGCAGGTAGGCGACGAGCGTGGCCGGCGTCGGGTAGTTGTAGAGCAGCGCCGACGGTAGTCGCAGGCCGGTGGCCGCGGTGAGCCGGTCACGCAGCTCGACGGCGGTCAGGGAGTCGAACCCGAGGTCCTTGAACGGCAGGTCCGTGTCGACGGTCTCCGGGGTGACGTGCCCGAGCACCAGCGCGACCGACGTGCGCACCAGGTCCTCGGGGTCGAGCGCGGCCGGCGGCTCGTCCACCGCCTCGACGGGTTCGGTGGCGGCCACCGCGCGGAGCGGCGCCGGCGCGGCGTCGACCCAGAAGCGGCGGCGCTGGAACGCGTACGTGGGCAGCGGCACCCGCCGCCCGCCGTACGCGGCGAGCCCGAACGACCAGTCGACCGGCGCGCCGGTGACGTGCAGGTGCGCGAGCGCGGCGGTGAACACGGCCGGCTCGGGGCGGTCGCGGCGCAGGGTCGCGGCGAGCGCCGCCGGGCCGGTCAGGCACTCCCGCGCCATCGCGGTCGCCACGCCGTCGGGGCCGAGCTCCAGGTACCGCGTGACGCCCACGGACTCCAGGTGCCGCACCGCGTCGAGGAACCGCACGGCGTGCCGGACGTGGCGCACCCAGTACTCCGGCATGCACAGCTCGTCCGGGTCCGCCGCACGGCCGGTGAGCGTGGAGACGATCGGGATGACCGGCCGTGCGTACCGCACCGTCGCGGCGACGGCGTGGAACTCCTCCAGCATCGGGTCGAGCCGGTGCGAGTGGAACGCGTGGCTCACGCGCAGCCGCTTCGTGCGGCGGCCGAGCGCGGCGACGTGGTCGACGACCGCGGTGACGGCGTCGTCGTCGCCGGAGACCACGACCGACGTCGGCCCGTTGACCGCGGCCAGCCCGACGCGCTCGCCCAGCAGCGGCAGCACCTCGTCCTCGCCCGCCTCGACGGCCGCCATCGCGCCGCCGCCGGGCAGCCGCTGGATGAGCCGGCCGCGGGCGGCCACCAGCGCGGCCGCGTCGGCGAGCGACATGACGCCGGCGACGTGCGCGGCGGCCAGCTCGCCGACGGAGTGCCCGGCCAGCAGGTCGGGTGCCGCACCCCAGCTGTCGAGCAGGCGGTACAGGGCCACCTCGACGGCGAACAGGGCCGGCTGGGTGTACTCGGTGCGGTCGATCAGGTCGGCGTCGGGCCCACCCGGCCCGGCGAACGCCACGTCGCGCAGCGGGCGGTCCAGGTGCGGGGCGAACGCGTCGCAGACCCGGTCGAACGCCTCGGCGAACGCCGGGTACGCCGCGTACAGCTCGCGGCCGGCGCCGGCCCGCTGGCTGCCCTGCCCGGCGAACAGGTAGGCGGTGGCTCCCGCGTCCGGCACGGCGCGTCCGGTGACGACCGTCGCCGTCTCCTCGCCGGCGGCCAGCGCGGCCAGTCCCCTCCGGGCCTCCGCGCGGTCGGCGGCCAGCACGACCGCGCGGTGCGCGAACACCGACCGCGTCGTGGCCAGCGACCAGGTGAGGTCGGTCTCCGCGTCGTCGGACCGGTCGAGGTGCGCGGCCAGCCGGGCCGCCTGCGCGCGCAGCGCGGTCTGCGTCTTGCCCGACACCACCCACGGCAGCAGGCCGGTGGTCTCCGGGTCGGGTTCGGCGTCGACGGCGGGCGCGCTGGCGAGCACGACGTGGCAGTTCGTGCCGCCCATGCCGAAGGAGCTGACACCGGCGTAGAGCGTGCCGTCGGGCCGCGGCCAGTCGGTGGTCGCGGTCGGCACGCGCAGGTTGAGCTCGTCGAGCGGGATCTCCGGGTTCGGGGTGACGAAGTTGAGGCTCGCCGGGATGCTCCGGTGCCGGATCGCCAGGGCGGCCTTCAGCAGACCGACGATGCCGGCGGCGCCTTCGAGGTGGCCGACGTTCGTCTTGGCCGACCCGACCACGAGCGGGTCGTCCGTCGGACGGGCCGCGCCGAGCGTGGCGCCGAGCGCCGCCGCCTCGACCGGGTCGCCCACCCGGGTTCCGGTGCCGTGCAGCTCGACGTACTGGACGTCGGCGGGCCGCACGCCCGCGCGCCGGTACGCCTGCCGGATGACGCCCTGCTGGGCGGAGCGGCTCGGCACGGTGAGCCCCTCGGTGGCGCCGTCGTTGTTGACCGCGCTGCCGTGGATGACGCAGTAGACCGGGTCGCCGTCCTCGAGCGCGGCCCGCAACGGCTTGAGGACCACCGCGCCGCCGCCCTCGCCGCGCACGTAGCCGTTGGCGCGGGCGTCGAAGGTGAAGCAGCGTCCGTCCGGCGACAGCCCGCCGAACTGCGCGGCGCCGGCGGTGCTCTCCGGCACCAGGTTCAGGTTCACGCCGCCGGCGATCGCCACCCGCGACTCGCCCGAGAGCAGGCTCGCGCACGCCATGTGCACGGCGACCAGCGAGGAGGACTGTGCCGCGTCGACGGTGAGGCTGGGCCCGTGCAGGCCGAGCACGTACGAGATGCGGTTGGCGATGATGCTGCGGTGCGTGCCCGTGACGGTGTGCGGCGTGATGGCCGCGGACCCCGTGCGGTACAGCAGGGTGGCGTAGTCGTCCCAGATCGCGCCGACGAACACGCCGGTGGACGTGCCGCCGAGGTCGGCCGGCACGATGCCGGCGTCCTCCAGCGCCTCCCAGCTCAGCTCCAGCATCAGCCGCTGCTGCGGGTCCATGGCGGCGGCCTCGCGCGGGGCGATGCCGAAGAACGCCGGGTCGAAGTGACCCACCCGGTCGATGAACCCGCCCCGGCGCGGCAGGTCGCCCGGGTAGGTCTCGGGGTCCCAGCGGTCGGCGGGCACCTCGGTGATGGCCGACCGCCCGTCGCGCAGCAGCTGCCAGAAGGCACCGATGCCCGGTGCCGACGGCAGTCGGCACGCGGCGCCGACGATCGCGATGCTGTCGTTGTCGGCTGCGAAGGAGCTCAAAGCCGGCCTCCCCGAAGGCATGCTCGTCTCGGCCCACGCATCCCACTCGCGGGGCCGGACAAGGAGATTCGATCGTGTGGCGGCTGGTGCGCTCCGCCTCTTCAGCGCTTCTGATCTGAACGCTACTGAGCACCCTCAGCAGGCCAAACCCCTACGCGCCCTTAGGGTTCACGGGCGGAAGGGGAACAGCGTTAGGGGACCGCCACCGTCCACAGGGGACAGACCTATCGGTGGGCCACGGCCAGCACCTCGGGGCCGCGGGCCGACAGGCCGCGGTGGGCCAGCCGTCCGAGCCACCACGCCAGCACCACGCCGGTCGCCAGTCCGACCGGCACGCCGGTCCACACCACCACCGACGCGTCGAGCGACCGCCCGGCGACCGCGACCGCGACGGCGGGCGCGGCGGCCACGGCGAGCGCCGGGACCACCGCCGCCCAGACGAGGAACGTGACCACCGTGGGCTTCGCGCTGTTGACGAGCGGGCCGACGACCCGCGGATCGCCGACGGTGTAGGGCACGTGGACGGCCTGGAGCACGACCAGCCCCGACCCCGCGCCGAGCACCGCGGGCAGCGCGGCCAGCGCCCACGGCCAGGCGTCGGCAAGCCGGTCGCCGGCACCGGCGGTGAACCCGACGGTCATCGCCACCGCCGGCGGCGACATCACCAGCAGCCACGCGTACTGGCGGCCGCGCAGGTCGGCCCGGGCCGCGCCGGGCGTCACCAGGGTCTGCCACACCGCGCCGCCGTCGGCGGCGAGGCAGTTGCCGGCCGTGAAGCACGCGACCGTCGCCAGCATCAGCCCGGCGTACGGGTTCACGCGCACGTCGTTCTCGAAGACCCAGCGGGGAACCACGTTGGCCAGGACGACCATCACCGGGATCAGCACCACCAGCGTGCGGCCGGAGTCGCGGGTCCAGGTGACCAGTTCCTTGACCACGACGGCGCCCGACGGCGTACCGAGCGGTCCGCGCCACCGCGGCGGCCGGGCGGTCGCGCCGGCGCGGGCGGTCCCCCGCCAGGCGCGGCCGGTGAGCCGGCGGGCGAGCAACGCGCTCCAGGCCAGGAACAGCACGCCGACGAGCCCGCCGAGGCCGAGCAGCGCCGCGGCGGCCAGCGGCCAGTCCCCCCGGTCGGCGGCCTCGACGGCGACGACGCCCCACCCCGTCGGCAGCGCCCGCGCCGTCGCCGCGACGGCCGTGGCGCCACCGGCGGCCAGCTCGTCGGCCAGCGCCAGCACCGGGAACAGGAGCGTCCAGCCGAACGTGATCAGCAGGATCGTGAGCAGCGCGCCCACGTCGCGACCCCGGCGCGAGCGCAGCACGGCGCCGAGCCCACCGGTGACCGCCCGGCCGAGGGCCACCGCGAACGCGAACTGCAGCACCGCCGCCGGCAGCGCCACGAGGAACGGCCCGGCGCCCAGCCGCGCGCCCAGCACCGGCACCGCCGCCACCGCGACGGCGGTGACCGCGCCGGGCACCCCGACGGCGGCGACCGCGAGCAGCCCGGCGGCGAGCCGGCGGGCCGGCAGCGGCAGCAGCGCGAAGTACTCCGGTCGCAGGGTCTCGTCGGCCCCGCCGACGAACAGCGGGCCGATCGGCCACCCGAGGGTCCAGCCGAGCATCGCCGCCGCCACCAGGCCCGCCGCGTGGCGCCCGCTGCCCGCGGCGGCCACCGTCGCGGCGGCGCACGCCAGCCCGGTCAGCGCGCCGAGCAGCAGGCGGAACAGCTGGCCGCGCGACGTCGAGTGCCGCAGCACCCGCAGCTTCATCCGGATCAGGACACCAGCCACGACAGCCCGTCCCGGCCGGCCGTGCGTCCGCCGACGAGCCCGACGAACGCCTCCTCCAGGGTCCCGCCGCCGCGCACCTGGTCCAGCGGACCGGCCGCCACGACGGACCCGGCCGCCATCACGGCGAGGTGGTCGCAGAGCGACTCGACGAGCGCCATCACGTGGCTGGACACGACGACTGCCCCGCCGGCGGCGACGAACCGGCGCAGGATCGCCCGGATGCCCGCCGCGGACACCGGGTCGACCGCCTCGAACGGCTCGTCGAGCACCAGCAGGCGCGGCCGGTGCAGCAGCGCGGTCGCCAGCCCGATCTTCTTGCGCATCCCGGCCGAGTAGTCGATCACCAGCGTCGATCCGGCGTCGGCGAGGTCGAGAACGTCGAGCAGTTCGGCGGAGCGCGCGGCCACGTCGGCCGGGTCGAGGCCGCGGAGCAGGCCGGTGAACGTCAGCAGCTCCGGGCCGGTGAGCCGCTCGGGTAGCGCCAGGCCGTCGGGGAGCACGCCGATGAGCGCCTTCGCCGCGTCGGGCTCGGCCCACACGTCGACGCCGAGGATGCTGGCCGTGCCGGCGTCGGGCCGCAGCAGTCCCACGGCCATCGACAGCGCGGTGGTCTTGCCGGCGCCGTTCGGACCGACGAGGCCGAACATCGACCGCGGCGGAACGGTGAGGTCGATGCCGGCGACGGCGACCTTCGCGCCGAAGCGTTTCGTCACCCCGGACAGGTGCAGGGCGGGGGTTTCCTGCATCGGTGCTCCCAGAGTGGAGGGTCAGCGGTAGCGGCGGCCCTCGTCGCGGCGGTACGCCCACGCGGCGACGGCGGCCATCGCGACGGTCCAGACGACGAGCATCACCAGGGCGAGCGGGTTCGGCGACGGCCCGCCGAGGGAGTACCACATCAGGTCGCCGATCCCCCGCGTCGGCAGGTACGGCGAGATCACCTCGATGAAGCCGGGCAGGTTGTACGGGTCGCTGAACAGGCCGCCGCCGAACGCGAGCGGCAGGAACAGCAGCTGACCGACGGCGACCGCGCTCTTCGGCGGGATGGCGTACCCGGCGGCCAGACCGATCAGCGAGAACGGGACCACGGCGAGCACCAGTACCCCGGCCGCGGCGAGGATCTGGGTGGCGCTCGCGGTCGCCTCGGTGAACAGGGCACCGACGATCATGGCCGGACCGACCGACAACACGATCATCACCAGGCTGAACAGGACACGTCCGAGGAACTGCGGCACGGGACCGGCGGGCAGCGTCCGCAGGTACTGGTACCACGGGGTCTCCCGGTCCTGCGACGCGTCGGCGGCGTACTCCATGATGCAGATGATCACGACGCCGAAGACCGCCATCGAGCCCAGCACCATCGTCGACACGAGCGGGTCGTCGCCGTTGAGCGGCAGCACGAAGAACGTCACCGCGATCAGCGGCGGGCACAGCACCCCGAAGAACGACACCGGGATCCGGAAGATCTCCAGCAGCTTGAACCGCGCGTAGGCCAGCGCCAGGCTCATCGGTTCCCCCCTTCGGTGGTGAGCGCGAGGAACGCCTCCTCCAGCGAGGAGCCGCGGACCTCCAGGTCGGTGAAGTCGACGCCGGAGGCGACGAGGTCGCGGACGTACCCGTTGGGGTCGGACACGCGCACCACGTACCGGTCGCCGGTGCGCGCGGTGGAGATCGCGCCGGGCAGGTCGGGCACCGGGTCCGTCGTGACGAACGAGACGTGGTTCGCGTTGACCGCGCCGCGCACCTCCGCCAGGTCGCCGTCGGCGATCGCCCGGCCCCGGAACATGACCACCACCCGCTCGGCCAGCTCCTCCACCTCTTCCAGGTAGTGGCTGGTGAGCACGACCGTGCCGCCGTCGCGGTGGAACAGCCGGATGCCCTCCCACAACGTGTGCCGCGCGTCGACGTCGAGGCCGGTGGTCGGCTCGTCGAGGAACACCAGCCGCGGCCGGCCGACGAATGCCAGCGCCACCGCGAGCCGGCGCTGCTGGCCGCCGCTGAGCCCACCGGTCTGGCGGCGGGCCAGGTCGGTGAGGCCGAACCGTTCGAGCAGCTCGCCGCGCGGCAGCGGGTCGCTGAAGTGGGCCGCCGCGAGGTCGACGCACTCGCTGACCCGCAGGGTCGGCGGCAGGCCGGTCTGCTGCGGCGTCACCCCGAAGTGTCGGCGGGTGGCCGCGTCGACCGGGTCGCCGCCGCAGATCTCCACCCGGCCGGCCGACGGACGGCGCAGCCCGACGAACAGGCTGATCAGGGTCGTCTTGCCGGCGCCGTTCGGGCCGAGGAGCCCGAGCAGCTGACCGGCGGGGATGTCGAGGGAGAGGGAGTCCAGCGCCGTGACCTCGCCGAACCTGCGGGACACGTCGACGGCTCGCGCGACGATCTCGGTCATGCATGTCCACCCGGGGTCGGGGCCGCGATGACGGCTGAATTCAGGTACATCGGACCTTAACGGTCTTTGCGGTACCAATGGCAACCCCTAGACCCCCCTGCTCCGGGCGGATCTAGCCTGTCCGGGTGACCTCCAGCATATTGATCGACTGCGATCCCGGCATCGACGACGCCGTCGCGTTGATGCTCGCCGCCGCCAGCCCCGGACTATCCGTTCGGGCGGTCACGGCCACGTTCGGCAATGTCGGCCTGGACGCGACGGCGCGCAACGCCCTCGCCGTGTGCGAGCTGGTCGGGCTGGACGTGCCGGTGCACGCCGGCGCCGACCGTCCCCTGGTCCGTGACGTGATCGGCGGCCGGACGTTCCACGGGGACGCCGGACTCGGCGGCGTCGTGCTGCCACCACCCGCCCGCGACCTCGCGCCCGGGCACGCGGTCGACGCGATCCGCGCCGCGGTGCACGGGTCACCCGGGGAGGTGACGCTGGTGGTCACCGGAGCGATGACGAACGTCGCGCTCGCGCTGCGGCTCGACCCCGGCCTCGTCGCCGGGGTGCGGCGGCTGGTGTTCATGGGCGGGTCCACGGAGGCGGGCAACGTGACCCCGGCCGCGGAGTTCAACGCGCTCGCCGACCCGCACGCGATGCGCGTCGTGCTCGACAGCGGCATCCCGTTGACGATGTTCGGGCTCAACGTCACCCACCGGGTGCTCGCGACGCCCGACCGGATCGCCCGGATCCGCGCGCTCGGCAACCCGGTCGCGGAGGCGGCGGCGACGATGCTCGGCTTCTACCTGGAGTCCTACCGCGTCCGCTACGGGTGGACCGGCGCCGCGCTGCACGATCCCTGCACGATCGCCCACCTCCTGGACCCGACGCTGTTCACCGTGGTGCCGATGCACGTCACCGTCGACACCAACGAGGGCCCGAACTTCGGCCGCACCACGTGCGACGCCCGCCGGCTGGGTGGGCAGCCCCCGAACGTCGACGTCGCCGTGGACGCCGACGCCGACCGGTTCTTCGATCTGCTCGCCGGCGCGCTCGCCCGCTACTGACCCCTTGACCGCCGTCGTAGGATTGTTCAACAAACCTACGGAGGTGGACGGATGACCGCGCCGTTGGGTACACCGATCGCCGACTGCGACCCGCTGGCCTGGCGGGTCCGCCGCGCGATCGACCAGCCCGAGCTGCCCGCGTACCTGCCCCGGCCGCACGACGACCGGCTGCGGGCGACCGCCGACGAGGTGCTGCGCACCGGCACCGCCCGGATCGTGACGCTCGTGGGCGGCGCCGCGACCGGCAAGACCCGCGCCTGCTGGGAGGTCGCCCGGTACCTCGACCGGCGGCAGCCCGGCCGGTGGCGGCTGTGGGACCCGGGCGAAATCCCCGAGTGGGACCACGCGGGCGACGCGATCGCCAACCGGGTCGACGGGCACACCGTGATGTGGATCGACGAGGCCCGCTACCACCTCGGGTTCGAGTCCTCCCCCGTCGCCACCGGCCTGCTCGCCCTGCTGCGCCGGGCCCGGCCCGTGCTCGTGCTCGCCACGATGTGGCCGGCGCACTGGGACACCCTGGTGCAGCGCGCCCAACCGTGGTCGCGGGTGCGCGCGGTGCTGACCGGCACCGCTGTGCCGGTCCCGGAGACCTTCACCGCGACCGAACGCGCGGCCGCCGCCGACGGTGACCCGCGACTGGCGGAGGCCGCCGCGACCGCCACGGACGGCCGCGTCATCCAGTACCTGGCCGGTGCGACCGGGCAGGAGCAGCGCCACCGCGACGCCCCGCCGGCCGCCCGGGCGATCCTCGACGCCGCCGTCGACGCCTGCCGCGTCGGCCACGTCCCGCGGTTCAGCACGACCCTGCTGCGGGTCGCGGCGGCCGGCTACCTCGACCCGGAGCACCGGACCGCCACCTGGTTCGACGACGGGCTCGCCTACGCGAGCGAGGGCCACCGCGGCGTCGACGGTCCGCTGACGCCGGTGGCACCGGACGGATACCTTCTCGCCGACACCCTGGAGGAGAACGGACCGACCGGACCGTATCCGCCCGGCACGCTCTGGCGGGCGTTCGTCGGACCCACCACCGATCCGCACCTGCTGCACACGCTCGGCCGGTACGCGGCCGCGCACGGGCACCCCGAGCACGCGGTCCCGTTGCTCGCCAAGGCCTCCGGGGCCGGCCACGCCGCCGCGACCGCCCTGCTGGCCGACCTGCGCGACCGGGCCGGCCACCACACCCTCGCCGAGCACCTGGCCCTGCGGGCGGGACCGGACGCGGTGCTGGCGCTGGCCGACCGCCGCTACCGGTCCGGCGACCGCGACGCGGCCCGGACTCTCGCCGCGCAGGCGACCGACACCCGCGTCCTGCGCCAGGTCTCCTGGTGGCACGAGCGCGACGGCGACAAGGCCGGCGCCGACGCGTTGCTGCGGCAGGCCGCCGACCGCGGCGACGCGGAAGCGGTGCGGCTACGCGCCCTCCGACGCCACCTCGACGGCGACCACGACGCGGCGGAGGCGCTGTACCGACAGGCCGTCGACCGGGGTCACGCCGGGGCGCTGCGCGAGCTCGCCGCGATGCGGGAGCTGGCCGGCGACGATGTGGAGGCGGAGGCGCTCTTCCGCCGCGGCGCCGACGCCGGCGACGTCCGGGCACTCGGTGGCCTGGCGCGGCTGCTCGACCGGGCCGGCGACGCGGAGGGCGCGCGGGCGCTGGCGCTCGAGGCGGCCGACCGCGGCGACAGCATGCCGCTGGCCGCGCTGGTGTCGACGCGCCACCACGCCGACGATCGCGACGGGGCCCTGGCACTGGCCCTGCTCGCCGCCGACCGCGGCGACTTCCGCCCGCTGCACACCCTGGCCGACCTCCGCCCGGACGGCGAGGAGCTGCTCCGGCTGGCCGCCGACCGCGGCAGCGTCGACGCCCTGGCCGACCTGGCGGCGCTGCGGCGGGCGGCCGGTGACGCGGTCGGCGCCGACACCTACGCGCTGCGCGCCGCCGAGCTGGGCGACGCGCCGACCTGACCGGCATGGACATCGACGTGAGTTGACACCGCCTGACCACAATGAGCGCATGGCACACGTTGCCGACATCGTCTTCGCCATCCTCTTCCCCGTGGTCGCCTTCACGCTGCTGGGCGTCGCCGACGACAGGCTCAGGTGGTGGCCGCCGCCCACGCGGGACTGGATCGTCCCGACCATGTTCAACGGCGAGCAGATCGGACAGCTCGGCGCGGGCGACGCCCGGTCGCTGGACGCGGCCGTCGCCCGGCTGCGGATCGCCGGTGCGCTGGAGTACGACGACGCCACCGGCGCGCTCGTCGCCACCGGGCAGACGCCCGACGACGGGGGCACGCCGCTCTCCGCGGCGGTGCTCGCCGCGGTGGTCAGGGAGGTCCCGGTCCACGCGCTGCCCACCGATCCGGGCATCAGGGCAGCGCTCGACGAGCAACGCGCCGATCTCGACCTGCTCCTGCGGAACCAGGGCATCGCGACGGCGTGGGACGCCCCCGACCTGCCGCGGAGCGTTCTGCGTCGCGAGGCCGTTCCCCAGGTGGCGCTCGCCGTGCTGGGCACGGTGTGGGTCTTCCTGTGGTCGTTCCGGTGGTACACCGACATCCCGCTGGCGCTCATGGTGCTCCTCCTCTGGCTGGTGCTCACGGACTGGGCGTCTCCTCCGCGGGACATGCGCCCGGTCGCCAGGCGCGCGGTCGACAGGGTGGCGGGCGCCAACCAGCACCTGCGTCCGTCGATGCGCCCGGCCCTGACCACGTACGGCCCGGCCGCCGCGGCCCTGGCCGTCGGCCTGTTCGGTATGGAGGTCCTGACACCGACCGACCCGGCGCTGGCGGCCACGTCGACGGACACCTCATCGCCGGACCGCGCGGCGGCCGGCGGCGGTGGCGACCTCGACATCGGGTCGGTCGACACCGGCTCCGGCGGCTGCGGCAGCAGCTGTGGGGGCGGGTGCGGCGGCGGGTGCGGCGGGTGCGGCGGCTGACCTCATGCGGTCCCGCATTGGCTCTTGCGCCAATCGGTTTGTAATGCAAACCTGTTGGCATGACTTCCGACACGGTTTCCGCCGGCGGTGACCCCCGCCGGCTGCTCGCCGAGACCCGCGGCCTCGCGCACCGGGTCCGGGTCGCCCAGCGGGTGACCTGGCTGCCGCTGCTGGTGCTGTCCCTGGTGATGTTCGGGGCGATCGCCGTCTGGCGGTTGAGCGACCCCGTGCTCAGCGACTGCCGGACCCTGCCCGACGGCCAGGTGTGCAAGGCCTGGTACCCGTCCATGCAGATCTACTGGTGGACGGCCAGCGTGCTGGCCTACGTGGTGATCGCCTACGGGTACCTGCGGGTGGCGCGGGCACGCGGGCTGGGCACGCGGGTGCTGCCGTACGTGGCGACCGGCATCGGCCTCATCGCGCTGGGCGCGGTCTTCGCGGGTGCCTGGGCGGCCCTCGGCGCGCCGGGCTACCCCGACGAGCCGTCCGCGTTCGTGCTGTTCGTGTTCCGGCTCATCGACCCGACGTCGGCGATCGGGCTGGCCCTCCTGCTGCTGGCCTGGCTGGAGAGGTACGTCGCGCTGGCGGTGTTCGCGGTCGTATACCTGGTGGTGGTGCTGGTGCCGGTCACCTTCGGGTGGGGCGAGCACTGGGGCGACAACTGGCAGATGGCGCCGCCGCTGGCCATCCGGGGCGGCCTGCTGCTCCTGGGCGCCGCCGGGTTCGCGCTGGCGCAGAGGTGGCGGTCGCGATGACGGCTCCGGACGACACCGGCACCGCGCACCCCGTGACCGGCCTCGACGACGTGGTGCACCAGCGGGTCCGCCTCGGCATCCTGACGATCGCGCACGAGGCCCGCCGCGTCGAGTTCGGCTTCCTGCGCACCCAGTTGGAGCTCACCGCCGGCAACCTGTCCCAGCACCTCGGCGTGCTCGAGTCCAACGGCCTGGTCGAGGTCGAGAAGGGCTACGCCGGCAAGCGCGCCCGCACCTGGATCACGCTCACCCCGGCCGGCAGGTCCGCGCTCGCCGCCGAGGTCGCGCGCCTCAAGCAGCTCATCGCGCGCATCGAGACCATCCCCTCCGACGACACCAGGGAGACCCCGTGACCACGACCAACCGCCGCACCGTCCTCGCCGCCGCGTTCGCGGCCGGGCTGACCGTTCCGCTCGCCGCCGCGACCCGCGCGGAGGCCGCGACCCGCGCTGCGGCCGGCAGCCGGGCCGCGGCCACGAACGGCCCGCGGCGGCTCACGCTGCCCGGACCGACGGGACCCTTCCCCGTCGGCACGGTGCCGCTGCACCTCGTCGACCGGTCCAGACCCGACCCGGTTCGCGGCCCCGGGTACCACCGCGAGCTGATGGCCAGCGTCTGGTACCCGGCCCGCGACGTCACGCGCCATCCGCGCGCGCCCTGGCTGGGCGACGAGTGCTGGCGCGCGCTGCTCGCCAGCCAGGACTTCCCCACCGGCTCGACGCTGCCGCCGGTCACCGCCGGACGGCTCGGAGCGCCGCTGCGGCGGGACAGCGACCGGCTGCCCGTCGTGGTCTTCTCGCACGGCGCGCACGACCACCGCGGCACCCACACGATCATCGGGCAGGAGCTGGCCAGCCACGGGTACATCGTGGTGACCGTCGACCACACCCACGACGCGTTCGTCGAGTTCCCCGACGGCCGGCGGCTGGAGCCGATCATCGTCGGCGACCACGCGCTCGGGGCACCGGACTTCGCCGCCGACGTCCCCTTCCTGCTGGACCGCATCGGCGACCTCGCCGCCGGCCGCAACCCCGACGCCGACGGCAGGCGACTGCCCGACGGCCTCCGCGGAGCACCCGACCTCCGACGCATCGGCATGTTCGGCACGTCGAAGGGCGGCACCGCCACCCGCCTGGTCATGGAGAGCGACCCGCGGGTCCGTGCCGGGCTGGCCCTCGACGCCCCGATGGAGCCCATCACCGAGACCGACATGGGCCGGCCCTTCATGCTGCTGACCTCCGAGTACGACCGGACCACGGAACCCGTCGCCATCGCCTGGTCGCACCTGACGGGCTGGAAGCTCGACATGCGGGTCGACGGCGCGCGGCACACCTCCAACGGCGACTACAAGGTGCTCCTGACGCAGATCGCCCCGATCATCGGCATGAGCGACGAGGAGCTGTTCGACTGGGTCGGCCCGATCGACCCCGCCCGGATGGTGCGCGTCCAGCGGGCCTACCCGCTCGCGTTCTTCGACCTGCACCTGCGCGGCCGCCGGCAGCGCCTGCTCGAGGGCCCGTCGCGGGCGTTCCCCGAGGTGCGGTTCATCCCGTAGGCAGACGGCAGGACGCCCGGCCGGCCTGATGGCCGACCGGGCGTCCCGGGGTGCGTACCCGTTGGTGG
>NZ_BOPH01000160.1 GCF_016863655.1 Virgisporangium ochraceum
CCCCCCCAGATCACGTGCGCTGACCTGCCGCGAGGCGCGCGGCCGTGATGATCTGCCGCGATTCGCGCGGAGATCGGCCGCGGCGAGGCATGATGTCGGAATCGTGGACGAGGACGAGGACGAGGACGAGCTCGAGCCCGGCTGGGATGGCAATCGACCGGCCGCTATCTCCGCAGTGCTCTGCGCGGGCGTGACCCCGCGCCCTCCGAAGTGGTTACAAGTCGAGTTGCTCGCGGCGGCTCGACGCGCTGCTGACGCCAACTCCGCGGAGTGCGAGAGTTGGGCTGCCGAGCAGCTCCGGCTGGGCGGGATACGAGAGAACGCAGCGTTGGTCGCCGTCATGGAAACTGCGCTACGTGACCGGATCACAACTACGTACCTCGAGAAATATCCTGATCGTCGCTATCTGATCGATGAACTGCGCCGTTGGACATGATCGACACGGCAGTCGATCGTCACGGCCGTCGTCCTGCTGGACCGATCGGCCGCGATCGAGCTTGATCAGGTATCCGGACATGCCGCGGATCGAGTGCTGGCGCGGGCGCAGGATGGTGTGGTGAGCGCATTCATTGAGTTCTTCGTGGCGTCCGACGATCGTGTGGCAGCCGCCGTCCAGTACCGGGGCCCGGCGTCTGCCTTCCCCACGGTGTCCGGCTCGTTCTTCTACGCCGAGGACGCGGTGCTGGCGTGGGAGAGTTCGTTTACCGGGCGGTCGGTCAAGGAACTGAGCGCGGGTGGAAAACCACGGATGGTGGCACCGTGGGTCAACGACGGCAGCGGAGTATTCGTCCTGTCCGATGAGCTGACTGCTCACCTCCTGCGTGCCGGACGGGCTCGGCTGCAGGCCCTTGCGACAGAGTGGTCGACGGCGGTGGTGCGCGACGGGGACGATCTCGATGTGGACGAGGCGCTCCGTGTCGTCGTCGGCGTCACCGCATTGGCTCGCGCGGCCGCCGAATCCGGCCAACTGGTGTACTGCTGGGCTGCCGACTGACCCAACTGGCCGCCATAGCGAACACCTGACTCTCTATTCGGCCATTCCCCATCCGACGCACTCATTTGCCGCAACCCGCGTGGTCCTGTATGACGGGTTCGCTCCCGGCGAGCTCAGCCGCCGTCGTGGAGCGTGTGCCACCAGGCCGCACGGATCGCGGCGGCGCCCCATGCGTTGGGTTCGATCACTCCGCAGTACCACAGGTTGCGGTCGACCGGCCGGGACTCCGGGCTGGCCGGGTCACCAGCACGCACGCCGTGCCCGAGGAACCGGCGGTGGACGTCGGCGACGACCGCGCCGTGGCGGCCAGCCAGGTCACGCAGCGCCGCGTTGAGGGTGTCGACGAGGTCCGGACCGTTCGGCCAGGGCGTCAGCCCGGATCCGGGTACCTCGCCGGTGCCATCGCTGGGGTCGTACACCGTGCTGACCACGATGCGGCCTGCGGCGCCGCACCGGGAGCGTAGCCGCGACAGGATCGCCTCACCGATCGCCGTTACCCGACCGATGGCAGCACGTGCCGCCGCGTCATCACCGTAGGCAGCCATCAGGTCGTTGCCGCCCATGGTGACCGTCACCACGGCCGGCGTCCGCGTCAGGAGTGGAAGCTGACGTTCCAGCACATCGGCGGCCACGGCTCCGTCGCGGGCCAGGACCGCGACGTCGAATCCCGCGCCGGCCAGATCGCGACCGGCCCAGTCCGGAAAGTCGCCGACATGATTGCGGTGCAACAGCCGAGCCGCACCCCTGCCAGGGCCACCGGCGTAGTCGTCGATGGACATCGAGTCGCCGAGCGCGACATACAGACCGGACACAACCACCGATCATCGGCTGTGACACGCCGGCCCACAACCGAGAAACCCCTCTCCTTGTGCACGACGTCGAACATCACGTGCTCGATGTGCGGGGAGCGCTGGTGACGCTGACGATCCGTGGGAGTCGAGCGGTCTACTACCCGGCCGAAGGCCACTCGGGTTGATCTCCCAGATCGGCATGGCGGCTGCACTCCACCAATGGACCGGACATCATGATCAGGTGCACTCATCTGCCGCGATCCGTGCGCCCTCTCCGGTCTTGCCCGTAGGCATATATGACGGGAGTGCCGGATCTTGCCCGTTTGACCCGTCACAGGCGCGCACCGACAGATAGACTAGGGCGGATATGTTGGATGCTGCGCTGGAGGAGGTTTCGTGCGCGCGAGAACTCTCTTCGCCGCCGTGGTCGTCGCCGCGGCGCTGGCCGCCGCGCCGGCGTCGGTCGTCTCGGCGGCTCCCGCCGACTCGGTAGCACCGACCGGCTGCGTGCCTACCGATGCGAGCGGCCGGCCGATCCAGCTCGGGCAGGCCGACAACGGGCGCACCATCTGCCTGCGACGGGGGCAACGGCTGTACGTGACGCTCTCGGTCGACCCGGTGCGATACCCCAGCCCGTCCAACTGGTGGACCCCTGTCCAAGCCAGCGGCGGCGTCCTGGTCGCGCTGCCGCTGCCGGCACCCCCGCCGCCCGGCACGACCGAGGCCGCATACCGGGCTGTCCAGCCCGGCCGCGGCGGCCTGGCCTCGTACCGGGATGTCTGCCCGCCCGAGATCCCGTGCGGCGCGCCGGTGCTGCCCTGGCGGGTGACCGTCGACGTGAACTGATCCCTGGACGCCCAGCCCGGCGGATCATCATCGGGACCGTGCGGGAGGACCGGCCCGCGGCGGCGGCTGCGTCGTGGAGCCGGCCGGGCCTGGACCGCCTCCTGTTCGCCGCCCTGCTGCCGGCCAACCTCGGCGCCGACGTGGCTTCTTCGTGGCGTTCGGATGAGTCGGTGTTGGTCTTGCGGCGTTCAGCCTGTCCGGTCGACGGCGTGACGGATCCTCCCCGCTGGCAAGCGCTCGGCAGCGCGGCGCCCGGATCTGCCGCGCTGCGCGTGGCCTTGCTGATCTAGCCGCGATTGGCTCACGGGTCAGATCGGTCGCCTTACGCGTGGAGCGAGCGGCGGTGGCCCATCCCGGATGTGAGCTGTTGATCGTCGAGCCGTCACGTGTAAGCGATGGCGTCGAGGATGGTTTTGGCGATCTCGGAGGCGTCTTGAGACGAGAGGGCGGTGTTCGGATCTGGACGGCGGGTGCGGACGAGGTCCTGGACCTGTTGTCCGAGCGGCTTCGCGGCCGCGAAGTCGAGGCCGATGGCGAGCCATCGCAGCCATTCCGCGATCAGGTTTGCTTCGTAGCTTTCCCGCCATGGTGCGGACGGATCGGGTCTTGAGAGCAGGAGGATCGCGGCCGTGAGCCGGGCGTGCGGCGAATCGTGACCGTCGAGGGCGAGTCCACGCTCGTTGGGCAACGACATGTCGTGCTCTCGTGCGACGAGGACATCGAACAGGTGCGGCCCACCGGCTGAGGGCAGCGAACGTACGTACGGATCAGGACCGAGATCGAGCCCGACGTGCACCAGGGAGGCATGGCCGGGATCATCGACCCGCACGATCACCCGTTGCGGGCCGCTCTGCTGGATCCGCTTGATCCACTGACCGGTGTACTCGATATCGCTCACACAGATCTTGGCGTCGTGCAGGTCGAGGTCGTCGTCGAAGATGGCCTCGCCGAACATCGGCATGGCCCCCGACCAGAGCGACACCCGGGTGTGATCGATCTGGCCGCGCGTCTTGATCGCGACGTGACGAGTGTCGGCGCTGGCAGGCAAGCTGGTGTCCCAGTCGTCAAGTTCTGGCCGGTCCACCGGACCGAGGATGACGAACGCGTGATTGGCATATACCTCAACGGCACCGATCAACACGCGTGACTCCTCTCGATACTGGAACGACGACAACCATGATCCTTTGGCGCCGGCGAGCCGAACGCCGGGCTGATCTTCTCGTCCGCCACCTCGCTGTATCACTGGGCGGTTCGACGCTCCACCATGACCGCCCGGTAGCCGACGGACCCGTGATCGCGTACCGAATCAGACCCCAGCCGATAGTCGCCGCACGTTGCGATGAACGAATAGACTGCAGCTGAACCCGGATATAGCCCGGATATAGCCAGAGTGGCGATCTTGATATTCGGATCTGCCGCTGATCGCTCGCCATGACGTGCCAGCCGTCGCCCGGTGCGGCGTGTTCTACTCGAACACATCTGGAGATCCGGACTCGGCGATACTGGCAGGGTGGCCGTAACGCAACAACTTGCCAAGCTCTCGGCGGCTGAGCTGGCAGCATGCCGCAACTCGGTCGAGGTGCTGGATCTCCTGTGCTCGTTCAAACTGCGTCCCGCGTCCGACCATTTGGACCTGGACTGGGCACCGGCTCCGCTTGTCCGCTCCTTCGAACTGGCGCACGTCGACGAGCCCGTTGTTGCCGCTCTCCGTCGCTCGCTCCACGGCGACGAAGAGATCAATGCCGCGTATCGCGATCATCCTGACACCGTGTGGGAGCACCCGGTGACGGCGCTCGAGCCTGACGTCGTGGCCGAGGTTGCGGCGTTGTTGACGAACGTAAGGCCCGAGGTTGTGATGGCCGCCGTGCCCGACCACGTCGTCACGGCGCAGACGAGTCTTGGTGTGTTCACGTTCGACGAGCGGCGGTACCTTCATGGTCATCTTGTCGCGTTGCAGGACTTCTACGCCCACGCGGCGAGGCAGCATCTCGCGGTGGCGCTCTGGTCGGACTGAGCCGCACCGGGCCGGAAGCTGCCGGCCTCGGCTGGTCCTTCCTCGCCGTCCGTACAGATCTGCCGCCCTGCTTGATCACGTGCGCGCTCATGCCGCGCTCCGCTCAGCCTCCAACCGAGAGCATTAACGTCGCCGGGACTACCTGCATCGGTGAGTTAGCTGCGCCACCCACTCCTGGCCGTACTGGGGCTCTGCTATCCACTCGCCAATACGGATCCATCCCATCTGCGTCAAAGCCGCGTCAGCAGCATCCGGAATATCAGCGCCGTTCTCGGCACGAGGATTCGCGCCAACGTCCGCCTCGCCGCCACATGGTCGCTGCCGCGCGGCTGGCCACGGCGGTGGAACTAGGAAGATCTGATTCGGAGTCAGTCCCTCGCTCTCATAGACGTCAAGATCGAAGGTGCCGGGTTGGTTGAGGTCCAGGGTCCCATCGTTGGCGACGAAATGGCGAGCATGTGCGAACACGTTCCAACCCGGCTTCTCGCAAGACACCGGCTTCTCCCCTCGACGGGTCAGTGACTCAACCGTCCCTGTCACGATGATGAAGCATAAAGAGCCAATCAAGGCGGTCAGTTTGTGCGCCTTCGATTGACCCTCCTCCTGGAAGCTCGGAGCGGCCTTCTGCACGGCGTGCAGTGTCGGTCTTGAAGGGGGACAGCTAGATCATGTGCGCGATCATGCCGCGGACAGCGCGGCCCCAGCGTGGCGGTGGAGCGGCTCGCCCAAAGCAGGCGGATTTGTCGATGATCAATCGCATGGTCGGGCAGACTCTGCCTGTGTTCAAGCGATGGGCAGCGGCACTTGACCGGCGACGCCTGATGCGTGGTCGACCCAACTTCAAGGTGCACTTCTCGAGGAGTGCTGCAGCCGCGAGTCTGTGGGACTACGGCGAAGATGACCTCGCCGACAGGGCGCTCCAGATGGCCGATGCCGATCTACGCCACGTCCAAGCCATCGCAGCGAACTACGAGAACCCTGCCTACCCGCTGCCGATGACGGGCCAGCGCCTCACGCACAACCACGTGATCGCCTTCGCGGCCATCACATACTTCGAGGGCAAGATTCGGCCGCTAAACCGCACTCGACGGCGGCCGCAGAAGCAGCGGCCCGACCGGTTTACAGAGCAGCCTCCCGACCCTGTATCCGGGCTGTAAGCACGAGTCTGCAGCATCCGCTTCT
Source organism: Virgisporangium ochraceum (assembly GCF_016863655.1). Taxonomy (GTDB): domain Bacteria; phylum Actinomycetota; class Actinomycetes; order Mycobacteriales; family Micromonosporaceae; genus Virgisporangium; species Virgisporangium ochraceum. The sequence goes on from NZ_BOPH01000160.1 coordinate 5,828, forward strand.
GCCGCGCTGCGCGTGGCCTTGCTGATCTGCCGCGTATGGCGCGGCTGCCGTCGAGGTGTTCTGCTTAAGTTGACGGTCACAGCGCCGGCCTCCAAGCCGTCAGCGCGCGGCGAACGGTGGTGAATCGGTGCACCTGCACGGCTACGACACCGTCGAGTCGCTGGGTCCGGGGCGCTTGTCGTCGCGGGTAGTCGATGGCACCCCGCTGCTGGCCGATCCGGCGTTCCTCGCCGCCGAGGCGGCCGGTGTCGGCCCGTGGACCGACGAGATCTGCGCCGTGTTCGGCGTGACGCCCGACGATCTGCGCACGCTGCGCCGCCGCCACCTGACCAACCCCGACGCACTGCCGGTATTCACGCTCCCACTGGCCACCGGCGGCGCTGTCCTGATCATCCACCGCGTCGACCCGATGTCGGACCATCTCCACTACCGAACCGACTACTGGCTGGCACCGGCCACCGGCACCGGCATGGGGCTGGCCGAGATCTCCGGCCATGGTTCACGACCCGGACTGCGCTGGCCCGAACTGCGCGAGATCGCCCGCGCCGGGTCTCCCGATCGACTCGTGATCGCCCACCGGCTCCTGCTCCTGGCACCGATTCTGGGTGACGACTCGGCCGGCGACGAGGCGGTCGACTGGTTCGCGCGGGCGGTGGAGGTCGTAGCCGGCCGCGACCGCCGGGAACGGGCGGTGCGCGATGCCGCCTTCATGATCGTCTTCCCGAACGACCCGTTCGACGAGGGCGCCTGGTCGTGCGTTGACGGCGTGTGGGTCTGCCACGTCTCGCACAGTCGCCGCAACCCTGTCGGCGGTGACGCGCTGCGCCCGGACGAGTTGCGCCGCTGCTCCGAGGCGCTCGCGCCGGGCGGCTGAACGCACGGGCGTTGTCGACCGATCGGGCACGTCTGACTCTCGACGAACCCCTGTCACCCTGTGGGCCGTACAACATCGACTCACTCTTCTGCCGCCGATCGGGCGTGCCGCGGTGTGTCTCGGCCTACATCCTGGCGTTGGTGATCGGCTCGGAGAGGTCGGCGAGGTTCACCGGAGTGCTGGTGTCCACCCGCACGACGGGGCCGATGCCGAGAGGCTCTGCCTCCGCCTCCCACCGCGGCCAGGCGTCGGCGAGTTTGGCTTTGTCATCGTGGATGCGGTGCCGGTGCCGGGCTGCGTACCGGCTCTTCGCGACGTGGGACGGCACGTCGCACCAGGCCTCGATGATGCTCGTCGGGCCGCACCGTCGCAGGCCGGCTTCGACGAAAGGCAGGTCCCTTGGTTTGAACCACCAGGACTCCAGGATGATGGTCCCGGACATGGCCGCTGCCAGAGTCCACATCATGTCGCCGGCGGCCATGCCCAGAGCCGGCCCGGGCGCGGCGGGAACGACGTCGGCCACCGCCTCCTTGATCGCGTCCTTGGCGATCGGTGGTACGCCGAGCCGTTTCGCCAGCCCGTTCGCCAGGCCGTTCGCCAGGGTCGTCTTGCCAGAGCCCGGCAGACCGTTGACCAGAATCAGATCGACCACCTCGCGATGATCGCAGAGCAGCAACGTCAGCGGTCGAGGTGCGCCTTCAACGCAGCTCTCGATCGGCGCGAACATCTGCCGCCGTGCGCTCGTCACGAGCTGTGACCATGGCGGCCACCACTGGGTGTCCGCTCGTGCCGATGACAAGACGTTGATGAGAGGCTTCTGGTCCGGTGCACGCTCGATCGACGCAGGATGATCCAATGGTTTCCATGAATCGACAGCGAATCGGCGCCATCGTTCTGTTGCTAATCGCGTTTCTCGCGTTGGTCGCCAGCCGCGCCTTCCCGTTTCTGGATGACATCTCCGGCGTGGCCGAGACGGCTATCGCCCTCGTGGGCGCAGCTTGCGCCCTACTAGGCACGTATCTGTGGTTGCGCAAGACGCCGACCGCCAAGCCGTAACAAAGTCGCTGTCTGCACCGCACTTCGGGTAATGGCAGGGTGCATTCATCTGCCACCGTCCGTGCGCTCCCACAGGTAGTCTCCGTCACCGCCGGTGGCTGGCGCCGTCGCCAACGATCAGGTCATGGGCCAGGTACGGACCTGTATCAGTCATCTGTGCATTGTCCCGGCGCAGGGGCCGACGTTCATACCGCTCGGCGCCAGCCCCCCTCTCATTTGCCGCGCTCCGCGTGGCCTTGCTGAGCCGCGGACAGCGCGGAGATCAGCCGCGGCGAGGCATGATGTCGAGTCGTGGTCGAGGACGAGCTCAAGCCCGGCTGGGATGGCAATCGACCGGCCGCTATCTCCGCAGTGCTCTGCGTGGGCGTGACCCCGCGACCTCCGAAGTGGTTACAAGTCGAGTTGTTCGCGGGGGCTCGACGCGCTGCTGGCGCCAACTTCGCTGAGTACGAGAGTTGGGCTGCCGAGCAGCTCCGGCTGGGCGGGATGCGAGAGAACGCTGTGGTGGTCGCCGCCATGGAAACTGCGCTACGTGACCGGATCACAGCTACGTACCTGGAGAAATATCTTGATCGTCGCAATCTGATCGACGATCTGCGCCGTTGGACATGATCGACACGGCAGTCGATCGTCACGACCATCGTCCTCCTGGACCAATCGACCGCTATCGAGGTTGATCCGGTATCCGGACATGCCGCGCCCCGCGCGCTTCGCGGATCTGGCACCCCTCTTTGTCAAGCGGCGTCGGTGTTTGGTGTTCTAGGGTGGTGGCTGGCGGGTCCGGGCTGTGACTGTTCCGAAGTGTTGACCTCGGGGTTTGGGTCAGCCGCGCTGGATTGCAGAGTCGCCCCCCGGTTGTCCTCCCGGGCACGTCACCGTGCGTTGGATATCGCGGAGCATGTGCCGGTAGACGACGTCGGACAGTCGGCGTTTCAACGCCCGGATGGCCTCCATTGCGGTCTTCCCCTCGGCGAGACGGCGTCGGTATTAGGCACGGCCGGGCGTGTCGTGGCGGAGCTGGACGATGGCCATGATGTGCAGCACACGGTTGATGCGCCGGTTCCCGGCCCGGGACAGGCGATGGCGTTGCTGGTCACCGGAGGAGGCGTCCAGAGGCGCGGTGCCGTTCCAGGACGCGAAGTGGGCGCGGCTGGTGAAGCGGCGGATGTCACCGATGTCGCCGATCAGGCGGGCGGCACCGGACGGGCCGATGCCGTTCAACTCCTGCAGGCTGCTGCCGCTGGCGGTGACCAGCTCGGTGAGTTCTTTCTTCGCCACCTTGATCTTCTTGTCGACCTGTCGCGCGCGAGTCCGTGGACAGGATTTCTGGCTGTCCGTTGCCGCATCGTCGGTGGTTGTCGCTCGGTGTGCGGGTTGGCCCCTGAGGCGTTGGACATGAATGGATTGCCTTCAGCGCTGCCCTGGTCGACGCTGGTCCTGCGCGGGTGCGGTCGTCGAGTGACCGTATCCGGGGTGACGGCGCCATACACTCGATCGATGGTCGTCGGCGGCCCTGCGTTGGGCATCGACTTTGGAACGACATCGACTGTGGCGGCGCTCGGGCACGCAGTCGGGCATCCGCGGCTGGTCCTCGTCGACTCCTCTCCCGTTCTGCCGTCGGCGGTCTTCGCCGGCCAGGACGGTCTGCGAACCGGTCAGGACGCTGAGCGCAGCGGCGTGTCGGATCCGGCCGGGTTGGAGGTCAGCCCGAAGGGGCGCATCGACGACGGGAGGGTGTGGCTGGGCGGGCGCGAGATCGGCGTGGTCGACCTGGTCGCAGCGGTGCTGGGACGGGTGGAGCAGGAGGCGGGCCGGGTCGCCGGTCGGCCGCTGGGCAACGTGGTTCTCACCCACCCGGCGAGCTGGGGTGGCCAACGTCTGCAGGTTCTGGAGACATCCGCCGCCCGCGCCGGCCTCCAGCCCGTGACCTTCGTTGCGGAGCCGGTCGCCGCCGCTGCCTACTTCGTGGCCGAGCTCGGTCACCGTATCGGGCCGGGACGTTTCGTCCTGGTGTACGACCTGGGTGCGGGAACGTTTGATGCCGCCGTCGTGCGGGCCAGGCCGGCAGGGGTGGAGGTCGTCGCCTCCGACGGCCTCGACGACGTCGGCGGTACGGACTTCGACGCGCTCGTGGTCGACCATGCCCGGGCGCTGACCGGCGACGCCGCGGCTGCCTGGCGCTGCCTGGACCGGCCACGGACCGTCGCCGAGCGGCACGCCCGCCATGCGCTGTGGCGCGCTGCTCGGGCGGTCAAGGAACAACTGTCGCGGCGTGCCGTCGCGGACCTGCACATCCCGCTGGTCGACATGCAGGTGCATGTGACCAGAGACGAGTTCGAGCGCGCCATCGCGCCGGCCATCGAGCGGACCGCCGAGTGCACCGCGGCACTGCTGCGGCATGCGGGCGTTCCCACGACCGCGGTCGACGCGTTGCTGCTGGTGGGGGGCTCGTCCCGGATACCGCTGGTGTCGACCGTGCTGCACCGGCAGCTGGGCATCGCCCCGACCATCACCGACCAGCCGGAGGTCGTCGTCGCCGTCGGTTCCCTGTACACCGACGCCGCGAAACGGTACCCGGCGCCCGGCCCGCCAGTGCCTACCGCACCGCCGCCCGAGGTGCCGCAGCAGCCGAATGTTCCGACGCTTCGACGGACGCGCGCGGACCGCCGGGCGGTCATCGTGGGGACGGTCCTCGCTACCGGTGCCGCCGCCGGTGCTGGTGCGCTGGCAATACGTGGCTGGCAAGGCTCCGCCGCGCGGGGTAGGGCGAGGCGAACCCCAACCGTTGCCCGGCTCGACGCACGGGCGACCCTCACCGCGCCGAAGGTGTACTGCCTGGCGTTCCACCCGCGTGACGCCGTCCTCGCCGCTGGAGGCATCGATGGCACGGTCCAAATGTGGGACATCGTCACCCGGCGGCCGGTCGGAGAGCCGATGCGCGGGCACGACGGCTATGTACGGACCGTGGCGTTCAGCCCGGACGGCCGTCACCTCGCCACCGGAGGAAACGACGTCACCGTGCGGCTGTGGAACGTCGACGAACGCCGCCAGGTCGGAACGCCGCTCACCGGACACAGAACGGTTGCCGCCGCGGTGAGCTTCAGCGCCGATGGGGCAGTGCTGGCAAGCGGGGGCGCTGAAGGCACCGTGCGGCTGTGGGACGTGGCAACCCACGAACTCATCGGTCCTCCGCTGACCGGACACGTCGGCGGAGTCGTCGACCTGACCTTCGATCCGCACGGTGGTCGCATCGTGGTAAGCGCCGGCGATGACGGCACGGTGCGGCTGTGGGACGCCGCTCGGGGCCGCGCCGTCATCGATCCCATCGCCGCACACACCGGAATAGTCACCAGCGTGGCAATCGCCCCGGACGGCGCCACCCTCGCGAGCGGCGGAGTCGATGGGCGAATTCGGCTGTGGGATCCAGCCACCGGTCGACGCCGGGGGGAGCCGCTCATCGGGCACAAGGAGGTACTGAGCATGGCCTTCAGCCCGGACAGTGCGATCATCGCGACCGGCGGTCCACGAAGCGATGACACCGTACGGCTATGGGACGCGACCATCGGTCGGGGCCTCTCCACCGTCAACACCGGGCACAACTCCGAAATCAAGGTCGCCTTCAGCCCAGACGGCGACGTACTCGCCAGCTGCAGCCTCGACGACGTGATCAGACTATGGACGGTCACCCGCTAGCGGCGGCGTGTGAACGCGATCATCGACCGGATCACTGACCGTTCCACCCCCTGGACCTCGACAAGCGTCGGAATCAGCTCACGGGTCCGGGCGAAACGCGGGAACCGCTCCGCGCGCTTGCAGAAGTACCAACTGACGGGCGAACGGACCCGGCAAGGTCACGCACACAGCGTCCGCAGCGCTGAACCGGCCGGATTCGGTCGCCTGGCGGCTCGACGGGAGGAGGCGCTGACCGCAGATACTTGCGGGATGCGACAGACGCTGTGTCCGGTTCTCGTCGGGCGGGACGAGGAGGTTGGTGTCCTGGCTGATGCGCTGGGCCGGGCGGGCGAGGGTCACGGCGGCACAGTCTTCGTCGTGGGCGAGGCCGGGGTGGGCAAGTCCCGGTTGGTGCGGGAGCTGTCCGAACGCGCGCGTGCGCGGCAGTTGCCGGTGCTGACTGGCCGGGCGGTGCCGGGTGGGGTGCCGGCGGCGTTGCGTCCCCTGGCGGAGGCGGTTCTGGGTGAGCTGCGTGGGCGGGGCGAACTGGACGCGCCCGAGTTGCGGCCGTTCCGGCCTGCGCTGGGCAGGCTGGTGCCTCAGTGGCTGCCGGCAGGGTCGGGGCCTGGCGTCGAGTCGTCGGTGGTGCTCGGCGAAGGGCTGCTGCGGCTGCTGCGATTCCTGGCCGGCGGGCGCGGCTGTGTGCTGGTCCTGGAGGATCTGCACTGGGCCGATCCTGAGTCGCTGGCGGTGCTGGAGTACCTGACCGACAACCTGGCTGGTGAGCGGATCTTGTGCCTGGGCACGGTCCGTTCCGAGCAGGAGGGTGCCGGCCGGGCGTTGGTTGCGAACCTGGTTGACCGTCGCGCGGCCCGCGTTGTCCAGGTGGCGGGGCTCGGTGACGAGGCGATCGTGCGGGTGGCCCGGGCTTGTCTCGGTGCGGTGGCACTGCCGACGGAGGTGGAGACGTTCCTGTGCGCTGACGCCGACGGCCTGCCGTTCCTGGTTGAGGAGCTGCTGGCCGGTCTGGTCGGCGCGGGAGTGCTCGTCGAGCGGAACGGGCGGTGGGCGACGACGGCCCCGCTGTGGGAAGGCCGCCGAGTGCCGCCGACCTTCGCCGACGCGGTCGGCCGGCGGCTGGACGGACTGTCCGACGGCGCGTGTGATGTGTTGCGCGCCGCCGCCGTGTTCGGCCGCCGGTTCGACTGGTCGCTGCTGCCGGCGACGACCGGGTTGGGCGAGGCCGAGGTCGTCGCCGCGCTGCGCGAGGCGGTGGGGGTCCAGTTGTTGACTGCGGAGGCCGACGGTTTCCGCTTCCGTCACGCCCTGACCCGTGACGCCGTGCTGGGTGGCCTGCTGCCGCCGGAGCGGGCGAGCCTGGCCCGCAGCGCGCTGTCGGCTGTCGAGCATGCTCATCCCCGGCTGCCCGGCGAATGGTGCGAGCTGGCCGCCGAGCTCGCCGAGGCTGCCGGTGACAGACCGCGGGCCGCGGACCTGCTGCTCGCCGCGAGCCGCCGAGCACGGGCGACGGGCGCACTGGCCACCGCCGAGGCGATGCTGCGGCGCGCCCGCGCCCTCGCACCCGACGACGCGACTGTGACAGTTCCCATCGATGACGCCATGACCGACGTGTTCGCCCTCGCCGGGCAGGTTGACCGGGCATTCGAGCTGGGCGACCGGCTGCTGGCCCGGCTCGACGTGGCATCCCGGCTGCCGTCGGACGGCGCCGAGCTGCACCTGCGGTTGGCCCGCGCCGCGGTGGCGGCCGGCCGCTGGCAGGTGGCCGTCGACCATTTGGCCGCGGCCCGCCGCACGCCGGCGGCCCGCACGACCACGTTGGCGGCGAGCCTTGATGCCCTCGACGCACAGGTGGTGCTCGGGCAGGGACGCCTGGCCGAGGCCGACCGGTTGGCCGCGTCCGCACTGGCCGCGGCGGAACGGGCCGGGCTTGCGGCCGTCGCCTGTGAGGCGCTGGAGGTGGCCGGTCGGGTGGCACGCCAGCGGGATCTGGAGGCCGCGGAAGCGTCCTTCGCCCGCGGACTGGCGATAGCCACCGCCCACGGGCTGGAGCTGTGGCGGCTGCGTGCGCTGCACGAGCTCGGCACGGTCGATCAGCTGCGCACTGAGAGCGTCGACCGGTTGCGGCAGGCGCGCGACCTGGCGGTCGAGATCGGCGCGGTGGCTCTCGTCGCCACGTTGGACCTGCAGATCGCCGCCGGTCTGATCAAACAGTTCCGAGCCGACGAGGGGCTCGCCGCCGCACGCGAAAGCGTGGACGCGTCACGCCGTCTGCGCCTGGGCACGTTGCCGATGGCGCTGGTGCTGCGGGCGACCGCTCATGCCCAGCGCGGTGAGGACGGGGAGATGGAGGCGTGTCTAGCCGAGGCGTTGGCGCTGGCCCCCGACGACCCGGACGTGCACGGCAGCGCCTGGGGACACTGCCGGGCCACCTCGTCGCTGCTCGCCGAGCACCGCCAGCGGGCGATGATTGAGATGACGACGGGTGCCCGGCTGCTGCAACGGTCGCCGGCCACCGTCGCTCCGCCGTTTCTGGGGATGCGGGTGCTGCTGCTCGCCGTCGACGGCGAGGGCATCGACGGTGCAGACGCGGTGGCCCGGGCCGAAGCCGAGCGGGTCCGCGGATCGGGCGCCACGCGGCACCGCATCGTGGGCAGTTTGCTCGACTGCGCCGAGGCGGTGCTGCTCGGCCGGGCGGGCAGGTCCGCCGAGGCCGGTGCGGTCTTTGCGGTCGCCGAGGCCGAGTTCGGTCCGCTGGTGGTCTGGTACCGGCAGTACGCGCGGCGGTTGGCCGCCGAGGCGGCCCTGGCCGACGGGTGGGGCCAGCCGGTGGCTTGGCTTCGGGAGGCCGCCGTGTTCTTCGCCGAACGTAGTGAGCGGCCGGTGGCGGCGGCGTGCCGCGCCCTGCTGCGCCGGGCGGGGGTTCCGGTTCCGCGCGCCGGCCGTGGCGATGCCGTCGTGCCGGCGGCCCTGCGGGCGCTGGGAGTGACCAGCCGCGAGGCAGATGTGCTGGTCCTGCTCGCCGACGGGTTGACCAACCGGGAACTGGCCGAGCAGCTGCACCTGTCACCGCGCACGGTGGAGAAGCACGTGGCGAGCCTGCTCACCAAGACCGGCTGCCGGCGGCGCGCCGAGTTGGCTGGGTACTCGGCGAGGCTAACCGGGTAGCCCGGCACCCGTAGACCGGGTCATCGTCCCGACGCGGGCCTGGCGGGCCGGCGGCAACGATCAGGCCGAGCACAAGCCACGTTGCCGCTGACCGCACAGGAGTTACCGGATGACCGTGTTCCCCGCCGCCGTGCACCACATCGCCGTCACCGTCACGGATCTGGAGGCCAGCCGGGTTTGGTACCGGCAGCTGCTGGACGCCGAACCCGTCCTCGACGAGGACGTCTCCGCGTTGCCCGGCCACCACGAGGGCTTCCACCACACCATCTTCGTGCTGGGCAGCGGCGTCATCCTGGCGCTGCACGCGCACTCCGATACCGATCCCGCGCACCGGTTCGACGAACGGCGCCCCGGGCTGGACCACATCGGCTTCAGTTGTGCCGACCGTGACGAACTGGAGCGGGTGCGGGGGCGTCTGGACGAGCTGGGGATCAAGCACGGCGGCATCGCCGGGGACGCACTCGGCTTCGGTCTGTCGTTCCGCGATCCCGACGGCGTCGCGCTCGAGTGCTGGGCGCCCAGGCCGTGACAGCCAGGATCGACGCGGTGCTGCGGTCGGCCGTCGACAGCGGCGCTATGCCCAACGTCGTCGGCGTGGCCGCGGACCGCACCGGCGTCCTCTACGAGGGTGCCGCCGGGCCCCGCGCGGTGGGCGGAAGTGAGCCCATCGACGCGGAGAGCATCTTCCGGATCGCATCGATGACCAAAATGGTGTGCACGGTGGCCGCGCTCCAGCAACGTGACCTCGGCAACCTGGATTTCGAAGCGCCTGTCGACAGCTACTGCCCCGACTTCGCCGCCGTCGAGGTTCTCGACGGCTGCGACGAGACCGGCAAGCCGAAGACGCGGGCGCCGGCAAGCCGGGCAACCGTCCGGCAACTCGTCACCCACACCGCCGGGCTGGCCTACGGATTCTGGAACCCCGAGCTCACCCGGTGGGAGGCAGCGACCGCGACAGGCGACGTCTTCTCCACCCCGATGGTGGCCGACCCGGGCACCAGGTTCGAGTACGGCATCAGCACCGACTGGCTGGGCCGGGTGGTCGAGTCGGCCAGCGGCCGGTCACTGGACCGATACCTCGCCGACCACATCTTCAGGCCACTCGGGATGCGCTCCACCGCATTCCTCCTCGACGACGAGCAGCGGGCCGCGTGCGTGCCGGTACACGTCAGGGACGAGGCCGGAAACTGGATACCCACCGACCTCGACTGGGACCGGCAACCCGCCTGGTGGGCCGGCGGCCACGGGCTGTACTCCACACCCCGGGACTACCTGCTCTTCCAGCGCATGCTGCTCGCCGGCGGGACGCTGGCCGACGCGACGGTTCTCGCCCCATCGTCGGTGCGGGGGGCGTTCACCAACCAGATCGGCGATCTCTGGTTCCCGCCCGAGATCCGCACCATCGACCCAGCGGTCAGCTGCGATTTCACGGCCGGTCCGGGCATGAAGTGGGGCTGGGGCTTGCTACTGGACACCCGCGGTCGGCCGGGCGGGCGAAACCCGGGCAGCGGCGGCTGGGTCGGGGTGTTCAACACCTACTTCTGGATCGACCCGGAGGCCGGGATCGCCGGCGCCCTCTACTCGCAGTCCCGGCCGCTCGCCACCCCCGAGGCGCTGAAGACCTACACCGACTTCGAGCGCGCCGTCTACTCCGACAGCCAATGAGATCAGGAGAACCCGTGGGATCAGCAAAAGCACAGGGCAGACTCTGGAGCCAGGCCGTGAGGGACTGGGCGCAGGTGAGCGAGCCACTGAGCCGGCCGTTGCACGAGGCGACGCTCACAGCGTTGGCGCCACTGGTCGATCTGAGCCTGCTCGACGTCGGGTGCGGCACCGGGTCGGTTCTGCAGTCCGCGGTGCGTCGAGGTGCGCGGGTGACCGGCCTCGACGCAGCCGCATCGATGATCGCGGTGGCACGCGAGCGGTTGCCCGACGCGGACCTGCACGTAGGCGACCTCGAGGCTTTGCCGTTCGACGACGGCACGTTCGACGTGGTGACGGCCTTCAACTCCGTCCAGTACGCGGCCGACCCGCGGGTGGCCGTGGTGGAGATGGCCCGGGTGACCCGCCGGGGCGGCCGGGTGGCGATCGGCGTGTGGGCCGAACCCGACCGGTGCCAGACCGACCGGGTCTTCCAGCGCATCCGCACACTCGCCCCGCCTCCACCCGGCGCCCACGCGCCGCTGGCCGTGTCCACCCCAGGCGTGGTCGAGGATCTGCTCGCCGACGCCGGGCTCGTACTGGCCGCGTCCGGCGAGGTCGACTGCCCGTTCATCTTTCCGGACCTGTCGACGGCGTGGCGCGGGCAGGCGTCGATCGGGCCGTTCCGGTGGGCGATCGAAGTCGCCGGCGAGGACCTCGTGCACGACACCTACGCCGAAGCCCTTGCCCCGTACCGGCAACCCGACGGCTCCTACCGGCAGGACAACGTCTTCCGATATGTGATCGCCGACCGAGCCGTGGCCACGCATCCCGCGGGCGCCGTCGACAGTTGCTCGGAAGAGATCCAGCCGCCGGCGACGGATGGACTGTGACGCCATCAGGGTCGGGCTTTCCAGGGTTCGTCACCGGCAATCGCCTCGATGCGAGCGCCCTGGCTGGTTGCCTCGATGCAAAACAACCTCGCGGGCTGGACTGGTCCGGTGATCCCGAACCGTCCATAGCCGTGCTCACCGCTGGTCGATGTTGACGTGCGGCCGGTGCGTCCAGATGGAAATCTCCTCGTCGGATGGAGGCGGAGTGATGTCGCATGTCGAGACCAACGAGGCGCACTGGGACGTGCTCGCCGACGCCTATGCCGTGCATGCCCGGCGTCTGTGGGCGCAGACGGCGCCGACCTGGGGAAACTTTGCCGCATCGCAGTCGCGGGTGCCGATGCTGCCGGCCGACGTGGCCGGTGCGGATGTCTTGGAGTTGGGGTGCGGTACCGGATATGTGTCGGCGTGGGCGGCGCGGGCCGGGGGCGAACCGGTTGGCCTGGACATCTCGGCTCGCCAGTTGGCAACCGCCCAACGGATGCAGCAGGAGTTCGGACTGTCCTTTCCGCTGGTACAGGCCGACGCCGAGCACGTACCGTTCCCAGATGCCAGCTTCGACCTGGTGATCAGCGAGTACGGCGCCTCCATCTGGTGCGACCCGTACCGGTGGATACCGGAAGCGGCCCGGGTGCTACGCCCGCGCGGCCGATTGACATTCCTTCGCAACTCCACCCTGCTCATGCTGTGCGAGCCCGAGGTCGGAGCTGCCTCCGACCGGCTCCTACGCCCGCAGGCCGGGCTGCACCGGATCAGCTGGGAGTCCGACCCGGGGGTGGAGTTCCATCTCGGCCATGGCGACTGGATCCGGCTGCTGCGCACAGCGGGGTTCGATATCGAGGACATGATCGAGCTGTTCGCGCCGGAGGACTCACAAACCGACGATGACGTTGAGACCGTGCAGTGGGCACGGTGCTGGCCCGTCGAGGAAGTCTGGTTCGCCCGACGACGGCCATAACAGCCGCAGCGCGCCGTGGACAACGTGCGCTCAGGCTCCCGCCGACGCGATCATGGCGCACTCTCATCCGCTCCGCGTGAGCGCCCATGCCGCGGCTGGTTCCCGCAGCCGCCCTGACGACCGTCACGCTCCTTGCGCCAGCGCTTTGGGGTGGCGCCTGCCGGCAAGAGGGCCTTCGAGGCAGACATCAGACGAGGTGGTACCCGTCGCGCTGGGCGGCCTGCTCGTTGAAACGCGTGAACTCCTCGACCCAGCCGCGGACCTCCGGACTGCCGGGGTGGTCGTCGAGGAAATCCAGTACGTCCTCGACGGCGTAGGTCTCCAGAGCCTGGCGCAACCGCGCGGCGATGAAGGCAGCACCAGCGGCGTCGACCCGGCCACCGACCCCGTTGAACTCGCCGGCCGGCAGCGTCTGGTCAGAGATCGGGAATTCCGGCAAGTCGTGTGCCTTGTAGCCGTCCCCATCGATCACGCTCACCCACAGCATGACCAGGCGGATGTAGTTCATCTGGTAGTTGCTGAACCCGCACGGGGTCGACATATCGTCGCTCGGCTCATCCATCGTGAATGCGTAACCCATGACGCCGCATGCTATCCATCCCGTCCACCCGCCAGAATCCGGTCATGGCGTCCGGTCATGCCGCGACCGGCTGGCTCACGGCGACCTGGGCCGGTCGCATGGTGTCTTCGGACGGGAGGTCGGCCGTTACACCCAGACTTGTTTCCACTCGCGGTCGCCCCAGCCGTCCTGGTTCGCAAGGTAGCCGCGGAAGATCTCCGCGACGTCCTCGAGTGACTCGACGTCACAGCGGAAATGGAGGTCCGAGTCGCCCTCACGGCGCTCGACCCGGAAGATTCCGGCCGGGATGTCGGATCGACCCCCGGCGGCCGCCTGCAGGTAGTTCTCTCCACCCATGTCGAGGATCAGGAAATCCAGCCCGGCACCGAGCTGGCCGACCTGCGACCCGACATCGAGCGGAGACGGCTGCGCGATCGGGCGGCCGTGTGATCGCTCCAGCGTCACCGTCGGTGCGCGCAGCCGGAATCCGGCCAACGGCACGCGGGCCACATCGGGCATCCCGTCCGGCGGCCAACCCTCGACCACGAACCCGCACAACGCCGCCAGCGCGTCCTCGCCGAGCTCCAATGGATGGAACGGCAGCGGATAAGGTTCCTCGTCTTCGTCGTCATCGTCGACCGGGTGGCGACCGGCCCAGTACGCCAGCTCGAACGGCAACCGGTCACCGCGATCCTCAACGATCCCCTGATCGGGGCTCACGCACAGCGACCGTTCCAGCGATCCGTCTTCGCCCCAGACCGCGAAGGCGAGGAAGTCCGACGCACTGTGCATCGAGTGCAGGACAACGCGTCGGCCCGCCCCCTCGGCCAGCCAACCGGGCCGCACGAAACAGGGCTGTATCTCGCCCAACTCGGCAGCGCAGATGATCGTGAGGCCTCGGAACACCCCGGCGTACAGCAGGCCGTTCGACGGGTTGACGTTCCGCTCCAGGCTGCCGTCCTCGATCGCGACCAGCTCGAGCCCGGGCAGCAGCCGCGCCACCAGCTCCGTTGTCGCCACTCGATCGAACTCGGCCGCATCCCGCAGCGCGCCGGCCGCGTCTCCGTCGGCAAACACCAGGAGCGCCGTTTTCGCACCCATGCGCGCCCACGCTACTGCACCGGTACCGCCCGCAACGTACGCACGGCGCCCGAACCACGAGGCACACGCGCCGAACCGCTCACGGCAGAACTCCGCGGTGAGGCCGGCCCATGCCGTTACCGTCACGGTGGTCCAGCCGGCGGGGAGCGAACCCCGCAGAGCGTCGACCGCTGGTCGCCCGACGTCGTCGGGTGCTTGTCGGCGTTCACCGCGACCGGCACGGTCACCCGGTCGAACAGGTGCCTGACCCGGTCGACGACGTCGGCGTGTCCGGCCGTGAACGGGTCGAAGGTTCCCGGATAGACCGCGCGCGAGCCGGCATCGGCTCAGGGTACGCCCCGGCGCGGCCGCTGGCGGACCTCCGCCGGGAGCACCCAGCTGCTCAGCAGCTCGAGCTTTTCCGCCGACGGCGAGCCCGGATCGGCGTGGTACACGACCACCGTCTGTCCGGCGTCCTCCTGGAGCGGCAACGCCTGGTAGTGCAGGCGCAGCTCCCCGACCAGCTCGTTGCCGAACCGCTTCACGCCGTGGGTGTGCTGGTGGAGCCGGTAGTCGGCCCAGTGGCGGGCGAAGTCGGGCGAGGCGACCGACAACTCGCCGACGAGGTGGGCGAGCCGGCCGGCGTGGGGGCCCTGCGCCGCAGCGCGCAGGATCGCGACCATCTGCGCCGCATGCCGGTCCCATTCGAGGTAGATCCTGCGGGCGGACGGGTCGAGGAACATCCACCGCGCGAGGTTGCGCTCCCCGACGGGCATCGCCTCGAAGTCGGCGAACAACGCCTTGGCGACGGCGTTGAGCCCCAGCACCTCCAGCAGCGGACCGTGCACGATCGCCGGCACCGTCATCGCGTCGACCATCGTGCGCACGGCCGCGCGCGCCTTGGGTGCGGGCGTCTCGGTGGGACCGGGTGCGGAGCGCGGCCGGTGGGTGGCGCGCAGCAGCGAGCGCAGGTGCCGACTTTCGAGCCCGTCGAGCCGCAGCGCCCGTTCGATCGCCTCGAGCACCTGCTCGGAGACGTTCACCGCGCGGCCCTGTTCGAGCTTGACGTAGTAGTCGACGCTCACCCCGGCGAGCATCGCCACCTCCTCACGCCGCAGCCCCGGTACGCGGCGCGCGCCCACCGACGGCGGCAGGCCCACGCTCTCCGGGGTGAGCGCGGCCCGCCGCGACGTCAGGAAGTCACGCAGCTCGCGGGCGACATCGGGGCTGGCCACGCACCCAGTATGTCGCGACCGCGGCGGCGGAGGGTGGTACTGCCGGACCCAGGCTGACGGGTACGACCCTGGGTCTGTCGCGGGAGGTCACCGGCGGCTCGAATGGAGCGGTCAGACCGACCGGAAGGACCGTCATGCCGCTGCCCGCGACTCCCCCGACCAATCCCGCCTCCCCGTTCGCCTCGATGCGCGGCCACCACACCGGCATCCGCTATCCCGACTTCGAGGCGGCCCGGTCCTTCTGGGTCGACACCCTGGAGTGGCGCATCCTGCAGACCTGGTCCTACGGGGAGCTCACCCTGGCCTACGTCATGCCGCCCGACCAGGACGACTTCCACCTCGAGATCCTCGCCGGCCCGGGCGCCGCGGCGCAGACCGTGTTCGGCGACGTCGACGCCAGCCTCGCCGCCAACGGGTACAACCACCTGTGCCTGTCGGTCGACAGCGTCGACGAGACCCTCGCGGAGTTGCGCCGCCGCGGCGTCGACATCGTCAACCCGCCCTTCGAGATCGACGACATCAGCGCCCGGCTGGCGTTCTTCCGCGACCCCTGGGGCAACATGTTCGAGCTGTCCGAACGCATCGGCGGCGTGCACCGGCACTGAGGCTCGTCACAGGCTCGTCACAGGCTCGTCACAGGCTCACCAGACGTCGATGACCCGCCCGAGGACCGACGACATCGCGACCGTGCCCTCGTGGCGCGAGTCGGTGGCGATCGCGCGGTTGTCGCCGAGCACGTAGAGGGAGTCGGCGGGCACGGTGGTCGGCTCGCACTCGGTGCGCGCGCCGTCGGGCAGGTACGGCTCGTCGAGGGCGCTGCCGTTGCGGTGGACGCGTCCGTCGCGGCACTCGACGGTGTCGCCCGGCAGCCCGATGACCCGCCGGATCTGCTCGACATGCGCGTACCGCTTGCGGTAGGCCACCACGTCGCCGTGGTGGACGCCGGAGATGCGCAGGCTCACGCGGTCGAGGACCCACCGGTCGGTGACGGCGAACGTCGGCTCCATCTCGGCGGAGGCCATGTACTGCGGGGTCAGCGCGAACCGGGCGACGGACAGGCCGGCCACGACGGCGAGCACCGCCGCGACCGCGGCCCGTCGACGGATCCGGGTGGCGCGCGGCAGTTGCCGGATGCGCTGCCGGCGCTCGCGCCACACGGTCCGCAGTCCGCCGACGGCCCACCGGACGGCCTGCCACCGGCCCCGGGTCTCCCCGAACTCGGCGAGCACCGCCTCACCCCAGGGGCCGCCGCTGGCCCGGCGTCCCCGCACGGCGACGGTCAGGACGAACCGCGCGACGGCGCGGACGGGATCGCGCCCGCTCACGCGGTCCCCCCGATCAGGTTCGCGGTGCCGGGCGCCGGCGCGGACCGACCCCGACGGCGCGGGGCGGTGGACTCCGCCGCCGCGCGGCGGGCCAGCCGATCCTCCGCGAGCGCCACGCCGTCGGCGGTCAGCCGGTAGGTATGCCGCGGCGGGCGGCCCGGCTCGTCGGAGGGCTCCCAGTCGGTGTCGAGCAGCTTCTGCTCGGCCAGCCGCATCAGGATCGGGTACAGCGTGCCCGACGCCAGCCCGGTCTCGCGGCTGAGGTCGTAGCCGTAACGCCATCTGGTCGGGTCGGTCGACAACGCCTCGAACAACCGCAGCGTCTGCGGCGAGGTGTGGGGAGTCCTCGGCATGCGTGAAAGTCTACATAACTCGACTTTCCCGGTCCAGTGCCCGCGACGGGACGAACGGCCCCCGACCGGCGGGGCGTCAGCCAGGTCCGGCCCCGCGACCACGCCCGCATCCTGCGTGAAGGGACGACCGAGAGGAGATGGCCGTGGCTACCGTCGCGTTCGGTCGGCTGGCACACCAGGGCGCCGTGGTGGTCACCGCTGTCGCGCTCTACTTCGCCGTGCGCGGGATGACAGAGGCCGATCCCGGCCCCGCGTTGCGCAACGCCGCACACCTGATGGCCGTCGAGCAGGCCCTGCACCTGGACTGGGAACGCACGCTGCAACGGGCGGTCGGCACGGAGTCCGCAGCCGCCACCGTCTTCAACTGGATCTACATCTACGGGCACTGGCCGGTGATCGCCGTCAGCCTGACCTGGCTCGCGCTGCGGCATCCGGCCGTCTTCGCACGCGCCCGCAACGCGATCCTCGTGTCCGGCGGCGTCGGGCTGGTCGTCTTCGCGACGGTCCCGGTGGCGCCGCCGCGCCTGGCCGACCCGGCGCTGGTGGACACGATCACCCAACAGAGCAACGCGTACCGCGTGCTCCAGCCCGCCGCCTTCACGAACCAGTACGCCGCGCTACCGAGCCTGCACGTCGGCTGGAACCTCATCGTGAGCCTCGCGCTCGTCGCCGCCGTCCGGCGGGTGTGGACACGCGCTCTGGCCGTCGCGGCGGCCCTGTCGATGGACGCCGCGGTCGTGGTCACCGCCAACCACTATCTGGCCGACGTGGTCGCGGGTGCGGCGCTGTCCGCCGGCTCGTGGCTGGTGGTGGACCGCATCGCGCGGTGGTCAGGCCGGTGGTGGACCGAGCGCCGCGGCGAGGAACGCCGACACCCGTTGCCGCCACTCGTCCGGATGCGTGCGCAGGGCCCGGGTGTGGCCGCTGTCCGGCACCTCCCAGATCCGGACGCCGGGGTTGCCGCGCTGGATGTACCGCGCGGCGTGTCCCTCGTCGGGCACGTCGCCGGCGGTCACGAGCAGCACGGGCCGCGGCGCCATGGCCCGTGCCGCGGCCCGCAGGGTGACCGGCGGGTGCGCGGCGGTCAGCGCGTCGGTGACGGCGTAGGTGAGTGCGTCGATCCCCCGCTGCACGCGACCGCGCACGCCGTACGCCTCGGACAGGAAGGCCTTGTCGGCGGCGACCCGGTTCGTGGCCCCCTCGGCCACGACGGCCCGGATCCGCGGGTCGGTGGCGGCGGCTCCGAGGACCTCCTCGCCGCCCATCGACAGGCCGACCGCGCCGATGCGGGCCCCGTCGACGTCGAGCCGCGTCCGCAGGTACGACACCGCGGCGCCGACGTCGCGGTCGCCGTACCAGCCGAGGTCCATCGCCCGGCCGCCGCTGCGGCCGTGGCCGCGCGCGTCGAACAGCAGCACGCCGTAGCCGAGCCGCGCCAGGACGACCGCGTGGTCGAGCACGGCCGACCGCGTGGACCCGGCGCCGTGCAGCAGCACGACCGCGGCCCGGTTGGTCGAGGCCAGGTACCAGCCGGACAGCCGGACCCCGTCCGTCGTGGGGAACGTGACGTCGTCGTAGGCGAGCCCGCGTTCGCCCGGCGTCGTGGGTCCCACCGCGGTCCGCGGAACGTTCGTCGCCGCAACCGCGACCGTCCCCGACCACAGCGACACCACCGCGACGAGCGCGACCGCCAGCGCCACCGGGAGCCGCCACCACCGGTGGGCGGCCCGGACCGTCACCACCGCGCCGCCCACCAGCAACGCGGTTCCGCAGACCAGCGCCAGCACCCCGGCCGCCGTCACCGCGGACCAGCCCACCTTGGCCAGATGCGGCAGCCCGGTCCCGGCGCCGACGGCGGTGACCACGACCCCGGCGGCGGCGGTCGCCGGACCGCGCACCGGGGCGGACGCCCGCAGGATGATGTACCCGACGGCCACCGCCACCGCGACGGTCAGCGCGACGCGGACCACCTGCCATCCCGGTGTTCCGTCCCGCCCGGTGAGGAACCCGACCGCGGCCGTGGCCGCGCACAGGATGCCGATCCACGGCCGCGGCCCCCGCACCGTCGGGGACACCTCTACGGCCGCGGGCGGCCGTGTCCGCACTGACATGGCCCGCACCTCCTCCCACCGGGTCGAGGATCGCCGGCCGTGGTGCGCCGGCGGCAGGGACAAAAGTCCCGTGCGTCGGAGGAGCTTCGCCAGCCGGGCCTTCCTGCTGTTCTCGCGCACGATCCACGCGAGGAGACCGTCGAAGCAGGCGGCGTCGCCCTCGTCGGCGACGGCCTGGATCAGCTCGAGGTGGCCCGCGGACCGGGACGGCCACTGTGCTCCCGCAGGTACGCCGGCCACCGGGCCGGGTCGAGCGGGCGGAGGTCCTCCCGGTACCGGTCGCGGCGGGACATCACGGCAGCGTATCCCCCACCGGCACGGTCACCAGCGGAGAACCGCCGCCACCCCGTCGCCGGCGGCGAGCGCGTCGGCGTCGGCCGGGTCGACCAGGGTCACGGCCGCGTCCTGGCGGATCGCCGCCTCGATCATGCGTTCGCCCAACCGGGGCTCGGGCCGCAGGTCGGCGTCGGCGAGACCGGGAACGGCGATCCCGTCGGGGTGCAGCCGCCCGTCCGGGCCGGACCGGCCGGTCCACTCACGGGCGGCGTCCAGCAGCAGGTGGCTGACCCGGCCCTCGGCGAGCGTCGTCAACGTGTCGGCCAGGCCGTAGGATCCGCTTGCGCCGCCGAGGGCCGCGTCGCGGGTCCGTTCACACAGGTCGCGGTGGCGGTCGTGCCGCATCCGTTCGAGGTCGCCGGCGACCGCCGCGTGCACGCGCGGCGCGGGCAGGCCGGCCAACCGGTACCTGACCGGGCACCGCGTGGCCGCGAGGTCGTCGGGCAGGCCGTCGACCACCGGCGCCGTCCGCTCCGGGTCACCGGCGACCACCAGGTACTCCCAGCCGTACCGGCGCACCTCGGCGACGACCCACGCGGTGTTCGCGCGCAGGAACGTCCCCAGCCGTTCCGCCGCCCGCCGGGCCTGCACGTCGTGCCACGCCGACCCGTGCCGGGTCGCCAACGCTCCGGTGTGGCCGTGCCGGTCGACGCCGGACGTGTCGTGCGTGCGCTCACCGACGTCGACGGCCAGCCCCGACCGCAGGTCGACCAGCCGGATGCCGTGGCCGCAGACCACGACGACCCCGGCCGGCGGATGCGCGCTGGCCGCCGCGACGAGCGGACGCACGTACGCGACCGGGTCCAGCTCCACCACGTCCCCGAGCGGAACCTGGACGTGGACCGTGCGCGTGGGCGCACCCGACAGCGGTACGAACAGCGCCCGGCCCTGTCCGGGTCCGGAGGCGTCCAGCATCGCGGCCAGCTCCCGCTCGACCTCGTCGAGCCGCAGCGCGACCGCCTCGGCCCGGGCGTCGTCGGCCTTGCGCAGCCGCTGTTCCAGCGCCACCAGGTCGTTGACGACACGCACCCGCCAGGCGCCCGCGTCCTGCGGATCGGCCGTGGCGTACACCGACAGCGTCCCCACCGGATCCACCCGGTCGACGACGACGCGCAACGCCGCGCTGCCCGGAAGCCCGTTCTCGTTGATCGTCATGCGCGAAGCCTGCCCCCGGCGCGGGCCGGCGGACAGGGCTGAAGGTCCCGCGACGGTCCCCTTCGACCGGGCCTTCCGGCCCTGTCCGTACGGCACCGCACGGGTGTCCCATCACGGCATCCGGCTCACGGAAGGATCCCCTGCGATGCAGACCATGGCCCAACTGCTGGCGTCACAGCCGTTCCTGACCGGCATGCGCGCCGCGCACCTGGAACGCATGTCGTTCTACGCACACCGCAGCGTCTTCCGCCCCGGAATGCGCATCTTCAACGAGGGCGGCCGCGCCAACCGGTACTGGATCATCCGCGAGGGCGCGGTCGACCTCGACACCACCGTTCCCGGCCGCGGCACCGTCGCGGTCGAGACCCTCGGTCCGGGTGCGGTGCTCGGCTGGTCGTGGATGTTCCCGCCGCACACCTGGCACTTCGGTGCCGTGGCGACGCAGCCCACGCTGACGATCGAGTTCACGGCGCCGGAGGTGCTGCGCCTGTGCGAGGGCGATCCGGAGCTGGGCTACGAGCTGACGCGGCGGTTCATGGCCGTGGTGGTGGAGCGGCTGCAGACCACCCGGTCACGCCTGATCGCCGAGGGCTTCCCTACGTCGGCGTGACGGTGCGCGGCGACAGGTC
>NZ_BOPH01000161.1 GCF_016863655.1 Virgisporangium ochraceum
ATCCGCCGGCACGTCGGCACCCTGGGTCTGGACCGGGAACACCACCACGTCCGCCGGCACCGCCGACGCCGACGCCGGAACCCAGTCCACCCGGAACACCGCGTCGCGACCGGCGACCGGACGGTCCAACGCCACCGGTCGCAGCACCAGCCGCTCCACCGAGACCACCGGCGCACCCGCGGCGTCGACGGCGACCAGCGACACCGCGTCGGTCCCGGCCGGGGACAGCCGGACCCGCAGCGTCCGGGCACCGACCGCGTGCAGCGTCACGCCCGACCACGAGAACGGCAGGCTCGCGCCGTCGACGAGGCCACCCAGCGCGACCGCGTGCAGGGTGGCGTCGAGCAGCGCCGGATGCACGCCGAACCCGCCAGGCTCATCGGGCAGTTCGACCTCGGCGTAGACGTCGCGGCCCGACCGCCACGCCGAGCGCAGGCCCTGGAACGACGGACCGTAGGCGAACCCGTCTGCCGCGAGGCCGGCGTAGAGGCCGTCGACCTCGATCGGCGTCGCGTCGGCGGGCGGCCAGGCGTCGATGGGCGCGGGCGTCGCCGCGGCCGTGCGGGTCAGCGTTCCGGACGCGTTGCGCTGCCAGCCGCCCGTGTCGTCGGACCCCGTCAGCGAGTAAAGGGTGACGGTGCTGCGGCCGGAGTCGTCGGCCCGGTCGACCACGAGTTGCAGGCTCACGCCGCCGAGGTCGGGCAGGACGAGCGGCGCTTCGAGGGTCAGCTCCTCGACGGTGGGGCAGCCGGTCTGGTCGCCGGCCCGGATCGCCAGTTCGAGGATGGCGGTGCCGGGCAGCAGCACCGATCCGCCGACGGCGTGGTCGGCCAGCCACGGGTGGGTCTGCAGGGAGATCCTGCCGGTCAGGAGGAAGCCGTCGGCACCGACCAGCGGCAGCGCGGCGCCGAGCAGCGGGTGGCCGGCGGTGCCGAGGCCGAGGCCGGTGGCGTCACCGGTCCAGGCGGTCGGGGTCGGCCAGAACCGTTGGTGCTGGAAGGCGTAGGTGGGCAGGTCGACGCGGCGGCCACCGGCGAGCACCGTCGGCCAGTCGACGCCGACCCCCCGCACGTGCAGGGTCGCCAGGGCGGTGTTGACCGCGGTCGCGTCGTCGCGCCCGGCCCGCAGGGTGGGGACGAACCCTCCGCCGTCGACACAGGGCTGCCCCATCGCCGACAGCACGGCATCCGGCCCGAGTTCCACGTACGTGGTGACCCCGGCCGCTTCGAGCGCCTTCATCCCGTCGTGGAACCGCACCGCGTCCCGGACGTGCCGCACCCAGTACTCAGGGTCGGTCACATCACCGGACGTCGCGATCGGAATGACCGGCGCGTGGAAGGTGAGCGTTTCAACGACGCGGCGGAACTCCGCCAGCATCGGCTCCATCAACGGCGAATGGAACGCGTGGCTCACGCTGAGCCGCTTCGCCTTGAACCCGGCCGTGACAGCCAGGACGGCCTCCTCCTCACCGGAGACCACCACGGATCGCGGCCCGTTCACCGCCGCGACACCGACGTTCCCGACCAGCAGCGGCAGGATCTCCTCTTCGGAGGCCTGCACGGACACCATCGCCCCACCGGCCGGCAGCGCCTGCATCAACCGACCCCGGGCACTGACCAACGTCGCCGCGTCTTCGAGCGACAGCACCCCGGCCACGTGCGCCGCCGCCACCTCACCGATCGAGTGGCCGATCAGGTGATCCGGCTTCACACCCCAGGATTCGAGGAGGCGGAACAGGGCCACCTCCACCGCGAACAGCCCCTGCTGCGTGTTGACCGTCCGTGCCAGCAGGTCCGGGTCGTCGCCGAAGACCACATCCTTGACGCCGTCGTCCAGGTGCGCACACACCTCGTCGAAGGCCTGCGCGAACACCGGGTACGTCTCGTACAGGCCGCGCCCCATCCCGGGACGCTGGGAACCCTGGCCGGTGAACAGGAACGCCACCTGGCCCTCGGTCACCGCGCCGCGGATGCCGCCGCCGGCGGCGAGGTCCGACAGGCCCGCGAGCAGGGTCCCGCGGTCGCCTGCCACAACGGCGGCCCGGTGCTGGTGCGCCGCCCGGGAGGTCAGCGCGGAGAAGGCCACGTCCAGCGGCGTCACCTCGTCCCGCGCGACGAGGTCGCGCAGCCGGGCGGCCTGGTCGGCCAGCGCCTCGGCGCTGCGGGCGGAGACGACGACCGGCACCACGGCCGTCGAGTCGACGGCGGGTACGACCTCGGCGGGTGGCGGCTGCTCGATGATGGTGTGCGCGTTGGTCCCGCTGATTCCGAACGACGAGACCGCGGCCCGGCGCGGCCTTGCGACGGCCGGCCACTCCCGGGCCTCGGTGAGCAGTTCGACCGCGCCGGCCGACCAGTCCACGTGCGGCGACGGCTCGTCGACATGCAGCGTGCGCGGCAGCACACCGTGACGCATCGCGAGGACCATCTTGATGATCCCGGCGACGCCGGCGGCGGCCTGGGTGTGGCCGAGGTTCGACTTGACCGAGCCCAGCCACAGCGGTTCTTCCCGGTCCTGGCCGTAGGTGGCCAGCAGCGCCTGCGCCTCGATCGGGTCGCCCAGCTTGGTGCCGGTGCCGTGCGCCTCGACCGCGTCGACGTCCACAGTGGACAGACCCGCCGACGCGAGCGCCTGCCGGATCACCCGCTGCTGGGACGGACCGTTCGGCGCGGTGAGACCGTTGGACGCGCCGTCCTGGTTGATCGCGGAACCCCGCACCACGGCGAGGATCGGGTGCCCGTTCCGCCGCGCGTCGGACAGCCGCTCCACGAGCAGCATCCCGACACCCTCGCCCCAGCCGGTGCCGTCGGCGGCGCCGGCGAACGCCTTGCACCGCCCGTCGGCGGCCAGCCCACGCTGGCGCGAGAACGCGACGAACGTGCCGGGCGTGGCCATCACGGTCACGCCACCGGCGAGCGCCAGGTCGCACTCCCCGCGCCGCAGCGCCTGCACGGCCAGGTGCAGCGCGACGAGCGACGACGAGCACGCCGTGTCGACGGTGACCGCCGGACCCTCCAGGCCGAACGTGTACGACACCCGGCCCGACGCGATGCTGCCGGTCCCACCGGATCCGATCGCCGTCTCGGCCGCGTCCCCGGACCGTTCCAGGGCGTTCGCGTAGTCGTGGTACATCACGCCGGCGTACACGCCGGTGCGGCTGCCGCGCAGGGTCTGCGGGTCGATGCCGGCCCGTTCGAACGCCTCCCAGGACGCCTCCAGGAGCAGGCGCTGCTGCGGGTCGGTGCCCAGCGCCTCGCGCGGGGAGATGCCGAAGAACGCCGGGTCGAACCGGTCGGCGCCGTCGAGGAAGCCGCCTTCGCGGGTGTAGCTGGTGCCGGGGTTGTCGGGGTCGGGGTGGTAGAGGTTCGCGAGGTCCCAGCCGCGGTTGTCGGGGAACTCCGTCACCGCGTCGCGGCCCTCGGCGACGAGCCGCCACAGGTCCTCGGGCGAGGTGACACCACCGGGGAAGCGGCAGGCCATGCCGACGATCACGACCGGTTCGTCGTCCACGCGCACGGGTGCGGCGACCGCGTCGGTCGGTGCGGCGCCGGACACCTCGTCGCGCAGGAAGTCGGCGAGCACCCGCGCCGACGGGTAGTCGAACACCAGCGTCGCCGGCAGGCGCAGGCCGGTCGCCTCGGCGAGCCGGTTGCGCAACTCCACCGCGGTCAGCGAGTCGAAGCCCAGCTCGGTGAACGCGCGTCCCGGCTCGATGGCCCCGGCACCGGCGTGGCCCAGCACCGCCGCCACCTGGCCGCGGACCAGGTCCAGCAGCAGCCGGTCCGCCTCGGCGGCCGACAGGCCGGCCAGCCGCTGCCCGATGCCGCTCTGTGCCGCCGCCCGCCGGGCCGGCATCCGCACCAGCCCGCGCAGCAGCGCCGGCACGGTCCCGCCCGCCCTGACGGCGGCCAGGTCCAGACGCGTCGGCACCAGCAGCGGCGTGTCGGCGGTCAGCGCCGCGTCGAACAGCGCCAGACCCTCCTCATTGGACAGACCCGCCAGGTGACGCACATCGGCGCCCATCCCGTCCGCCTGTGCCCACAACCCCCACGCGACGGACACCGCCGGAAGCCCTCGCGCGACCCGGTGTGCCGCAAGGGCGTCCAGGAACGTGTTCGCCGCCGCATAGCTCGCCTGACCGGCGTTACCGAACACCCCGGCAGCCGAGGAGAACACCACGAACACCGACAGATCGCGGGTCAGCTCATGCAGGTTCCAGGCGGCGTCGACCTTCGCCCGCAGCACCGCGTCGACCCGCTCCGGAGTCAACGCCGTCACGATGCCGTCGTCCAACACACCCGCCACGTGCACCACGGCACTCAGATCCGGGATGCCCGCCAGCACAGCGGCCAACGCCTGCCGATCCGCCGCATCACACGCCACGACGGTGACCTCGGCATCCACCTCCGGCGCCGCACCGCCCCGACGGCTGAGCAGAACCAGCCTGCGCACCCCGTGCGACTCCACCAACCGCCGAACGACCAGCCCACCCAACGCACCCGACGCACCGGTCACCAACACCGTGCCATCGAAAACGACCTCGGCCGGCGTCACGGCGGCACGCACCAACCGCGGCACCAGCACCTGCCCACCACGAACCGCCACCTGCGGCTCATCCACAGACACCACAAGAGCGGCGGGATCGTCCACATCGACCAGCAGCAACCGGCCCGGGTTCTCCGACTGCGCCGACCGCACCAGACCCCACACCGTCGCCGCCGCGAGGTCGGCGACACCCTCGCCGGGCACCGCCTCCACCGCGCCCCGCGTGACCACGAGCAGCGTCGAATCCTCGCTCGCCAGGTGCTCCTGCACCCGCGCCAGCACACCGTGCGCCACCGTGTGGGCGTCCGCCGGCACGTCCCCACCCGCGGTCTCCACCGGATACACGACCACGCCGTCGGGCACCGCCGACGCCGCGACCGGAACCCAGTCCACCCGGAACAGGGCGTCGCTGCCGGCCGCCGGGCGGTCCAGCGCCACGGGGCGCAGCACCAACCGCTCCACCGACAGCACCGGCGCACCCGCGGCGTCGACCGCGAGCAGCGACACCGCGTCGGTGCCGGCCGGGGACAGCCGGACCCGCAGCGCGGTCGCCCCGGAGGCGTGCAGGCTCACGCCGGACCACAGGAACGGCAGGTGACCCGCGCCGGCGACGAAGTCGCCGAGGCCGATGGCGTGCAGGGCCGAGTCGAGCAGCGCCGGGTGCAGCCCGAAGCGGGCCGCGTCGGTGGCGTCGTCCGGCAGCTCGACCTCGGCGTACACGTCGGAGCCGTGCCGCCAGGCGCCGCGCAGTCCCCGGAACGCGGGCCCGTAGGCGAAGCCGACGTCGGCGAAGCCGGCGTAGAGGTCAGCGGTGTCGAGGGGACGCGCGTCGGACGGCGGCCATGCGGCCACCGGCGCGACGGGCGCGGCCTCGTCGGTCGCGAGGAAGCCGCCGGCGTGCCGGGTCCAGTCGGCCTCGTCGCCGGCGCTCTCCGGGCGGGAGTACAGGCTGATGCGGCTGCGCCCGTCGGCGCCGGGCTCGTCCACGACGACCTGCACCTGGACGCCGCCGGACGCGGGCAGCACGAGCGGGGTCTCCATGGCCAACTCGTCCACCCGGCCGCGGCCGACGTGGTCGCCGGCCTGGACGGCGAGTTCGAGCAGGGCGGTGCCGGGCAGCAGCACCGATCCGCCGATGGTGTGGTCGGCGAGCCAGGGGTGCGTCCGCAGGGACAGCCGGCCGGTGAGCAGTGCGCCGCTGCTCTCGGCGAGCGGCACGGCGGCGCCGAGCAGCGGGTGGCCGGCGGTGCCGAGGCCGAGGCCGGTGGCGTCGCCGGTCCCGGTGGCGCCGGCGCGCGGCCAGTACCTGTGCCGCTCGAAGGCATACGTGGGCAGGTCGACGATGCGCGCGCCGGTGCCGGCGAAGACGGCGGTCCAGTCGACCGCGACGCCGCGGACGTGCGCCGCCGCGACCGCGGTGGTGAGGCTGGTCGGCTCGTCTCGGTCGGCGCGCAGCGCGGGCAGGAACGTCCCGTCGACGCAGGCCTGCCCCATCGCGGAGAGGACCCCGGCCGGACCGACCTCGATGAACGTGGTGACCCCGGCGGTCTCCAACGCCCGCATGCCATCGGCGAACCGCACCGCGTCGCGGACGTGCCGCACCCAGTACTCGGGGTCGGTCACGTCCCCGGACGTCGCGATCGGAATGACCGGCGCCTGGAAGGTGAGCGTCTCGGCGATGCCGCGGAACTCGTCGAGCATCGGCTCCATCAACGGTGAGTGGAACGCGTGGCTCACGCTGAGCCGCTTGGCCTTGAACCCGGCCGTGACGGCCAGTACGGCGTCCTCCTCACCGGAGACCACCACGGATCGAGGCCCGTTCACCGCCGCGATCCCCACGTTCCCGACCAGCAGCGGCAGCACCTCCTCCTCGGAGGCCTGCACCGACACCATCGCCCCACCAGAGGGCAACGCCTGCATCAACCGCCCACGGGCGGCCACCAGCGTCGCCGCGTCCGACAGCGACAGCACGCCGGCAACGTGCGCTGCGGCCAGCTCACCGATGGAGTGGCCGATCAGGTGATCGGGCTTCACACCCCACGATTCGAGGAGGCGGAACAAGGCCACCTCCACCGCGAACAGCCCCTGTTGCGTGTACACCGTCTGCGCCAGCAGATCGGCGTCGTCGCCGAAGACGACCTCGCGCACCGGCCCGTCCAGGTGGGCGCACACCGCATCGAACGCCTCCGCGAACACCGGATACGCCTCGTACAGGCCGCGGCCCATCCCCGGGCGTTGGGAACCCTGGCCGGTGAACAGGAACGCCACCCGACCCTCGTCCACCGCTCCCCGGATACCGCCGCCCTCCACGAGGTCGGACAGACCGGCGAGCAGGGTCTCCCGGTCGGCGGCCACGACCGCCGCCCGGTGCTCGTGGGCCGCCCGCGAGACCGCCGACGAGTACGCGACGTCCACAATGGACAGATTGTCGACAGCGACCAGGTCACGCAGCCGCGCCGCCTGCGCCGCCAGCGCCTCGGCGCTCCGGGCGGAGACCACCACCGGGACGACGGGCGTCGTGTCGACGGCCGGCACGGCCCGGAGAGCCGGCGGCTGCTCGATGATGGTGTGCGCGTTGGTGCCGCTGATGCCGAACGACGACACCGCCGCCCGCCGCGGCCGGTCGACCTCGGGCCACGCGACCGCCGACGTCAGCAGCGACACAGCGCCCGCCGACCAGTCCACGTGCGGCGACGGCTCGTCCACGTGCAGCGTGCGCGGCAGCACGCCGTGACGCATCGCCATGACCATCTTGATGACGCCGGCCACCCCGGCCGCGGCCTGGGTGTGGCCGAGGTTCGACTTGATCGACCCGAGCCACAGCGGCTGATCCCTGTCCTGACCGTAGGTGGCCAGGAGCGCCTGCGCCTCGATCGGGTCGCCGAGTTTCGTGCCGGTGCCGTGCGCCTCCACCGCGTCGACGTCCACAGTGGACAGACCCGCCGACGCCAACGCCTGGCGGATGACCCGCTGCTGCGACGGCCCGTTCGGCGCGGTGAGACCGTTGGACGCGCCGTCCTGGTTCACCGCCGACCCCCGCACCACCGCGAGGATCGGGTGGCCGTTGCGCTTCGCGTCCGAGAGCCGCTCCACGAGCAGCATCCCGACGCCCTCGCCCCAGCCGGTCCCGTCGGCGGACGCCGAGAACGCCTTGCACCGGCCGTCGACCGACAGGCCACGCTGACGCGAGAAGCCGACGAACGTGTTCGGCGTAGCCATCACGGTCACGCCGCCGGCAAGCGCGAGATCGCATTCGCCCCGCCGCAGTGCCTGCACCGCGAGGTGCAACGCGACCAGCGACGACGAGCACGCCGTGTCGACGGTGACCGCCGGGCCTTCGAGACCGAACGTGTACGACACCCGCCCCGACGCGATGCTGCCCGTGCTGCCCGACCCGATCGAGCCCTCGTCGCCGGACCGTTCGAGCACGGCGGCGTAGTCGTGGTACATGACGCCCGCGTAGACGCCGGTGCGGCTGCCGCGCAGCGTGTGCGGGTCGATGCCGGCCCGTTCGAACGCCTCCCACGACGTCTCCAGGAGCAGGCGCTGCTGCGGGTCGGTGCCCAGCGCCTCGCGCGGGGAGATGCCGAAGAACGCCGGGTCGAACCGGTCGGCGCCGTCGAGGAAGCCGCCTTCGCGGGTGTAGCTGGTGCCGGGGTTGTCGGGGTCGGGGTGGTACAGGCCGTCGAGGTCCCAGCCACGGTCGGCGGGGAAGCCGGCCACGGCGTCGCGGCCGTCGGCGACGAGCCGCCACAGGTCCTCGGGCGAGGTGACACCACCGGGGAATCGGCAGGCCATCCCGACGATGACGACCGGCTCGTCGTCCACCCGCACGGGTGCGGCGACCACGTCGGTCGGCGCGCTCCCCCACAGCTCGTCGCGCAGGTACGCGGCGAGCGTCAGCGCCGACGGGTAGTCGAAGACCAGCGTCGCCGGCAGGCGCAGCCCGGTCGCCTCGGCCAGCCGGTTGCGCAGCTCCACGGCGCTGAGCGAGTCGAAGCCGAGCTCGGTGAACGCGCGTCCGGGTGCGACCGCGTCGCCGCCCGCGTGGCCGAGGACGGCCGCGACCTGGCCGCGGACGAGGTCGAGCAGCAGCCGGTCGGCGTCGGCCGGTGAGCGCCCGGCGAGCTGCCGGCTCAGCGCCGAGCCGCCGGTCGCGGACGCCGACCGCCGGGGCCGCATCCGCACGAGGCCGCGCAGCAGCGGCGGCACGGTCCCGCCGGCCCGGACCGCGGCCAGGTCCAGGCGCATCGGCACGAGTAGCGGGGCGTCGGTGGTCAGCGCCGCGTCGAACAGCGCCAGACCCTCCTCATTGGACAGACCCGCCAGGTGACGCGCGTCGGCGCCCATCCCGTCGGCCTGCGACCACAGGCCCCACGCCAGCGACACCGCCGGCAGCCCTCGCGCCACCCGATGCGCGGCCAGCGCGTCCAGGAACGTGTTCGCCGCCGCGTAGCTGGCCTGCCCGGCGTTACCGAACACCCCCGCGGCCGAAGAGAACAACACGAACGCCGACAGATCCCGGTCGCGGGTCAGCTCGTGCAAATTCCAGGCGGCGTCGACCTTCGCCCGCAGCACCGCGCCAACCCGCTCCGGAGTCAGCGACGTCACGATCCCGTCATCCAGAACACCGGCCACATGCACCACAGCACTCAGATCCGGGATGTCCGCCAGCACCGCGGCGAGGGCCTGCCGGTCCGCCGCATCACACGCGACGACCGACACCTCGGCATCCACGTCCGGCGCCGCACCACCCCGACGGCTGAGCAGCACCAGCTTCCGCACCCCGTGCTCGGCCACCAGCCGCCGCACGACCAGCCCACCCAGGGCACCCGACGCACCGGTCACCAGGACCGTGCCGTCCAGGTTCCGGACAGCGGGCGTCACCGCGGTGCGCACCAACCGGGGCGCGAACACCCGACCCGCGCGGACCGCAACCTGCGGCTCATCCACCGACACCACGAGCCCGGCCGGATCGTCCACATCGGCCAGCAACAACCGCCCCGGGTTCTCCGCCTGCGCCGACCGCACCAGACCCCACACCGTCGCCGCCGCGAGGTCGGCGACACCCTCGCCGGGCACCGCCTCGACCGCGCCCCGCGTGACCACGAGCAGCGTCGGGTCCGTGCCGGCGAGGTGCCGCTGCACCCGGTCGAGCACCCGGTGTGCCACCGCGTGGGCGTCGCCGACGACGTCGTCGCCGGCAGTCTCCACGGGGTACACGACCACGTCGTCGGGCACGTCCGCCGCCGCGACCGGCACCCACTCGACGCGGAACAGCGCGTCACCACCGGTCACCGGGCGGTCCAGCGCCATCGGGCGCAGCATCAGCGAGTCGACGGTCAGCACCGGCTGGCCGTCGGCGTCGGTCGCGGTGAGGGTCACCGCGTCGGTTCCGGCGCGTGACAACCGGACGCACAGCCGCGTCGCCCCGTATGCCCGCAGGCGGACCCCGGACCACGCGAACGGCAGGTACCCCGCGCCGGTGTCGGCGACGAACCCGCCGAGGCCGATGGCGTGCAGGGCCGAGTCGAGCAGCGCCGGGTGCAGGCCGAAGTGTGTGGCGTCGGCCGCGGCCGGCTCGGGCAGCGCGACCTCGGCGAGGATGTCGCCGTCGTGCCGCCAGGCGGCGCGCAGGCCCCGGAACACCGGGCCGTAGCCGAATCCGGCGGTCTCGAGGGCGTCGTACCAGCCGTCGAGGTCGACCGCCTCGGCGTCCGCCGGCGGCCAGGCCGTCGGCGGGGTGTCGGCCGCCGTCCCACCGGTGGACAGGAAGCCACCGGCGTGCCGGGTCCAGGGTGTCGCGTCGTCGGCGGCCTCCCGCCGGGAGTGGACCGCCACCGCGCGCCGACCGTCGCCGGCCGGCGCCCCGACCGTCACCTGGAGCCGCAAACCGTCGCGGTCGGGCAGCACCAGCGGCGCCTCGAGGGTCAGGTCGTCGACGACGTCGTAGCCGAGCTGGTCACCGGCGCGCACCGCGAGCTCCAGCAGCGCGGTGCCCGGCACGAGAACGGTCCCGCCGACGACGTGTTCACCCAGCCACGGGTGCGTCGACAGCGCGAGGCGACCGGTGAACAGCAGCCCGTCGGCCTCGGCGAGCGGCACGGCGGCGCCGAGCAGCGGGTGCCCGGCGGCGGCGAGGCCGAGGCCGGTCAGGTCGCCGGCGCGGCCGGGCCCGGTGCGCGGCCAGTACCGCTCGCGCTGGAAGGCGTAGGTGGGCAGGTCGACGCGGCGGGCGCCGGTGCCGGCGAAGTACGCCGGCCAGTCGACCGGGACGCCGCGGGTGTGCAGCCCGGCGAGCGCGGCCGCCGCGGTGCGGGTCTCCGACCGGCCGGCCCGCAGGACCGGCAGGAACTCCCCGGCGACGCACTGCCGGCCGAGCGCGGCGAGCACCCCGGCGGGACCGACCTCCACGAACGTGGTGACGCCGGCGTCCGCCAGCGCCCGCATGCCGTCGGCGAAGCGGACCGCCTCGCGGACGTGCCGCACCCAGTACTCCGGCGTGGCCGGGTCACCGTCGACGTTGGTCACGACCGGGATGACCGGGCTGCGGTAGGTCAGCCGGGACGCGACGGCGAAGAAGTCGTCGAGCATCCCGGCCATGAGCGGCGAGTGGAACGCGTGGCTCACGGTGAGCCGCTTGCCCTTCAGGCCGGCGGTGACCGCGAGCACGGTCTCCTCGTCGCCGGAGACCACGACCGAGTCCGGCCCGTTCACCGCCGCGATGCTGACCAGACCCTCCAGACCGGCGAGCAGCGGCAGCACGTCGGCCTCGGAGGCCTGCACCGACACCATCGCGCCGCCGGCGGGCAGCGCCTGCATCAGCCGGCCCCGCGCGGCGACCAGCATCGCCGCGTCCTCCAGCGACAGGATCCCGGCCACGTGCGCGGCCGCCAGCTCACCGATCGAGTGGCCGATCAGGTGGTCGGGCCGCACCCCCCACGACTCCAGGAGGCGGAACAGCGCCACCTCCAGGGCGAACAGGCCCTGCTGCGTGTGGACCGTCTGCGCAAGAAGCTCGGCAGCGTTGTCAGAGGAGTCGCCGAACACGACCTCCCTGATGCCGTCGTCGAGATGTGCGCACGCCGCGTCGAACGCCGACGCGTACACCGGGTACGTCTCATACAGCTCGCGGCCCATCCCCGGGCGCTGCGCGCCCTGGCCGGTGAACAGGAACGCGAGCCGGCCCTGGCTCACCGCGCCGCGGACCACCGCGGCGGCCGTCCCGTCATCGGCCAGCGTGGTCAGGCCGCGCAGCAGCTCGTCGCGGTCACCGGCGAGCACCGCGGCCCGGTGCTCGAACGACGACCGCGACGTGAGCGCCGAGTACGCCAGGTCCAGCGGCGTCGCCGCACCGGCGGCCACGAGGTCACGCAGCCGGGCCGCCTGCGCGGGCAGCGCCTCGGCGCTGCGGGCGGAGACCACCACCGGAACCACGGCCGTCGGGTCGGCGGCGGGCACAGCGTCGACGGTGGCCGGCGGCTGCTCGATGATGGTGTGCGCGTTGGTCCCGCTGATGCCGAACGACGACACACCGGCCCGGCGCGGCCGGTCGACGCCGGGCCACTCCACCGGTTCGGTCAGCAGCGACACCGCGCCGGCCGACCAGTCCACGTGCGGCGACGGCTCGTCCACGTGCAGCGTGCGCGGCAGCACTCCGTGGCGGATCGCCATGACCATCTTGATGACGCCGGCGACCCCGGCCGCGGCCTGGGTGTGGCCCAGGTTCGACTTGACCGACCCCAGCCACAACGGGACCTCGCGGTCCTGCCCGTAGGTGGCGAGCAGCGCCTGCGCCTCGATCGGGTCGCCCAGCGTCGTGCCCGTGCCGTGCGCCTCGACCGCGTCGACGTCCATAGTGGACAGACCACCGGACGCCAGCGCCTGCCGGATGACCCGCTGCTGCGACGGACCGTTGGGCGCGGTCATCCCGTTCGACGCGCCGTCCTGGTTCACCGCGCTGCCCCGCACGATCGCGAGCACCGGGTGGCCGTGGCGCTCGGCGTCGGACAGCCGCTCCACCAGCAGCATGCCGGCGCCCTCGCCCCAGCCGGTGCCGTCGGCGGTGGCGCCGAACGCCTTGCAGCGGCCGTCGGCCGACAGCCCGCGCTGGCGGGAGAACGCGACGAACGTGCCCGGCGTGGCCATCACGGTGACGCCGCCGGCGAGCGCCAGGTCGCACTCGTCCCGCTGCAGCGCCTGCACGGCCAGGTGCAGCGCCACCAGCGACGACGAGCACGCGGTGTCGACGGTGACCGCCGGG
>NZ_BOPH01000162.1 GCF_016863655.1 Virgisporangium ochraceum
GAGGGTGTCGAGGTCCCAGCCGCGGTTGTCCGGGAAGCCGGTGACCGCGTCGCGGCCCTCGGACAGCAGCGTCCACAACGCCTCGGGCGAGTCGACGCCACCCGGGAACCGGCAGCTCATCCCGACGATGACGACCGGGTCGCCGTCCACCGCCGCCGTCGTGGGCGCCACGTCCGACGAGGTGCCGGCGATCTGCTCGCGCAGGTACCGGGCGAGCGTCTCCGCCGACGGGTAGTCGAAGACCAGCGTCGCCGGCAGCCGCAGCCCGGCCGCGGCGGCGACCCGGTTGCGCAACTCGACGGCGGTCAGCGAGTCGAAGCCGAGCTCGGTGAACGCACGGTCGGGCTCGATCGCCCCGGTCGAGGAGTGGCCGAGGACCGCGGCCACCTGGGCACGCACGAGGTCGAGCAGCAGCCGGTCGGCCTCGGCCGGTGAGAGACCGGCGAGCCGGCCGGCCAGCGGCGCGGGTGCGCCGGCGTCGGCGGTCACCGCGCGGCGGGCGGGGGTGCGTACCAGGCCGCGCAGCAGCGGCGGCACGTAGCCCGCGGCGGCCTGCACGCGCAGCGCGGCGAGGTCGAGCCCGATCGGTACGAGCACCGGGGCGGCCGTCCCGATCGCGGTGTCGAACAGGGCCAGCGCGTCGGCCGGGTCGAGCGCGCCGAC
Organism: Virgisporangium ochraceum; assembly: GCF_016863655.1. GTDB lineage: Bacteria > Actinomycetota > Actinomycetes > Mycobacteriales > Micromonosporaceae > Virgisporangium > Virgisporangium ochraceum. The sequence goes on from NZ_BOPH01000162.1 coordinate 664, forward strand.
GCCGCCGCGGGCGAGGCGGTCGCGGCCGGCGTCGCCGAGGTCGCCGGTCATGCCGCCGTGCTGTCCCTCGGCCTGGGCCCACAGGCCCCACGCCAGCGACACCGCGGACAGCCCGGACGCGCGGCGGTGCTCGGCGAGCGCGTCGAGGAACGCGTTCGCGGCGGCGTAGTTGCCCTGGCCCGGCGTGCCGAAGACGCCGGACGCCGAGGAGAACAGGACGAACGCGGTGAGGTCGCGGGTCAGCTCGTGCAGGTTCCAGGCGGCGTCGGCCTTCGCGCGCAGCACCGGCGCCATGCGCTCCGGGGTGAGCGCGGTGACGACACCGTCGTCGAGCACTCCCGCCACGTGCACGACGGCGGTCAGGTCAGGGATCCCGGCCAGCAGCGTCGACAGCGCGTCGCGGTCGGCGACGTCGCAGGCGGCGACCGTCACGTCGGCGTCGACGTCCGGCGCCGCGCCGCCGCGCCGGCTGACGAGCACCAGCTTCCGCACCCCGTGCGTCGCCACGAGGTGCCGCACGACCAGCCCGCCGAGGGCACCGGTCGCGCCGGTCACCAGCACGGTCCCGTCGCCGAAACCGGTCGGCGCGGGCTCGACCGCCGGCACGCGCGCGAGGCGCAGCGCGTACGCCCGTCCGTCGCGCAGCGCCACCTGCGGCTCGTCGGCCGGCAGCGCCGCCAGGGCGCGCCCGCTCACCGGCCCGTCGCCGACGTCGACCAGGACCAGCCGCCCCGGGTTCTCCGCCTGCGCGGCCCGGACCAGCCCCCACACGCTCGCGGCGGCCGGATCGGATACGCCCCCGTCCGGAGAGACGGCGCCCCGGGTCACCAGCACCAGGCGCGAGGTGGCCAGCCGCTCGTCGGCCAGCCACTCCTGCACCAGCGCCAGGACGTCGGTGGTGAGCTCGTGCGCCGACGCCGCGGCGTCCGGCCCGGTCGGGACGACGGTGCGTAGCACCGCGTCCGGCACGGCGGTCAGGTCGGCGAGGGCGGACACCGCGGGCACGCGGTCGTCGGCGAGGCCGAGCGGGTCGGCGCCGAGCACCGCCCAGCGGCCCGCCGCACCGGCGGTCGCCGGCAGCACCGTCCACTCCGGACGGTACAGCGACTCGTGGTACGCGCCACGGGCCGCGCGCAGCTGTTCGGCCGAGACCGGCCGCAGCACGAGCGAGTCGACGGTCAGCACCGGCACGTCGTTGTCGTCGGTGGCGGTCAGCGCCACGGCGTCCGTGCCGGCCGGTGACAGCCGCACCCGCAGGGTCGTCGCGCCGACCGCGTGCAGCGTCACGCCCGACCACGCGAACGGCAGGTGTCCGCGCGCGGGGTCGGCGACGAAGTCACCGAGGCTGATCGCGTGCAGGGCGGCGTCGAGGAGCGCCGGGTGCGCGCCGCAGCGGCGGGCGGCGGTGGCGGCCTCGGCGGGCACGGCGATCTCGGCGTACACGTCGGCGCCGTGCCGCCACGCGGCGCGCAGGCCCTGGAACACCGGGCCGTAGCCGAATCCGCCCACGGCCAGTCGGTGGTACAGGTCGTCGGTGTCGACGGGGTCCGCGTCCGGTGGCGGCCAGGAGCCTATGGGACCGGCGGAGCGCGCGACGTCGGTACCCAGTGACCCGGTCGCGTGGCGGACCCACGGTTCGACCGACTCGCCGTCGGGACGCGAGTGCACGGTGACGCCGCGCCGGCCGGTCGCGTCGGGGGTGCCGACGGCCACCTGCACCTGCACGCCGCCGTCGGCGGGCAGCACCAGCGGGGTCTCCAGGGTCAGCTCCTCGACCCGGTCGAGCCCGACGTGCTGCGCCGCCTGCCAGGCGAACTCCAGCAGCGCCGTGCCGGGCAGCAGCACCGTGTCGCCGACCGCGTGGTCGGCGAGCCACGGCTGGGCGCGCAGCGACAGCCGGCCGGTGAGCAGCGCGCCGTCGGTGTCGGCCAGTGCGACGGTGGCGCCGAGGAGCGGGTGCTCGGTGGCGCTCATGCCGACCGCGCCGACGTCGCCGACCCAGCTCGTCAGGTTCTCGAGCCAGAACCGCTGCCGCTGGAACGCGTACGTGGGCAGGTCGACCCGGTGCGCGTCGTGGCCGGCGAGGTACGCGGTCCAGTCGACCGGGACGCCGCGCACGTGCAGCCGCGCGACGGCGGTGGTGAGCGTGTGGGGCTCGGGCCGGTCGGCGCGCAGCGCGGCGGCGAACACGCGGTCGCCGGTGACGCAGTCCTGGCCCATCGCGGTGAGCACGCCGGCGGGGCCGACCTCGAGGTACGTGGTGACGCCGAGGTCGTCGAGGCGGCGCACGGCGTCGAGGAAGCGGACGCTCGCGCGGACGTGCCCGACCCAGTACTCCGGCGAGGTCGCCTGCTCGGCGGTGAGGGTCTTACCGGTGACCGTGGAGACGATCGGGATCGCCGGCGGGGCGTAGGTCAGCGTCGACGCGACGGCACGGAACTCCGCGAGCATCGGCTCCATCAGCGGCGAGTGGAACGCGTGGCTCACGGTCAGCCGCTTCGCCTTGAACGCGGCCGTCACGGCGAGCACCTCGTCCTCGGCGCCGGAGACGACCACCGACCGCGGACCGTTGACCGCCGCGATGCCGACGTTCGCGGTCAGCAGCGGGAGGATCTCGTCCTCGGACGCCTGGACGGCGACCATCGCGCCACCGGCCGGCAGCGCCTGCATCAGCCGGCCGCGCGCGGAGACCAGCGTCGCGGCGTCGGCCAGCGACAGCACGCCCGCGACGTGGGCGGCGGCCAGCTCGCCGATGGAGTGCCCGGCCAGCTGGTGCGGGCGGATCCCCCACGACTCCAGCAGCCGGAACAGCGCGACCTCCAGCGCGAAGACGCCGGCCTGCGTGTGCACGGTCTGCGCCAGCACGTCCGCGTCGGTGCCGAAGACGATGTCCTTCACGCCGTCGCCGAGGTGTTCGCACGCGGCGTCGAAGGCGTCGGCGAACACGGGGTACGCCCCGTACAGCTCGCGGCCCATGCCCGGCCGCTGCGAGCCCTGCCCGGTGAACAGGAACGCCAGCTTCCCCTTGACGACCCGGCCCCGAACCAGGTCCGCGGCGTCCAGGTCCGCGGAGTCCAGGCCGGCCAGCAGCGCGCCGGTGTCGTCGCCCACGACGACGGCCCGGTGCTCGAAGTGCGACCGGCCGGTCGCCAGCGACAGCGCCACGTCGGCCGGCGCGTGGTCCACAGTGGACAGATGCGTCCGCAGCTTCTCGGTCTGCGCGCGCAGGGCCGGTTCGGTGGTGCCGGACACCAGCCACGGCACGACGCCGGTGGCGACCGGCCGGGCCCGCTCCTCCACGGGCGCGGCCGCCGGCGCGTCGCCGTCCTCGGCCGCCTCGGCGTCCACCGCCTCGGGGTCGGGCGCCTGCTCGATGACCGTGTGCGCGTTGGTCCCGCTGATGCCGAACGACGAGACGGCCGCGCGGCGCGGCGCTCCGGTCTCCGGCCACGCCTGCTCCTCCGCCAGCAGGGTGACCTCGCCCGACTCCCAGTCGACGTGCGGGGTGGGCGCGTCCAGGTGCAGGGTGCGGGGCAGCACCCCGTGGTGGATGGCGAGGACCATCTTGATGATCCCGCCGACGCCGGCCGCCGCCTGCGCGTGGCCGATGTTCGACTTGAGCGAGCCGACCAGCAGCGGCCGGCCCTCGGGCCGGTCCTGGCCGTAGGTGGCGAGCAGCGCCTGCGCCTCGATCGGGTCGCCGAGGGTCGTGCCGGTGCCGTGCGCCTCCACGACGTCGACGTCGGCGGTGGTGAGCTGGGCGTCGGCGAGGGCCTGGCGGATCACGCGGCGCTGCGACGGTCCGTTCGGGGCGGTGAGACCGTTGGACGCGCCGTCCTGGTTGACCGCGCTGCCCCGCACGACCGCGAGCACCCGGTGTCCGGCGCGGTGCGCGTCCGAAAGCCGTTCCAGCATCAGCATGCCGGCGCCCTCGGCCCAGCCGACGCCGTCGGCGGCCGCGGCGAAGGACTTGCAGCGCCCGTCGGCGGCGAGGCCGCCCTGGCGGTCCATGTCGACGAACGAGCCGGGGGTCGACATGACGGTGACGCCGCCGGCCAGCGCGTAGCGGATCTCGCCGCGGCGCAGTGCCTGCATCGCGAGGTGCACGGCGACGAGCGACGACGAGCAGGCGGTGTCGATGGTGACGGCCGGGCCCTCCAACCCGAGCGTGTAGGCGACCCGGCCCGAGGCGATGCTGCCGGCGTTGCCGTTGCTCAGGTGCGCCTCGACGCCCTCGGGCACGTCCATGAGCCGGGCCGCGTAGTCGTGGTACATGACGCCGGCGAACACGCCGGTGCTGCTGCCGCGCAGGCCCGCCGGGTCGAGGCCGGCCCGCTCGATGGCCTCCCAGCTCGTCTCCAGGAGCAGCCGCTGCTGCGGGTCCATGGCGAGCGCCTCGCGCGGGCTGATCCCGAAGAACGCCGGGTCGAAGTCGGCGGCGTCGTGCAGGAAGCCACCGTGGCCGGTGAGTCCGTCCCAGCCGCGGTCGGCGGGGAACCCGGTGACCCCGTCCCGGCCGGCGGCCACCAGGTTCCACAGGTCCTCGGGAGTGCACACGCCGCCCGGGTAGCGGCAGCTCATCCCGACGATCGCGATGGGCTCCCGCTCCCGGGCCTCGGTCTCCCGCAGCCGGCGGCGCACGGTGCGGAGATCGGCGGTGACTCGCTTGAGGTACTCGAGGAACTTTTCTTCGTTAGCCACGTCGCATCACCTTCGCGCCACCGGCGGGGATGCGCCGGTCGATCAGGACAGTCCGAGTTCCTTGTCGACGAGGTCGAAGATGTCGTCGACCGTTGCCAGTTCCAACTCGCGATCGCCGGAATCGGCGGCCGCGTCGACGGCCGTCCAGCGCGACAGCAGCTCCTGCAGGCGCGCGGTGACCCTCCCCCGCGTCTCGCCGTCCGGATCCGCCACTGCCAACGCTGCTTCCAGTCGATCCAACTCTGTCCAACCGGGCACCACGTCCGGAACCCCAGCGAGCCCCAGTTCCGTAGCCAGGTGGGCCGCCAGCGCGTCCGGGTTCGGGTAGTCGAAGACCAGCGTCGCGGGCAGCCGCAGACCGGTCGCCGAGTTCAGCTGGTTGCGCATCTGCACCGCGGTCAACGAGTCGAACCCGAGCTCCTTGAACGCCCGTCCCGCCTCCACCGCGTCGGCGGTCGGGTGGCCCAGGACGCCGGCCGCGACGGTCCGCACGAACTCCACCACGGCGGCGGCGCGCTCGGCCGCCGGCAGTGCGGCGAGCGAGTCGCGCAGGCCCACCGCGGCCTCCGCGCGGTGGTCCGCGGCCCGGCGGACCGGGACCCGGACGAGACCGCGCAGCATCGGCGCCACACCGGTGCCCGCGCCCGCTGAGGCGGCCTGTGCGCCGATCGCGGCGAGGTCCAGCCGGATCGGGACCACCGCGGGCCGTCCGCCGCGCACGGCGGTGTCGAACAGCGTCAGGCCCTGCACGGGGCCGAGCGCACCGACGCCGGCCCGGCTCATCCGGGAGGTGCCGTCGGTGCCGAGGTCGCCGCTCATGCCGCCGGGACCGTCGCCGACCTGTGCCCACAGGCCCCACGCGAGCGAGGTGGCGGGCAGGCCGAGACCGGCGCGGTGCTCGGCCAGCGCGTCGAGGAACGCGTTGGCCGCCGCGTAGTTGGACTGTCCCGGGTTGCCGAGGACGCCGGAGGCCGAGGAGAACAGGACGAACGCCGACAGGTCACGGTCGCGGGTCAGCTCGTGCAGGTGCCAGGCGGCGTCGACCTTGGGCCGCAGCACGGTGTCGAGCCGGTGCGGGGTCATCGCGGTGACGACGCCGTCGTCGAGCACGCCGGCCACGTGCACCACGGCACGCAGGTCCGGGATGCCGTCGAGCAGCGCGGCGAGCGCGGCCCGGTCGGCGACGTCGCAGGCGGCGACCGTGATGTCCGCGTCGACCTCGGGCGGGGTGCCGCCGCGCCGGCCGGTCAGCACGAGCTTCCGCACGCCGTGCCCGCCGACCAGGTGGCGGACCACCAGTTCGCCGAGCGCCCCGAACGCGCCGGTGACCAGGACGGTGCCGTCCGGCCCGAACGCGACGACGGGCTCGTCGGCGGCGGGCACCCGGGCCAGCCGCGGCACCAGGGCCCGGCCGTCGCGGACGGCCACCTGCGGCTCGCCGGTGGCCAGCGCGACCGGCAGCGCGACCGGCAGCGTGTCGGCGCCGGCGAGGTCGACGAGCACCAGCCGGTCCGGGTGCTCCGACTGTGCCGCGCGCACCAGGCCCCACACCGCCGCCATGGCCGGGTCGTCCAGCGTGTCCCCGGGTCCGGCGCGCACGGCGCCGCGGGTCGCCAGCACCAGCCGGCTGTCGGCGAACCGGTCGTCGGTGAGCCAGTCCCGCAGGACCGCGACCGTGCGGTGGGTCGCGGTGTGCGCGGCGGCGACCGGGTCGGTCCCGCCGCCGGGCACCGACCAGACCACGAGGTCCGGCACCCCACGCGCGGCTGTCGCGGCCAGGTCGGGCGTTTCGCCGTCGAGCGCCGTCCAGTCCGCGACCGCGTCGCCCGACGGCGGTGCCGCGACCCACTCCACGTGGAACAGCGAGTCGTTGGTGGCCCGGCGGGCGGCCGCGATCCGGTCGGCGGAGACCTCCCGCATCGCCAGCGACTCCACCGTCACCACCGGCGCGCCGGCCGGGTCCACGGCGACGAGCCGCACCGCGTTCGTCCCGGCCGGGCTGAGCCGGGCCCGCAGCCGCGCGGCGCCGGAGGCGTGCAGGGTGACACCGGACCAGGCGAACGGCAGGTGCCCGTTGCCCGAGCCGGTCATGAACGCGCCGAGCGCGATGCCGTGCAGCACCGAGTCCGACAGCCCCGGGTGCAGGCCGAACGGTGCGGCGTCGGCGGGATCGGGCAGGTCGACCTCGACGTAGACGTCGTCGCCGCCGTGCCAGGCGGCCCGCAGTCCCTGGAACGTCGGGCCGTAGCCGAAGCCGACCGCGGCCAGCGTGTCGTAGAGGTCGCCGACGTCGACGGGTTCGGCGCCGGCGGGCGGCCACTGCAGGCGTTCGGCGGGCACGGGGGTGGCGCCGAGGGCGCCGGTCGCGTGCCGGGTCCACGGTTCGCCGTCGTCGGCGGCGTCGGGTCGCGAGTGGACCGCGACACTCCGGTGCCCGCCGTCGTCGGGAGCGCCGACGGTGACCTGCACCTGCACGCCGCCGCGGTCGGGCACCACCAGCGGCGCCTCCAGCGTCAGCTCGTCGACCGTCGGGGTGCCGACGCGGTCACCGGCCTGGATGGCCAGTTCCAGCAGGGCGGTGCCGGGCAGCAGCACGGTGCCGGAGACGGCGTGTTCGGCGAGCCACGGGTGGGTCCGCGTGGACAGCCGCCCGGTGAGCACCACCCCGTCGCCGTCGGCGAGCGGCAGCGCGGCGCCGAGCAGCGGGTGGCCGGTCCGGTCGAGCCCGACCGACGCGACGTCACCGGTGGCGCCGGCGGTGAACGCGGGCCAGAACCGCTCGTACCGGAACGCGTAGGTGGGGAGGTCGATCCGGCGCGCGCCGGTGAACACGGCCGGCCAGTCGACGGCGACGCCGCGCACGTGCAGCCCCGCCATCGCCCGCACGGTGGTCGACGCGTCGTCGTGGTCCCGGCGCAGCATCGGCAGGAACTCGCCGGTCCCGACGCAGTGCTGACCCATCGCCGACAGCACGGCGTCGGGTCCGACCTCGACGTACGTGGTGACGCCGGCCGCGTCGAGGGCCCGCATCCCGTCGTGGAAGCGCACGGCCTCCCGCACGTGCCGCACCCAGTACTCCGGTGTGGTGAGGTCGCCGTCGAGGTTCGCCATCACCGGGACCGTCGGCGGATGGAACGTCAGCCCCTCCGCGACCCGGAAGAATTCGGTCAGCATCCCGGCCATGAGCGGCGAGTGGAACGCGTGGCTGACGGTCAGCCGCTTCGCCTTGAACCCCCGGGTGACGGACAGGACGGTCTCCTCGTCACCGGACACGACCACCGACCGCGGCCCGTTCACCGCCGCGATGCTCACCTTCGCCTCCAGCCCGGAAAGCAGCGGCAGCACCTCCTCCTCGGAGGCCTGCACCGACACCATCGCCCCACCCGCCGGCAACGCCTGCATCAACCGGCCCCGCGCGGCCACCAACCTCGCCGCGTCGGCCAACGACAGCACCCCGGCCACATGCGCGGCCGCCAGCTCACCGACCGAGTGGCCGATCAGGAAGTCCGGCTTGATGCCCCACGACTCCAGCAGCCGGAACAGCGCCACCTCCACCGCGAACAACCCCTGCTGCGTGTTCACCGTCTGCGCCAACAGCTCCGCAGCGTTGTCAGAGGAGTCGCCGAACACGATGTCCCTGATGCCGTCGTCGAGGTGCGCGCACACGGCGTCGAACGCCTCGGCGAACACCGGGTACGCGTCGTACAGGCCGCGGCCCATCCCCGGGCGCTGCGCACCCTGGCCGGTGAACAGGAACGCCACCGCACCCGGCGCCGGCGAACCGCGCACCACCCCGGGCGCGGAACCGCCCTCGGCCAGCGCGCCCAGTCCGTCCAACAGCTCCTCGCGGCCGGCGACCAGGACCGCCGCACGCTGCCGCAGCGCCGACCGGCCGACGGCCGTGGTGAAGCCGACGTCGGCCGGCGTCCACTCCGGCAGCGCCGCCAGGTGGTCGCGCAGCCGGGCGGCCTGATCCCGCAGGGCCTCCGCGGTGTCGGCGGAGACCAGCACCGGGACCACGTCCGGCGAGTCGGCCACGGCCGCGGGCGGCTCGGCCGTCGCCTGTTCGATGATGGTGTGCGCGTTGGTGCCGCTCCATCCGAACGACGACACGCCGGCCCGGCGCGGACGGCCGGTCTCCGGCCACGACCGCGCCTC
>NZ_BOPH01000163.1 GCF_016863655.1 Virgisporangium ochraceum
GGCCGTCGGTGGGTCCAGGTCTTAGGACCGTCCGTCGGGTGCCGTTCGGCCCTCCCCGCCACGATCTTCGTCGTTTCGACTGGGGACGGACGAGAAGCACGCGACGGACAGGATGGAACATGGACACGTCACCTCCGACCGCACACGCCGGCCTCCGCGCCTGGGTGACCGCGACGGCCACCCTCACCACTCCCGACACGGTGGTCTGGTGCGACGGCTCGGACGCGGAGTGGCAACGGATCACCGGGCAACTCGTCGAGTCGGGCACCTTCGTCCGGCTCAACCCGCGACTGCGGCCCAACAGCTTCCTCGCCCGGTCGGACCCGTCCGACGTCGCCCGGGTCGAGGACCGCACATTCATCTGCACCGCGGATCCCGCCGACGCGGGACCCACCAACAAGTGGGCCGACCCGGTCGACCAGCGCCGCACCCTGGAGCTGCTGTTCGCAGGCGCCATGCGTGGCCGCACGATGTACGTGGTGCCGTTCTCCATGGGCCCGCTCGGATCGGAGATCTCCCAGCTCGGCGTGCAGATCACCGACTCGCCGTACGTGGTCGCGTCGATGCGCATCATGACCCGGATGGGCACGGAGGCCCTCGATCTCATCGGTACCGACGGCGAGTTCGTCAAGGCGCTGCACAGCGTCGGCGCGCCGCTGTACCCGGGCGCGACGGACGTGCCGTGGCCGTGCAGCACGACGAAGTACATCAGCCACTTCCCGGCCGAACGCGAGATCATCTCCTACGGCTCCGGCTACGGCGGCAACGCGTTGCTGGGCAAGAAGTGCTACGCGCTGCGCATCGCCAGCGTCATGGCCCGCGACGAGGGATGGCTGGCCGAGCACATGCTCATCTCGCGGGTGACCAACCCGGCCGGGGAGGTCCGGCACATTGCCGCGGCGTTCCCGTCGGCATGCGGCAAGACCAACCTCGCCATGCTCAGCCCCACGCTGCCCGGATGGTCGGTGGAGACGATCGGCGACGACATCGCGTGGATGCGCTTCAACGCCGACGGCGAACTGCGCGCGATCAACCCGGAGAACGGCTTCTTCGGCGTCGCACCGGGCACCGGTCCGCGGACCAACCCGAACGCGGTCGCCGCGCTGCACGGCAACTGCATCTTCACCAACGTGGCCCTCACCGACGACGGCGACGTGTGGTGGGAAGGGCTCACCGACGAGCCGCCCGCGCACCTCGTCGACTGGCGCGGCCGGGACTGGACGCCGGACTGCGGCCGCCCGTCGTCGCACCCCAACGCCCGGTTCACCGCACCGGCCGTCCAGTGCCCGTCGCTGGCCGACACGTGGGAGGACCCGGCCGGCGTGCGCATCGACGCCATCCTGTTCGGCGGCCGGCGCGCCGGCGTGGTGCCGCTCGTGGTGGAGGCACGCGACTGGGCGCACGGCGTCTTTCTCGGCTCGACGGTCTCGTCGGAGACCACCGCCGCTGCGGTCGGCGCGGTCGGAACCCTGCGCCGCGACCCGTTCGCGATGCTGCCGTTCTGCGGCTACAACATGGCCGACTACTGGTCGCACTGGCTCGACCTCGCCGGCCGGTCCGGCAGCCGGCTACCGCAGATCTTCCACGTGAACTGGTTCCGCAAGGGGCCCGACGGCCGGTGGCTGTGGCCCGGGTTCGGCGACAACAGCCGCGTCCTCGCCTGGATCTTCGACCGGTGCGGCGGCGCTCCGGCGGTCGAGACCCCGATCGGCAACCTGCCCGGTCCCGGCGCCATCGACACCACCGGGCTGGACGTAACCGACGCCGACCTGGCCGAACTGTTCCGCGTCGACGTCGACGAATGGCTGCGCGAGGCCGACCTGATCGGTGCCTGGTTCGCGGGCTTCGACCGGCTGCCGGCCGCGCTGGACGACGAGCTCACCGGACTGCGTGCGCGCCTGTCCGCGGCCCGGTCGTGATCGTCGACTTCCTCGCCGGGAACCCGCTGCTCACGTTGTTCGTGGTCGTGGGCGGCGGTTTCCTCGCGGGCCGGGTGCGCCTCGGCGGGTTCGGCCTCGGCGTGGCCGGGGTCCTGTTCACCGGCATCGCCCTGGGTGCCCTCGACGCGCGCCTGGCGTTGCCGGACATCGTGTACCTGCTGGGGCTCGGCCTGTTCGTCTACACCATGGGTCTGTCGGCCGGGCCGGGGTTCGTCCGGTCGCTGCGGCGGACCGGGCTGCGCTGGAACGCGTTCGCGACAGCGGCAATCGCGGCCGTCGCGGCCGTGGTGGCGGCCCTCTCGTGGTTGCTGGACCTGGGACCGGCGAAGGGCGCCGGCTTCTTCACCGGTGTACTGACCAACACCCCGGCGCTGGCCGGTGTCGTGGAACGCCTGAGCGGCGGCCCGGACGCGAACCTCCCGGTGGTGGCGTACTCGATGGCCTACCCGGTCAGCGTCCTGGCCTGCCTGGTCAGCATCGGTGTGCTGCAACGGGTCTGGCGGGTCGACCACGCCGCGGAGGCCCGCGCCGCGGGCCTGGCCGACCACCCGATCCACACCGCGACCGCGCGGGTACGCCGGCCGGTGAGCGTCACGGAGGTTGTCCGCGCCACCGGCGGCCGTGCGGTCGTCGGCCGGGTCGCACACGCCGGTGCCCTGACCGTGGCCGAGCCGGGCCTGCTGCTGCAGCCTGGCGACCGCGTCACGATCGTCGGCGAACGCGACGCCATCGCCGACGCCACGTCGATGGTCGGCGAGACCGCAGCGGACCGGCTGGACACCGACCGCAGCCGGCTGGACGTCCGGCGGGTCTTCGTCTCCGATCCTGACCTCGTCGGTCGGAGGCTCGAGGATCTCGGCCTGGCCCGGCGCTTCGGCGCGACGGTCACCCGGGTCCGGCGCGGTGACGCCGACTCCGTCGCCGACCTCGACACCGTGCTGGAGCTCGGCGACCGGGTGCGGGTGCTCGCCCCGCCGGCGCGGATGCGGGAGGTCAGCCGGTTCTTCGGCGACTCCTACAAGGATCTCGGTGAGGTCGACATCGCGTCGCTGTCGCTCGGGCTGGCCCTGGGGCTGCTGCTCGGCGCGGTGAGCCTGCCGCTGCCCGGTGGCGGCGGGCTGAGCCTCGGCTTCGCGGGCGGCCCGCTGGTGGCCGGGCTGGTGCTGGGTGCCCGCCGCCGCACCGGTCCACTGGTGTGGCAACTGCCCAGCAACGTCAACTGGTCACTGCGTCAGATGGGTCTGGTGCTGTTCCTCGCCGGGATCGGCACCCGCGCCGGTCCGTCGTTCGTGCGGACGGCCGCGACCGCCGACGGGGTGATGCTGGTCGTGGCGGCGTTCGCGGTGTGCGTGTTGGCGTCGGCCGGCCTGCTGTGGCTGGGTCACCGGGTGCTGCGCTGGCCGATGGGGGTGGCCACCGGTGTCCTGGCGGCGGTCCACACCCAGCCGGCGACGCTCGGCTACGCCGTCGAGCAGTCCGACAACGAGCTGCCCGAGCGCGCGTACGCGGCGGTGTACCCGACCGCGATGATCCTCAAGATCCTGCTGGCGCAACTGCTGCTCACCATCCTGTGACGACCGACCGTTCCCCATCGACGCGGAGGTGACCATGAGCGGGCCGGTGTTCCGACCAGACCGGAACGGACCCCGGATCATCCAGGGCGGCATGGGGGTGGCCGTCTCCGGGTGGGAGCTGGCCCGGGCGGTGGCCCGTACGGGCCAGCTGGGGGTGGTCTCCGGTACCGCGCTCGAGGTCGTCTGCGCCCGCCGGTTGCAGTGCGGCGACCCCGACGGCGCGGTCCGGCGGGCGCTCGCCCACCTGCCGCTGCCCGGGATCGCCGACCGGATCGTGCGCACCTACCACGTGCCCGGCGGCAAGGCGCCCGACGCGCCGTTCCGGCCGGTGCTGCGCTACAGCCTGCGTCCGTCGCGGGCGCTCGCCGAACTGACCGTCGCGGCCAACTTCGCCGAGGTGTTCCTGGCCCGCGACGGCCACGACGGCCCGGTCGGCATCAACTACCTCCGCAAGATCGAGCTGTCGATACCGTTCGCCTGCTACGGCGCCATGCTCGCCGGCGTCGACATGGTGCTGATGGGCGCGGGCAACCCGGCCGACCTGCCGGCGCTCCTCGACGGGTTGAGCCGGCACGAGCCGGTCGCGCTGCCCGTGCGGGTGCAGGGTGCCACGTCGGCCGACGGCGAGTTCGCCGTGCGGTTCGACCCGCGCGAGCTCGCCGCGGCGCAACCACCACCGCGCCGTCCCGGGTTCGCCGCCATCGTCGCGTCGGCGGACCTGGCCGAGGCGTTGGCCGCCGATCCCGTCACCCGACCCGACGGGTTCGTCGTCGAAGGGCACACCGCGGGCGGTCACAACGCTCCCCCGCGCGGACCGCGGCGGCTCGACGGCCTGGGCCAACCCGTCTACGACGACCGCGACGAGGTCGACGTGGCCCGGATGACCGGCCTCGGCCTGCCGTTCTGGATGGCCGGCTCCTACGGAACCCCCGAGGCCCTGAGCCGCGTCGTCGCGGCCGGTGCCACCGGTGTGCAGGTCGGTACGGCGTTCGCGCTGTGCCGCGAGTCCGGGATGAACCCCCGCTACCGGCGCGAGATCCTGCGCCGGGTCGTCCGCGACGACGTCACGGTGCGCACCGACCCCCGCGCCTCGCCGACCGGTTTCCCCTTCAAGGTCGTCGACCTGCCCGGCACCCTCGCCGATGAGGAGGTTTACGCCCGCCGGGACCGCCTGTGCGACCTGGGGGTGCTGCGTTCGGCGTACCGTCGGCCCGACGGACGCATCGGCTACCGCTGCCCGGCCGAACCGGTGGGGATGTACGAGGGCCACGGCGGCCGTCCGGCCAACACCGACGGACGCCGGTGCCTGTGCAACGGTCTGATGGCCGCCGCCGGGCTGGCCCAGCGACGGGCCGACGGCGAACCCGAACCGGCGGTGGTGACCGCCGGTACCGACTTCACCGGCGTCCGTCGGCTACTGGCGACGATGCCGCCCGGCGCGGAGACCTACACGGCCGCCGACGTGGTCCGCTTCCTCCTCGACACCACGGCCGACGCGTAGTGTCGGTTCCCGCCACGACCGCCCGCCGGACCCGGCGGCAGTACCTGCCTCCGCAGCACGGGGCGTGGGCGATGCTCCTGCTGCCCTACCTCGCCGGCGTCCTCACCGCGGGCTTCCGCCCACTCGAGCTGCCGCTGCTGGGCGCCTGGATCTGCGGATACCTGTTGTCCTACTACGCGTTCCAGGCGGTCAAGACCGGCCGCGCCGGTTCGGCCGCCAGCTCGCGCTGTACGCGTCCGCCACCGCGGTGTTCGCGGTGCCGGTCGTCGTGCTGTGCCCGCGGACGCTGTGGTTCGCGCCAGCGTACGCGGCCCTGCTCGCGGTCAACGCCGGGTACGCGTGGCGACGCCGGGAACGGGCGCTGCTCAACGACGTCGCGTCGGTGGCGCAGAGCTGCCTGATGGTGTTCGTCGTCGCGGTCGTGGCGGGCGTGTCACCGGTGACGGTCATCGGCCCGTTCGTGGTCGTCCTGCTCTACCTGACGGGCACAGTGCTCCACGTCAAGACGATGATCCGGGAGCGGGACAGCCGCGGGTACCGACGGGCGTCGATCGGGTACCACGTGGGTGCCGCCATGGTGGCGGCGTATCTGGGCACGGTCACGGCGGTGGTGTTCGCGCTGCTGCTGGTCCGCTCGTGGCTGCTGCCAGGACGGCGGCTCGCCCCGAAACACGTGGGCATTGTCGAGATCGCGGCCGCCGTCCTGGTGCTGACTGCGGCTGCGGCCTAGAGGTGGAACGGGGATGGAACGCCGGCCCGGTGTGACGAACACGCATGCATCGGTGTGGCGACGGCTCGCGGCGGTGGTGGTGCTGGTGGGCGGGGCGCTCCTCGTACCCGGCACCGCCGCCGCGAGTGGTTCCACGATCAGCGGCCCGGGTTTCCTCTACACGGCGACCCTCGGTGTCGACCCGGTCAGCGGGGCCAAGCGGTCGGTCCTGCCCGACTGGGCCGTCGACGACAACTGCACCGTCCACCCGGGTGCCGAGGTGGTGTTCACGCCGCCCGGCCCGGCCAACGACGGGTGGGGTGCGTTCCACAGCACCACGTTCACGAACCGGCGCGGGGCGAACCAGATCGTGCTCGGCACCTTCACGCTGCTGGACTCCCGCAACGAGGTGCTGACCTCGGTGGGCATGGACGGCGTGTTCATGCCCCTGCGCTACACCGCCTACGAGTCGCACTACTACCAGCCGATGTTCATCACGGCGTCGGACTTCGCGTTCGCGACGAAGGTCCGGTGGAACCTGGGGTGCGCGACGCGGTAGACCTACGATCGGGCCGTGGCGACCACCCGCGACGGCGAGCTGCTCCAGGACGTGATCGGGTCGCTGGCCACGATGCCCCGGCTGCCCACCTCACCGGGCGAGCGCGAAGCGGCCCGGATCATCCGTGCCGACCTGGCCCGGTACGGCTGCCGGGCCACGATCGAGGAGGTGCCGGCGTACAGCTCGTACGCGTGGCCGATCGGGCTGCTCTGCGCGGCGTCGGTCGCCTCCGGATGGGCGGGCGGTCGCGGGCGCCGGATCCTCGGAACCATCGGGGGCGCCGCGGCCGCCGCCGCCATCGTCGACGACATCACCGGTGGCCGGATGGCGTTCCGGCGCTGGTTCCTGCGGCCCCGCACCGCGTGGAACGTCGTCGCGGAGACCGGTGACCGCGCGGCGACGCGGACGCTGGTCGTGCTGGCCCACCACGACGCCGCCCCCTCCGGTCTCGTCTTCGACCAGCGCGCGCAGGAGTGGCTGGCCGACCGCCGGCCGGAGCTGCTGGACGCCGCGAAGAGCAACCCGCCGCTGTGGTGGCCGGTGATCGCCGGCCCGGCCCTGGTGTCGCTGGGTACCGCGACCCGCCGGGCGGGGCTGCGCCGCACCGGGATGGCGCTGAGCCTCGCGTCGCTGGCGGCCATGGTCGACATCGCGGCGCGTCCCGCGGTGCCCGGCGCCAACGACAACCTCACCGGCGTCGCCGCGCTCGTGGCGCTGGCCCGGGCGTTCGACGTCGACCCGGTGCCCGGTCTGCGGGTGCTGCTCGTGTCGGCCGGTGCCGAGGAGGCCCTGCAGGAGGGCATCCGGGGTTTCGCCCGCCGCCACTTCCCGCGGCTGCGGCGCGACGGCACGTTCTTCGTCAACCTCGACACGGTCGGCTCCGGCCGGCTCGTGCTGCTGGAGGGCGAGGGCCCGGTCCAGATGCACGACTACCCCGAGGAGTTCAAGACCTTCGTATCGGACCGCGCCAGCGCGCTCGGCATCGACCTGCTCCGGGGTCTGCGCTCCCGCAACAGCACCGACGGCGCGGTTCCGCTGCGCCACGGCTACCCGACGGCGACCATCGTGTCCGTCGACCACCGCAGGTTCATCCCGCACTACCACCTGAACACCGACCTGCCCGAGCACGTCGACCTGACCTCGGTCGAGGCGGCGGTGACCCTCGTCGAGGCCGTCGCCCGCCACCTGGCCGTGGACCGCTGAAACCAGCTGTCCTACGACCCACCGTCTTCCGCGATCTTGGACGCTCGTCCATCGATTTCGATGTACAAGCGTCCAAGATCGCCGGGGGTCGTCGAAGGCCACGACCACGGCTGCCTGATCTGCCACGACGGCGAGTGAGTCACGGGCGCAGGGCGAGCTTGCCGACCGTGACACCGGCGGCCAGGTCCGCGAGCACCGCCGGGCCGTCGGCCAGCGGGTGGACGGTGGGGCGGCCCGGCGGGTACACGCCGGCGGCGCGCAGCGCCGCCAACTCGGTCATCAGGTCGGCGAACGTGGCCGGCGCGTGCGCGGCCAGCGCGCCGATGTGCAGGCCGGTCACGTGGACCGGGTGGGTGAAGATCAGCTCGTGGTTGCTCACCGCCGCTTCGCCACCGGGCATGCCGTAGACGACCACCCGCCCGGTCACGCGGCGGGCCGCGGCCAGGCTCGCGTGGAAGGTGGTGCCGCCGACCGCCTCCAGCACCAGGTCGGCGCCGGCGCCGCCGGTGAGTCGGCGCACGTCGGCGGCGAGGTCCGTGGTGCGGTGGTCCAGGACGTGATCAGCGGGGACCGCGTCGCGCTTGGCCGCCGACGCGGTGGCGATCACGGTCGCGCCGTAGTGCCGGGCCATCCGGACGGCCGCCTGGCCGACCCCGCCCGCGGCGGCGTGCACCAGCACGGTCTCCCCCGCCCGCAGCCGGCCGAGCGGCCGCAGCGCGGCCAGGGCGGTCGCCCAGTTGAGCACCAGGCCGAGCGCCTGCTCATCGGTCCAGCCCGGTGGTACCGGTGCCACGCCGGCGGCGGGGAGCACGGCGTACTCGGCGAACGCCGCGTCCCCGGTCCCGACGACATGGACACCGAGCGCGAGATCCGTGACCGCCGCGCCCACCGCGACGATCTCGCCCGCGGCCTCGAAGCCGGCGAGGTAGGGCGGCCGGGGACCGCCGTGGTAGGTGCCGTGCGCGCGCATGACGTCGGCGAAGTTGACGCCCGCGGCGCCCACGCGGATCAGCACCTCGTGCGGCCCCGGTGCCGGGACGGGCACGCCGGTGACGGGACGCATGTCGGCCGGGCCGTTCCAGGTGGGCTGAAGGAGTGCCCGCATGGTCGTGGGAAGGATCATGCGCGGACGGTAGAACCGTCACGCTTACGTGAGGGTCAAGCCCGGGCCCGGGCCGCCGCCAGGTAAGCGTCGAGCGCGTCACGGTTGCCGGTGAGCGCCTCGATGCGCCGGTCGAGCAGGTCACGCTGCCGGGCGACCTCGCCGAGCATGTAGTCGCACGGGGTGTCGGGCAGCACGGCCGTCGGGCCGGCCAGGTACGGCAGGATCTCGCGGATGATCCTGGTCGGCAGGCCGCTGTCGATCATCGCCCGGACCCGCCGCACCGCGTCGACCGCGTCGTCGTCGAAGTCGCGGTAGCCGTTGCCGCGGCGGCCGGACCGGATCAGCCCTTCCTCCTCGTAGTGGCGCAGCGCCCGTACGCTGACCCCGGTCCTGTCCGACAGCTCCCCGATCCGCATCCGCCCACGCTAGCCGGACGTCGGAGTGCGGTGCGGGTCCCAGAACCGGGTCTCGTTCTCCTGCCACCAGGCCAGGAGCCCGCTGACCCCGTCGCGGCGCTTGATGGCAACCTCGTAGGTGAACACCGGCATCGCCTGGTAGAACTCGACGTGCCAGCCCGGACCCACCAGGGTGTCGATCGTCCCCTCCTGCTGGAGGCAGAGCATCGCGGTCATCCGGGTGCCGCGCCACAACGGCTTCGCGAACGCGAACGTCGAGCCGTGGCCGACGCCGAGGCCGTTGCGGACCACCACCGTGGACAGGTCGGCCAGGCCGTCCGCGATGCCGGGACAGTCGCTGGCCACCCCGCAGACGAACTCCGATGCGTGTCCGTCTCCAGACACGAACGTCGAGGCGCCCACGGTCGCGTAGATCTTGACGCCCAGATCCGCGGTCAGGTCCTCCGGCCAGGCCACGACCTCACCGGGGAACCCGCTCTGATTCCCCGACCGCACGGGATGGAACGACTCCTCCGGCTCCCCCCACCGCGCGATGTAGTGGTCCCGGACCGGCTGCCACGTCGGTCCTTCGTCGACGGTCCGCCACCGACGGGGTACGACGAGGTCCCGTAACCATCGGTGCATCGTCCACCCTCCCGCCGAACCGGGTCGATACCGATGTTCGTCCATGTCTCTTTGTGGCCGGGTCGGTTCGAACGATCGCGCGCGCGTTCACGCCGGATTACCAAGAGGGTTGCCGGATCCGCCACGTCCGGCACCCCGAATCCCGGAGAAGGGACGAGACATTGACGATCCGACAGAGCATACGTCGCGTGCTCCTCAGCGCGGTGACCGCGGTGACGGTGGTGCCACTCGCCGTCGCCGCGGGCGCGGCACCGGCCGGCGCCGCCACCAACCAGTTCCGGGGCATGAACTGGGCCGTGCTCGGTGACAACTTCAGCACCGGGCCGCTCGTCCTGCACGGCCTGAGCCAGTCCGACAGCAACGCGACCGTGCGGGCCAAGGCCAACGCCCTCTACGACGACATGGCGGCCATCGGGGTCAACACCGTGCGGCTGCCGATCAACACGCACACCGTCGGCACGGCGTGGTGGGAGAACTACCGGGGCGCGATCGACGCCGCCACCGCCCGCGGGTTCAGGGTGATCCTCGCCTACTGGGAGGACGGCGCCGCCTCCGGCGGCCGGATCACCAACCTCGCCGCGTGGAACACGATGTGGTCGCGGGTCACCTACCTCTACGGCGCCAACACCAACGTCTACTTCGAACCGATGAACGAGCCGCACGGCTACAGTTCGGCGGAGTGGCGCACCGTCGCCGCGAACTGGATGAGCTACCACTACTCGGCCGTGCCCGCGCGCACGCTCATCGGTGGCACCGGCTACAGCCAGGACCTGCGCGACATCTGCACCGACAGCCGGTTCAACGGGACGCTGCTGTCGTTCCACCACTACGCGTTCTTCTATAGCGCGATGACCTACGACCAGTTCCGCGGCCACATCCAGACCCGCCTCGGCTCCTGCGCCTCGCGCGCGGTCGTCACCGAGTTCGGCGCGCCGATGTCGACCGGCCTCAACTACGCCGACGCCGGCAGCACCGACAACTTCGTGCGTCACATCCGCGCGGTCACACAGGTCATGCGCGACAACCGGATGGGTGGCACGTACTGGCCGGCGCTCGGCGGCAAGCCCACCGGGTCCTCGGGCTTCGACTACTACTCGATGTTCAGCCTCACCGGCAGCGGCACCAACCTGAACCTGGCCGTGCGCAACGCGTCCGGCCGCGACCGGATCCGGTACGGCTGGGGCCTGTGAACGGCAGCCCCCGGCGCCCCCGCCGGGGCGCCGGGGGCCGGAATCGAAAAGTTTCCGAAAGTCATTGATGAACGCCAATACGAATGGGACGCTGGACGGCGACCCGCCCCCGTCCACCGGGAGTACCCCATGCTCCGGATACGCACCACCCTGGCCGCACTGAGCGCTGCCGCGCTCGTCGGTGCGCTCGCGATCCTGGTCCTGTCGCCCTCCGCCGCGCAGGCCGCGGGCGGCTTCGACTTCACCCGGCCGCAGACCGTCGCCACCGGGCTCGCCACGCCCTGGGGGATGGCGTTCCTGCCCGACGGCAGCGCCGTGGTGGCCGAGCGCGACAGCGCGCGGCTGCTGCAGGTCCGCACCGGGTCGGCGCCGGTGGTGCTGGGCACCGTGCCCGGCGTGGTGCCGGGCGGGGAGGGCGGACTGCTCGGCCTCGCGGTGTCGCCGACGTTCGCCGCCGACAACCTCGTGTACGCCTACTTCACCGCCGCCAGCGACAACCGCATCGTCCGGTTCCCGCTGACCGCGGTGCAGAACCAGACCGTGGTCGTCAGCGGGCTGGCGAAGGCGTCGATCCACAACGGTGGACGGATCGCGTTCGGTCCCGACGGCATGCTCTACGCCGGTGTCGGCGACGCCGGCCAGACCTCCAACGCGCAGAACCCGCAGAGCCGCAACGGCAAGATCCTGCGGATGCGACCCGACGGCAGCGTGCCGCCGGACAACCCGACCGCCGGCTCGCTCGTCTACAGCCTCGGCCACCGCAACGTGCAGGGACTGGCGTGGGACGGCCAGGGCCGCCTCTACGCCACCGAGTTCGGCCAGAACACGTGGGACGAGGTCAACCAGATCGTGGCCGGCGGCAACTACGGCTGGCCGACCGTCGAGGGCATCGGGAACAACCCGAACTTCCGCAACCCGATCGTCCAGTGGAGCACGTCGCAGGCCTCCCCCAGCGGCGCGGCGTTCGCCAACAACACCCTGTTCGCGGCCGCGTTGCGCGGCACGCGGCTGTGGACCGTCCCGCTGACCGCGAGCGGCGGTGCCGGTACGCCCGTCGCCGAACTGCAGGGCCAGCACGGGCGGCTGCGGACGGTCGTGGCCGGACCGGACGGATGGCTGTGGGTCACCACGAGCAACCGCGACGGCCGGGGCACGCCCGCCCAGTCCGACGACCGCATCCTGCGGTTCCCGCCGCTCGGCGGGAACCCGTCGTCGTCGGCCTCCTCGCCGTCGAGCCCTTCGTCGTCGTCGCCCTCGTCGCCCTCGTCGTCGGGCTCGAGTTCCGCGCCGGCCGGCGGCTGCACCGTGCGCTGGGAGGTCAACGACTGGGGCACCGGCTTCGTCGTCACCGCGACCGTGACCAACCGCGGACCCGCGATGTCCGGCTGGACGCTCACCTGGACGTTCGGCGGCAACCAGCGCGTCACCGGCGCCTGGCAGGTCCGGATCACGCAGACCGGCAGCACGGTGACCGCCACCAACGAGACCTACAACGGGACCCTGCCCACCAACGGCACGGTGTCGTTCGGCTTCCAGGGCACCTACTCGGGGAGCAACCCGCGTCCCGGTGACATCCGGCTCGGCCCGACCCCGTGCACCGTCATCTGAGGTCCGGCTCGGCCGCGGTGCGGGCGGTCCGTCCGCCCGGCGGGCGCAGGACCAGCACCGCGGGGAGACCCGGCGGCGGGTCCGCGTCGAGCGGGTCGTGACCACGATCCGACACCCCGTCCCGGCGGGGCAGGACGAGGGCGTCGGGTAGGTGTCTGCTGCAGTCCATGGCATCGGCTCCGGAGCTTCCACGGTGACGTGGCCGGCCGGCCGCACGGTGGTGCCGGGGTGAACGGCAGCTGACGAACGCGTGACCCGCGCCCATCGACGAAAGTCGACGGCATCACTGTGGGTCGCCGTGTAACTTGCTCCGCGTGGTGGGCGAACAGGGCCGGTCGGTCGCGTGGTCACTGCTGCGCGGCCCGGTCCGGCTGGAGGTCGACGGCCGCGACGTCGACCTCGGCCCGCCGCGTCAGCGGCTCGTGCTCGCCGTCCTGCTGCTGAGCCCCGACCGCAGCGTGCCGGTGGAGAGCATCGTCGAACGGATCTGGGACGGGCGTCCGCCACGCGCGAGCAACCCGGTGGCCCCGTACGTGGCCCGGCTGCGCCGGGTCGTCGGCGGGTCCGGAACGCTGTCGTACCGGTCCGGCGGGTACCGCCTCGACTGCGACCCCGACCAGGTCGACCTGCACCGGGCGCGGCGGCTCGCGACCGGGGGCCGGGCCGCCGCCCGGACCGGCGACGACGAGCGGGCCGTCGACCTCCTGCGCCGCGCCCTCACCGGCTGGCACGCCGAGGCGCTCGCGGACCTGCCCGGGCACTGGGCGGCCGGGATGCGGGACACGTTGCGGCGCGAGCGCGCCGACCTGCTGGCCGACTGGGCGGAGGCCGGTCTGCGCCTGTCCGGTCCCGGCTGCGCCCGGCCGTCGGCGCCGGCGGAGGTGATCCGGACCCTGCGCCCGGCGGTGGCCGACGACCCGGTCGCCGAACGGCTGGTCGCGTCGCTGATGGCCGCGTACGCGGCGACGGGACAGGTGACCGCCGCCCTCGACTGCTACGCCGCCCTGCGTGCCGCCGTCGCCGACCGGTTCGGCAGCGAGCCCTCGGCGGCGGTGCGGGACCTGCACGTGCGCCTCCTGCGCGGGTCGGGCGACCACCCGGAACCGCCGGAGCCGCCGCGGGTCGCCGTGACCGGTGCGTCGCGGGTCGTCCCGGCGCAGCTTCCCCTCGACGTCCGCGGGTTCTCCGGCCGGCAGGACGAGCTGGCCCGGCTCGACGCGCTACTCACTGAAGGCCTCACCGCGAGCCCCACGGTCGCCGTCGTCCACGGTGGCCCCGGCGTCGGCAAGACCACGCTCGCCGTCCACTGGGGACACCGGGCGGCCGCCCGGTTCCCGGACGGGCAGCTGTTCGTCAACCTGCGCGGCTTCGACCCGGGCGGGCAGGGCATGCGGCCGGCGCAGGCGGTGCGCGGCTTCCTGGTCGCGCTCGGCGTGGCGGCCGACGCCGTTCCCCCGGACCCCGACGCACAGGTGGCGCTCTACCGCAGCCTCCTGGCCGGCAAGCGGATCCTCATCGTGCTCGACAACGTCCGCGACGCCGACCAGGCCCGCCCGCTTCTCCCCGGGGCGGGTACCACGGTGGCGTTGCTGACCAGCCGCAACCACCTCACCGGGCTGATCGCCGCCGAGGGCGCGCACCCGGTGACGCTCGACGTGCTGCCCGGCGCGCACGCCCGTCAGCTGCTCGGGTTCCGGCTCGGAGCCGACCGCACGGCGGCCGAGCCCGACGCGGTCCAGCAGATCGTCACCGCGTGCGCGGGCCTGCCGCTGGCGCTGGCGATCATCTCCGCACGGGCCCAGCAGAACACCTTCCCGCTGGCCACGATCGCCGCCGAGCTCACCGACGCCGACCGGCGGCTCGACGCCCTCGACGCCGGCGAGGCCAGCACCCGGGCCGGCGCCGTGTTCTCCTGGTCGTACGCGGCGCTCTCCGCGCCGGCGGCCACGCTGTTCCGGCTCTTCGGCCTCCACCCCGGCACCGACATCGGTGTCCCCGCCGCCGCCAGCCTCGCCGGCGAGCCGGTTCCGGTGACGCGGCGGCTGCTGACCGAGCTGACCCGCAGCAGCCTGCTCACCGAGCACCGCCCCGGCCGCTACACCACGCACGACCTGCTCCGCGCCTACGCCGCCCACCAGGCGCGCACCCACGACGACGCGGCCACCCGGCGGGCGTCGCTGGCCCGGCTCCTCGACCACCACGTCCACACCGCCCATGCCGCGAACCGGCAGCTCGACCCCATGCGCGACCCCATGCCGCTGCTACTCGGCGCACCCGCCGCCGGCGTCACCCTCGATCCGCCGACCGACCGCGACCGGGCGACGGCCTGGTACGCCGCGGAGGCCGAGACGCTGGGCGCCATCCTGCGATCGCCGGCGGTCCGGGAGTTCCCCGGCCACGTCTGGCAGTTCGCCTGGGCGCTCGACACGTTCATGTTCCGCTCGGGGCACTGGCACGAGCTGGCCGCGACGTGGCGGGGCGCGCTGGACGCGGCGCGCCGCCTCTGCGACCCGGGCGCGCAGGCGTACGCCCACAACCTGCTCGCGTTCGTCGAGGTGCACCTGGGCCGGCACGACCGGGCCGAGGACCACTTCGACCGCGCCCTGCACCTGTACGGGCAGACCGGAGACCGCGGCGGTGCGGCGCACACGCACCGCAACCTGGGCTTCCTGCGCTGGCGGCAGGGCGACAAGCGGCGCGCGCTGCACCACACGCAGCAGTCGCTGGCCGGTTTCCGGGCCGTGGGCACGGCGAGCCGCACGGCGCACGCGCTCAACGCGGTCGGCTGGTGCCACGCCCAGCTCGGCAACCACGCCGAGGCGCTCGCCCACTGCCGTGAGGCCCTGACCCTGCACCAGGAGGTCCGTGACGTGCACGGAGAGGCCAGCACCTGGGACAGCCTCGGCTACGCCTACCACCGCCTCGCCGACCACGCGCGGGCCCACCACTGCTACACCCGGTCGGTCGAGCTGTACGCCGAGGCCGGCGACCGGTTCAACCAGGCCGACGCCCTCTCCCACCTGGGCGACAGCCACCGCGCCGCCGGCGACCACGGCGCCGCGAGCGCCGCCTGGCGCCGGGCCCACGACATCCTGACCCGCCTGGGCCACCCCGACGCCGAGACCGTGCGCAGGAAACTCGTCGACGCCGTCCAGGTGGGTGACTAACCCGTTGCCCGCCGCCGCCGGGCTGGGGATGATGCGGTCCATGGGCCCTTCGCACACCGGGCGGGTGGGGTCGGCGGCGCTTCGGCGGGCCGGCGTCGACGATGCCCGGATGGTCGCCGACGTTCTGATCGGGTCGCGCCTCGCCGCGGGCGATGCCATCCCTCCCGGGGTGCACTCCGACGCGGAGACGCGGGAGTGGGTCCGCACCGTGGTCATTCCCGAGCGGGAGGTGTGGCTGGCCGAGGACGCCGACGGCGTGCCGCTCGCGGTGATGGTTCTCGACGGCGACCGGGTCGACCAGCTCTACGTCGCTCCGGGGTTCACGGGCATGGGACTGGGTTCGCGGCTGGTCGAGCACGCGAAGGCCCGTCGGCCGGCGGGTCTGCAGCTCTGGACGTTCGTGACGAACACGGCGGCGCAACGGTTCTACCTGCGGCACGGGTTCGTGGTGGCCGAGGCCACCGACGGGTCGGGCAACGAGGAGCAGGCCCCCGACGTCCGCTTCGTGTGGACCGGGCCGGGCTGACCGTGCGCATCGAGGTGGAGCACGAGACCGCGCTGCGGTTCGACGACGGGTCACCGGTGCGGTCGGCGTCGGCGATCGCACCGTTCGGCGACGGCTGGCTCATCGCGCAGGACGACGCCACGCACGCGGCCTGGCACCGGCCGACCGGCACGACGCCGGTCCGGGTGCTCGACGCCGTCGACGGTCTCGAGGTGTTCGGGGTCGCCGCCGGCACCAAGCACCTGAAGCCCGACTTCGAGGCGGCGTGCGAGGCTCCGGCCGGCGTGCTGCTGCTGGGCTCCGGTTCGACCCCGCGGCGGATGCGGGCGTCGACGGTCGCGCTCAATGCCATGGGACCGGCGTTCGCGGTCACCGATCTCACGCCGCTGTACGGCGCCGTGGCCCACGCACTCGGTCTGCCCGCGGAGCACCTGAACCTGGAGGGCGCCTGCGTCGCCGGCGGCCGGGTGCGGTGGTTCCAGCGCGGCAACGCGGCGGCGGGCATCGCGTCGGCGAGCGTCGACGTCGACCTGCTGACGGCCGCGCCGGGACGGGCCACCGTCGACCCGCACAGCGTCCGCCGCTACGACCTCGGCGCCATCGACGGCGCCGACCTGGCGATCACCGACGCCGTCACGCTGCCCGACGGCCGCATCCTGGTCAGCGCCGCGGCCGAGGACACCCCGAACCCCTTCGACGACGGACCGGTGGTCGCGTCCGCCCTCGCCGTCCTCGACGGCGACCGCGTCGACGCCGTCACTCCCCTGCCCGAGCGGGCCGGCCCGACGCTGAAGGTCGAGGGGCTGGCCCTGTGCGGCGCCGGCCCCCGTGTCCTGGCCGTCGTCGACCGGGACGACCCCAGCACCCCGTCGACGATGCTCCGCCTCCGCCTGCACCTGTGAGTTGACGCGAAGGCGCCCGGCGGGCCTGTCGGCCGGCCGGGCGTCTCCGTGCGTCGCCCCTCCCACAGGGCTCCCTGGTCCTCG
>NZ_BOPH01000164.1 GCF_016863655.1 Virgisporangium ochraceum
CCCCCCAGATCACGTGCGCGGATCTGCCGCTGACTGTGCGGCGCCGAGGGTCGGGCGTCGACTGTCCTACCCGGTCTACCCTGGTCCGGTGCTTGACCTGGACCGCTTCGAACTGAAAGAGGTGGCGGATGCGCTTGCTGACCAGAGCGCGTACGAGCACCGATGGCTCATCGATCCGCAGACTTGCAAGATCGTCTTCTGGACTGCGGACACCTGTGTCGACGGGCACAACCCGGTCGATCTCGACGAGCTGGACCACCTGGTCCCCATCGCCCCGCTGCCGTCACACGTCTGGTATCGGGACATGGCCGACTTCGCTGAGCGGATCAGTGACGGCTCCGCCGGCCGCCGGCTGGCGCGCGCTATCGACGGTCGCGGCGCGTTCCGCCGGTTCAGGGCAGTGCTGCACGAGAGCACCCGCGCCTGTTCACGGCGTGGCAGGCATTCTGCGAGAACCGGGCCCGCCGCCGCGCCGTTGAACGGCTAGCCGATCAATCGCTCATCGACCACGATGCCGCCAGCCACTACCTCGCCACACACTCAGACGTCGAACTGCCCTGACCTCCGAAGCGACTCCGAGCGACCGAACAACCGGACCATCGCATTGCCTTTCGACCGCACTGATCTGCTTGCAGTCAGCGCGCTCAATGGCAGCCGCAACTGGGATGTCTGCCCCATCGGGCGGCCGAGGCCGAACGGAGATAGTGATAGTGCCCGGGACGGGCTGGTGCTACTGGTGCCGGTCGTGTCCTGGGCGGTTTGCTGTTTCTCCGCGTCTGTGGTGCTGTGACTGGCACGATCGGATCATGGTCGAGGAGAGCCGTGATGATCGGCGTGAGCGGTTGTCAGCGCAGCTTCCGGACTGGTACCGGCCGGTACTCGCCGAGCGCGACGCAGAGACCGCATTCCGGCTCGGCTCTTACCATGTGCTTCGGCAAGGTTTGTCCCATGCCGGCTTCGCCCGGGGATGGTTCGCCGTCGCCGTCGAGCTCGGCGGGGTCGACATGGCTTGGCGTGTCTCTGTTGAGCACATCGACTGGGGTGACGACCGGTTGGCTGCGTGGTGGATGCGCTATGCCATCAGCCACGAGTACTGGAACCACCCGAGTGGGGTCATCGTCGACCCGACGGTGTTCGCCCTGATCTTTGATGATCTCGGCACCGCCGTAGGGCAGGACTTCGGCGTGAAGGTGGTGGCTGCCGACGGCGAACGGCTCGAGGCGGCGCTGGACGCGGCGGCGCGCCGGTTCGCGCTGGTCACGGCCGACGGCCGGGAACTCGACGACCACGAGGCATTGGAGCGGCTGCTGGAGGAGGGCGGGGACCTTGATCCTCGCAACTACACGCCCAACAGCGCCATGGCCACCAACTCGACGGTCAACTGCGACTGTAAGGACGGCACAATGCCGTTGATGGCTCGCACCATGATCCGCATTCTGGTGGCAGAGCTCGACGCGGTCGGACTACGGGGCGCCGAAGTCAAGCCCAGGCCGGGATCCGAGGTCGACCGGTAGCCGGCCGCACCCCTTGCAGCCGCTCGACGGCGTTCACTGCCTGTGAGCGGTTAAGGCGTCAATGATCCGGTCGGTCTACCCTGGCTTGGTGCTTGACCTGGGCCACGTCGACCTGGAGGAGATCGTGGGTGCGCTTGCTGACCAGAGCGCCTACGAGTACCGGTGGCTGATCGATCCACATACCGGGGAGATCATCTTCTGGACCGCGGACACCGGCATCGACGGGCAGAACCCAGTCGATCTCGATGAGCTGGACCACCTGGTCTGCATCGACCCGCTGCCGTCGCACGTCTGGTACCAGGACATGGCCGACTTCGCCGACAAGATCAGCGATGACGCGGCCGGTCGCCGGTTGGCCCGCGCCATTGACGGTCGCGGTGCCTTCGGTCGGTTCAAGGCGGAGTTGCACGCCGGCTACCCACATCTGATCCCGACGTGGCACGCCTTCCGCGACAACAGGGCCCACCGCCGCGCTGTTGAATGGCTGGCCGACCAATCGCTCATCGACCAAGGGACCGCCAGCCATTACCTGGCCACCCATCCGGACACCGAACTGCCCTGACCCGCATTGATCCTCACCGACCTGCACCAGAGACCCACGCCACCGCCTCTCGGCCACACTCATCTGCCGCCGTGCGCGCGGCTGAAGTGTGGCGCTGCTGGTTCTCGGCGGTTTTGAGTGGTGCAGAATTTCGGCTCGTGAACATGATCATGGAGTACGTGAGGTTGCGACCGCACGAGCTCGCGGAGCTTCGCCGGCTGCTGGTCGAGGACCCGGACAGCGCGTACGAGTACGCCGGCGATCTGCGGATGGGAGACGAGGACGAGGCCGTGTCCGCACGAGGTATGAATACCGACCAGGCGTGGGCCGATCTGCGGTGGCTGCTGAACAGGATGGACCCGCCAATCGACATCATCGGTGGTGGCGAGCCCATGACCGACGATGAGTGGGGCTACGACTCGCCCCGACTGCTTGCCGCCGCCGACGTGGCCGACGCGGCGCGGTTCCTTGCGGCTACCCCGTTCGCCAGTCTCGAGGAGCACTATGCCGCAGCGGAAATGATCGACGCCGATGTCTATCCGGGTATCTGGACCCAGACTGGGCGCTGTCATATCTGGGCGAGAGCTACATGCGACTCGTGGCCCTGTTCTGCGCCGCGGCCGCCGACCACGAGTCGATCGCGGTGTGGTTGGCATGACCAGCATCTGAGCCGATGCCGAACGCGTAGACCTCACCGTCGTGACGTGAGTTCGAACGCTCGTGATCACTTCGCGCAGCCGAGTCCGTCGACCTGCAAAGCGGCCACGATGAAGATCCATGGCGTCCGGATTTGCTGCCGATCGTGCGCGTCGGAATGCGAGCCGCTCACTCGAGTACCCGAACTGCCGGACGTAGTGCGTCGGAGCTCGGTGAGCTTCCTACCTTCCGGCGAACAGCTCGCCATCCGGTTCGCCGGACCCGACCGGGAAGGTCACGCCGACTGCGTCCCACCGCGGCGCGAACGGCGTGAACACCTCGGACAGGTCGTGGTGTGCGACGGCTGCGTGGCCGCTGGTCGCCTCGACGCGGTCGACCGGCACCCCGTATACGCCGGCCACCGCGACCCGGGGCACCAGACCGTCGACCGTGCCGTCGTCGCCGACCTGCCGTCGAGCGCGGGCACATCGAGCAGGGACGGACCACCTGAGGTTCCCCCGGTTTCATGGAGTTCGGTTGATCGCCGGTGGGCGGTGTCTCTCAGCCTTCCGAACCGTCGATATTCTGTTCGTCTCGTTTCACGTGGTCCGCGGGCCGGGTTGCGGGGTGTGCTGTGGTGTCGGAGGACCGCGTCGATGTGTTGATTATCGCGGCGTCGCCGTTGGAGCTGGCGGCGGCGATGGCTGCTGGCCTGGCTGGGTTGGCTGGGCCGTGGGTGGTGGAATGGGATCAACGCGGCCAGGAGGGGTCGACGCCGTACTGGTCGGGCGAGTACCGCGGCGTTGGCGGCCGCAAGTTGGCAGTGGCGCTGGCCAGGCCGATCGCGCCGGGCCCGCGGCTTACCTCGACTTTAGCGACGACCTTGGTGGAACAGTTGCGACCGCAGTTGTTGGCGATGTGCGGGGTGTGTATCGGCAATCCGGAACTGGTCGCGCCCGGCGACGTGGTGATCGCGGAGGTGGCCTACGGGTGGGATGAGGGCGAGCACGGGCTGCAGGGCTTCGCGGCTGACCACCGGCAGATTTCCCTGGATCCGGAGTGGGTTCGGAAGGCGCAGGACTTCGATCCATCGGGGTTGCCGAGTTATGGAGCGGCCGGCGTGGACGAGGCGATGTTTTGGCTGTTGGAGCGGCTGAAGCAGGGTATCGATCCGCGCCATGCCCCGGCACGGGACCGGTACTTCCCGAACGGGAGCTGGGGTTCGCGGCTCGCCCGGTTCACGGCCGGCGGCATCATCTCACGACGGCGGGACGGTTCGGTTCAGTTGACCGACGCCGGCTTCGAGTTGATCCATCGCCGCCTGTATGACGATGTGGATGGCCCGGCCCGGTTGCCGTTCGGGGTGACGGTCGCGCCGGTCGCCTCCGGCAGCGCGATGATCGCCACCGGCGGAATCTGGCAGCAGCTCGCCAGGCAGGGCGTACGGACGGTCGCCGCCATCGACGGCGAGGCTGCAGTAATCGCTACGGTGGCACACCACCACGATCGCCGCTTACCCTGGCTCGTCGTCAAGGGGGTAGCCGACGACACCGGCGGCGGCGACAGATACACCAAGTTCGCCGCCCGGGCATCGGCTGAGGTGTTGTTCGCACTGCTGGACGGCCTCTCGCCCACGGTGCCTCAGACAGAGGTCACGGGCTCAGCGCCACCGGTCGCCGGCCTGGCAACCGATCCGTCGGTGTCGGTCACCGGCTCGGATAGCGTCCAGATCGGCGAGGGCAACATTCAGTTCGACCCCCGGGTCGGTCCCGCCGGTCTACCGTCGCCGCGAGCCGATCGGCCCGACCCGCCAACCGTCGAGATCGCCGTGCACAATCTGCCCTCGGCCGGCTCCAGGGTCTTCGTGGGGCGAGATGTGAACGAACTCAGGGAGTTGCTGCGGGACGACGGGCCGGGCCTGGCCGTGTACGGCCTGGGCGGCGTCGGCAAGACGGCGTTGGCTATCCGCTACGCCCGGACAGATCTCCATCGGTACCGGCTGGTCTGGTGGATCACTGCCGACAGTCCGGCGAGCATCGATGCGGGCCTGGCCGAACTGACCGAGCGGCTCCACCCGGCCAAGACCTCAGCGGACGCCCGGCGGTGGGCCATGAACTGGCTGCGCTCGAACGGTATATGGTTGCTGGTGCTCGACAACGTGGAAGACGTCGAACATGTTCGCCCGTTGCTGGACCTGGCGACAGGTCAAAGCCGGGTCGTGCTGACTACGCGCCGGAACCTCGGCGCTGCTGGGTGGGCGGTCCTCGGCCTGGCCTCGCTGCCGTTGGAGGTGCTGGAACGGACCGCCAGTGTGCAACTGCTGGAACAGCTGACTGGCAACGACGACCGGGCCGGGGCACGTCGCCTGGCGGCGGAGCTGGGCGATCTGCCGTTGGCGTTGGAGCAGGCGGCGACCTACCTCGGACTCCATTCCAGCATTGGGTACGCCGGCTACCTCGACATGCTGGCCAGACGATTCGACCGCATCGCAGACCGGGCCGGTGAGGGTGGCGACGCCCGACGCACTGTCAGCCGGGTCTGGCAGATCACGATGGGGACCATCAGGGCCCGCTCGACGCTCGCCGTTCAGACGATGGAGGTCCTGGCCTGGCTCGCGCCGGACAGCCTGCCCGTCGACGTGCTGCATCCACTAGCCGAAGATCCAGACGAGGTCGCGGAGGCGGCGGCCCTGCTGGCCTCATACAGCATGATCAGCTACACGGGCGAGACGATCCGCGTGCACAGGCTCGTTCAGGCTGTTACCCGCACCGCGTCGGCCGCCGGTCCAGCGAGGCAGGCTGTCGAACTGCTCATGGCTGCCGTCCCCGGCCATGATGTGTGGAGCGAGCCCACTACCTGGCCGCGGTGGAATGTGCTCCTTGCGCACATCGACGCCCTCTACTCACTCATCGAGCCGGACAAGATCGACCGTGACCTGCTCTTTCTGGGTGATCGGGCGGCGGCGCTACGGCAAGGACATGGCCAACTCGATCTCGCCATCACCCGTTTTGAGCAGGTGCTCGCCCAACGACGACGGTTGCTTGGTGACGATCACGTGGACACGCTGAATTCTCAGCACGGCCTCGCGGGTGCCTATCGGTCAGCTGGACGGGTGAGCGAAGCGATCAGGCTCTTCGAGGACGGGCTCGCCAAGCGCAGGCGGTTGCTGGGCGACAGCCACCTCTCCACTCTCAACTCTCGTTACAGTCTTGCCGGCGCCTACCAGGCGGCAGGACGGGTCGATGAGGCAACGGCCATCTTCACCGAGGTTCTCGCCGAACGCAGGAAGAAGCTGGGCAGCGATCATCCAGATACCCTCAGTTCCCTGTACAGCCTCGCGAGCGTCCGCAGGTCGG
>NZ_BOPH01000165.1 GCF_016863655.1 Virgisporangium ochraceum
GCGTACCAGCGAGCGCTCGGCAAAAATCACCCGGACACGCTCGCAGCGCAGCACAACCTCGCCGGCGCATACCAGTCCAACGGGCGGATCGATGCGGCGATCGCCATGTTCGAAGACGCTCACACCGACTACGAACGGGTGCTGGGCGACAAGCACCCGGCCACGTTGACAGCTCAACACAACCTCGCCGGTGCGTACGAGATGGCCGGGCTGGTAGATCAGGCTGTGACCCTGTTCGAGCACGTCGTCGACAAGCGCCAGCAGGTGCTGAGCCCCGACCACCCGGACACCCTGTCGTCCCGGCACAGGCTCGCCGGCGCCTATCTGTCAACGGGCAGGGCCGACGAAGCGATCGCCCTCTTCGAGCAGGTACTGGGTGACCGCCGACGGGTACTGGGTCGCGATCACCCGGACACCTTGGCCGCGCAGCTGAGCCTTGCTGTCGCCTATCGGTCCGCCAGACCAGCCGACGCCGTACTCGACCTGTACCAGTACGTCCTGACCGAACACCAACGGGTACTCGGCGAGGACCACCCGGACACACTCGTCTGCCACAACAACCTCGCCAGCGCCCTCCTGGCCAGCGGGCGACTCGACAAAGCGATCGCCAGGTATCAACTCGTGCTCGCCCACGCCCGACGGATCCTGGACCCCGACCATCCAACCATCCAGTTTATCGCAACCAACCTCGGCTATGCGATGAGCTTGCACAGCCCACCCACCGGTCAGGAATCTGAGGACGCCGACGGCAACCACGCCAACCAAGACTGAGGCCAGCGTCAAGGAATGGGCAGTTCGTCCTTGCGGTCAAGAATTGCCAGCGGGGCCGACGTCGCCGACCTGCTCCAGGTGGCCCGTTCAACGAACCGCCGTCGATGTACGGCAGTTGTCTGGAATCGAGGATGACGGCGGACTTGTGGATGGCGTCCCGAACGTGGCGGTCGTCAATCCACGCTCGCACGTCGTGATCCGTCAGAAGGCGCGGATGGCCGGACCGACCGTCCAGGTGCTGGTCACGGAAATCGATCACCGATGGCTCGCGTTCGACCTGCGCGACGAAGAGGATGATGCTGAGTGCCTCGATGCGGTCTCGAGCCCATTCCCGGCTGCAGGCCCAGCCCGGTCGGCGGCAACACAGCCATGATCGGGTTGGTCAACAAGGGTACGACCAGCGAGAGCTTTGGCAGGTCATCGAGGCGCTCAACGCTGTCGGTGCTGCTATCTACGAATCTCGATGTTTGTGGTCGTGGTCGACCAGTCTGCGTCAAGGTCCCATGGCGAGCGCTTCAGAGAGCCGAATGCTCGGCTACCTAGGAGCGTCCCAGCCGTCAGTGATATCGGCGCCGGAGTAGCGGCCAATCCTCTACTCCTTGATGTGGCGTTGAGTATCTCCGGTCGGCGGGGTAGGTCGTAGCTGGCCACGGCGAATGGCTCGCTGGCCACAACCAGTTTGACCCAGTTGGTGAAGCGCTCATCGCGGTGGAGGCGCTGTCCGGGCGCCGAGTCCAGTTCCACTGGCCGCCCGTGGTTGGCGGTGGCGGAATCGCCAGGTGCGAGCCAGGCTCCGTGCAGCGGCGTCGTATGTGCACCGAACGTGTCGGTGAGAACGATCAGGACGCAGTACAACTGACGATCTGCCATGTTATGCAGCCTGAAGCGGACCTTCGGTGCGAGGGAACGCTGGTAGCCCAGTCGCACGACGCCATCGGGTCCGGGCGGGATGACTTCATCGTCGCCTCGGAGGATCTCCAGTCGAACCATGTCGCGGATTCCGGTAGTCGGGTTGTCGAGATTCAGAAGTTGCTTCCATCGGCTTATCCGCTCCAGGAGACGGACGGTCCGCTCGACGCCCACCGGGCTGGCGGCCAGTTCAGCAGCCGGACGGTCCATCGGTCCTGCGTAGACGCGAACACCGTCGGTGGTAGTTGTGACGCGGAGGTCAGCGCCTGCTGTGACAGTGAGGTACGGCGACGGCCCTCGGCCAAGGCCGGCGATCTCGATCGCCGCGCGAATCCGCGCCGCCGTCTCGCCTTCTCCTTCGATCGTGACCTCCGTGGCGGACATCGCATTGCGAACGAGTTCGACGTGGAAGGTATCGTCGTGGTGCGGCTCCCACCCCACCGGCCGCACGAGCGCTACGCCCGGCCGAACCTGCGAAACCTCGGCTCGCCGCGACGGGTCCCCGCCGACCACTGCGAGCGTTGCGTCGGGTGCAAGACCGTGGCAGGCCCCTACGTCAATGATCCATTGGCCTGCGGCACGCCACATGGTGGTACCCGAAGTCGACCGCCGCACGCGGCCGCCGAGAAACGGCTGGTCGATAAGGCCCGCGTTGGCCGACCAGAGCACAGGGCGCTGGTGCGGAGCCAGAGCTTCGATCCTCAGCGATGCCACGAGTTCGCGATAGGTTGCGCTCGGGCCTAGCTGCTCCATCGCGATCAACAGCTGATCGGTGAATATCCCGCGCCGGACGCCGTACCCGTTCTGCCACTCGTATGCCTGCTCACGCGCGTCGGCGGCGGCCAGTCCAACGAACCGGACCGGTTCGGCGACCACAGGCATCGGCGCCCACAAAGGGACCGGCCGTCTCTGCTGAACCGCGCCTCGGCTTGACACCAGTTGCTCACTGCCGACCGTCCCGCCCGCATGGCAAGCGTCGATTACCGCGACGACATGACCGGTTCGATCAGCCACATCGTTCAGCAGCGTCACCAGCTCCGATCCGTGGAGGCCCTTCGGATCGTCCGTGGTGTAGTCCGCCGTGACCAGTCCGGATGACACCGACTCGGTCTCGGCCACGAACGCGCGGAACCCATGTCCCGAGAACCAGAAGAGGACCGAGTCGCGCGGCCCGGCTGCGGCGAGATGCTCTCGAAAACCCGCAATCACCTTATCCCGCGTCGCATCAGCGTCGATGAGAACCGAGACGACCAGTTCCGCATCCAAGTACCTTGAGCGCAGGTAGGACTGAACTGCCTCAATGTCGTTGTTGCATCCCGTCAACCCGAACCTGTTCACTCCCACCAGGAGGGCGAATATCCTACGCCTCGGCGTCGTTTCGCCAGAAGCTGCCAACCCGCCGGTCCGGAAGGATGGTAGCCCGTACATCGGATTGGTCAGCAGTTCCTTGACGTCCGGCGGAATCGCACATTCACGCCGGGCAGCGGCCCACGCCAGATGTTGCGCGGTCTTCAGCACGGCAGCCCGTCGCAGCAGCCCGCTCAGCTCCGGATCAGCCGAGACCGGCAGGAGGCCGCCGGTGACGTGCGCGTCGAGGGCCATCCTGAAGCTCGGCCACGGAACCTTGCGCAGGACGAGCCGCGCCGAGGACTTTTCACCAAGAATTTCTACTCCCGCACCGATGCCCCTTGCCGTGAAGGACGGACCACCGACGATGCCGTATCGCACCACATCCAGGAAAACGCGCACACGATTTTCGTCCATCGACTCACGGTCAAAGATGATCTCAAGACCGTCTTTCAAAGGACGAACTGCGCGGATCGGCAGAACCCCTGACCGGAGCAGGGCCGCCATGACGGCACACTCAAGCCGCCGCTGCGTGTCGTTATGCGCCTCGGGAATCGGATCGCCACCGTCAGGTTCCTGCTCAAGCGCCCTGTGGGCCTGGCTGTAGGTCTCTCCGGTGTAGAGCGTCCGCCTCTTCGCGAGGCGCCGCAGGTAATCGTCCGTCATCGGGTCACCGGCCGGCGGCTGGCGGATCCGGCGACGACGTCCGAACTCCATCCGCGGAGTTCGCAGAGAAGCTTCAGAGTGGCGGCCCCGTGCGCTCGCGAGCGGAAGGCACCGCAGACCCACGTCGGCGACAGCAGCATGACGATGATCAGAATGGGCAGGTGTGCGATCGCCACGACGAACGGTCGAACCAAGGAGCCCGGCAGCGTCGTCAGATCGATTGATGGCATGGTCCACTCCCGATCCGCTGCCCGGCCAACGGCATACGAGAAGAGACAGTGCCTACACGCTTCGTCAATGCTCGGGGAGGATCATCAATCCTTTAGCCACCGAGTGGATCAAGCCGGGGATCCACGTGACTCGGTCTCCGTATACCGTGCCGCCAATAGTACATCGCCTGTACAAATGCCGCCACCAAGTCGCCCGCAAGAAGGTCAGATCTGGTAAGAAGTCCGTCTCGCTGGCTGTGTTGGCGTGAGCTATGTCCGTGGTGCGCTCGCGTCCCTGGGCCGGCGTCGGCCAATCCCCGGCATTGGGTGTATCGGCCCGTCTGGCCGCTACGTCAACCCGGGCCTGTGAACCGGGATCGGTGTCCTGGCGCCGGCTGCTGACCTCGCCCGTGCACTGCCGGTGGCCGCGGCCGCCGTGGTCTGTCCCGTGCTGGTCTTCTTCATTGCCGCGGTCGGGGCGCGGTCCGCTGGCTGGTACCGGCTCGGTGCGGTCCTTGCCAACGCGGGCCTGCTGCTAACCGTGGTTACGGGGGTGGTGCCGGTGGCGTCCGTGGCGCCGGCGGTCCGTTCTGTCACGCCGGTTCAGCGGCGGGCCGTGCGGGCCGAAGCACGACGGCACGGTATCCCGCTGGTCGTGGCCCACTCCCTGGCCGCCTCCGCGGCGGACCGGCAGGCGGCGACGATCCTGGCCCGGCGCCTCCTGTGCCACGTGGGTAGATGACGAACGGGGCGGCGTGACCGGCGGTGACCAGGTCGAGGTTGAACGTCGGCCGCCGCCCCTTCGGGATCGTGCGCCGCTCCTGCGCGGAGTAGTCCGGAGCCACATAGGCCAGTAGCCGATGGTTGCTGTCGAACGGGGCATCGGCGATGCGGATGAACATCGATCTCGGCTTCCCGGACGGCCGCGCGAGCTTCGTGGCGATGTCGTGCTTGCTGAACGCCGACGCCGCCTGCCCCTGCTCGAACT
Organism: Virgisporangium ochraceum; assembly: GCF_016863655.1. GTDB lineage: Bacteria > Actinomycetota > Actinomycetes > Mycobacteriales > Micromonosporaceae > Virgisporangium > Virgisporangium ochraceum. The sequence goes on from NZ_BOPH01000165.1 coordinate 4,891, forward strand.
GCAGACTGCCGGCCTTGCCAGTCTTCAACTTCGGCACCATGAACTCGGCCAGCCCCGGGTTGATCGGCGCCTTGCCCTGTTCGATCCACTCCACCAGCCGGGTGAACCTCTCATCGACCTTCGCGGTACGGGCCGCCGTGTCGGCGGTGACCTCCGGGGTGTCCACCGACAGCATGCGTACCGGCATCCGCAGGTTCGGCGTGTCCCCGTCGGTCACGTCCACCAGCGGCCGCGCGCCCAGCGACGGCATCGACGCACCGTCCGGGGCCCAGAAGACCTGCACCGCATCCATCACGACGTCCTCCTCGACCAGCGAGCAAACCGGCGCTCCAGTGGACCACCGACGGCGGCGACCTCAGGCGGCAACGGCGCCGATCCGACACCCTCCGTCCGGTACCCGGCAACTACTCGACTGACCGGGTCCGGGTGCCGCCTGTCCGGCGGCACGGAGTCCTCTGGATAGCGGTGTGGAGGCGGCCACGCCCGCAGCCGCGACGGTGCCGGGCTTCAGCCGGCAATCCTGTTTCCAGCACACTATTTCACGGATGTACGCGATCCCCTCCCGTCCCCAGTGACAGCGATAACGTCACTTCTGCCAGCACAACCGACGGGGGAGAAGGACATGGCCAAGACAGCTCAGTCACGCCTGGGTGGGTGGTGGAGGATGCGTTCGCGCATCATGCGAATGGCGAGGCTCCTCGCCGTATTCTCTTTCAGCGGCGTCCTCGTTGCGACGGCATGTCCTCAGCCGGCGGTGGCGGATCCGTACAACTGCAGCTGCGTCACGTACGCGCGAAGCAAGACGGGTCTTCTTGGAGGGCCACCGACGGCGGCCGGATACACCGAGACCGCCATGAACGAGCGAGGCTACGTTCGGGTCTCTCCCCGGCCGGGCACGATCATGGTCTGGGACCGCAACCGTAAGGGCGCCGGGGCAGCCGGGCATATGGCGATCGTCACGGGGGCCGCATACAACGGCCAGACGAGGAAATGGACGATCGACGTGCGTCACGTGAACTGGAACGGCAACTGCGGGGAGCACCCTCTGCGGTTCACCGGGGCGTCGGGGATGGCTGACTGGGGCAATCTCGACGGCGTCAACTTCTACTTCCGCCGGTAGACCCGGTCTGCCCCACACCGCGACCGCGCACGCTGCCGACGTGCCACGCACCACCGCGCCGTAGTCGGCCAACAGTCCGCTACCCGACAGCGACCACCGACAGCGACCTGTCGATGTCGATGACGGTCAGACGCGCCGATCACAAAGCGTCTACACGTACCCGGGAAAGACCGGCCCAAGACGTGCATGCAGCCGGGCCGGTGTCCTGTCTGCCGCCCGACGGGGCATCGGCGGGAGGAGGGTGAGGCGGTGCTCGAATGCCCGAGCCGTGTTGGACGACTCTCGGGATGAGCAGCAGGGGTCGGGTCAGCGACATCGGTCGCGAGCGTGTGTTGGACCGGCGCGAGGTTCGTGTGCGACGACAACGTGAGCGCCCGGCATGGAGTTGCTCGTGGCGGCGGTCGGCTCCCGGTCGAGCGATCGTTGGGGGTGCCGATGCGGACCGTCGCATGTGGACATTTGACCGGACGCGTCGGCAACACCAGTTGACCCCTGGACCGCCCGCCGTGTGGTAGGCAACGCTGACACGCGTGCGAGGAGCCCTCTGCTGTGATCTTGGTGCGGGACGAGCGCCGGGTCGACACCGACCTGGCCACCGGAGCGCTCGCCTGCCCGCGGTGCGCCGGCCGACTGCGCCCGTGGGCGTGGGCCCGTCCGCGCCAGGTCCGGCAACTGGACGGGTCTGAGCCTCCCCGGGAACTGGAGGCCCGATACCAGGATGATCGTCCTGGTTGAAGGTAGAACCTTGAGTGGCTGCTCCGAGGAAGTGTCCGCAGGAGGTGGGGACCGGGCGTTCGGCTGGCTCGTGAGTCCGACCGGCCGCTGTCTCATGTAACGCGGAATTGGGGGTGTGCATCCCGAGGCGTTGCGGAACTGAGTGCGTCAGGACGAGGCCGACCGCGGCGAGCGTCCGACCAGTTGTCCAGGGTCGAGCGGGACGAGTTGAAACGGTTGCGGGCCGAGAACGCCGAGTTGCGGCGGGCGAATGACATTTTGAAGGCGGCGAGCTTGAGTTCAACGCTCGTGGGCTTGGAACACAGCCGGTCCTTGCAGGAGAGTGTTACGCCTTGGCCGATGGCCGTCTTATGGGCAAAGACTTGCACAGCGGCATGGACAATGTGTTGACGTACTCGCTGTGGCGTCGTTGCGACAGGCCGCGCCACCGGACCTCAGGTAGGTCAATGACGATGGTTCCTGCGCAAGCGGCTTGACCAACCGCTTCGGCATGAACGCAGTGCCTTGATAGTTGCGTGCATGCGATGTAAACAGATTCTGTCACCGTTCGGATGGCTTCCACGATTTCTGGTCGCGGATTCCGGAAAGAACTTCGGCCAATTGAGAATATCACCTGCTCGGGCTGAACTCTTGAGCATAGGTCGATCGCGAACTTCGCCGGATCAACTGCTCCTGGGCGGCCCCCATGGTGTGGGAATACCAGCACCGGTGCTGCTAGGTCCTGATCGTCTGCCACGAGTCGGTCTAGGCCTGTTGCGTCAACGTCGCCTGGCAATAGCACACAGTTTCGCCCTGCGACCACCACCTTTAAGACGGCCGAATTGGTATTCGCAGTGAGATTGTCCCCTTCCAGGCGACTCATGGGTCCGGATATGGCCATTTCTGGAGACGGACCTAGCACCTGAACCACAACAGAGTCTAGCGCGATTTGCCCAGGATCAGTCGTGGTCAATGTGCTGTGCAAAACGGTGCCATGCAGCCGCCGAGCGATGCCGAGTGCATGCTTTAAGTCATCCCACACCGTCGTGCGTCGAATCGGATCGGGGTTCACGAAGACGTTGCGGACTGTATAGCGAGAATCCGTAAGCAAGGTAGCGGCGCCGTCGACGTGGTCGGCGTCGGCGTGTGACAGTAACAACGCATGAATGTCCGTGAGGCCTAGGTGATCTAGGTAGGTAAGTAGACTTGCGCGACGAGGGGCGTCTACCACGATTACCCGATTCGCCGACTGTATGACCGCACAGTTTCCGTGCCCACAATCGAGAATGCTGATACTAGCCATCGGACGCCAACCCGAGTGACTCGTCCGAGGGAACTGCGGCATCGAATGACAGGTCCGAGATCTGCAACTCCTCGACACTCGTTGCCGCAATGTTGGCCCGCACTACTCCGCGAACTGGAATCTGCCCACCCTCAAGTTTGGCCAGCGCCAATCTTGGCAATTCCTTTATCCGTAACGTGATGATGGTGTCAGGGCTCCATGCCGGAAGGATCGCGTATACAAAACGTCGATCGCGGCGGACGAGTTTGATGGGCGTGACCCAACGGGGTGGACTCGCGTCGACGATCGTCTCGGATGGCTCGGCATCACCCTCGGCCGCTTGAGCCTTGAGCAAAGGCACTGGTGCCTTCGTCTGTGTATGGCCCGAAAGTCGAGCACCTACAAGGTGGAGGCGATGCGCCGCGGCCGCCGCTTCGCCGCGGTTGTTCACGTCGAGCTTGGTGAGGATGTTCGACACGTGCACACTCACGGTCTTCTCGGTGATGAACAGCTCGCTGGCGATCTGCCGGTTGGTGTGTCCGTCGCACAGGCGCCTGAGCACCTCCAGCTCGCGGCGGGTGAGTCCGTGCGTCTCGAGCGCAGCCTGCTCGGCGGCAGCGTCGGCGACCGGCTCGGTGAGCACGATCCGCGACCGGCGGGCCAGCGACTCGAGCTCGGTACGCAGTGGCACCGCCACCAGCCGGATGGCGCTGTCGTACGCGGCCCGCGCCGCCCCGGTCGCGCTGTGCGGATCCCGTGCGTTCAACGCCGCCTCGGCCCGGCGCCAGCGCGCGTAGGCCGCGGGGTACGGACGCCCGAGCGCGTCCCAGCCGTCGGCGGTCTCCTCCCACAGCCCCGCCGTGTCGGCCGGGTCCGTCGCGTCGACACGGCTGTACTCGGCGAAACACAGCCGCCGGACCGCCTCCGCCTCCGGAAGCAGCGGCGGATCGGCGCCGATCCCGCGCACCATCGCGATCAGCTCGGCCGCCCGCCGCCGCACCGGGTCGACGGCGCCGGCCCGCTGCCGCGGCACCGCCCGGATCCGGTCGTACTCGTCGGCCTCGGCGCGCAGGCCGAGCGCACACAACCGCAGCACCAGCTCGGCGTTCTCGGCGTCGCCGGTGACCCGCAGCCCGTCGGCCACCGCCGTGCGGGCGGCGGCGGGATCGCCGCGCCATAGGTGGATCTCGGCGAGGTAGGCGGCCATCGCACCGGCCAGCGCGGGCTGCACGGTCGACCCGGCGACCCGGCGCACCGCCCGCACGAGCTGCTCGGCCTGCTCGAACCGGCCGCGGGCCAGGTGGATCTCGGCGAGGGTCAGAGTGGCGTAGCGGGTCTCCGCGACGGGCCGGTCGATCAGCAGCTGGGTGAGCCGGGCGGCGGCCTCGTCCCAGCGGCCGAGCTGAACGAGGGAGGCGCTGATGTTGTTCGCGAGCATCCCGCCCATCCGGCTGGTGCCGAGCCCGAACCGCTGCGCGATTCGGTACCCGGTCTCGGCGGTGTGCAGCGACTCCTCGGCGCGGCCGGAGACCGCGAGCACGAACGCGAGGTTCGCGTAGGCGCGCAGCAGGTCCTCGAGGTTGTCGAGATTTTCGGTGATTCGCACTGCCTCGCGCATCGCCTTGATGCCCGGTCCGGTGCGTCCGAGCAGCGTCAACGCGACGCCGACGGTGGTCAGCGCCCGTCCCTCGGCCTCGGCCGCGCCGACGGACCGGGCCACCGATACCGCCTGTTCCGCGGTCGTCAGCCCCACCGAGTACCGGCCCTCGCCCAGCAGCGCGGTCGCCTGTCCGGCCAGGACGCGCGCCAGCACGACCGTCGGCGGACGGTCGGCGAGCAGGTCGGCCGCCCGCTGATACGCCTCCCGCGAACCCGCGCCGTCGCCGGCCTCCCAGAGGTAGCTGCCGAGCCGCTCGTACAGCTCCGTCGCGTCATACGCTGGCGTGTCATCGGCGTCGTTGATCGCGGCCGTGACGTATTCGACAGCTCGCGTCACGTGGCCGGACCGGCGGGCCGCGTCGGCCGCCGCGGCGAGCAGCGGCACCCGCCCGGTGCCGGCCACGGTCGCCGCGTCGGGCACCCGCTCCCACAGGTCGAGCGCGCGCTGGTACTGCCGCTCGGCGTCGCGGAACGCCCGCATCCGCATCGCGGCGTGCCCCGCCCGCACCGCCTCGGTGAGGGCCTTGTCGTACGCGCGGGCCTGGGTCCAGTGGTAGGCCAGCTCGGCGGCGACGGTCCTGTCCTCGGCGTAGCTCAGCCCCGGGTCGGCGGTGAGCGCGGCGGCGATGGCCG
>NZ_BOPH01000166.1 GCF_016863655.1 Virgisporangium ochraceum
AAATCAGTGCGCTGGATCATTAGTCGAAGGCGTATTTACCTGCGCACGGCTCCGGGCAGCACACGCTCCGCGTCGACGAAGGTCATCGCGCAGGGAGGTCGTCGCGTTCGGGTGGTGAACTATCAGGTCGTCACGCAAGTCCGCAGACGATGTCCGTACCAGATGTTCCACCGCGGCGGTGGGCGTCGCGGGGTTCAGCAGGGCATTGATCCGCACCGACTTGTCGCTGTCGTAAGAGCCGAGCGAGGCCGTCGGGCAGGGTCCGCTCGTTGCGTGCTGTCCAGAGGCGCACCGGGCGGACCGGATCGGTGGCGAGCTGTCGTAACTCCTCGGATGGTCTGAGTGTAACGGGCTCGTAGGACCTTCCGATAGCCGACCAAATCGAGCGTCGTGGATTACTCCATTTGAACGCCCAGCGCTATCAACCTTTGCGTTGCCGGCCGTGGCAGCGTGCGGCAACGTCACCGGATCTCGGCCAGCGCGCCCGCGCGGTCCTCGCCGCTGCAGCCTCCAGTGGTTGACGATGGAGCGGGTCGGTCGAGAGGTTGGAAGTCCCGACCGACCCGCTCGGTCACGGGTCAACGACGTACTGGCTGGCGGTGCCTAAAAGCCGCCGTCTCCGGTGGAGCTGGTACTGAACCCGCCGCTGGCGGTGCTGCCCGAACCCGTCGAGCCGCCCGAGTCACCGGAACTGCTGCTCGAACCGCCAGAGTCTGAACCGCCGTAGCTGCTCGAACCGCCGTAGCCGTCCGAACCGCCGGACTCCGAACCGCCGTAGCCGTCCGAACCATCGGACTCCGAACCGCCGTAGCCGTCCGAACCATCGGACTCGACTTCGCCAGCCTCCGCGCCACCGTATCCGTCACCGTCACCGAAACCGGTGTCACCGTCGTCGCCGTATCCGGCATCGTCGGCGGTGAAACCGGGGTCTCCTTCGGCCCAGCCACCGGGACCGGTCACGTCACCGGCGTCGAAGCCGTCAACATCGCCGTACCCGGCGTCCACGCTGTCGCCCGCATCCGGACCGTCGGCCAGCGGATCAGCGGTCGGATCCATCGAGTATGGCTCGTCCGCGTCCGGTTCATCTCCCAACGGATCCGAGTACGGATCATCGGAGTACGGATCATCGTCGGGCGGAAGCGCCGGATTGTCGAAGACCGGCCCTTCGTAGGGCTTCAACCGCTCTGCCCACGCGGCGTCGCGGTCCATGAACTCCGACTCCTCGACCGGCGGGCCTTCGCGACCAAAGATCGCCCCGAGGATCGCGTCGCGGTCCTCCCGCGCGAACGTGAACGCCGGGGCGATGTAGCCCGTGAAGAACGAATCGCGGTCGACCCAACCCAGATCCCTGGTCCAGCCCTTGGCGTATAACGCGGTCCCGCGCTCATTGTCCGCCGTCGGGACGATCGACAGGCCATTGCCGTCGAGTGTGAAGTCCCAGCCGTAGCCGACCTCCAGGCCGCCGGGAAGGTCTCTGGTGGCTGTGATCCGCATGGTGAGACCGCTACGAGAGGCACGGACGCTGCCCGAACTGTTGAAGCCGAGCGCCGACAACTGGCCCTGGAGGCCGATACTGCTCTCCGTGGGGTTCGCCGGCACCTCGCCCATGGAGGTGCTCAGCGCATAGCCCCACCCCGGCGCAACGGTCAGGTCTCCGTCGGTTGTGACGGACACCGACAGGCCCGCACCTCGGAACGCACTTCCAGTGAAACTGAGGTCTCGACCCGCAGCGTCGTCCGCGGCCTCGGCCGCGTCTGGACCCTCCTGCGCCGAGCTGTACGGCCCGAACGCCGAACCCGTTGCCGCCGGACCGTCCGGTGACTGCGCACTGGATGATTCACCGCTCGATGATTCAGCGCTCGATGACCCTGTGCCGGTGAAGCCGCCGTCGGTCGCCCCCGCAGCTGGTACCGCACCGCCGGACCGCGTCGGTCCGCCCGATGCCGTGTCACCGGACGCCGCGGCGCCGGGAGTCGCCGAACCGTCGGCTGTGACCGCAGTACCACCCACACCGGAACCGGTCGGCGCCGCCGTGATCGTGATGCCACCGCCGGGCGCCGCCGCGACCGCGAGCGGAGTGAGCCCGAGCGCGGTGAGCAGCGCCGAGAGCGAGGTCACGCGCACGGTGTCGACTCGACGCCGTGCGTCTGACCGCGCCGAGCGGCAATCAGCCATCCCACCCGGCAACGGAGCCCTGCTCACCTTGCAACGCAGGGGCTCGCTAACGCCTGGTGGCGCGATCGCGATCGCCGTTGCGGGACCGCCGACGATGAACACCACAGCGGCGGCCCGAGCAAGGACCGCACGGCCCGGCCGGGCGAATTGCGGCCACGTCGGCCGCAGTGCGCCGGACCGCCGACCCAAGGCATGGAGACCGGCTCTTGTGGATCGCGTGACAGAACGTACGCACGTGGCAACGGCCCGCACGGTATGCGCCGCGCCATGCCACACAAGCGGCGCAATGTAGCCGAGCAGCCTGGTCACCGGCCGGACCAATGCGAGTAACACACCAGCCACGACGGCAACGCCGACCACAACGATAACTCTTGCTGCGTAACCGACCCCTCTGCCGGGCCGGTCACCTCGGGTCATCCGGGACATCAGCGGGCGGCCGTGTGACGACCACACGTCCCCCCAGTCGTATACTTCTCGGGTAATCCCAATGATTTTGCCTCCTGTCGCAACTCTGTATCAATGACATTGACCCGTGTCCCTGAGTTGATTCGTTGAGCAGTTTGCGGCGGCTGTCAGTTCCTGCTGCGCGATCCTGGCCTGCTCAGCCTGCCCATCCGACACGTCCCTGGCGTAGATGTGACACGTCGGACCAGCGAGTGGCGCGATCACGGCGATCACCGCGGTGCGAATGTTCCGGCAGCAGCCGGCCTCCGTCGACCATGGGTACCCGTCGATGCTCGTCGTCGGCGCGGTGACGTGTCCATGCCGCACAGGTGCGGCATGGACAGCCCGGTGGGCCGATGACATGCTCGAACGATTCCCGACGTCGGCCGGGGCCGGCCCGTGCCACAGCGCCCGGCCGTCGGTCAGGTGCGCCGCCGCGGTCTCTGGGTCGCCGTGGCCAGGTCGCGGCGCCCGCTCGCCGTGAGCTGTTCGAACTGGACCGCGCCGACGCCGGCTGGTATGACGGCAAGCTCGTATCCGCCCGTTTCACTACCGAGTCCGCCAGGATCCCGCGGGCGCAGCCGCATCACGTAGGTCTGCACGGTCCCGAGCGAGGTCTGAGGCGGGTACTCGCCCAGATCTCACGTGCGAGCCGTTCTCCGCTCACCACGCAGCCCGGCCGCAACAGCAGGACGGCCAGGATTGGTCGCTAGCGGGCGGCCCGGATTTCCGACCAACCGTCACCGTCGCGGACCCCCAGGGGACCGAGCATCTGGAACTGCATGGCATTGCCCTCCGTTGCCCCGCCTGTTCGTGCTGCCGCAGGGCGGCTCGCCGTCCGATCCCGCTCTGGTGGGCGGTGCGTCGGTTACGTACTCGGCCGACAGCGGACCCGTGGATCGGTATCTCGTGTCGGTGCCGGTCCGATATCCCGTTGAGCGGCATTACCGGATGCTGAAGAGCCCTTGAGCTGAGCCGTCGATCGACAACAAATCGAGTTTGTAGTCGCAACTGCGATAGCGACCACGTCCGTATGTCTGATCACGCTTGCTCGCCCACCGGTTCATGGGGGAGGAATCACGGACTCGGGCCCGTCGTCCGGCACAACGAACGGTGCGTACCCCACCGCGACGTCGACGATCAGGTCGGAGAAGACGAGCGACAGATTGTGCCCGTTCGTTCCGATGGTTGCTTCGTAGAACGGAATGCCGAGGGAACGGGACCAACGGTCAGCGTCGATAGACTCGCTTACCAGCCTCATCCCCGGGTACAGGCTCTACCATTTGACGCCCCAGACGTACCCCTCGAGGTCACAACCTTGGTCGTAAACAACGAGCCGGTCGAGCGATTCGCTCCAAACCTGCGACGAGAGGGCGGACGTAGCCGCCGCGTAGACACCAGTGCTTGAATCGGAACCGAAGATGCTGCGGGACGATCCCTGTGCGCGGGTCGGCAGTCGTGTAGACGAAGACATCATAGTCGCGCATGTAATCCGCGAAGCCATGGAACACGATCGCCTGCTCGAAGACCTCGTCAAACGCTTCCTGCATGCCTGCCCCGTCCAGGAGCAGATCTTTCACCATGGCCTTCCGCTCGTCGAACCCGCGTCGTCGGAGACGGACGGCGTCCACACGCTTGATCACAGCCGCTGCCGACGTCATCTCATCGGCGCGACCGCGCACTGGCCGTGCCCACCGGTCGAGGCGACGAACGGAGCGTCACGATCGCCGGCGACCCGAGGCGCCCGGTCTGCGGCATAGCGGACGTTCACGGCCTGGTGGTGGGCTCCGTTGTAGGTTGGCCGCGTGAACCTGAAGGTGATTGAGGGCAGGCTGACCGAGACGCAGATCGGGACGGGTACCGAGCGGCGCGCCTTCGGCGAGTTCGTCGGGCCGCACGGTGAACTCGCGTCATACGCGTTCGGCTGGACGACCGGGTCGGAGCACCCCGTCGGACGGCTCACCGTAGGGATCGGAGCCGGGAATCCAGGCGGTGCCAGCTTCCACGCGATCGTCTTCGACAAAGAGGACAGCTACGCCTGCTCGCTCGTCGACGAACCGTTCGAGCGAGTACCCGAGGGTGGCCCCGACCTGACGGCAATCGAAGCCCGCGCACACGAGGACCTGCCGTTCATCTGGTGGGTGGTGGACCACGTCATGGAGCGCGACCGCCGCGCGCGGTGGATGAAGCACTGGCTGCTGGGCACGACCAGCATCCAGACCGGTGAGATCTTCGCGCGGACAGAGCCGATTTTGTACGTCAGCCACGAAGCCGACGACGGACTCTGGCAACTCATCGGCGCGAGCGACGCCGACCCTGCCACGGGCAGGCTCAGTCACCTTCACCACGCCGTCGAGCACGACCCCACGTTGCTCGACGTGCTCGACCTCGAGCCGGGCGCGAGCGCCTACCGGGCCGGGCCGGGCGAGCCCTGGACCAAGGAACCGTCCTCCCAGTGACCCGGCGGCGAAGGCGATCCGTGATGAGGTCCGGCCGGGGACCATCGGCGCGTACGGCATACCGCGCATACAGCGACACCAGCAAGCTCGCCGCCCGCCACCAGCGTCTCACCGCCGAACACTTCCCAACCGGTGAGGTACTACGCGGATGCGCGCACGTCGTCGCCGCGAACGGCCTTTTGGTCGAGGCACAGCGCCGCCTCGACGAGACGCACGCGGCCTACGCCGACGTGACCGGCGACAGTCGAACGGCATCCGCTCATCGGCATGACCGAGTGCCCGACCTTCGGATCTTCGTCAGGTTGTGTGTTAATCGACCAACGGCAGGTCAGTGCATCCGATCGGGTTCTGGCTGCGTCTCTACCGGTTGGTCGGCGACGTACGTCGGGCTCAACTCCCGGAAAGCTTCATCAGCCCATCGCCGGCGCACCGGGTCGGTGCGCGCCTCCAGAAATGCTCGCGCCGCAGCGGCGATGCGCTGACGGTGAACGGCCAGCTCCGGCACCCGTACCAGCACCACTGCCACGGTGATCGCTTCCTGCCGAGCACCGAGGTGCGGGTCGTCCAGATACGCCGCGGCGGCCTCGTACATCTGGGGACGGAGCTGGCGGACCGCGTGCCACGCGGAAGTCGGGGACTCCAGCGGCGAGTATCCGGCGAGCTCGACGAACTCGCGCTCACGGACGTCACCGACCGCGTCGGCCACATCCGACAACCAGGTCAGCAGGTGCCCTCGCAACGGCCGGAGTCTGCCGTCCGGGCTCCGGATCACCGTCTCGCCGGCCGCTTTGCGATCCAGTAGCGCCAGCACGTACTGGACGGCCGGCACCGCCGGCCGGAACACATTCGGATACTCGACAAACGAGCCCCACAGATACGACAGGCCCATCTCGATGGACTGCGGATCGTCAGCGGCCAGGCCGTGCAGCAACGCCCGCATGTCGGGGTCCGCCCACCAGTACTCCTCCGCCTGGCCGGCCCGCACGATGTCCTCGACCATGGCGCTCAGGTCAGCCTGCTCCTCAGCCACGGCCGCATGATGACACAGCATCGACGAGCCGATGACGGTCGCAGCATCCACATGATGATCTCTCGGTCGCCCGCACCGATGCCGTGATCGGGTGCGCACAACGGCAAAGCCGTTGTGGACGCTCACGCGATTGACCTGGGGTCGGCTCACGGAATTGACCCAGCCCCAGGGTCGCCGATCGATTGCTTTGCGGCTCGACTCGCCGAACCGCTCGTCCTGAGCGACATCGCTCCGATGAGCGAGCGCGTCCGGCGAACAGCACCGATACGGCGAGGCGCTCACAACGTGCGACGTGGTCGGGTAGCAAGCCGGAGCCCCGCAGCCACGGAATCGGCAGCGGCGCAGCAAGCGGGGAACCAGCTGCCTCCGGCCGTGCCGTAAGGCTTCGACTCTCCGTAGTCAGGGATGTCTGGAGGCCCGCTGCGTTGCGCCGTTCCAGACCGCCTATCGCTCGTCGTTCCCTCCATGAACATCACGAGCGCGGTGCGGGCACGACGAGCGGCGTCCGGGTCAATTACGTGAGCGACTCTGGCTCCGACGGGTCAATTACGTGAGCGCCGACACCGTGAGCCGATCGGCGCTCTCGATCAGGTTCCGGAGGCCATGAAGGCGGCGAGGATGTAGTTGGCGTGGCGGTCGAGGTTCTTGCGTGCTCGGTCGTAGCGCATGGTGGTTCTCGGGTCGGCGTGGCGGGCGGCGATCTGGACATCGCGGAGGCTGACGCCGGCGTCGAGCATGGTGGTCACGAACGTGTGCCGGAGCATGTGGGTGCGCCGTGAGGCGTTGAGGTTCGAGTGGAGGTGGGAGACCTTCACCGCCGGCCCTGTCGCAGCAGGGAGGTGGAGCTGGGGGCAGCCTGATCCGGGTGGTGCCGGGGAGGGTGGAAGCGGCCCCGACAACGACGGGACGGGCCAGTACTGCCAGATGGTCCCGGGTCCGGCAAGCGGGACGGAGAGGAGTACGCGAAGAACCGGTGTTGACAGTCCCTTGATGAGGCGCCAGCTCGAACCTGGTGGATGTGGGCTGGAAGCGGTGCGCACCCGGCCGAGGCGGGTCGGGGAACTCCTGAGGCGGATGGCATATGCCGCTAGGGAGGCTGCGGGGAAGGTCTGCGGCGTACCCGCAGCGATGCCGCAGGGACACAGCCGGGCTCCTCCTTCGTCGAGCGAATCTCAGCGAACACGGGAACCGTTCCGGGTCTCGCCTTGGCCGCCCGCGTCCGGCGGGTGGTGGGGCTGGGCGCATCGACCGCTGATCGGTCCGGGACGGGGCGGAGCCGCCGTAGTACTCCGAGCCGGGGAAAGCCCGTGCGCATGGGGAAGGGCGGCAGCGGTATCGAGAAGGGATGGATGCTGCAATGCCGGAAGACGCGTCGCCGAATGGCGATGCTCCTCGACCGGGTCCGGGTGGGCCGTGGTCGAGGGTATCGGGGATGCAGGCCAAGCTTCACCGTTGGGCGGCGGCCGATCGTGGCCGCAGGTTCGATGACCTGTTCAACTTCGTGTGCGACCCGGCGACGCTGATCGTGGCGTTCACCCGGGTCGCGGGAAACCTGGGGGCGCGCACGCCCGGTGTTGACGGCCTCACGGTCGCCGATATCGAGGAGCAGGTGGGCGTGCCAGGGTTCCTGGACGACCTGCGAGCCGCCGTCAAAGACGGTTCGTTCCGGCCTTTGCCGGTCCGGGAACGGAAGATCCCGAAACCGGGTGGGTCGGGTAAGGTCCGCAAGCTCGGGATACCGACGGTTGCGGACCGGGTCGTGCAGGCGGCGCTGAAACTGGTGCTGGAGCCCATCTTCGAGGCCGACTTTCTGCCGGTCTCGTATGGGTTTCGGCCCAAGCGGCGGGCTCAGGACGCAGTCGCTGAGATTCATCATTTCGGCACCCGCGGCTACCGCTGGGTGCTCGATGCGGACATCGAGGCGTGTTTCGACTCCATCTCGCACCCGGCTCTCATGGATCGGGTGCGGGCGCGAGTCGGGGACAAGCGTGTCCTGGCGTTGGTGAAGGCGTTCCTCAAGGCCGGCGTGCTCACCGAGCTCGGCGACCGGCAGGACACCCATACCGGCACGCCGCAGGGAGGCATCCTGTCCCCGCTGCTGGCCAACATCGCTCTGTCCGTGCTCGACGAGCACGTGATGGCGCCATGGCGGCCCGGCGGTCGGATGTCGACCTCGGGCAAACGCAACTACCGAAGGTCTAGGGGCGAGTCGACGTGGCGGATCATCCGGTACGCCGACGACTTCGTGGTCCTGGTCAACGGCACGCGCGAGCACACCGAAGCGTTGCGCGAAGATATCGCTCATACCCTGGCACCATTGGGTTTACGGCTGTCACCGGCCAAGACCCGAGTGGTCCACATGAGCGAGGGGTTCGAGTTCCTCGGCTTCCGCATCCGGTGGAAACGCAAGCGGGGCTCGACCAAGTGGTACGTCTACACCTTCATCGCCCCGCGCGCGGTTCGCGCGGTCAAGACGAAGATCCGTGCCATCACAGGCAGGACATCGCAAGGGCATCTGGCGTATGTGCTGACCCGGTTGGGGATGCTCATGCGCGGATGGGCCAACTACTTCAAGCATGCCGTGGCGAAGTGGACCTTCAGCAAGCTGGACGCCTTCACCTGGTGGAGGCTGATACGCATGGTGAAGGCCCGCCACCGCTGGAGTTGGAGACAGCTGCGCCGCCACCTGATCACCCCGGACGGGAAATGGCGGATCGCAGCCGGCGGGATCGAGTACTTCCGGCTGAACAGTGTGACGGTCACGCGTTACACCTACCGGGGCAACAAGATCCCCAATCCATGGCCGACCCGAACCACCGCCTGACGGCAGACACCGTGGAGAGCCCGTTGCCGAGAGATCGGCACGGCGGGTTCGGCGAGCGGCCCGGGGAAACGGGCCGGTGGCAACACCGAAACCGCGCCCCGGGCCGACTCAACGGATGCATGTGCGGCATCCGGATCCCTGCGGTGGCGGCGAGGTGCTTGAGCCGTCGGGTGGCGGCGTGCCGGTCCATGCGGCCACCGAGGGTGTTGCGCAGGATCGGGCCGTCGTCGCGGTCGCCAACGGATCGGTCGATGGCTCGGCTGACCGCTGGTGGCAGCGGAACGAGGACGACTTTGGCGCCCTTACGCGTACGCGTAGGACGCGGTGGCCGTGTTCCTCTCCGAGGTCGGCGATGCTGGCGCCGCAGGCCTCGAAGATCGCAGCCCGAGGAGACCGAGAAGTGCGACGAGCGCGAAGTCGTTCGGGTTCCTCGACAGTCGGGCGGTGGTGATCAGTGCCTCGAACTGGAGGTGTCCCAGCCCGAGGGTCGGGGACTCGGCCGGGACGGGTGGTCGTCGGACGTAGTCGGCGGGTGAGTGCGGCAGGAGGCCGTCGATGACGCAGACGCGGTAGAAGCCGACCACGATCGACAACCGCCGTGACACGGTTGAGGGCTGGAACCGGCGGATCTCCTGCAGCCAGCGCACGTATCGCTCGATGTCGGTGCGGACCGCCGCGAGCGGTTCCAGGTCCTGCTCGTCGCACCAGCGGAGGAAGATCCGTAGGTCGGAGTTGGTGTGGAGGCGGGTCTGGCCGCGATAGCGGCCCAGGTAGGCGGCGACCGCCGCCCGCAGCACAATTTGATCAGACGACGCGACACAAGCGTTGGAAACGGGGAAGGCAGCCATATCTGACCGTGCGTCACCAGCGGCGGCGAGCGCTACCGCGCCCGGAGCGGCAAATCCGGACGCCACGGCGGTGTTGCAGACTGATGATCGTGCAGCTGTGGGGAGTCGCCGGGTACGGCGTTGACATGCGGGTGGTCGGCTTTCAGTTCCCGGATGCGGATGACCGGGCGAAGCGCTGCAGCTGGCACATGGTCGAGGGCACCGCGACCTGCGCCGAGGGATCCTGGAGCTGGCGCTACCCGGCGTTGACCTGCGACGAGTCGCCACGGTTGAGTGCGTGGCTTAGGAGTATCGCCGACGCCGAGGAATCGCGCCTGGCGGGTCCCGGCGGCACCGAGGGACCGGCGGCCACGTTGTCGTTCGTGGAGCCCAACCTGTCGCTGGCTCTCGTTGGGTGGGCGCGGAGAGCTGCGCTGATCGACATCGGTCTGGATCTGGAGTTCGCCCCGCCTTGGCAGCCTCGACGCGCTGCGGGCAGCCCGTACCGTGTCAGGTGTGAAGTGGACCGGGAGCATCTTCTGCAGGCGGCGGACGACTGGGACGCAGAGATCGCGCCGTACCCCGACCATTGACTTGGGCAACGCAAGTCAACCCGAACGCGGCAGATGTGCGCGATCAGTGGCAGCTTCAAGCGTCGAACGCCTGTGTGAGTCGTGGCGGATCGCCGCACTTCTACATCTGACTCAACGTGCTCAGACCTCGGCCCAAGGTTGCCCTGCCGTGGGGTTCCATCGGAACTGATCTTCGCCGTCCCGTACCTCAAGGACACCAGCTCGGACAAGGAGCAGTAGGGCATCGTGGAGACCGTTGCCCAGCGGATTGTTGTCCCAGAAAACGCCCTTGACGTCAAGGAAAGTTCGCCCGGCGAACAGACCCAGCGCTCGCCCCAGCTCGTACGCGGCCCCGTCCGAGTCGGTCCAGTCGGTGAGGTTATCTGCAAGTGTCACGTGGTGCACCGTAGATCGGTCCAGCTACCGGGCACACCGCATTTGGCCGTGTGGACAGCCCCATCGCGTTACGTTCCGATACCCGCTCCAGCAGGCAAATCAGGTGTTCCGGCACAGATCAGGAAGAGATCAGCGCGGCGACCCGGCGGTTCATCACCCTGGAAAGCTTGAGGAGCCGGCCGTTATCTGCGGGTCACGCGACCGGTTCGTCCAGAACGATACGGCCCCGGCGAGTCCGTTCGTGATCACAGCTGACGAGACATATGCGGAACGTTGAGGCCGCGCGCAGGGCGGCAGATGTGCGCGCCGTTGGACTGCCGGGCTTGACCGGTGACGACTGAGCCGGCACAGCCGACCCGGGACGAGGTGGACTTCTGGTTCACCGCCGTGTCGGACGGCGCCCGCACCCGCGACGAGGCGGACCGGTGGGTGTCAACGCTCCGCGAAGATTGACCCCGCGGTGCTCGAACCCACGGAGCGCCCGGGGGTCAGTCTTCAGGGAGCGGCGACAGTGGGTGAGTCGATGGCATGCCGGCACCACCGGGGACCTCGTCGAGGACGAGGTCGTCCAGCGGGCACTCGATCTTCTAAACGGCATCAACCTGCCGGCCACCGCAAGCGGCGACCTCCTCCACGACGACCAGCAGGTACGGCGATGGCACAACGAGTTCCGCCGCCGCTGCATACGCAACCCCACACATTGACGCGCCGCAGCGACGAACCACGGGTGGCAGGTCAGTGCATCACATCGGATTCCGGCTGCTCCGGTACCGGTTCGTCGGCGAGGTACGTCGGGCTCAACTCCTGGAATGCCTCCTCTGCCGATTGCCTGCGCACCGGGTCTGTGCAGGCGTCCAGAAATCCTCGCGCCGCGGCGGCGACGTGCTGACGGTGGACGGCCAACTCCGGAACTCGTACGAGCACCACCGCCGCGGTGATCGCCTCCTGGCGAACTCCGGGGTGCGGGTCGTCCAGAAACGCGGCGGCGGCCGCGTACATCCGGGGACGGAGTCGCCGGACCGCGTGCCACACCGAGGTCGGGGACGTCAGCGGCGAAAATCCGACAAGCTCGACGAACTCGCCGACGCGGACGTCACCGACCGCGTCGGCCACGCCCGATAACCAGGTCAGCAGGTGGCCTCGCAACGGCCGGAGTCTGCCGTCCGGACTACGGACCATCGCATCGCCGCCCACCTTGCGATCCAGCAACGCCAGCACGTACCGGACGGCCGGCACCGTTGCCTTGAATACGTTCGGATACTCGATGAAATCGTTCCACAAATACGACATGCCTACCGCGACGGACTTCGGATCGTCAGCGGTCAGACCGTCGAGCGAGGCCCGCATGTCGGGGTCCGGCCACCAGTGCTCCTCCGCCCAGGCGGCCCGCACGATGTCGTCGACCATGCGGCTCAGGTCAGCCCGCTCCTCAGCCACGGCAACACGATGACACAGCATCGACGGGCCAGCAACGATCCGCCGCATCCACAAGATGGTCTCTCGATCCACCTCAATGTCACCGTGATCGGGTGAGCGCTCATGGCGG
>NZ_BOPH01000167.1 GCF_016863655.1 Virgisporangium ochraceum
AGATCCGTGTAGCGCGCGCAGCGCGGCAGATGAGTGCGCCGGTGGGGAATGGCCGGATAGAGAGTCAGGTGTTCGCTATGGCGGCCGTTGGTCAGTCGGCAGCCCAGCAGTACACCAGTTGGCCGGACTCAGCGGCCGCCCGAGCCAACGCGGCGACGCCAACGACCACACGGAGCGCCTCGTCTACATCGAGATCGTCCCCGTCGCGCACCACCGCCGTCGACCACTCTGTCGCAAGGGCTTGCAGTCGAGCCCGTCCGGCACGCAGAAGGTGACCAGTCAGCTCATCGGACAGGACGAAAACTCCGCTGCCGTCGTTGACCCACGGCGCCACCATCCGTGGTTTTCCACCCGCGCTCAGTTCCTTGACCGACTGCCCGGTAAACGAACTCTCCCACGCCAGCACCGCGTCCTCGGCGTAGAAGAACGAGCCCGACACCGTGGCGAAGGCAGACGCCGGGCCCCGGTACCGGACGGCGGCTGCCATACGATCGTCGGACGCCACGAAGAACTCAATAAATGCGCTCACCACACCATCCTGCCCCCGCGCCAGCACTCGATCCGCGGCAGATCCGTGCACTGGTCGATCTTCACGAACTTGTGCAAGGCCGGTACCACTTGCGAACGCCGAGACGAGACGATCGTGCGATGGCATATCGACCACTGCCCAGGCAGTAGCGCTGCAACTCCTGGCGATTGCCTGGTTGCCTGGAACGATGGTCTTGTGCGTCCTGAGCGTGGGAGAGACGTACACGGGACTGCTGGACCCGCCGCTGCCACCGACACCGTGGACGTGGACGTGGACACTCTTGACCCCTGTACGTGGGATGGACCCTGGGCGTGCCCGTCCTCGGACTGGTGCTCAGTTTGCACCGTCGCGAAACGGGCGTTGCGCTGCTGCACGATGCGCTGCTGGTCGGAGCATGCGGGCTTTGCTACGCCGGGCCAACTTCATCCTGTGATCCGCGCCAGCGTGCCGAGAGGTAAGGCCGCTGTTCACGGCGGATCAGCAAGGCCGCGCTGTCCGCGGCTACGGACGCGCAGTGCTCTGCTCGAACCAATCCAGATCCCTCATTCTAGGACCCCGATCTTCAAGGCATTGGTTAGCCTCTGTCTGATCAAACGCCGCGGATCCGGCAATGAAAATTCGCATCGCGAACAGTTGCGATCGTCGTCAATTTGACCTCCGATCCCGCAGTATCGACACGTGCATGGCGCTTTATTCGCCAATGCGTAGTGCAACGCTTCTGAGACCTGCTTGTGGGCGAGGTCGGCGTCGGCGAGAGCTCCGACCGCTTCAGCCCTGACCAGGCTGTCGGCGTCACGTATCCCTTCAAGAAGGATCGACTGCCGTTCTGGATGCCCACGAAGAATGCTCATCACCGAACTACGAAGCACCGAGTCTTCCGCTTCACGCCATCGAATGATCATGGCGTCGCGATCGAAATAGCAACTCAGCCTGGCCGTGAGGAAGCGATTCCGGGTAGGCGCCGCCTGATTCTCGGCTGCAGTTCGGGCCAGATTTAGTGCCTGGGGCCGAAGGTCCTTCGGCACTTGGGCCAGAGCCAGCTGACCCTGACGGGCCAAAAGGTAACTCTTCTTGAAGAGTGTTCCTAGCCAAGTCATGGTCTCCGGGATATCGATCGCATGCCAGTGCGTCATCTTGCATCGAGGTAGTTCACAGAGAAGCGCGACATCGTCCTCGGACTCCTGCAATCGTGCGGTGGCCTCAGAAGCTACGGTTGACCGATCCAATCCGCCGCAGTCCGCAACGAAGTTGATCATACGAGTCAAGTCGGCCGGATCTCTACGAATGGCATTGCCTATCGCGCCAGCCTCCAATTTCATGTAGGCAAGGCCGTCTACAACTCGACCCAGGTTGTTCAAGCGTCTACGCTCGACAGCTTTTAAGGGACGCTGCGGACCCAGTTCGCTGAGCCGTTCCAACAGCCACTTCTTTTCAAGCCGGCCTCGGGCAATGAGGTTTTCTATGCCGCCGAGCGTGACCTCACGGCTGCGATCGACAAGTTGGTAGCCCTTCGCCGCCAAAAGGCCGTCAATCTGCGTACGGATGCGGTGGTCACAGCATTTGTAGGCGACGTCCTGAATCTGTTGCGCCGCGTCAGGTTGGCCGACAGGTAGACGCATCGCGGCGCCGAGCATCGCTGCTTCAAGAGGACCGTCGTGTGCACTTCGACCGCCTAAATCGAAGATTCCGTCATCGGTAATGTGCGGTGGTTCGCTGTCGTCTTCGGGCGGGGACATGGCAACACCGAGACAGAGCGCGAGGGCGTTAGGCTCATCCCAGCGGTGTGCCAGCATCGCCTCCCACACGGGAAGCTGATGCGGAGATATCACCTGGCGCACCAGTTCTCGTATGTGCCTGCGGGCTGCGGACAACGCGGGCATCTGGCAAATCGCCTCGACCGCCTCCAGCGCCCTGTCGGCACCGCGTGTTGCCGTCGAATTCAGACTTGCTATGAGTTTGGAGATCGCATCTTGCGGCGCATCGGGCCGGGACTGAACGCCGGCAGCCAGCGCAAGAAGCGTGTCGAGGCTGTCCTCGGCCGAGGCGATGCCGACCGCAACGGTCAGGACCTCTGTGTTGAGTGCGACTGCCATCGACAGAACGTGTGTCATGGCGGGATCTGCGATGGCCTGACCGAGCAACGACGCACGGGCATCTGGAGCTGCGTCGGCGAGATAGCGAGCTGCGGACGCCTCGACAACGTTCCGGGCTCGTGCGTTTAGGCCACCATCGTCGTCTCGGACGAGCACTCCGGCCTCGTCCCAAAAGTCCAGGCATGATTCGGCCAGAATCCGCGCTGTGCCTGGCGGAAGTCCTTGGTCGGTGTGAAACCGCTTGGCGAGGACGGCAAGGAGATGGCTTTCACGGACTGAGCCGTTGGAAGTGACACACTCCCAGCCGACGATGGACAGTGCGTCGCCAAGGGCCGCCTCGATCTGGCGGTCAGGAAGCGCTGGCATGCTTGTGCCACCCCGCCCGCTTCGGCGTTCCCAGTCGCGCGTGATCCGGCGTGCGACCGAATCCATGAGTTCGGCCTGGCTGAACGTCGACGCAGAGCGTTCAGAGGCGCAAAGCTCCAGTGCTAGGGCAGTGACCAGCAGCGGCGTCTCGCCCAGGTACGGCGTCTGCATCAGATGATGATCAACAAGTTTCAGCCGTGCGTCAGCCCAGATGCTGTCACGTCCGTCGCGCCGCGCGATCGCATAGACGATCGGTTCGGCTATTGCCTGCGGCCGTTGGGGGCTGAGGAGACGTGCACCAGTCCATCCGAGAGTCGCAGCTGAAGCGTAGGCGCTCGATCGCGTTGCTAGGAGCACGTCGCAGTCGACGTGCAGGGCTGTCACGAGTCGCCGGACCCAGCTCACCACCTCCCGACGGTGCTTGCGGGTCTCGTCTAACGAATCCAGACATAGCAGCAGGCTCCCCTGCCTAGCTGACCGTCGGATCACCTCGGTCAAAACGGGACGATCTTCCGGCTCGGCAGCCTCGACGGCCATCACAGCGAGCTCGTCCAGCGGATTGCCCCTCAGCTCAAGTATCCGCAAGTGTTCCCTGCCTAGACCCACTGGCTCGAGCAGACGGCGAAGATCAATCAGGATTGGCAAACACCAGCCACGGCGTGCCTCACACTGAACGATGGCACGCAGCGCTGTGGACTTGCCCGATCCCGGGGCGCCGATCATGAGTATCCGCCCGTAGCGACGGAAGAAGTCGTCGAGTTCGACCTCCTTGTCCCCGCCATCGATTGCGCCGACCCAACTACGGACGTCGGCATCGATCGGGGGCAGATCAGCCCCAACGGAAAGTAGATCGATAGTGCCAGGGCTTCCGAGCCGCTCGCAGTGGCGGTCCATGGCTGCGTCTTCGACGATCTTCCTCGCGGCCGCGCTTGAAGCCCTGTCCGTGACCAGCGTGAAGCGGTCGGCCAGAAGGTCGACCCACTGATCGAAGTCGAGTCCGCTGCGAAGCGAGGCCGACTTGCGATGCGCCTTCGCCAGCTCTGCTACCGCCGCTCGACCCTGGCCGGGGGCCACCACATTGCCGTCGAGCATTGCTATCGCGGCAGACAGAACGCCATGGCGTGCGTGCCATGGGAAGATAGTGATGGACGCCCGGTCGAGCACAGCCTCGCGTACTGCAGGCGCCAAGATGCTCTCAAGTTTGGTGAGCGCCTTCTCCTCCGATGGCGACGGCAACGAAGCATGACGGTCCCGCCTGCGGTCCAGCGCATCCGCCAAATGCTGGATCTCGGGCGAGCCTGACGCGGCCACGGCGACCAAAGGAGTGTCACCGGCCGGGTCGGACGCGACCTGCTGCACCCACTGGTCGATCACCTTGCGGAACGGTTTACCGACCGAAGTCGTTAGGTCCAATGACTTCTTAACCTGCAACAGGACACGCCGCCCGCCGTCAAAGACGACCTCCAGATCGTCGACATCCTCGTCAACCTCGGCCCGGATCACATACGGGCGTCCGCGAGTGCGCTCGTCACCGCTGATCTCGACATCCAGACCACGAAGCCCATGAGCCGCGAGGTGAGCCGCGTAGTCCGCGCGGAAGTCGCCGCCCTGCTCGTTCTCGGAGCCGCCAAGCGGACCTCGGGCCGCCACGCCAGTCGACATCCAGCCATCATGCCTCGGGAGTACGACAATCGGACTCACCGCGGCGAGCATTCGCGCTGGCCACATCCGCACCCGTGGCAGGCGACCTGCCGTGGCGCCGGCCGCGCGTGGCCTCACTCAGTGATCCTCCCGGGCGTCGTCATCGTGGTCATGAAAGTGTTAGCAGCCAGCCGCAACCGGGCGATGACCAGGCCAATCGCGGCAAATGTGCTCAGCCGATCAAGCTTGGTGCGGGCCACTGCGCCTGGTCTTGACCGGGTCAGGGTGAAGTACCAGTGTGAACGGATCGAAGGGCGCTGAGCGGGGGCGATCGGAGACGTGTTGTGCTGGCCGGGTGCGCAGAATGTCCGTGATCTGGGTGGGCGGGCCCTGCGCGGCGGCGGCCGGACGCCGTACGGGAAGGTGTTCCGGTCGGCGGCGCCGGAGCATCTGACCGACGAGGGGTGGGCCGCGGCGAAGGCGGCGGGCGTGCGCACCGTCGTGGACCTGCGTAACGCACCGGCCGAGACACAGCGCCTCGCCGACCACCCGGTCATCCTGCCCGAGTCGTTGCACGGCCTGATCTTCGTTGCGACGCCGACCGAGGACCCCGATGATGCGGAGTTCCTTCGCGTCTGCGGCCCGTTCCTGGACCATCCGTGCTGCTGGGCCGACAACACGCGACTTGCCCCGGAGCGTATCGCCGCCGCGTTGCGGACGGTCGCCCGGGCTGAGCGGGCGGTGCTCGTGCACTGTGCGGGCGGCCGCGACCGCACCGGGATGATCTCGGCGATGCTGCTGCACATCGCCGGCGCCACCGAGGACGCAATCATCGACGACTACGCCACTGGCTGGCGAGGTGCCGGCGCGTACGCCGGACACGCCTGGGTCTACGACGCCGACAAGGGCAACTGGCAGCGGCACCCGCACGCACCGACGGACGCCGCAGTCCTGGAGCGCCAGGTCGCGGAGAGAGTGCCCGCGCTGCGTGAGTGGATCGCCACCTTCGACGCCGCTGAACTCCTGGCACTCGACGACGTTCGTGCGATCAGAGCGCTGCTTGCTCCGACAGCCGCATGAACGACGCCCCGGCATGGGCGGCGAGGCGAGCGATCAGCGGCAGATCCGGCCGACCGACCAAGCGGTCGGTTGTGGTGGTGAAGCCATTCGGCCACTACTGCGCGGTCGGCTTCGGTCAGGCCTGACAGCGGATCGACGCGGTACAACGGCACCGAAATGAGGTGATGTGTGGCGACCCGCCATTGGTGGGCGCCGGTCAACTCGTCGTCGAGCCAGACGAATGCCCGCCCCGCCCGCCCATCGGGTGAGCGCCACGGTATTGCAGTGCAGACTCGCACCGGGCTGCGGGTCGTCCTCGTCGTCGTCCGGCCAGTCGAAGACGGGCAGCGCCGGAAGACCGAGCCGTGGCGCGACCACGTCGTTCGCGTCCGCTGTCCAGTCGCTTGCCCAGGCCAGGTCACGCCCGCCGGCGGGCTCGTCGAGGAGCAGCAGTCGCGGCTTCGCCGCCAGCGCCCGCGCCAGCTCCACCCGCTTCAGGGTGCCGAACGGCGGGGCCGGGCGCCGGTCGGTGCGCGACGTCGGTGAGGTCGAGCTCGCGGAGGATCTCCCAGGCCTCGGCGCGCAACGCCCGGCGGTTGCGACGAGTGGTGGGCCGGGCGACGAGTGCTCTCGCGAGGTGCGCCTGTCGATGCGCGGGCGCGCCGGGGTTCAGCCGATCAACAGCGGACGTACAAGGAAACACCAGATGGCTCCGTCTAGCTTCTTCTCACACTTTCGAAGGGAGACAATCCGGTGCGCAAGCAGATGGTGAGAGCGTTCGCCGGGGCGCTGGCGGTACTGGTGCTGACCGCGCTGGCCGCCGCCCCCGCTCAGGCACGACCGCAATCGACGGAGAGACTCACGTCCGTCGCCACAACCTCGACGATCATCGATCCCACTACCGGAGCGGAGATCATAGTCGCGTTCCAGATCGACGCCGCGGCCATGGCCGCCGCCCGATCGGCGATGGCCGCTACCGAGGAGGGGTGCCGGACCGTGACGTCCTACTACATCATCTACTTCTCGATTCCCTACTACCGGGAACTACTCCGGTGGAAGTTCAGGCACTCGTGGTGCTGGGAACTCCGCTCGGTGAATCAGGTCACCACCTCCGAGGCCCGCGTCGCCAAGGACCCGACGATCAAGATGACGGGCACGTGGAACAAGTCCACCGGCCGCGTGCCCGCCGCCGTCGTCGAGACCAAGTTTCAGGGCATGAACTTCCAGTACTGCCCAATAGTCGGCGCAGCCGTGGCCTGCTTCGGCCAGTTCGATCCGATCATCGATGTGGACCTCTCCTGGCGGGGCGCGTACATCGACCACACCCAACTCGGCTGACGCCCACGTCCCACGTCCGGGTCGCCGTTGCGACGGCGGCCCGGACGACGTGATGTCCGAACCCCCGGGCGCGAAGGCTACGTCCGCTTCTCGGCAGATCCGGAAGCCAAGATCGCGTGGAGCTGGCCACGAAGTGACAACGCTGCCGTGTCACGACCGTCCGCGGGCCGGATCGGTTGCATCATCTTCGGCTGCGACGGTCGGATCTGTTTGTCGGCTTCTGGTGTGGCGTCCGGGGCTACCCGGGTCTTTGCCCGTGGTGACGCTGGTGTGGCGATCCGTGGGGTGATGATCTGTTCGGGCGTCGTGTTCATCGGCGAGGGTGCCGATGGGCGGCGAAGGGCCGGTTGCAACGTCGGTGTGCGCCCTACCGACGACGATGGCCGACCCGTTTACGCGGACTCGGAGCCGACCGGTCTCGCACCGCCGGCAGCGGCTCCTGAATGGTCGTCCTACCGCATCGGTGAGGACAAGGACTCTGCGCGATGTTGAAGCGGATCCATCCGACCCGGCCACCATCCACGAGCCAGGGGAACGACATCGGCGAGTCTTCACGCCCGGACAAGGAACTCATGTCGGCACCGGAGGAGACAGTCGAACCGTCGACTCATGATGTGCATGGCCGGATGTGTCGGGCCGGTCCGGTGCCCGCGACAAGCGTGACGGGCCGGCCCTTGTGCATAGGCAGGACCGGCCCGTCATCGCACACCGTGGCAGGTGCCGGACCAGCGTACGGCCCACCGGCCGCCCACCGCCGACGACGCTGCCGCCCAGGCCGGGAACCTGACGATGCGAGCCAGCCAGGAGGATGTCGGCCTGCCGCCCGTCCCGGTGGAGGCATCCACGATGCACCTCGTGGGCGCCTCGGCTCCGGGTCACCGCCATCCCAGCTTGGCAGGAAAGACGCCGAGGCCCCGGGGCGGCGGAGCCGCGGATGACGGACCCGGCCGGACGGACCCGGCAGCGTCGGCGGCCACCGCGCTCAACGGTGGCCTGGACGAACCAGGGCCACCAAGTCCGGTCGCAACCCCGCTACCGGGCCGGTGAACAGACTCGAACGACACCCGGAAGCGGCGAACCACCCGAGACCTCGCGCCCGGACACCACCGGACCGGCCGTGACGGTACGCGCACCGCCACCACCAGGAACGGACCACACCGGACGCGACCCCGCTCGAACAGACGAGCAACCTAGGAGCAACCGAGGTCCACAGTGGACAAACACGTGACCTGTTTTCGCAGGTCAGATGGTGCGCCGCCAGGGACTCGAACCCCGAACCCGCGGATTAAGAGTCCGCTGCCGGCCCACACAATACTCCAGATACCAAGGTAGCAAAGGCGAGTCCTCGTAGCAACCCGCCAGTCCTCGCCCGTCCGGGCAGGTGTCGGCTGGTTCGGCCGTCGGCACCGGGTACGTGATCACCGACAGAGCGCCCGGCCAATGGAGGAATCCAGTTCCGTTCTACCCGTCCGTCCGCACTGGCGAACATCCGAGCAACCACGGAGCAACTACACGGCGGAATCGCCATAATCCGGGACTCCTCCGATTCCCGCCGCCGCATGCGCGACCGATGTGGGCGCGGGGAATCGGCACGTCGATCGCAGACCACCATCCATCCGCGCGACCCCATCCGGACTATCGCACGGGTCCTAGCGGCGGGCGATCCCGCCGACCACGAGGCCGACGGTTGGAGAATCCCTGCGTTCGGAGACCGGGCATGATCGACTCAACTCTTCTGCCGATGAGCGGATGTCTGGTCGGGATGATCGGCGTGTGTTGATGGTCGTTTGGTTGGTATCGGTGGAGTGATGCGCCTTCCTGCAGGCTGTCGCTGGGTGGTTGGGTGGGTGGCCGAGTCGTTTGGGGAGGTTGTAGTGGATCGTTTGCTGGTGGCCGTGGACTCTGCGGTGGGGGTGCGTGCGGAGGATCTTGCTGCGGTGTGGCGGGATGATCCGGAGGCGGCGGCGGTGGGTCCTGCGTCGGTGGGCGACGGCGGCTCGGGTGGGCGGGTGTTCGTGCCTGGTCTGGTGGAGTTGGTGGTGGTGCCGCTGGCGGTGAATTTGGCCAGTACGGCGTTGTATGAGCTGGTGCGGCGGTTGGTGGTGCGGTCGTCGGCGCAGCAGGCTTCGCAACCTGCTCCTCAGCCGGTGCTGGATCTTGAGTTGGTCGAGTCGACGACTCCGGATGGTGATCGGGTGTTGGTGGTGCGGACGCGTTCGGTTGGGTCGTGACGGTCATTCAGATCCGGGAGCGGTCTGCGGGCGCGGACGGCTCGTTCACGGTCGAGGTGTCGGTCGATGGTGGAGTGTTCGAGGCGGTGGTCTCGGATCCGTTCGACGCGGCTATGGAGCGGGAGCTGGTCTGGTACTTCGAGGAGCATCTTCGGTTTCCGTTCCTGGACTGGGATCGTCGCGACCGGGCGGCGGCCGGGTTGGCCGAGTACGGGCGGGTGTTGTTCGGGCAGGTGTTCGCGTCGGAGCAGGCGCGGTACCGGTACCGGCGGTTGAAGGATGTGGCGTTCGAGGGGTGCCGGATCGAGGTGGTGGGCTCGGCCGGTTTGCAGCGTCTGCACTGGGAGACGCTGCGAGACCCGGGGCTGGACACGCCGCTGGGCGTGCGGATGCCGGTGATCCGGCGGGTGGCCGGGTTGGAGGACCGGTTCGATCTGCCTGCCGACCGGCCGGCGGTGAACATCCTGGTGGTGACCGCGCGTCCGGACGGGCCCAGAGATGTGGGGTATCGGACGGTGTCGCGGCCGTTGCTGGAGGCGCTGCGGCAGGCGCAGGTGCCGGTGACGGTGGAGTTCGTCCGGCCCGGTACCTGGGCGGCGTTGCGGGCGGCGTTGCAGGCCAGGTCACAAGTGCACGGGACGGGCTGGTTCCAGGTCGTGCACTTCGACGTTCACGGCCTGTTCGGGGACCATCGGACGTTGGAGCAGGGACGCCGGGCCGGGCGGTTGACGTTCGACCCGGTCGACATTCCGACGTTCACCGGTCAGCAGGGAATGTTGTTCTTCGAGACGGCGACCGAGGGAAAGGCCGAACCGGTCCCGGCCCGGCAGGTGGCCGAGTTGCTGGCCGAGCACCGGGTGCCGGTGG
>NZ_BOPH01000168.1 GCF_016863655.1 Virgisporangium ochraceum
GTGCCTCCCGACGCCTGGGTGCCACGCAGCGCCGGCCCGCCCTCGGCCAGCGCGGCGAGGCCGTCGAGGAGGTCCTCGCGTCCGGTGGCCAGGACGGCGGCCCGCTGGCGGAGCGTCGCCCGTCCGGTGGCCGCGCTGTAGGCGACGTCGGCGGGGGTCCACCCGTCCGTCGCGGCCAGGTGCTCCCGCAGCCGCGCGGCCTGGTGGCGCAGCGCCTCCTCGGTCTCACCCGACACCGGGACCGCGACCACGTCCGGCCCGGCCGGTGCCGGCTCCGCGCCGGCCGGCGGTGCCTGCTCGATGATGGTGTGGGCGTTGGTGCCGCTCATCCCGAACGACGACACCCCGGCCCGGCGCGGACGCCCGGTCTCCGGCCACGGCCGCGCCTCGGTCAACAGGTCGACATCGCCGGCCGACCAGTCCACCTGCGGCGTCGGCTGGTCCACGTGCAGGGTCTTCGGCAGCACGCCGTGGCGCATCGCCATGACCATCTTGATGATGCCGCCGACGCCCGACGCGGCCTGGGTGTGGCCGATGTTCGACTTCAGGGAGCCGAGCAGCAGCGGACGCTCGCGCTCCTGGCCGTAGGCCGCCAACAGGGCCTGCGCCTCGATCGGGTCGCCGAGCATCGTCCCGGTGCCGTGGGCCTCGACCGCGTCGACGTCGGCGGCTGCGAGGCCGGCGCGGGTCAGCGCGGCGCGGATCACCTGCTGCTGCGCGGGTCCGTTCGGCGCGGTGAGGCCGTTGGAGGCGCCGTCCTGGTTGACCGCCGTTCCCCTGATGACCGCGAGCACCGGGTGGCCGTTGCGCGTGGCGTCGGACAGGCGCTCCAGGAGCAGCAGGCCGGCGCCCTCGCCCCAGCCGGTGCCGTCGGCCGCGCCGGCGAAGGCCTTGCAGCGGCCGTCGGCGGCCAGGCCGCGCTGGCGGCTGAAGTCGATGAACGTACCCGGTGTCGACATCACGACCACGCCGCCGGCCAGCGCCGTGGTGCACTCGCGCTGGCGCAGCGCCTGGCAGGCGAGGTGGATCGCGACCAGCGACGACGAGCAGGCGGTGTCGATGGTGACCGCCGGACCCTCCAGCCCGAACGTGTACGACAGCCGCCCCGACAGCACGCTGACCGCGTTGCCGGTGCCGAGGTAGCCCTCCAGGTTCTCGGTGGAGTAGGCGAGCAGCGCCGCGTAGTCGTGCGAGTTCACGCCCGCGAAGACCCCGGTCGCGGTGCGGCGCTGGGCGAGCGGGTCCAGGCCGGCCCGCTCGAACGCCTCCCACGCCACCTCCAGCAGCAGCCGCTGCTGCGGGTCCATCGCCAACGCTTCACGCGGGCTGATCCCGAACAGCGCCGGGTCGAACGTGGTCGCGTCGGTGAGGAACCCGCCCTCGCGGGCGTAGGAGGTGCCGGGGTGGTCGGGGTCGGGGTCGTAGAGGGCCTCGAGGTTCCAGCCGCGGTCGGACGGGAACGGACCGACCGCGTCGGTGCCCGTGGCGACGAGCTGCCACAGGTCCTCGGGTGAACGCACGCCGCCCGGGTACCGGCAGCTCATCGCGACGATCGCGATGGGCTCGTGCTCCTCGGACTCCACCTGCTGCAGACGCTGGCGGGTCTGTGCCAGGTCGGCCGTGACCCGCTTGAGGTACTCGAGGAGCTTCGCGTCGTCGTTCATCCCAGTACGCCTTTTCCTTCTTAGGAGAGCCCGAGTTCCTTGTCGATGAAGTCGAAGATCTCGTCGCGCGAGGCCGACTGGATCTTCGTGGTGACGGTGTCGGTGCCGGCCGCGGCCGTCCGCTGCGCGGTGACCGCGTTCAGCAGCGCCTGGAGCCGCGCGTTCACCTGCGCCAGCGCGGCATCCTCCGCACCGATCGCGAGCACGGTGCGCTCCAGCCGCTCCAGCTCGTCGAAGACCGACAGCGCCGGACCGGCACCGTCGGGCCACAGCGCCGACCGCAGGTGCGCGACCAGGTCGGCCGGCGTCGGGTGGTCGAACACGAGCGTGGCCGGCAGCTTCAGGCCGGTCGCCTTACCGAGCGCCGTGCGCAGCTCGACCGCCGTCAGCGAGTCGAAGCCGAGCTCGCGGAACGCCCGGTGCGGCTCGATCGCCTCCGGCGCCGCGTGGTCGAGGACGCGCGCGACGTGCGTGCGCACCAGCGTCAGCAGCGCGCGGTCCCGGTCGGCCGCGGGCAGGGCCGCGAGACTCTCGGCGTAGGCCTCCGCCGAGGCACCGGACCGCTCGGCCTCCGCCGCCTCCGCGGCCAGGATCGCCCGGACCTCCGGCACCGACTCGATCAGCGGGCGCCGGCGGGCGGCGGTGAACCCGGGCACGAACCCGGCCCAGTCCACGTCGACGACCGTGACGCAGGTGTCGCCGCGCCCGACCGCCCCGCTGAGCGCGGCGATCCCGACCTCCGGCGCCATCGGCCGCAGGCCGCGCCGGCGCAGGTGCTCGGCGGCTCCGTCGGCGGCCGCCATGCCGCCGCCGTCCCACGGTCCCCACGCCACCGCGGTGGCCGCGAGGCCGCGCCGGCGCCGGTTCTCGGCGAGCGCGTCGAGGTAGGCGTTGGCGGCCGCGTAGGCGCTCTGGCCGCCGCTGCCCCAGATCCCGGCGATCGAGGAGAACAACACGAACGCGTCGAGGTCGCCGGTCAGCTCGTCGAGGTGCGCCGCACCGGCGGTCTTGGCCTCGACGACGGCGTCGAACTCGGCCA
Organism: Virgisporangium ochraceum; assembly: GCF_016863655.1. Taxonomy (GTDB): domain Bacteria; phylum Actinomycetota; class Actinomycetes; order Mycobacteriales; family Micromonosporaceae; genus Virgisporangium; species Virgisporangium ochraceum. Next base: position 2,704 of record NZ_BOPH01000168.1, read on the forward strand.
TGGTCGCGGTGCCGAGCGGGGTCGCCCGGTCGACTCCGGCCGCGTGCACCACCGCGGTGAGCTCGCCGTCGGCGAGGCCGGCCACCAGCGACGCCACGGCGGCGCGGTCGGCGACGTCGCACGCGACGACGCTCACCTCGACGCCGGTGGCGCGCAGTTCGTCGGCGAGCTCCCCGGCACCCGGGGCGTCCGGCCCGCGCCGTCCGGTGAGGACCAGCCGCTGCGCGCCGTTGGCGGCCAGCCAGCGGGCGACGTGCCCGCCGAGGGCGCCGGTGCCGCCGGTGACCAGGACCGTGCCCCGCGGCCGCCATCCCGCCGCCGGGTCGCCCTCGGGCGCCGGAACGAGGCGGCGGGCGAGCAGCCCGGAGCCGCGGACCGCCAGCTGGTCCTCCCCACCGGTTCCGGCCAGGGCCGCGCAGAGCGCGTCGGCGGCCCGCTCGTCCGGCCGCGGTGGCAGATCGACGAGGCCACCCCAGCGTTCGGGGTGCTCCAGGCCGGCCGCGCGGCCGAGTCCCCACACGAGCGCCCGCTCCGGCCGGTCGACCGGGTCACCGTCGCCGGCCGCGACGGCACCGGTGGTGGCGTGCCAGACCGGGCAGGTCAGGCCGACGTCGGCGACCGACTGCAGCAGCGTCACCGTCGGGGCCAGCGCGCCGAGGACCGACAGCACCCCGGTCCACGTGGTGCCGCTGGCCCGGAGCCAGGCCGAGAGCGCAGCCCGGTCGCTCTCGACCACGACCTGTTCGACCCGGGCGCCGTGCCGCCGCAGCGCGGCCGCCGCCGCGGCGACCCACGGGTCATCCGTGCTGGGGACGGCGAGCAGCCAGTCACCGGTCAGCGCCGGCTCGGGCGCACCGGCCACCGGCTCCCACCGGATCCGGTAGCGCATCCGGTCCACTGTGGACGCCGCGCGTTGCCGGCGGTGCCACGCGGACAGCGCCGGGAGCACCGCGGCCAGCTCGTCGTCGCCGAGGTTCAGGTCGCCGCGGAGCGCGCCGAGGTCGGCCCGCTCGACGGCGTCCCAGAACCGGGCCTGCGCGCCGTCGGCCGGTCCGCCCGAGGTCGCGGTGACCGCGCGGAACGTGGGCCAGTACCGCTGCCGCTGGAACGGGTAGGTGGGCAGGTCGACCCGGCGTCCGCCGCCGAGGAGTGCCGGCCAGTCGACGGCGGCGCCGCGCACGTGCAGCCCGGCCACCGCCGCGAGAACCGTCGACGGCTCGTCGCGGTCGCGGCGCAGCACCGGCAGGAACGCGCCGTCCTCGACGCAGTGCTGTCCCATCGCGGAGAGCACGCCGTCGGGCCCGATCTCCACGAACGTGGTGACGCCGGCGGCTTCGAGGGCCTTCATCCCGTCGGCGAAGCGGACCGCCTCGCGGACGTGCCGCACCCAGTACTCCGGCGTGGCCGGGTCACCGTCGACGTTGGTCACGACCGGGATGACCGGGTCGTTGTACGTCAGCCCCGACGCGACCTCGAAGAACCCGTCGAGCATCCCCGCCATCAGCGGCGAGTGGAACGCGTGGCTCACGGTCAGCCGCTTGGCCTTGAACCCGGCCGTCACCGTCAGGACGGCGTCCTCCTCACCGGAGACCACCACCGACCGCGGCCCGTTCACCGCCGCGATGCTCACGCGGGACTCCAGCCCGGCCAGCAGCGGCAGCACCTCCTCCTCGGAGGCCTGCACCGAGACCATCGCCCCACCGGCCGGCAACGCCTGCATCAGCCGACCCCGCGCGGCCACCAACGCCGCCGCGTCGGCCAGCGACAGGATCCCGGCCACATGCGCCGCCGCCAGCTCACCGATGGAGTGCCCGATCAGGTGGTCCGGCGTCACACCCCACGACTCCAGGAGGCGGAACAGCGCCACCTCCAGGGCGAACAGCGCGGTCTGCGTGTAGACGGTCTGCGCCAGTAGCTCGGCATCATCTCCGAACATCACGTCGCGGACGGGCCGGTCGAGGTGCGGGTCCAGGTGGGCGCAGACCTCGTCGAGGGCGCGGGCGAACACGTCGTGGGTCGCGTAGAGGTCGCGGCCCATGCCGGGACGCTGCGCGCCCTGTCCGGTGAACAGGAACGCCACCGCCGGCCGGCCCGTGACGACGCCGACGGACCCGCCACCGTCGGCGAGGTCGCCGAGGAGCCGGCGCAGCTCGTCGCGGTCGGCGCCGACGAGCACGGCCCGGTGTTCCCGGGTCGACCGGCCGGTGGCCAGCGACCATGCGACATCGGCGGCGTCGGCGGTGAACCCGTCGCGCAGCGCGGCCGCCTGGTCGCGCACGGCCCCTTCGGTGGCGCCGGAGAGGACGAGCGGCAGCGGTCCCCGCAGGGTGGCGGGCCGCTGCGCGTCGACGGCCTCGGGCGCCTGCTCGATGATGGTGTGCGCGTTGGTGCCGCTCATGCCGAACGAGGACACGCCGGCGCGGCGCGGCCGGTCGACGGCCGGCCACTCGCGGGGCTCGGTGAGCAGCTCGACGGCACCGGCGCTCCAGTCGACGTGCGGCGACGGCTCGTCGGCGTGCAGGGTCTTCGGCATGACGCCGTGGCGGATCGCCATGACCATCTTGATGATCCCGCCGACGCCGGCGGCCGACTGGGTGTGGCCGATGTTCGACTTGAGCGACCCGAGCCGCAGCGGCGTGTCCGCGGAGCGGTCCCGGCCGTAGGTGGCCAGCAGCGCCTGCGCCTCGATCGGGTCACCGAGAACCGTACCGGTGCCGTGCGCCTCCACCACGTCGACGTCCACAGTGGACAGACCTGCGCTCGCCAATGCCTGGCGGATGACCCGCTGCTGCGCCGGACCGTTCGGTGCCGTCAGACCGTTGGAGGCGCCGTCCTGGTTGATCGCGGAGCCGGCGACGACCGCCAGCACCGGGTGGCCGTTGCGGCGCGCGTCCGAGAGCCGCTCGACGAGCAGCAGGCCGACGCCCTCGCCCCAGCCCGTGCCGTCGGCGTCGGCCCCGAACGCCTTACAGCGCCCGTTCGCGGCGAGGCCGCCCTGCTTGTGGAACTCCACGAACGTGCCGGGCGTCGACATCACGGTGACGCCACCGGCGAGTGCCAGGTCGCACTCCCCCTGCCGGAGCGCCTGCATGGCCAGGTGCAGCGCCACCAGCGACGACGAACAGGCCGTGTCGACGGTGACGGCCGGGCCTTCGAGCCCGAAGGTGTACGACAGGCGTCCGGAGAACACGCTGGCCGCGTTGCCGGTCCCCGCATGGCCTTTCGCCCGGTCGTCGCCCGACCCCCACAGCAGGCCGGCGTAGTCCTGGCTGTTCGTTCCGACGAACACGCCCGTCGACGAGCCGCGCACCGACGACGGTGCGATCCCGGCCCGTTCGAACGACTCCCACGCGGTCTCCAGCAGCAGCCGCTGCTGCGGGTCCATCGCCAACGCCTCGCGCGGTGAGATCCCGAACAGGCCGGGGTCGAACCGCGCCGCGTCGTACAGGAAGCCGCCCTGCCGGGCGTAGCCGTCCACGGAACTCTCGATCAACTCCCAACCCCGATCCGTCGGGAAGCCGGCCACCGCGTCCGTCCCCTCGGACACCAGTCGCCACAGATCCTCCGGAGACCGGATATCGCCCGGGTATCGGCACGCCATCGCGACGATCGCCACGGGCTCGTCGGAGCCCGCCGCGGCGATAGGCGCGCTGGTCAGCTCGGTGGTGCCGAGCAGTTCGTCGCGCAGGTACGCCGCGAGCACGGACGCGTTCGGGTAGTCGAAGACGAGCGTCGAGGGCAGCCGCAGCCCGGTCGCCGCCTGCAGCCGGTTGCGCAGTTCCACCGCGGTCAGCGAGTCGAAGCCCAGCTCGCGGAACGCCCGCTCGGGTTCGACGTCGTCGGCCGACGCGTGCTCCAGCACCGCCGCCGCCTCGGCGCGCACCGTCGCCAGCAGCGACCGGAACGCCTCCTCCGGTGACCCGAACCGCGGCGCCTGCGCCGTGACGGCCTCCACGGTCAGCGCGTGGCGCACCTCGGGCAGGTCGCCGATCAGCGGGCGGGCCCGCTCCAGGCAGAACGCCGGCGCGAACCGCTCCCAGTCGACGTCGGCGACGGTCACGCACGTCTCGTCGCCGTCGAGGGCCCGCTGCAGGGCCGCGATGGCGAGGTCGGGGTCCATCGGCGTGAGCCCGCGGCGGACCAGGTGCTCGTGCACCCCGGCCGCGGCCGCCATGCCGCCGCCGGCCCACGGCCCCCACGAGACCGCGGTGGCCCTCTGTCCGCGGGCCCGCCGCTGCCGGGCCAGCGCGTCGAGGTGGGCGTTGGCCGCGGAGTAGGCGGCCTGCCCGCCGCTGCCCCACACGCCGGAGATCGAGGAGAACAGCACGAACGCGTCGAGGTCGCCGGTCAGCTCGTCCAGGTGCCGCGCGCCGTCGACCTTGGCGGCGGTCACCGCGGCGAACCCGTCCGGGTCGGTCTCCGCGATGAGCGTGCCGCGGTCGATGCCGGCGGTGTGCACGACCGCGGTCACCCTGCGGCGCTTGAGGAGCCGGGCGACGGCCGCCCGGTCGGCGACGTCGCAGGCGACCACGGTCACCTTCGCGCCGAGGTCGGTCAGCTCGGCGGTGAGCTCGGCGGCGCCGGGCGCCGTGTCGCCGCGCCGGTTCGTCAGGACCAGGTTCCGGGCGCCGTTCGCGGCCAGCCACCGGGCGACGCGCGCGCCGAGCCCGCCGGTGCCACCGGTGACCAGCACCGTGCCGCGGGGACGCCAGCCGGCGGCGGGGTCGCCGGCGGGCCACGTGCCGCGCACGATCCGGCGCGCGAAGACGCCGGAGCCGCGGACGGCCACCTGGTCCTCGTCGCCGCGGGCCACCGTCTCCAGCAGCCGGGACACGGCCCGCTCGTCCAGCGCCGCGGGCAGGTCCACCAGGCCGCCCCAGCGGCCGGCGTGCTCCAGCCCGACGACCCGGCCCAGGCCCCACACCATCGCCTGGAACGGCCGCACGTCCCGGTCCCACCGGCCGACCGTCACCGCGCCGCGGGTCAGGCACCACAGCGGCGCACCGATCCCCGCGTCGCCGAGCGCCTGCACCACCGCGAGCGCCGTGGCGACCGCGGTGGCGTCGTCCGCCGGCAGGAGGACGACACCGGCGGCGCCCGCCGCGTGGGCGGCGAACGTCGTGGTGAGGGCCGCGCGGTCGGCGCGGTCCGCCGGGACCGTGACCACCTCGGTGACCCGCTGAGCGAGCGCCTCCCCGACGACGGCGGCGTCGGCGTCCGACCCGGGTGGCGCCACCACGAGCCAGGTGCCGGTGAGCGGCGGTGCCGGTGCGCCGGCGACCGGCTTCCACGCCTCCTCGTAGCGCAACGCGTCGAGGTCGCTCTGCTCCCGTCGCCCGCGCCGGTAGGACGTGAGCACCGGCAGGACGGCGGCGAGCGTCCCGGAGTCGGTGTGCAGGGTCTCGGCGAGCGCGGTGACGTCGCCGCGCTCGACGGCGGTCCAGAAACCGTCGTCTGCGGGGTCGGCCGCCGCGGTCCCGGCCGCCGGTGCGGCGGAGAGCTCCGGCCAGTACCGCCGGTGGTCGAACGCGTAGGTGGGCAGGTCGACCCGGCGCCCTCCCCCGAGGACGGCGGCCCAGTCGACGGCGACACCCCGCACGTGCGCGCCCGCGAGCGCCGAGACGGCGGCCCACGCCTCGTCCCGGTCCCGGCGCAGCACGGGCAGGAACTCGCCGCCGTCGACGCAGTGCTGCCCCATCGCGGAGAGCACGCCGTCGGGACCGACCTCGACGTAGGTGGTGACGCCGGCGGCCTCCAGGGCGCGCATGCCGTCGTGGAACCGCACCGCTTCCCGCACGTGGCGGACCCAGTACCCGGGCGTGGTCGGGTCGCCGTCGAGGGTCGCCATCACGGGGATCGTCGGGGTCCGGTACTCCAGCCCCGAGGCCACCGCGTGGAACTCGTCGAGCATGCCGGCCATG
>NZ_BOPH01000169.1 GCF_016863655.1 Virgisporangium ochraceum
CCGCCAATTCGATGTACAAGCGTCCAAGATCTGTGGGTTCGGGCGCCGCAAGCGTGACATACCGCCCGTATCCGGTGTGCATGCCAGGGTGGTCGATGGCGGATCTTGGAGCAGGTGGTGGCGCGGCCTTCGCCGATCTTGCAGTTGTGCTCTCCCATATGGGCTGCGCGTGGATCACCCCTCGGCGCGGAGACCGAGGACGTAGGTCGCTGTCACCGATACGCCGCGGTCCGGGTCGCCGGTCAGGTGGGTGAGGGCCCCGGTGGCGACCGGGCCCGGGATGCCCGCCAGGGCCTGGGCCAGCCGTCGACGGGTCGACGCGTCCGCGGCGTCTGGCGCAGGGCCGGGGGCCGGGCCCGGAGCCGAGATCCCGAGGCGGGCGACGAGGTCGGTGGCGATGCCGTCGGCGCGGGCCGGGTCCGTCGCCAGCGCGCTCAGGGCGTCGGCCGCCTCGACGTCGTTCGCCGCGTCGACGACCATGTCGATGAGCGTCGGGACCGCGTCAGCCACACCGCGGGTCCCCAGTGCCAGGGCCGCGTACCGGCGGACGGTGAGGTCCGGGTCCGCCAGCGCCGCACGAAGGAGCTCGGTCGCCCCGGCGTCCGGGAACTCCACGATCGACCGGACCGCCCGCAGGCGGACCTCGGCGTCGGGCGCGTCGAGGCCCTCGGCCAGCAGGGCGAGCCCGCCGTCGCCGGACCGGGCCAGCGCCCAGCGGAGCGCGCCGGCGACGTTCGGGTCCGCCTCGCCCAGTGCGGCGTCGACCAGCGCCTCCACCGGCAGCTCGCCGGTGGGTGAGGACAGGGCCGCCCGCTGGCGGGTCTCCGCGCTCTCCGATCCCAGCGCCCGCAGCAGCGCCACGATCTGCAGGACGTCCTCCCAGCCGGCCGGGTCGGTGGCGTCGATCCGGCGCAGCCGGGTCAGCAGCTCGGTCTCGCGGGCGATGCGGTCGCGGGTGCGGCGGATGAGGCCGTCGACGAGGTCCGACGGGGTGAAGCCGGGGTCGTCGAGGGCGCGGCCGACGTCCTTCAACGACAGCCCCAACGAGCGCAGGCTCTCGATGTGGAAGATCCGCCGGATGTCCTCCTCGGAGTACTCCCGGTAGTTCGCGCCCGACCGGCCCGTCGGCCGCACCAGTCCCAGCGACTCGTAGTGCCTGAGCATGCGGGCGCTGACCCCCGACCGCTGGGCCACGTCGCCGATCAACACCGCGTCTCACTCCTCCCGGCCGGCCGGGCCCAAGGCTACGACGCGCTGGGCCTGCCCGATCGAGAACTCGAATCCGGCGTCCGGGTCACGCGCCAACCGTTCGGTGGCGGACGCGTGGCCGCGCACGCCCGGGTCGGTGTGGGTCGTGGCGGCGTGCACGGCCGGTGCGGCCGCCTCGCCGAGCGCGACGAGTGCCCGGCTGAGGCTCAGCTGCGTCTCCCGCCCGCCGCGCCCCAGCTGCGTCACGAGTGCCGCGGCCAGCGCAGCCCGCTCGTCGTCGGGCACCAGCACGGCCGCGGCCCGCCAGGCGCTGCGCGCCACGTCGTCGTCGGGGTCGGTCAGCAGGGTCCGTGTGATCGCCGGCCAGGCCCGCCGGTCGCCGATCTTGGACAGCGTGTGCAGCGCCTGGCTGCGGGCCTGCGCCCGCTCCGACCGCAGCTCCCCGACCAGCCGAGGGACCGTGACCGACGCCGGCTGCCGGGTGAGCGCCCAGGTCAGCGCCTCGCGCACCGCGAACTCGGTCTCGACCGCGCACCGCTCGACGAGCGGCTCCACGAACGCCGGGTCCGGCGCGGTGCCGACCGCCATCGCGGCCCGCAGCCGCACCGAGGAACTGCCGCTCTCCAGGGCCCGGAGCGCCTTCGTCATGGTCATGCCCCGAGTGAAGCGCTTGTCACCGTGTCAAGGTCAAGGGATCCGTACGGCCAGCCGCCGTCGACGGGCAGGCACACGTCGTCGGCGGCGAGGGGAGGGCGGCGCGCACTTTCCCGTTCTACGGGTCGCCGAAGGACTTCGCCGACGCCCTCCAGGCGTTCATCCGCTCGGCTCCGCAGGGGTTGAACCGCGGCGGTCCGGGAAGGTGACCGTCGTGGACATCAGCGAGACCTACGACTTCACCGCTCCGCCGGAAGTGGTGTTCGACAGCCTGACCGATCCCGACCGGGCCCACCGGTGGTTGCCGTCGGGCGTGCGGCGCGACGTCGACGACAACGTCAACGCCGGCTGATGGCGGGCGAGCGACGGCACCGGGTCGTGATCGTCGGCTCGGGGTTCGGTGGGCTGTTCGCCGCCAAGGCGCTGCGCCGCGCCCCGGTGGACATCACCCTGGTGGCGCGGACCACCCACCACCTGTTCCAGCCGCTGCTGTACCAGGTGGCGACCGGCATCCTCTCGCCGGGCGAGGTGGCTCCCGCGACGCGCGAGATCCTGCGCCGGCAGCGCAACGTGGAGGTCCTCCTCGGCGACGTGACCGACGTCGACGTCGAGGGCCGCACCCTCACCGCCGAGGCCCCGGGCACCACGTTCACGGTCGGCTACGACAGCCTCGTCGTCGCGGCCGGTGCCACGCAGTCCTACTTCGGCAACGACGGCTTCGCGGCGCACGCGCCCGGCATGAAGAGCATCGACGACGCGCTCGAGCTGCGCGGACGGATCTTCGGCGCGTTCGAGATGGCCGAACTGGAGACCGACCCCGTCGCGGCCGAGCGCTGGATGACGTTCGTGGTCGTCGGTGCCGGTGCGACGGGTGTGGAGATGGCCGGCCAGATCGCGGAGCTGGCGCACCGGACCCTGCCCGGTGAGTTCCGGCGCATCGACCCGCGCACGGCCAGGATCCTGCTGCTCGACGCGGCGGACGCGGTGCTCGGTACGTTCGGCGACGAGCTGTCGACCAAGGCGTTGCGGCGCCTGCACCAGCTCGGCGTCGAGGTGGAGCTGGGCATGAAGGTCGTCGGTGTCGACGAGACCGGAATCGAGCTGGTCGACCGGTACGACAAGCCGCACCGCGTCGAGTGCATGACCAAGATGTGGGCGGCCGGCGTGTCCGGCGCCCCGCTGGGTGCCCGCCTGGCGCGGGCGGCCGGCGTGGAGACCGACCGGGCGGGGCGGGTCGTGGTCGAGCCCGACTGCACGCTCGCCGGTCACCCCGAGATCTTCGTCGTCGGAGACCTCATGTCCCTCGACCGTCTGCCGGGCGTGGCGCAGGTGGCGATCCAGAGCGCGAAGCACGCCGCCGGCCAGATCACGCGGCGCCTGCGCGGCGAGCCGACCGGGCAGCCGTTCCGCTACCGCGACAAGGGCAGCATGGCGACGATCTCCCGGTTCTCGGCCGTCGCGAGCGTGGGGAAGCTGCGGCTGTCGGGCTTCCTCGGTTGGCTGCTGTGGCTGGCCGTGCACCTGCTGTACCTGGTGGGCTTCAAGAACCGGGTCACGGCGGTGCTGCACTGGTTCGTCAGCTTCATCGGCCGCGGCCGCTCCGAGCGGACGGTCACCCTGCAGCAGGTGCTGGCGCGCACGGCCCTGATCGAGCGCGACGTGTCCGAACCCGAGCGGGTCCTCAGAGCCCGCGGCGGGCGGTGACGATCGCCGGTCACATGTCCGCGGCGCCGCCGCGGATGGCCGTGCGGATGCTGATTGCGCAGCCCTACTCTGGTGGGCCGCCGGCGCGCTCGGCGGACCACGATGTCAGCTGCCGGCCGTGATCAGTCGCAGCAGTCGGGCGGACACTCGTCGCCGCAGCAGGAGCAGCAGGACAGGTTGGTCAGGTCAGTCATCGTCGTTCACCTCCTTTCCGGTGGGTGGGCACCACACGCCCGGTACGGGCGGTGCACAGTCCCCGGTCGGCAGGCCGTCGATCATCGCGACCATCTCCGACCGGAGGGCGGCGAGCCGGGCCATCTCGGCGTCGAGCTCGGCGAGCCGGCGCCGCAGGAGGTGCTCGGCGGGCTCGCAGGGGCAGCTGCCGGTGTCGCGGATCGCGAGCAGTTGCTGGATGTCGGCCAGTCGCAGGCCGAGGCGCTGGGCGCCCTGGATGAACCGCATCCGGTCGACGGCGGTGTCGTCGTAGGCCCGGTACCCCGACGACGTGCGGGTGGGGGCGGGCAGCAGCCCCGCCCGTTCGTAGTACCGGACGGTGTCGGGCTTGACGCCGACCGTCCTGGCGAGTTCGCCGACCCGCAACCCGCCCGCTGTTCCGGTGACCGTGGCGCTCATGAGGCCACCGTAAACCTTGGAGCGGGGTCCAACGTCAAGCCCGACCTTCGGCGCGGGGAGGCCGGCCCGGTCGGCGTGCGTCGCCAGGCCGAACCGGGCGGCGACCGCACCGACTGGTCAGCTCCGGGGTTGACTTCACGTCGACATTAAGTCGCAGGCTCGCGGGCATGTCGACGAGCGCCGAGTCCCGGGTCCGTCTGCTCGATCTCGCCGAGGCGCTGCCCGGCGCCGCCGCGTTGCGGCGCCGGGGTTACGAGCTGTTGTCGCTGCCGGCGGGTTCGTCGGTGGTCGATGTCGGCTGTGGGACGGGCCGCGCGGCGGCCGAGCTCGCGGGGCGCGACTTCCGACCGGTCGGCGTCGACCTCGACGAGGAGATGGTCGCCGAGGCCCGCCGCCGGTGGCCCGGCCTCGACGTGCGGACCGGTGACGCGTACCGGTTGCCGCTCGACGATGGTTCGGTCGCCGGCTACCGCGCCGACAAGGTCTTCCACGAGCTCGCCGACCCGCGGCGCGCGCTGGCCGAGGCCGCCCGGGTGCTCGCGCCCGGTGGCGTGGCCGTCCTGGTCGGACAGGACTGGGACACGTTCGTCATCGACGCCGACGACCGGCCGTTGACCCGCGCGATCGTCCACGCCCGCGCCGACACGGTCACCAACCCGTGGGCCGCCCGCCGGTACCGCACCCTGCTGCTGGCGGCCGGCTTCCGTGACCCGACCGTGGAGGTGCACACCGCGGTCCTCACCGACCCGGCGATGCTGCCGATCCTGCTCGGCCTCGGCGCCGCGGCACGGGACGCCGGCGCCGTCACCCGGGATCAGGCCGACTCCTGGGCGGACGAGCAACGCCAGCGCGCCCGCGACGGGTGGATGTTCCTCGCCGTCCCGCTGTTCCTGGCCTCCGCCCGACGACCGTGACGCGCGCACGGTCGGCACGCCCCGTGAACGGCCGCGGTCAGCGGGCCGCGCGCCCGTAGGCGCGCACCGCGAGCGGCGCGGAGACGGCCAGGATCCCGGCGCTCCAGCCGAGCGCGAGCAGCGCCTCGCCCGCGACGGTGTGCCCGGCCGGCAGCGCACCCGGGCCGAGGGTGAGTCCGCGCAGGGCGTTGGCGACGACCGTGATGGGCTGGTGGTCGGCGAAGACCCGCAACCAGCCGGGCATCGTCCCGGTCGGGAGGAACACCGAGCTGGTCAGGGTCAATGGGAAAACGACGAGGTACACGGCGGCCTGGATGGCTTCGGTGTGGGTGATGACCAGTCCCAGCCAGGCCATGACCCAGGAGCAGGCGTAGCCGAAGACGAGGGCGACGCCCATCGCGGCGAGCATGCCGCCGGTGCCGTGGTGCCAGCGGAACCCGAGCGCGACGCCGACCGCGAGTTGCAGGCCGAGGACGGCGGTGTTGCGGATCAGGTCGGAGGCGGTGCGCCCGGCGAGGACGGCGGACCGGGCCATCGGCAGCGACCGGAAGCGGTCGAGGACGCCTGTGGTGTGGTCGTTGTTGAGCCCGTAGGCGGCGGGAGCGGCCCCGAACACCGCGGACTGGGCGAGGATGCCGGGGATGAGCCACAGGATGTACCGCCCCCGGGCCGCGGGTGGGAGGGCGGCTTCGATCGCGCCGCCGAAGACGTAGAGGAACAGCAGCACGAACACGACGGGCTGCACGGTCGACAGGATCAGCACGTCGGGCAGGCGCACGTTGACCAGCAGGTTGCGCCGGGCGATCACCGCCGTGTGGAGCACGGTGTTCATGCCGGCTCCCGGGTCAGCGCGAGGAACACGTCGTCGAGGGTGGGCCGGTGCAGCACGGCATCGGTCGGTGTGACGGCGGCGGTCTCCAGCGTCTGAAGCGCCTGCCGCAGGGTGACCGGTCCGTCCGGCGCCGGCAGCACCAGCCGGCAGCGTCCCGGGTCCCGCCGTGCGCCGAGCCGCTCCAGCGCCGTCAGCGCCAGGGGCGCCTGGCCGGCGGCCACCTCCAGTTCCACGACGGAGGTCCCGAAGCGGTTCTTCAGGTCGGCGGTGGTGCCTTCGGTGCGGAGGCGGCCGTGGTCGATGACGGCGACGCGGTCGGCGAGGTGGTCGGCCTCGTCGAGGTACTGGGTGGTGAGCAGGACGGTGGCGCCGTCGGCGGCCAGCTCGCGGACGAGGCGCCAGATGTCCTGGCGGCTGGCGGGATCGACGCCGGTGGTCGGCTCGTCCAGAAACAGCACCTCGGGACGGCCGACGAGGCTGGCGGCGAGGTCGATGCGGCGGCGCATGCCACCGGAGTACGTGCGGACCGGGCGGTCGGCGGCGTCGGCGAGGTGGATGCGGTCGACGATCTCCGCGGCCCGGCGGACGGCCTCGCGGCGGCGCAGGCCGTAGAGCTGACCGATCATGACGATGTTCTCCCGGCCGGTCAGGTGGTTGTCGACGGCGGCGAACTGGCCGGCGAGCCCGATCCGTTCCCGCACCCGGGCGGCGTCGCGGACGACGTCGAGGCCGGCGATCCGGGCGCTGCCGCCGTCGGGCCGCAGCAGTGTCGCGAGCACGCGGATGAGGGTGGTCTTGCCCGCGCCGTTGGGGCCGAGCAGTCCGTAGACGACGCCGCGGTCGACGTCCAATGTCAGGCCGTCGAGGGCGCGGGTGCCCCGGAACCGCTTGGCGACCCGGTCGACGGCGACAATCGGATCGGTCATCGATACCTCCCAGATGTGTACTTGAAAGTGAACATAGGCGTAAGTACACTTCAGCGTCAACAAGTGAAGAGGGTGCACGAATGGTGGACGACAACCGGGAGCCGACCCGTCGACTGCCCCGGGCGGAGCGCCGCGAGCAGATCCTCGCGGCGGCCACCGAGGCATTCGCGCGCAGCGGGTACGCGGCAACCGGCCTAGACGAGATCGCCGCGGAGGCGGGCATCACGCGGGTGATCCTGTACCGGCACTTCGACTCCAAGACCGACCTGTACCAGGCGGTCCTGGACCGCATGTGCACGCGTCTGGAAGCCCACGTCGAGGAGCCCGTCGGCGGGTTCACCGACGCCAGCGTCGACGGGCTGCTCGCCGCCGCCGCGGAGTCACCGGCCGGGTTCCGGCTGCTGTTCCAGCACGCCGTCCGCGAGCCGGAGTTCAAGGAACGCATCGAGAAGTTCCGCGACGACACCACAGCCGCGGCCTACCTGCAGATCAGGGCGTTCGTCCCGGACGACGCGCTGGCCCGCTGGGCATCGCAGCTGGCGCCGGTGGTGGCCATCGAGGCCGTCATCGCCTGGCTCGACGCCGGCCAACCCGACCCGGCCCAGGCCGGCGACCGGGTCCGGCAGGTCGTCATGGGCGTCATCACCGCGGCCGCGTCCACCGATGTGCAGTGCTCCCTTCCCGACCCGTGACCCTGGAAGGAACCGCCGTGCCGAGAGTCTGCGAGACCCCGACCGCCAAACAGCGCCGCATCTGGGACAGGATGGCGGCCGGCTACGACCGGCAGATCGCGTTCTT
>NZ_BOPH01000170.1 GCF_016863655.1 Virgisporangium ochraceum
AAGTAGTTCGGCGGCGTCCTACTCTCCCACACCGTGTCCGGTGCAGTACCATCGGCGCTGGAGGGCTTAGCTTCCGGGTTCGGAATGTTACCGGGCGTTTCCCCTCCGCTATGGCCACCGACACACCTGTCGGCACATCAAACAACCAACCACACACACGCATCGCCACGTGTAGGGGGTGTTTGTTTGCCAAGAATTGCACAGTGAATGCGAAGCAGTTTGTGGTCAAGTCCTCGGCCTATTAGTACCGGTCAGCTCGAACCTATTACTAGGCTTCCACTTCCGGCCTATCAACCCAGTGGTCTAACTGGGGGCCTTAACCCACAAAGGGTGGGATACCTCATCTTGAAGCGAGTTTCCCGCTTAGATGCTTTCAGCGGTTATCTCTTCCGAACGTAGCCAACCAGCCGTGCCCCTGGCGGGACAACTGGCACACCAGAGGTTCGTCCGTCCCGGTCCTCTCGTACTAGGGACAGCCCTTCTCAAGTATCCTACGCGCACGGCGGATAGGGACCGAACTGTCTCACGACGTTCTAAACCCAGCTCGCGTGCCGCTTTAATGGGCGAACAGCCCAACCCTTGGGACCTACTCCAGCCCCAGGATGCGACGAGCCGACATCGAGGTGCCAAACCATCCCGTCGATATGGACTCTTGGGGAAGATCAGCCTGTTATCCCCGGGGTACCTTTTATCCGTTGAGCGACACCGCTTCCACCAGCCAGTGCCGGGTCACTAGTCCCGACTTTCGTCCCTGCTCGACCTGTCAGTCTCACAGTCAAGCTCCCTTGTGCACTTGCACTCAACACCTGATTGCCAACCAGGCTGAGGGAACCTTTGGGCGCCTCCGTTACCCTTTGGGAGGCAACCGCCCCAGTTAAACTACCCACCAGACACTGTCCCTGAACCGGCTCACGGCCCAAAGTTAGATACCCAGACCAACCAGAGTGGTATTTCAAGATTGCCTCCACCCTAACTGGCGTTAGAGCTTCACCGGCTCCCACCTATCCTACACAAGTCAATCCAGATACCAATGTCAAGCTATAGTAAAGGTCCCGGGGTCTTTCCGTCCTGCCGCGCGTAACGAGCATCTTTACTCGTAATGCAATTTCGCCGGGCCTGTGGTTGAGACAGTGGGGAAGTCGTTACGCCATTCGTGCAGGTCGGAACTTACCCGACAAGGAATTTCGCTACCTTAGGATGGTTATAGTTACCACCGCCGTTTACTGGCGCTTAAGTTCTCCGCTTCGCCCCGAAGAGCTAACAGGTCCCCTTAACGTTCCAGCACCGGGCAGGCGTCAGTCCATATACGTCGTCTTACGACTTAGCATGGACCTGTGTTTTTAGTAAACAGTCGCTTCCCCCCGCTCTCTGCGGCCAACCCCAGCTCACACCGCATGGGTGGTCACCAGAATTGGCCCCCCTTCTCCCTAAGTTAC
This sequence comes from Virgisporangium ochraceum, assembly GCF_016863655.1. Lineage (GTDB taxonomy): Bacteria > Actinomycetota > Actinomycetes > Mycobacteriales > Micromonosporaceae > Virgisporangium > Virgisporangium ochraceum. The sequence goes on from NZ_BOPH01000170.1 coordinate 1,437, forward strand.
GGGGGCAATTTGCCGAGTTCCTTAACCACAGTTCACCCGATCGCCTCGGTATTCTCTACCTGACCACCTGTGTCGGTTTAGGGTACGGGCCGCTCGAAACTCGCTAGAGGCTTTTCTCGACAGCATGGGATCACTGACTTCACCAGAACCGGCTCCGCATCACGTCTCAGCCTTCACGCCGCACGGATTTGCCAATGCGACAGCCTACACGCTTGCCCCGGCACAACCACCGGCCGGGCCCAGCTACCCTCCTGCGTCACCCCATCGCTTGCCTACTACCCACCGGGATCCCACGCTCCCCCAGCTCAGACCGAAGTCCTCCCCGGGATCGGGTGGTTAGCACAAATGAAGTTCAGCATGGACGCTTCTTCGCGGGTACGGGAATATCAACCCGTTATCCATCGACTACGCCTCTCGGCCTCGCCTTAGGCCCCGACTCACCCAGGGCGGATTAACCTGGCCCTGGAACCCTTGGTCATCCGGCGGCAGGGTTTCTCACCCTGCTTTCGCTACTCATGCCTGCATTCTCACTCGCGTCACCTCCACGACTGGCTCACGCCGCCGCTTCACCGGTGACACGACGCTCCCCTACCCACCCACACACCTGGATCCCTTCCCGAAGAAAGAAACCGAGTTATCGTGTGAGTGCCACAGCTTCGGCGGTGTGCTTGAGCCCCGCTACATTGTCGGCGCGGAACCACTTGACCAGTGAGCTATTACGCACTCTTTCAAGGGTGGCTGCTTCTAAGCCAACCTCCTGGTTGTCTATGCGACCCCACATCCTTTTCCACTTAGCACACGCTTAGGGGCCTTAGCTGGCGATCTGGGCTGTTTCCCTCTCGACTACGAACCTTATCGCCCGCAGTCTCACTGCCGCGCTCTCACTTACCGGCATTCGGAGTTTGGTTGACTTCAGTAAGCTTGTGGGCCCCCTAGGCCATCCAGTGCTCTACCTCCGGCAAGAAACACGCGACGCTGCACCTATATGCATTTCGGGGAGAACCAGCTATCACGGAGTTTGATTGGCCTTTCACCCCTAACCACAGGTCATCCCCCAACTTTTCAACGTTGGTGGGTTCGGCCCTCCACGCGGTCTTACCCGCGCTTCAGCCTGCCCATGGCTAGATCACCCCGCTTCGGGTCTAGGACACGCGACTCAACCGCCCTTATCGGACTCGCTTTCGCTACGGCTCCCCCACACAGGTTAACCTCGCCACGCACCGCTAACTCGCAGGCTCATTCTTCAAAAGGCACGCCGTCACCAATCACCACAAGGATGATAAAAGCTCCGACGGATTGTAGGCAGACGGTTTCAGGTACTCTTTCACTCCCCTCCCGGGGTACTTTTCACCTTTCCCTCACGGTACTCGTCCGCTATCGGTCACCAGGAAGTATTTAGGCTTACCAGGTGGTCCTGGCAGATTCACGGCAGATTACAGGGGTCCGCCGCTACTCGGGAACATGTGCCAGACAGAACTAGAGCTTTCACCTACCGGACTCTCACCGTCTACGGTGGCGCATCCCAACGCACTTCGACTAGCCACTAGTTTTTATCACTGCCCGACCGGCTGTCAGACCAGTCCACACACACCCCACAACCCCGCACACGCAACCCCTGACAGGTATCACACATGCACGGTTTAGCCTCATCCGCTTTCGCTCGCCACTACTCACGGAATCACTCTTGTTTTCTCTTCCTACGGGTACTGAGATGTTTCACTTCCCCGCGTTCCCTCCACACACCCTATGAATTCAGGTGCGGGTGACACCACACAACTGGTGCCAGGTTCCCCCATTCGGACACCCTGGGATCACAGCTCGGTTGACAGCTCCCCCAGGCCTATCGCGGCCTCCCACGTCCTTCATCGGCTCCTGGTGCCAAGGCATCCACCATCTGCCCTCAGCAACTTGACCACAAAGATGCTCGCATCCACTGTACAATTCTCAACAAACAACCACCCACACCACCAACGTCTCCGACACACCCACCAGGGCAGTTTCGAAGCAAAATGCAGGCGACCATCCAGAACACACCACCCCACCGAAGTGGACGAGGCTTGTTCTTTCAGGACCCAACAGGGTGTCTGCTTGACGCCGAACCTCAGCCGCACCGAACACTTTCCACGCCCCGATCACTCGAAGCCGTACTCGCATCGGCCGTTGCCGAACCCGACTAGCCAGTGTCTCCGCCGATGAGCACCCGCCTCCACACTCGGGAGACGCGGCTCCTTACCACCTTTCGGTGGAAGGTGCTCCTTAGAAAGGAGGTGATCCAGCCGCACCTTCCGGTACGGCTACCTTGTTACGACTTCGTCCCAATCGCCAGCCCCACCTTCGACGGCTCCCTCCACAAGGGTTGGGCCACCGGCTTCGGGTGTTGCCGACTTTCGTGACGTGACGGGCGGTGTGTACAAGGCCCGGGAACGTATTCACCGCAGCGTTGCTGATCTGCGATTACTAGCGACTCCGACTTCACGGGGTCGAGTTGCAGACCCCGATCCGAACTGAGACCGGCTTTTTGGGATTCGCTCCACCTCACGGTATCGCAGCCCTTTGTACCGGCCATTGTAGCATGCGTGAAGCCCTGGACATAAGGGGCATGATGACTTGACGTCATCCCCACCTTCCTCCGAGTTGACCCCGGCAGTCTCCGATGAGTCCCCGGCATAACCCGCTGGCAACATCGGACAAGGGTTGCGCTCGTTGCGGGACTTAACCCAACATCTCACGACACGAGCTGACGACAGCCATGCACCACCTGTGACCGCCCCCGAAGGACCCCGCATCTCTGCGAGTTTTGCGGCCATGTCAAACCCAGGTAAGGTTCTTCGCGTTGCATCGAATTAATCCGCATGCTCCGCCGCTTGTGCGGGCCCCCGTCAATTCCTTTGAGTTTTAGCCTTGCGGCCGTACTCCCCAGGCGGGGCGCTTAATGCGTTAGCTGCGGCACAGAGAACCGGAGAGGCCCCCCACACCTAGCGCCCAACGTTTACAGCGTGGACTACCAGGGTATCTAATCCTGTTCGCTCCCCACGCTTTCGCTCCTCAGCGTCAGTATCGGCCCAGAGACCCGCCTTCGCCACCGGTGTTCCTCCTGATATCTGCGCATTTCACCGCTACACCAGGAATTCCAGTCTCCCCTACCGAACTCTAGCCCGCCCGTATCAACCGCAAGCCCGCAGTTAAGCTGCGGGTTTTCACGGTCGACGCGACGAGCCGCCTACGAGCTCTTTACGCCCAATAAATCCGGACAACGCTCGCACCCTACGTCTTACCGCGGCTGCTGGCACGTAGTTGGCCGGTGCTTCTTCTCCAGGTACCGTCACTTGCGCTTCGTCCCTGTCGAAAGAGGTTTACAACCCGAAGGCCGTCATCCCTCACGCGGCGTCGCTGCATCAGGCTTCCGCCCATTGTGCAATATTCCCCACTGCTGCCTCCCGTAGGAGTCTGGGCCGTGTCTCAGTCCCAGTGTGGCCGGTCGCCCTCTCAGGCCGGCTACCCGTCGCCGCCTTGGTAGGCCATTACCCCACCAACAAGCTGATAGGCCGCGAGCCCATCCCTGGCCGAAAAACTTTCCAACACCCACGATGCCGCAGGAGATGAATATTCGGTATTAGCCCCCGTTTCCGAGGGTTATCCCAAAGCCAGAGGCAGGTTACTCACGTGTTACTCACCCGTTCGCCGCTCGAGTACCCCCGAAAGGGCCTTTCCGCTCGACTTGCATGTGTTAAGCACGCCGCCAGCGTTCGTCCTGAGCCAGGATCAAACTCTCCAAAGAAGAATTTTGTGATACCTGGCAACAAATCAAACTGATTTACTGCCGTTCAAAACATAAACGGCACTGGCATACAAACACCCTGTTGAGTTCTCAAAAAACAAACCCCGCAAG
>NZ_BOPH01000171.1 GCF_016863655.1 Virgisporangium ochraceum
TCCGCCTGTCGAACCTGGGCCGACGCGAGGACGCCCTCACCGCCGCCACCGAAGCCGTCGACCTGTACCGCCGGCTGGCCGCCACCAACCCCGCCGCCTTCGAACCCGACCTCGCCCGATCGCTGTGGTGCTACGCGTGGGTATGTGAGGCGGGAGACATTGACTTGACCAACGCTCTCGATGCAGGCCGTGAAGCGGTCTCAACCTATGAGCGCCTGGTCGAGCAATGGCCCGATGTGTTCCAAGCCGAAATGTCCGCTGCAAGGGCGACTATGACCAAGCTCCTCGACCGACTCGGGCATTGACTCGCGCCCACGGCAGCCGTCGTTCCCTTGACCGTCCCGTCTGCCGTCGACCCACCTGCAAGGAAGCGGACCGGCGTCGGGGCCGCCACAACGAGCAAACCGTGACAGTCGTACGGACGGTGGCGGCCCCGACGCCGGTCTGCTTGGCTCCGCCTGGGTCGACGGTGGGCGGGACGGTCCACCCCTCCCCCGGAGCCCGAGTGCTCCCGCCGGAGGCAACAGCGTGCGAGGACTCGAACATGGCCTGCGGCGGGAGCAGCGGCCCGAAGCACGACGGACGTGCGACATTGGATCTGCGCCGGCAGCTGGCCGGGTTGGGGCGTGGGCTCGCCGGCGCGCAGAGCGGCTTCCCGCCCCGGTGTCATAGACAGCCGGGGCGGCCCGCCGCGGGCGCCGGCTCACCCACGCCAGCGCCGCGCTTGTGCGGCGCCTTGGTTCAAGACAGGAAAATTCGGCAGTTGCACGAGCAATGCAATTCGAACCCCGCACCCCGTCGTCATGTGAGCAATCTATATGCCGTGGCGAGATAACCCACACCGGGCGAGTCGCCTCAGATGGAGATGCCCACCAGCACCGGCATAAAGTGATCTCCCAGCAGGATCATCCCGTCTGGGCCAGAAACCTGGATGCTACATAGTGGCAACGGCTCCACCCTAGTGATGGTCGCGATAGATAGGGTCGATCGACCCTTGCCACCGTCATGATCCTTAATTCGATCACGCTTGCGAGCAAGTCCAAATGGCACGTACGGGTCGGTACGGACGGGCGTGAAGAATACTCGAAACTTTTCGCCGTAATCTCTGCCTTTTAGCATCGCGCGGCCCGTGCGCAAGGTAGCGCGCCAACCGAGGGAGCGAGCGAGTTGTAGGACGCCATCGGCCAGACGCGGATTCATTGAGCAAAACTCCACCTGTCCTCGCGCAGCGTTGATAGTGCCGTCGGTGTCTAACATCCCTTGCAGTATCGCCTCCCGTTGGCTCGTGCCCGCGGAGAGATACGCATCGGGCACGTGCTTGTTGCGTATCAGGTTCAGTTCAGCGAGTCGGCCTCCGAAAGAACGTCGCTGCCGGCCGAGACCCGGTGCACACGTGATTCCAATATGGCGGGTGTCCCGGGTTCCCCCGCCGATTCGAACAACGGGAATGAATCCAGCTGCCACAATCGTTTCCGTCCAATGTGGAACATCGGACACGTGCGCCGCCAGGATGCTACCGGCCGAGGTTCCGTCCCCAAGCCATGCTCCAAGCAAGTACGGGTCTAGGGGGGGCTCTCGGCTTTCGGACACTATGGGCGCCTGGCTTGGCAACAAATAGCGGTATTCATTAGTCGAATAACGCTTTCCGTCTGTGAGAGACGTCCGACCGCCACCGAGATATCGCGACAAGCCAGAATCGAGCAGCTCACGTGTTGAGCTTGTTCGCTCCTCGAACCATGTCGTTCTCGCGGTTCGCGATCCAATCGAACGACAAGCCCTTTTGTCCGTGACCCTCCACAGCTGATCTCCGCTGGCGACGACAACCCGTCCGTCAGTCGTCTGTACCCGGTAACAGTCCTGGGACGTCGACTGCAAGTCGGCTGAGGTGACGACAGCCTTCGACCCAGCGGCATGAAACACTCGATCGCCGACGCAAAGGTCTTGCAGACTGATCCAACCCCGATCCACGGTCACGACGTGGCCGGATACATCGAACGCCATGTGCGCACGCTAAGCCACGGGTACGACATTTTGTTGAGCGATACCCAGCAATTCGTCGTGCCCCGTCGGGACTAGACACAGGCTCGACGGTTCGGCGACGGGTTCAGGCGGAAGGGCATCGCGCCGGACTCACGCCATCTAGCGGCTCGACGGTTAGACATGTCCGTTTTTATGTCTAATGGCATCGAATGCCTCTCGCAGTTCCGCGGCCTCCGCAATCTCGCGGTTTTCGACAGCGTCCACGATCTCGGCGGCTCGCCAAGCCGACGACGGTACGATGCGGCCGGATTTAAGGGCGACGATCGCTTGTCCTGCCGCCTCGTCAAGGTTGCCCAAGCCCGCAAGGGTGAGCGCCAAGTCGAGTCTTGCAGTGGCGACTCGCCGGGGACGCGTGCCGCCATCCCGGCCGGATTCGAGTCGGTTAAGGACGTCCCGGGTGTAGGCCTCGGCGGCTGGGTCGGCGAGCCAGGAAAGAACAGTAGCGCTGTAGGCGAGCTGCTTCGCCGGGTCGTAACGGAAGTGGTGCTCAGGCTGATCGGGAACCGCGAGCGGCGAAGCCATCCGTTCCACCCGGGCGAGCGCGTCACGGGCTTGCCGATCGTCGCCGAGGCGTGCCGCAGCTCGACCCTCCTGGGCGGTCGCCTGAATGATGGCCGACCCGTCGCGCGGCGCAACCCGTTGTGCCGCTTGGGATAGGTCGACTGCGAGCTTGTAGTTGCGCTCGGTCAGTGCGTCCCATGCTCGCGTTTCGAGGCACCAGGCGACGATCTCCTTGTGTCCCGCTTGCTCGGCGAGCGAGGTCGCCGTGTTGAGCCGGGCAGCAGCTACCGGTCGTAGGTTCAGGTCGATGTCGACGGTCGCGGCGAGCAGGGACAGCCAACCGCCGACGACCAGCAGTCGCCGGCGCTGGTCGAGCGTCGCGCGCTTGTCTAGCAGTTGGCCGATGTAGCCCAGGTGGCGCCGAACCTCCGGTAGCAGAATCGCTGGCGGGGTGCCCTGGTACGCGACGGCCAACCGGTCGGCGGCCTGCTCAAGCCCGGTCAGCACCGTGTCACCGACATCGGACGCGGCGGCTCGCTGGGCGAGCTCGAACGCGTCGAACGCGTCGAACGCATCGTCGGCATCGGTCGCTGGAAGAACCTGCCCGGACAGTGCCGGCGGCGGGTTGCTGCTGAGGACCAATCCGAGCTGTTCTTCGCTTGCGCCGTAGAGGCGTGTGTACTGGCGGCGGTAGTGCGGGCCGGGGAGGTACTTGCCGCGCTCGTGGCGGGCGACCGTCTCCCCGCTGACGGCGAGATGCCCGTCGCCGTGTTCGCGGGCGAGCGCTTGCAGCCGTTCGGCCACCTGGTCCTGGGTCAGGCCGAGGCGTGCGCGGTGTTCTGCCAGATGGGGGTGGAACTCGCCGCGCTTGGGACGCGCCACGTCTGCCCTCCCCGATCGCTCGGTCGTCACTCCGATGGTATTCGGCGGTCACGGTCGATCGAGAACCGTTTCGCGTCGGGTTTCGCGTCGGGTCGCTCGCCCTGCCGGGTTTCACGCTCTGTCGACGAGTCGTGATCGACATGAAGCTCGTAGTCACCGACCTGCAGGACCCACTCAGGGAGTGAATCGGGTGACCAGCAAGAAGCGCACCACAGTGAATCGCTGTCAGCCGTGCGCCGGCTTCGGCTGGAAGTACGTGACGGCCAAGCTGGACATGCGGGCCGCCGCCGTCAGCTGCGGCTCGTCACCCGCCCGGACGCGGCGCGCGTGCCTGGACTGCCGAGGCTCGACGCGCGCGGCCACGACCACGACGGTCAGGTCGACGTGATGCCGGCACCGGGGCGGGTGTCGAACGGCGCGTTCTCCGGCGCGCAGCGTCCGCCCGCCTCGGTGCCTTCCAACGCCGGAACGGCGGCGGTGGCGTCTGCGCGTCCGCCCGTCGAGATCCTGTTAGGTCTCGGTCGGCGGCTGGTGGCTCGGCGAGAGCAGCGCGGTATGACCCGCCGGGACCTGGCCGACTGCGTCAATTACTCGGAGGATGCTGTCGCCCACATCGAGGGCGGCAGGAAGCCCGGCCCTCGAAGCTTCTGGGCGCTGGCCGACCGGGCGCTCGACGCGGGCGGCTCTCTTCTGGGCGATGCTGACCGGTCCCTGCTGAGCTGGGCTGCCGCAATGCAGGACTACCTGAGGAATCACCATCACGCCGCCAGAAGGGCAGCCGGGCCAGGGCGGGCAATGCCGTCCCGGACCCTCGTGGTGGACCGGGCCTTCGCCGATCAACTGGGCGCGATCTCGGTGCAGGGCCGCCGGCACCCGGGGATGCTGGCGGCAGCCGAGCGGAACCGGCCCCGGGTGGAGCGCGAGCTCGCGGCACTCACGGACGCCGTCCGCATCCTGATCCGCCGAACCGACTTCGCCGATCCCGAGATCTTCACCAGCGTGTGGCAGACGCTCCTGCGCCACGACCCGCGCCACGCCGCATTGCTCAGCGCCATCGCGATCGTCGAGCTCGCTTCCAGCCGACAGCACGCTTCTAAGCCACGAGACCAACAAAGGGAGGCCACCGTGACCACGTCCACCCGCGAAGCGCCGACGCCCGCCGGCAGCTGCCCGCCCTGGTGCCAGGCCCACCACGCCGATCCGCAGGTCATCGACCACGTCCGCCTCGTGGACGCCGTCCACAACAAACCGGTCGGCGGCTCGGTCGCTGTCGAGATCGAGCAGGCGGCCGGGCGGGACCCGCAGATT
>NZ_BOPH01000172.1 GCF_016863655.1 Virgisporangium ochraceum
GTCCACCGGCACGTCCGCTCCCGCGGTCTCCACCGGGAACACGACCAGGTCGGCTGGCACCGCCGACGCCGTCACCGGGACCCAGTCGACGCGGAACAGCGCGTCGCGGCCCGGCAGCGGACGGTCCAGGCTCAGCGGACGCAGGACGAGCCGCTCGACGGAGACCACCGGCTCGCCGGCGGCGTCGACCGCCAGCAGCGACACCGCGTCCGGGCCGGCGGGGGTCAGCCGCACGCGCAGCGTGCGGGCGCCAACCGCGTGCAGCGTCACGCCCGACCAGGAGAACGGCAGGCCGGCGCCGTCGACGAGGCCGCCGGCCGCCACGGCGTGCAGGGTCGAGTCCAGCAGCGCCGGGTGCACGCCGAACCCGCCGGAGTCCTGTGCGGCACCGTCGGGCAGTTCGACCTCGGCGAAGACGTCGGCGCCCGCCCGCCACACCGACCGCAGGCCGCGGAACAGCGGGCCGTAGGCGAACCCGGCGGCGGCCAGCGTCCCGTACAGGCCGTCGATGTCGACCGGGGTCGGGTCGGCCGGCGGCCAGGACGCGATGCCGTCCACCGGCCCGGTGCCCGCCGGGGCCAGGGTGCCGGTGGCGTTGACGACCCAGGCGGTGTCGTCGTCGGTCGCGGTGTCGGGGCGGGAGTGGACGGTGACCGGGCGCAGCCCGGACGGGTCCGGCCCGCCCACGACCAGGTTCAGCTGCACCCCACCGTGGTCGGGGACGACCAGCGGCGCCTGCATGGTCAGCTCGTCGACCCGGGGGCAGCCGGCCCGGTCACCGGCGCGGATCGCCAGTTCGAGCAGCGCCGTGCCGGGCACCAGCACCGCGCCGCCGACGGCGTGCTCGGCCAGCCACGGGTGCGTGCGCAGCGAGATCCGTCCGGTGAGCACGACGCTGTCGGCGCCGACCAGCGGCACCACCGCGCCGAGCAGCGGGTGGTCGACGGTGCCCAGGCCGAGGCCGGCGGCGTCGGCGGGGCGTTCGACGGCCGGACGCGGCCAGTAGCGCTCGTGCTCGAAGGCGTAGGTGGGCAGGTCGATGCGGCGCCCGCCGGGGAGCACGGCCGGCCAGTCGATGGCGACGCCGCGCACGTGCAGGTTCGCCAGCGCGGTGGCCATGGCGGTCGCGTCCTTCTGCCGCGCCCGCAGCGTCGGGACGAACGCGCCGGTCTCGACGCAGTGCTGCCCCATCGCCGAGAGGACGGCATCGGGGCCGAGTTCGACGAACGTGGTGACGCCGGCGGCTTCGAGGGCCTTCATGCCGTCGTGGAACCGCACCGCCTCGCGGACGTGGCGCACCCAGTACTGCGGGGTGGTCAGGTCACCGTCGAGGTTCGACATGATCGGGATGACCGGCTCGTGGAACGTGAGGCCCTCGGCGACGTGGAAGAACCCGTCGAGCATGCCGGCCATCAACGGCGAGTGGAACGCGTGGCTCACGGTGAGCCGCTTGGCCTTGAAACCGGCGGTGACGGCGAGCACGGTCTCCTCGTCACCGGACACGACGACCGACCGCGGCCCGTTGACGGCGGCGATGCTGACCTTCGCTTCGAGGCCGGCCAGGCGCGGCAGCACGTCCTCCTCGGAGGCCTGCACCGAGACCATCGCGCCGCCGGTCGGCAGCGCCTGCATGAGCCGGGCACGCGCCTTGACCAGCGTCGCGGCGTCGTCGAGTGAGAGCACCCCGGCCACGTGCGCGGCGGCCAGCTCACCGATCGAGTGGCCGATGAGGTGGTCCGGCTTCACGCCCCACGACTCGAGGAGGCGGAACAGCGCCACCTCCAGGGCGAACAGGCCCTGCTGCGTGTTGACCGTCTGCGCGAGCAGGTCCGCGTCGTCACCGAAGACGGTCTCCTTGATGCCGTCGTCGAGTCGGGCGCAGACCTCGTCGAAGGCGTGCGCGAACACCGGGTACGCCTCGTACAAGCCGCGGCCCATGCCGGGGCGCTGCGAGCCCTGGCCGGTGAACAGGAACGCGGTGCGGCCGCCGGACACGCTGCCCCGGATCGCGCCGGCACCGTCGGCCAGCGCGGACAGCCCCTTCAGCAGCGCCCGCCGGTTGCCGGCGACCACGGCCGCCCGGTGCTCGTGCGCCGCCCGCGACGTCGCCGCCGAGAAGGCGACGTCCACAATGGACGGATCACCGGACGCGACCAGGTCGTGCAGCCGCGCCGCCTGGCCGGCCAGCGCACCGGCGCCGCGGGCGGACAGGACGACGGGCACGACGGTCGTCGACCGGACGGCCGGTGGCACCTCGATCGCCGGCGGCTGCTCGATGATGGTGTGCGCGTTGGTCCCGCTGATGCCGAACGACGAGACCGCGGCCCGGCGCGGCCGGTCGACGGCCGGCCACTCGCGGGGTTCGGTGAGCAGTTCGACCGCGCCGGCCGACCAGTCGACGTGCGGCGACGGCTCGTCGACGTGCAGCGTGCGCGGTAGCACGCCGTGGCGCATGGCGAGGACCATCTTGATGATCCCGGCGACGCCGGCGGCGGCCTGGGTGTGGCCGAGGTTCGACTTGACCGAGCCCAGCCACAGCGGTTCTTCCCGGTCCTGGCCGTAGGTGGCCAGCAGCGCCTGCGCCTCGATCGGGTCACCGAGTTTCGTGCCGGTGCCGTGCGCCTCGACGGCGTCGACGTCGGTCGTTCCCAGGCCCGCACCCGCCAGCGCCTGGCGGATCACCCGCTGCTGCGACGGCCCGTTCGGTGCGGTGAGCCCGTTGGACGCGCCGTCCTGGTTCACCGCCGACCCCCGCACGACCGCGAGGATCGGGTGCCCGTTGCGCTGCGCGTCGGACAGCCGCTCCACGAGCAGCATGCCCACGCCCTCGCCCCAGCCGGTGCCGTCGGCGGAACCGGCGAACGCCTTGCAGCGGCCGTCGGGCGACAGCCCACGCTGGCGCGAGAACGCGACGAACGTCCCCGGCGTCGACATCACGGTCACACCACCGGCCAATGCCAGGTCGCACTCCCCGCGCCGCAGCGCCTGCACGGCCAGGTGCAGCGCGACCAGCGACGACGAGCACGCCGTGTCGATCGTCACCGCCGGACCCTCCAGGCCGAACGTGTACGACACCCGGCCCGACGCGATGCTGCCGACGGTGCCGGAGCCGACCGAGCCGTCGATGGCGTCGGCGGTGTTCTGCAGCACGTCCGCGTAGTCGTGGTACATCACGCCGGCGTAGACGCCGGTGCGGCTGCCGCGCAGCGTCTGCGGGTCGATGCCCGCGCGTTCGATGGCTTCCCAGGAGGCTTCCAGGAGCAGCCGCTGCTGCGGGTCGGTGCCGACCGCCTCGCGCGGCGAGATGCCGAAGAACGCGGGGTCGAACCGGTCGGCGCCGTCGAGGAAGCCGCCTTCGCGGGTGTAGCTCGTGCCGGGGTTGTCGGGGTCGGGGTGGTACAGGGCGTCGACGTCCCAGCCCCGGTTGTCGGGGAACGCCGTGACCGCGTCGCGGCCGTCAGTGAGCAGCTGCCACAGGTCCTCGGGGGTCTCCACGCCGCCGGGGAAGCGGCAGGCCATCCCGACGATGACGACAGGTTCGTCGTCGACCCGCGCCGGTGCGGCCACCGCGTCGGTCGGTGCGGCACCGGTCACCTCGGCACGCAGGTGCTCCGCGAGGGTGGACGCCGACGGGTAGTCGAACACGAGCGTCGCCGGCAGGCGCAGGCCGGTCGCCTCGGCGAGCCGGTTGCGCAGCTCCACGGCGGTCAGCGAGTCGAAGCCGAGTTCGGTGAACGCGCGTGCGGGTTCGACGGCCTCGGCGCCGGCGTGGCCGAGCACCGCCGCCACCTGGCCGCGGACCAGGTCGAGCACCAGCCGGTCGGCGTCGGGCGCGGAAAGGCCGGCGAGCCGCTCGGCCAGCGCCGACCCGCGCGAGGCTCCCCTGCGGGCGGGCACCCGCACGAGGCCACGCAGCAGCGCCGGCACGGTCCCGCCGGCCCTGACGGCGGCCAGGTCCAGGCGCATCGGCACGAGCAGCGGGGTGTCGGTGGTCAGGGCCGCGTCGAACAGCGCCAGACCCTCCTCATTGGACAGACCCGCGAGGTGACGCGCGTCGGCGCCCATCCCGTCGGCCTGCGCCCACAGTCCATAGGCCAGCGACACGGCCGGAAGCCCCTGCGCGACCCGGTGCTGCGCGAGGGCGTCGAGGAACGTGTTCGCCGCGGCGTAGCTGGCCTGTCCGGCGTTGCCGAACACACCGGCGGCCGAGGAGAACAGCACGAACGCCGCGA
>NZ_BOPH01000173.1 GCF_016863655.1 Virgisporangium ochraceum
CAGGTTGTCGAGGTCCCACCCGCGGTTGCCGGGGAACTCCGTCACCGCGTCCCGGCCCTCGGCGACCAGCCGCCACAGGTCCTCCGGCGAGCTGATGCCGCCCGGGTAGCGGCAGCTCATCCCGACGATCACGATCGGCTCGTCGCCGGTGCGCGTCGGCGCGGCCGGCGTCTCCTCGACCGGTGCGCCGCCCCGCACCTCGTCGCGCAGGAACCCGGCCAGCGCCGTCGACGACGGGTAGTCGAAGACCAGCGTCGCCGGCAGCCGCAGCCCGGCCGCGGCGGCGATGCGGTTGCGCAGGTCGACGGCGGTCAGCGAGTCGAAGCCGAGCTCGGTGAACGCCCGGTCGGGCTCGATCGCCCCGATGCCGGAGTGGCCGAGAACGGCGGCGACCTGGCCGCGCACGAGGTCCAGCAGCACGCGGTCGGCGTCCGCCGGGGTCAGGCCCGCGAGCTGACGGCTCAGCGTCGAGGCGCTTCCGGTGGACGCGGTGCGCCGCGACCGGACCCGCACCAGCCCCCGCCACAGCGGCGGGACGTGGCCGGACGCGCGCACCTGGTTCAGGTCGATGCGCAGCGGCACCAGCAACGCCTCGGGCTGACCGAGCGCGTGGTCGAACAGCGCCAGGCCCTCCTCCTCCGTCAGGCCCAGCACGCCACCCCGCGTCAGCCGCGACGTGTCGGTGGCGCCGGCCATCCCGTCGGCCCGCGACCACAGTCCCCACGCCAGCGACACCGCCGGCAGCCCGTCCGCGACCCGGTGCCGCGCGAGGGCGTCGAGGAACGTGTTCGCCGCCGCGTAGCTCGCCTGGCCGGCGTTGCCGAACACCCCCGACGCCGAGGAGAACAGCACGAACGCCGACAGGTCCCGGTCGCGGGTCAGCTCGTGCAGGTTCCAGGCCGCGTCGACCTTCGCCCGCAGCACGGTGTCGACCCGGTCCGGCGTCAGCGCCGTGACGACGCCGTCGTCGAGCACGCCGGCGACGTGCACCACGGCGCGCAGGTCGGGGATGCCGGCCAGCACCGCGGCCAGCGCCGCCCGGTCGGCCACGTCGCAGGCGGCGACGGTGATGTCGGCGTCGAGGTCCGGCGCCGCACCGCCGCGGCGGCTGACCAGGACGAGCTTCCGCACCCCGTGCGACTCCACGAGGTGCCGCACCACGAGGCCGCCCAGGGCACCGGTCGCGCCGCTCACCAGCACGGTCCCGTCGAGGTCGACGGCGGTCGGCGTCCCGGCGGCGCGGGCCAACCGCGGCGCGAACGCCTGCCCCGCGCGGACCGCGACCTGCGGCTCGTCGGCCGCGACCACGAGCGACGCGGGGTCGTCGACGTCGGCCAGCAGCAGCCGGCCGGGGTTCTCCGACTGCGCCGACGCGACCAGGCCCCATACGGTGGCCGCGGCGACATCGGCGACGCCTTCACCCGCAACGGCTTCGACCGCACCGCGCGTGACGACCAGCAAGGTCGAGTCCCCGTCGGCCAGGTGCTCCTGCACCCGCTCGAGGACCCGGTGCGCCGCGGCGTGCGCGTCGGCCGGCACGTCGGTGCCGGACGGCTCGACCAGAAACACCACCATGTCCGCCGGCACCGCCGATGCCGGAACGGGCACCCAGTCGACCCGGAACAGCGCGTCCGTTCCCGCCGCCGGCCGGTCGGTGCCCGCGGGCCGCAGCATCAGCGACTCCACCGTCAGCACCGGCTGGCCGTCGGCGTCGACAGCGGTCACCGACACCGCGTCGGTGCCGGCCGGCGACAGCCTGACCCGCAGCCGTGACGCGCCGGAGGCCTGCAGCCGCACCCCCGACCACGCGAACGGCAGGTACCCGGCGCCGGTGGCGGCCACGAACCCACCCATGCCGATGGCGTGCAGCGCGGCGTCGAGCAGGGCCGGGTGCAGCCCGTAGTGCGCCGCGTCGGCGGCGGCGGTCTCCGGCAACGCGACCTCGGCGAGGACGTCGCCGTCGTGCCGCCACGCGGCCCGCAGTCCCTGGAACACCGGGCCGTAGCCGAAGCCGGCGGACTCCAGCGCCGTGTACCAGCCGTCGACGGGTACCGGTTCGGCACCCGGCGGCGGCCACGCTCCGACCGTCGTGTCCGCGGCCGGCTCCCCCACGGCCAGGAACCCGCTGGCGTGCCGGATCCACGGCGTCGCGTCGTCGGCGTCCTCCGGCCGCGAGTGGACCGCGACGGCGCGCCGCCCGGCCGCGTCGGTGCCGCCGACGGTGACCTGGACCCGCAGCGCTCCCCGGTCGGGCAGCACGAGCGGCGCTTCGAGGGTCAGCTCGTCGACGACGTCGCACCCGACCTGGTCGCCGGCCCGGATCGCCAGTTCCAGCAGTCCCGTACCCGGTACGAACACCGACCCGCCCACGACGTGCTCGCCCAGCCACGGGTGCGTCGACAGGGCCAGCCGGCCGGTGAACAACCAGCCGTCGGCCTCCGCGAGCCCGATGGCCGCGCCCAGCAACGGGTGGCCGGCCGCCGAGAGCCCGAGCCCGGCCGGGTCGCCGGCGAGGCCGGCACCGATCCGCGGCCAGAACCGCGCCCGCTCGAAGGCGTAGGTGGGCAGGTCGATCCGTCGTCCACCGGCGAGCACCGCCGGCCAGTCGACGCCGACCCCGCGCAGGTGCAGCCCCGCCACCGCGGCCACCGTGGTCCGGGCGTCGTCACGGCCGCGCCGCAGCACCGGCAGGAATTCGCCACCCTCGACACAGTGCTGCCCC
>NZ_BOPH01000174.1 GCF_016863655.1 Virgisporangium ochraceum
CAACCCGCGAATTGGCATGCATCAGGTAGTGATCGACCAGCGGCAGAAGCGTGCGCCCGGCTCTCAGGTCCCGGTGTCGAATCGATGCGAATCCTGCGGGATCTCACCTCGCAGGACCGCCACCTCGGGGTGCGGGAACGTCATATTCCTCCATACACGCTGGTAACCGTCGTCTCCGTGCCTGTCGTGAACGGCCTCGGCCATGTCGACGGCCGCTCGGACCAGGGCGGGCACGGATACTCGGCCGGCCCAGCGGCGGTTCGCCCCGATCCACGGATCGTCGGCTTATTCGTTGGGCAGATGCAGAACCTGGACATAGACGTAGTCCGTCGCACCTGTGAAGACGAACACGTGCGCACAGGGCTCGTCGGACAGCCACGCGACGAATGCGCTGGACCCACCTTTGAGGTCGCCGACGGCCCGCAGGAGGCTCTGAAGTCCGTGTCCGGTGTACGAGGTGTCGATCTCCAGCGCTTCGTCGTCGGCAACCCAGGTCAACCGAGCCCAGCCGGGCCCAGTCAGTTTCCACCTCATGTCGAACTGCGCAACGTTCACTCCGCAATTGTCCACAGAGATCGACTCGGGCAGATCCCACCAGCCGCAACACCCGGAAGGCGGCATAGAAAGACGTTTGTGCGTGTCGTTGCGGGGTGTAGGAACGTCCTCCTGATGCGCTTGTCGGGCTTGGTGTCCCATCGCATGAGGAGGACGTTCATGGGTAACGGTAGCGGCGTGTCCCGGGGTGATCGCAAACGCAACGCCCGGCTGGCCCGGTTGCGGGTGCTGGTCCCGACCGCGAACGCGATCGTCGGTATCGACCTGGCCGACAGCAAGCAGATGACGTTCCGGTGCCGGGCGTGGGATCTCGGGACGGCGTTGGACTGGGCGGGCCGGCAGGCATCTCAGCAGGGGTTCGCCGGTGTCACGGTGGCGTGCGAACCGACCGGTCACCGCTGGCGGGTGCTCTGGCAACTGGCCGCTCAGCGGGGAATGTCGTTCGTGTGTGTCCAGCCGATGCTGATGTCGTGGGCTCGACGCAGCGAGGATCTGACCTTCGACAAGACCGATGAGAAGGACGCGGTCATCATCGCCCGGCTCGCCGCGCAGCTACGGTGCTACGTCCCGGAGCCCGTCGACGAGACCTGGGGCCGGCTGCGGCACCTCGGTGCGCGCCGTGAGCAGTTGCTGGTGGAGTCCGGCAGCCAGGTCCAGCAGATGCGGGCGCTGCTGGAGTGCGTGTGGCCGGCCGCTCTGGGCACGGCGCAGCAGCCGTTTCGATCCTTGACCTGGACCGCGGCGATCGGTGTCGTCCTCGGGCGGGATGGGGGCGATTTGGCCCGCACCCGCCGGCTGGGCCTGGCCCGGCTGGAGACCGCGGTCCGGCGGGAGATCACCCGCCGCGGCCGGCAGCGGCCCTGTCTGCGGATCGTCCGGGCGCTGTTCGCCGCCTTATCCGACCCTGCGGGCGTGACCGCGCACCGCCCGGGCGCGCTGGAACGGGTGTCACTCCTACTCGACGACTGGCGGGAGACCCACCGCCGGCTCGAGGACACCGAGCAACGGATGACGACGATCCTCGACGAGCTCCGGCTGACCGGGCTGGTCACCTCGATCACCGGCCTGTCCGCGATCGGCGCGGCCGCGATCCTGGCCGAAACCGGTGACCTGCACCGGTTCGCCACCGCCCGGGCCTTGGTCAAACACGCCGGCCTGGCCCCGCGGGAGAAGCTGTCGGGTACCTTCGTCGGCCGGACCAAACTGACCGGGCAGGGACGGCCGAGCCTGCGGCTGGCGGCCTGGCGAGCCGTGTGGGGCGCCCAACGGGCCAACCCGGTCTTCGCCGCCCGGTTCCAGCATCTGACCACGCGGGAGACCAACAAGCTCACCGCTACCCAGGCCCAAGCTGTCATCGCCGCGGCCATCCTGCGCCAGTTGCACGCGGTGGTGACCACCGGGCAGCGGTGGAACGCCGACATCGCCACCCACGGCACCAAACCAACTGCGGTGATGCCCGTCGCCGCGTGACCGTCAGGCGCCGTCAAGCTCGGGTCGGGGCGAGCCCCACGCGGCATTGAGGGACCACGGTCACCTCGACGCTCATCATGGGCAGCCCCGCCCGTCGTCTGAACAACCCGGTTACGCGCTGCAGGGACCCAACCCCATTACGGCTATGCAGGGACAGACGACGGACGAGGCACCGACCCAAACACTTGACACCAAACGCCTTACGCGCATGAGCGGATACGTGATCAAGAGCGGCCAGCGCCCGATGAGGACGCCGTCGTCGTCAATCTGTGGATGGGTTCAGTGGCCGTCGTCAGGCGATCCTTCGCCGTCTGTTGGTGGTTCAGGTTGGCTGGTGTTCAGAACCTGGAGAAGTGAGTCCACCAGAGAAGACCGCACCAGACTTTGAATGGACTTCGAGAATGCCGACTCCGACAGGTTGTCCTTTACCTCCTTGATTCGCATGAGAGTTTCGGGTGGCCACGATCCTGTGGTGGCGTTCCATTCCACGGCAGCATGGAGCAGCGCGTCGGC
>NZ_BOPH01000175.1 GCF_016863655.1 Virgisporangium ochraceum
CGGCGAGATGCCGAACAGGCCGGGGTCGAACCGCGCGGCGTCGTAGAGGAAGCCGCCCTGCAGCGCGTAACCGCCCTCGGGCAGGTCCCAGCCGCGGTCGTCGGGGAACCCGCCGATGGCGTCGTTGCCCTCGGACACCAGCCGCCACAGGTCCTCCGGGCCGCGGACGTCACCCGGGTAGCGGCAGGCCATCGCGACGATCGCCACCGGCTCGTCGGACGCCCCCGCCGCGACGGGCGCGGTGGTGACGACCGCGGTGCCGAGGACCTCGTCGCGCAGGTGGGCGGCGAGGGCGGCGGCGGTCGGGTAGTCGAAGACCACCGTCGCGGGCAGCCGCATCCCGGTGGCCTCCGCGAGCCGCTTGCGCAGCTCGACGGCCGACAGCGAGTCGAAGCCCAGGTCCTGGAAGGCCCGGTCGACGCCGATCTCGGTCGCCGAGCCGTAGCCGAGCACCGCCGCCGCCTGCGTGCGGACGGTCTCCAGCAGCGACCGGTACGCCTCCTCGGGCGAGCCGAACCGCGGCGTCCGCGCCACGGCCTCCGCGGCCGGCCCGGTCAGCGCGTCGCGCACCTGGGGGAGGTCTTCGATCAGCGGGCTCGGGCGGTGCAGCGCGAACGCCGGCGCGAACCGGTCCCAGTCGACGTCGGCGACCACGACGCAGCCGTCGCCGGACCCGACCGCGCGGGCGAACGCCGGCACCGTCAGCGTCGACGGCATCGCCCGCAGCCCGCTGCGGGACAACGCCGTGCGCACGGTCTCGTCGGTGGCCATGCCGCTGTCGGCCCACGGCCCCCACGCGATCGCCGTCCCCGCCAGGCCCCGGGCCCGCCGGGCCTCCACGAGGGCGTCGAGGTACGCGTTGCCGGCGGCGTAGGCGCCCTGCGCGGTGCTGCCCCACACGCCCGAGATCGACGAGAACACCACGAACGCGTCCAGCGCGCCGGTCAGCTCGTCCAGATGCCGCGCGCCCTCCACCTTCGCCGACGTCACCGCGGCCAGTTCCTCCACGGACAGGTCCGCCAGCGGTGTGTCCACCGCGACCCCGGCCGAGTGAACCACCGCGGTCAGGTCCGGCACCGACGCGAGCAGAGCCGCGACGGCGTCGCGGTCGGCGATGTCACACGCCACCACCTCGGCGTTCAGCTCAGCAGCGAGGTCGGCCGCACCGGGCGCCTCCAGCCCACGCCGCGACACCAGCACCAACCGCTCCGCACCGTTGGCCGCCAGCCACCGCGCCACCTCGGCACCCAGCCCACCGGTACCACCGGTCACCAGCACCGTCCCGCGCGGTCGCCAGGTCGCGGCCCGGTCGGCGTGCGGGGCCGGTGCCAACCGGCGGGCGAACACGCCGGTGTCCCGGATCGCCACCTGGTCCTCGCCGGTGGCTCCGGACAGCACCGCCGCGAGCCGGCCGGTGGCCCGGGTGTCGAGCACCGGCGGCAGGTCGACCAGCCCGCCCCAGCGCCGCGGGTACTCCAGCGCGACGGTGCGGCCGAGGCCCCACACCTGCGCCGAGGCCGGGTCGGTGGGCGGGTCGGAGCGGCCGGTCGACACCGCGCCGCGGGTCACGCTCCACAGTGGAGCGTCGACACCGTCGAGCGCCTGTACGAGGGCGAGCGTTCCGGCGACGTCCAGCAGCGACACGACGGCCTCGAAGCCGCCGGCGGACAGGTCGTCGCCGGGTGCGGCGCTCACGACGCGGGCGCCGCGCGCGCTGAGCGCGTCGGCCACCCCGGCACCGAAGGCGCTGTCGGTGCCGTCTCCGGGTTCGGCGACCAGCAGCCAGGTGCCGGTGAGCGTGCCGGCCGGCAGCGGACCGAGCGGCTTCCACCCGACGCGGTACCGCCACCCGTCGAGCGTCGCGTCGTCGCGGCGGCCCCGCCGCCACGTGGACAGCGCCGGAAGCACGGTGCGCAGCGTGTCGCCGTCGAGGTCGAGGGCGCCGGTCAGGGTGTCGAGGTCCTCCCGCTCGACGGCGGCCCAGAAGTCGGAGTCGGCCCCGTCGGCCCGGTCGCCGCCGGCGCCGGTGGCTGCCTGGGGTGCCGGTCCGAACGTGGGCCAGTAGCGCTCGTGCTGGAACGCGTAGGTGGGCAGGTCGACGCGGCGGCCACCGGCGAGCACCGTCGGCCAGTCGATCGCGACCCCGCGCACGTGGAGGGTGGCGAGGGCCGTGGTGACGGTTGTCGCGTCGTCGCGGCCGGCCCGCAGCGTGGGGACGAACGCGCCGTCCTCGACACAGTGCTGTCCC
>NZ_BOPH01000176.1 GCF_016863655.1 Virgisporangium ochraceum
GGGGGCACTGAACAGACCCGCACTTGATCATCTTCCATTGTGGTGATCTGCCCGATTGCGGCGGTCAGGGTCAGTTCGATGTCCAACGTCCGATCGGCCGGGTCGTAGCTGATCCGCAGATCGAGCGCGTCGTAGAGGCGGCGGACGGTTCGCTGAGGTAGGTCGCGGAGCTGTTCGCCGAGTTCGGGCAGCCGTTGAAGTGCGCTTTCGATGTCTTCGATGTCCTGGGGCCGCTGGTCGTGCTCGGCCCGGAGGACCGCCGCCGCGTCTTTGCGGGCGGTGATCGCGGTTTCGAGGTCGCCGATGCGGGCGACGATCTGAGTGCGGGCGGTCGAGGTGAGGTCGTCGGTCTCCAGGTTGAGGATCTGGCGGTTCAGGCGCCGTTCGAGGTCTGCGATCTCGGTGTCGATCTCGGCCAGTCGTTCTGGAATCGAGATCTTGTTTGCATTCGTCTTTGCCTTTCGGAGGCACTGACGCCAGTAGTCGACGCGGTCCGGGCCGAACAGGGCGTGGCTGAGCCAGTTGGTCAGGGCGTCGTGGAGGTTGGGCTCCGGGAGGTTGACCGTCGGTGGGTGGTCGGGTGGGATCTTGCTCGGCTGCTGCTTGTGGACGAAGCAGGAGTAGTAGCGGCGGCCGGTGCCTCGGGCGTTGCCGCTCATCCGCTGCCCGCACAGGCCGCAGCGGACGAGTCCACGGTAGAGGTAGTCCCGGCCGGGACGGTCTACGCCGTCCGGGTCGGACCGGCGGGAGCGGGCGTTCGACGCGGCGCGGCGGGCGACGGTCTGGTACTCCCCCAGGCTGACGATCGGCGGGTGTACCGGTTCGGGTGACCACACCCATTCCGAGGGCGGATTGGTGCGGTTGCCGGCGCTCTTGCGGGCGCGGCGGTTCCACACCATATGGCCGGTGTACTTCGGGTTGCGCAGGATCTCCCAGATGCTCGCGGTGGACCACTTCCCGATCGCGCGAGCCGGGTCCGGCGGCGTCGGCGGCGGGTAGCGGGCCGGGTCGGCGTTGAGGGCGTCCCGGATCTGCCTGAGTCCGAAGCCGGTCGACAGGTACAGGTCGTAGATGTGGCGGACGACTGGAGCCCTGACCGGGTCGGGCAGCAGCCGGGTCTTCGACTTGCCTTGGTCCCGACGCGCCGGGACCGGATGGGGGATGTGCTCGGCCCGGTAGCCGTAGGGCGGTCGGCCGACGTTGAAGCCCTGCCGGGTGTGTTCCTTGAACCCGTCCCACGACTTCTCCAGCGCCTCGATCGCATACCACTCGGCGACGCTCTGCTTCACGCGCCGGGTCAGAATCGTCGTCGCCCGCTTGTGCCCCGTCTGGATCGGCTCGTCAGCGGCGGCAAGGACGACACCGACCCGTTCGAGCTCATGCTCGATCTTCGTCCCGAAGTAGGTACGGCGCGCGATGCGGTCGATCGACTCGCAGATGACGCCCTCGAACCGGCGGTCGCTTCGGGTGGCCTCGGTCAGGAGGTCCTGGATTCCGCCATCGCGCGGGATCGGGATGGCGAACTTCTCGTGAGCCGTCCCCCGGCCACGGACGTCGAGGTCCTTGCGCCCGGACTCGACGTCGAAGAAGTGCGCCACGACCACAGCGCCGGTCGGAAGGGCGCCCCGGCAGTTGGCCAACTGCCGGGGCAACGACAGGGTGGGGTCCTGGAGGTCGTCGGTCGAGGTTCTCCCCCACCATGCCCACCGGATAACGGCGCCGCTGTTCGTCACGCCGTGCCTCGCGTAATCACTTCGTGCTTCTCCTGCGTCGTCGGGCTTTCGGCGGGGGTTCGATGCCGGCCAACGCCGCCAGCAATGCGCGCAGCGCGTTGCCCTGGCTGGCGGCGACGGCGTCCGCGTGACCATCAACGGCGATTCGAACCCACACCCGTGCGGCGATGATCGGGGTATCAGCGCCGCCGTCGTATGGACGCTCGGGCTCCCGGTTCCGGTCAAGCCCATCGGTGGTCACGGCCGCTCCGGACGCAGTACCCGCTCGAAAATGATCAAGTCCTCATGTTGGGTGAGCCACTGCGGATCGCCGATCGTGTCGGCGATCCGGAGGTTGCGCTTGGCGAAGAAGGACCCGCGGTTGACG
>NZ_BOPH01000177.1 GCF_016863655.1 Virgisporangium ochraceum
GGTGCCTGCCCGGCCGCGCCCCGGCGGGTGTCAGTCCGTCTCCATCTCGATGGTGACCGGAACCCCGTTGGTGAGGACGTCGTACACCGCCGACCGCGCCTGCGACTGCGCGACCAGCGCGCGCAGCTTCTCCGCCGGGGCGTCGCCTGTGACGGTGAACCGGACCGTGATGCCTGATAGCCGTTGCGGACGTCGGGGTTCAGCCCCAGGATCCCGTTCAGGTCGATGTCGCCGGTGACCGTGGACCGCACCTCGAACCCGTTCGACCGTGTCGAGGGCCGCCGGCCCTCAACTACCGACCTCCGACGTCTCCGGGCGGCGAGAAGCTCACGTCCCCGGCGAGTCCGAGTCGGTGTTCACCAACACGGTACGCCCGGACGTGAAGGTGCCGCGGTTGCTGCCGCGCCAGGCGGTGGCCGGGATTTCTGCGGTCGCCCGTTCGACCGTCACCCGTTGACCGTCGACCCGGCCGCGGCGACGACCAGGCGGTGCACCTCCGACACGACCTGACGGTCAGCGAGCCATCGGAACCATGGCGTCGAGGAGTCCGGCGACCGGTACGGTGGCGAAGCCGATACGGGTGTCGCTGGATCCGTACGGGATCCACAGCGTTCCGGCGTGGATGAGCCCGCCGCAGGAATAGACCACGTTGGGAACGTAGCCGTCGCGTTCGGCCGGGTCGGGTTCGATAAGCGGCTCGGGTAGTTCGGCGAGGACGTGCTCCGGGTGGTGCAGGTCGAGGAGCAGCGCTCCGACGGCGTACCGGCGCATGGGCCCCACCCCGTGGGTGAGGACGAGCCAGCCGTCGCCTGTTTCGATGGGCGATCCGCAGTTTCCTACCTGGATGAGCTCCCAGCTCCGGTACGGGCGATGCAGTGGAACCGCTGTTTGCCAACGGTTCCCGCCGTCGAGGGTCGACAGGGCCGTGGTTTCCCCGTCGGATCGGGACAGGGCGAGGTGACGCCCGCCGACGGGTCGGGGGAACAGTGCGATCCCCTTGTTGCGGGCGGCTGGTCCGCGCATCGGCGTCATCTCGAACCGGCGCAGGTCGTGGCTGAACAACTCCCGGACCGCGATGTGCCGGCCGTCGTAGGCGGTGTAGGTAGCGCGGTAGACGGGAACGTTGTCGTCACCGGTGAAGCGTACGAACCGGGCGTCCTCCATACCGTTGCTTTCCTCGGCCGTCGCCGGCCACAGCACCTGCCGGTGCAGCGGTGTGCCCGGCGGGAACTCGGCGGCGTATCCGGCGGCGTTGGTTCGCCGCAGCCGTTCCAGGGTCTCCTGCGCGGTGGGTCGGGAGAGCAGGTCGGGCGGCAGGGCACCGAGGACACGTTCGAAGGTGGCGTCGTCGAACCGCTCGGGTAGCGAACCGAGGACCGTGGCCGACACCTCGTTGTCCCAGCCGGTCTCGGCCATGCCGGCGGCCAGCAGGTCCCGGCGATGCGCGGTGGGGACGCGCCGGGCAATGGTCAACGGCCCGGTCCGGGCGGTCAGGTCGAGGCGGGTGCCGGGCCCGATCACCGCGGTGGCGAACCCGATCGAGGACACGTGTCCCTCGCCGATCTGGCGGGCGCTGACGACTGTTCGCAGCCGGCCCGCATCCAGGTCCGTCTGGTCGTGGTGCTCGACCATGGACGGGTTGCACAGGGCCGTGGCCTCGACGGCGAATTCGTGGGTGAAGTAGGCGCCGACGAGCAGGCGGGCGGTCGCCGACAACCGGCCGGCCCGGTCGACCCGGTGGCGGATCAGGTCGTAGTGGTGCGTCCAGACGGATTCCAGGTCGCCGTGCCGGTCGCCGAACCGGGCGAGGGTCGTCCGGACCATGCGGGCGGTGTCGGGTTCGTCGAGTTGGGCGATGCGGTCGACGAGCCGGTGTGCGCGGCTGTGCACCACGGCGGCGTCCTCACCGGGAACGAACAACTTGGCGATCACGCGGCCGGGGTCGGGGGTCAGGGTGACCTCGTGCCGGGTCGCCAGCGGGGACCCTGTCACAGAC
>NZ_BOPH01000178.1 GCF_016863655.1 Virgisporangium ochraceum
AAAGTACGTGGGCTGAACCATGACGACGACCTCCACCGGCCCGGTCATCTCGGCGTGGGCCGCCGTGTCCCCGTTCGGCATCGGCCGCGACGCGTTCGTCGACGGTCTCGCCGCCGGCGTGGGCACCGCGACCGCCGTCGACACCGACGTGTGGCCGGTACCCGACACCCGGGCGTGCCTCGTGCCCGCCTTCGACATCGTCGAGCAGCTCGGCCGCAAGGGCACCCGCTCGATGGACCGGGTCACCGGCCTGGCCGTGACGACCGTCGGCCAGCTCGTCGACGGGCCCGGCGACGGCGTGGCGCTGGTCCTCGGCACCACCACGGGCAGCGCGCAGAGCATCATGGACTTCACCCGCGACTCGCTGGTGGCCGAGAAGCCGTTCTTCGTGGATCCGGCCCGCTTCCCCAACACGGTGATGAACAGCGCCACCGGCCGGTGCGCGATCAGGTTCGGTCTCACCGGGCCGAACACCACGGTGGCCGGCGGCCGGGTGTCGGGCCTGCACGCGTTGACGTACGCGCGCCGGCTGCTCGACTCCGGCCGCGCCGACACCGTCCTGTGTGGAGCGGTCGAGGAGTACTCGACCGAACGGTCCTGGCTGGAGTGGCACAGCCGCGGGCCGGACGAGCCCGACACGGTGCTCGGCGAGGGCGGGGTGGTGGTCCGGCTGGAACGGCCCGGACCGGTGCCGCGCCCGGCGCTGGCCCAGATCCTCGCCGTCCGGTGCGGGGTGGTCGTCGGCGACGACGTGCGACCGGCGTTGCACCGGTGCGTGCG
Source organism: Virgisporangium ochraceum (assembly GCF_016863655.1). Classification (GTDB taxonomy): domain Bacteria; phylum Actinomycetota; class Actinomycetes; order Mycobacteriales; family Micromonosporaceae; genus Virgisporangium; species Virgisporangium ochraceum. The sequence continues at coordinate 781 of NZ_BOPH01000178.1, forward strand.
CGGCGCGCTCATGGCCGCCGGTGTGTCCGCAACCGACGTGTGGGCGGCGCTTCCGGGCGGTGCGGCCGGGAGTGACCACGAGGCCGAGGTGCTCGCGGGGTTCCTCCCCGACGCGGCAACGGTTCTGCCGGGGGTGACCTCGCTGATCGGCGACACGTCAGCGGCGGCCGCCACGTTCCAGCTGGCGGTGGCACTGGCGCTCGCCCGCGATACACCCGACGCCGCCGGCCGCGTGGTGCTGCTCACCTCGACCGACCGCAGCGGCGGCGTGGGGTGCGCGGTGCTGCGGCTGGGTTCTCCGGAGTTGGGCTCTGTCGACGCGGGCCCGGTGGGTGCACCGTGAGGCGGCGGGCGAGCCCCGTGCTGGGCGCGATCGAGGTGATCCGCCGGGCGGAGACCGACGACCGGGACGTGACCACGTCGCGCACGGAGGTCACCGTGTCTCCCGACGAGCCGGTGTTTCCCGGCCACTACCCGGACTTTCCCATCTTTCCGGGCGTGTGCGAGGTCGAGTACGTCCACCTGAGCGCACTGCTGACCGCCCCCGACGGACCGGTCGAGCTGGTGGCGCTGGACTCGGCGCGGTTCACCGGTCCCGTGCACCCGGGCGACCGGATCGACATCGAGATGCGGTGGACCACTACCGACGGCGTCGTCGTGTGTTCCGCGTCGGTCCGCGGCCCCCGCGGTGAGTGCGCGAACGTCCGGCTGCGCTACCGACCGGCGCCGGAATCGAAGAATTGAAGCCACTATTGCTGGCCGATACACCGGATTCCTACCGTACAGACACCGTGCGAAACCGTGTGAAGGAGACTGCGCAATGGCCACCATCGACGAGCAGCGTTACGCCAGGATCAAGGAGATCGTCTGCGACGTTCTCGAGCTGGACGAGGACGAGGTCACCGAGACGAGCCTCTTCAAGGAGGACCACGGCGCCGACTCGCTGGGCGCGATCGAGATCCTCGCGCTGCTGGAGCGTGAGTTCAACATCGTCATCGACCAGGCCGACCTGGCCCGGATGGTGAACCTGAAGGGCGTTTTCGAGGTCGTCTCCGAGTCGGCCGGCTGGTAGCCGGCCCACATCGGCGGGGCCAACTGCTCGCGAATCGAGGTGGGACACATGACTGTGGAGCCGGGCATTCCGGAGCCGCCGGGCACCGACCGGGTGGTGCT
>NZ_BOPH01000179.1 GCF_016863655.1 Virgisporangium ochraceum
GGCGACCACGTCGATGTTGTGCAGCGTGCGGAGGATTTCGTCGCGGAAGTCGGTGCGGCGTTTGTGCAGGTGCGGCGCTGTGGGGGTGAGTAGGTCGCGGTGGGCGGCCAGGCGCAGGGCGGGTTTGAACAGTTCCAGCGATACTGATTCTTCGCTGCCGAGGCGGCCCTGCATGGCCCATTGCCGGCCGACGCGTAGGCACTGGTCGAGGAGCGGGGTCTCTTCGACGGCTGTGTCTTCGTGTGCGGCGAGGCGGTCGGCGACGAGGTGGTAGGCGTCGAGGAACGGGCGTAGCACGAGTGGGGAGACCAGTGGGTTGGCGGCCTGCAGCCAGCGGCGGGCGTCGGCCGGGGTGAACTCGTGCAGGCCGGTGCCGGCGGTGGGGTCGATGACGGTGGGGTCGATGACGGTGGGGTCGATGACGGCGAGTTCGTGGGCCATTTCGGTGGCGAAGTCGCGGCGGCGGGCGAAGAAGAAGTCGAACTTGAGCAGGTCGCGTAGGCGTAGCGCCTCGGTGGTGGCGGTGGCCAGGGCGTCGGGACCGCCTTCGGTGGCGGCGACCAGGGACAGTTCCCCGATCGCCCGGTCGACGAGCATGTGGATGGCGGCGTTGCGGTAGAACGCGGCGACCAGGTGCTGGCCGGGGCGGATGTGCCAGACGGTGTCGGTGCCGCCGTCGTAGCAGGCCAGCACCCCGGAGGTGGACAGTTCCCGCAGCGTGCGGCCGATGGTGGCGCGGTCGGTGAGGTTCGCCGCGCCGGCGACCGGCCAGCCGCGTGAGGCGATGTAGCCGGCCATCGGCGCCACCGTGGCCAGGACCCCGTCGAGGGTCAGCGCCCGGTCGGCGGCCAGCATCGCCAGGCACACCACCGCCGTCGCGGTGACCGGGGTGGCCCGGTTGATCCGGTGGGAGGTGTCCAGCGCGACCCGTTCCACGATGTGCCGTCCGTCGGGGTCCTCGGCGCGTAGCTGCGCGAGGTGTTCGCGTAACGGCAGCGGCTCACCGAAGTCGAGGTAGGCCCGGCCGAGCCGCCGCGTCTGCTGCCGGGCGAAGTTGACCAGCCACCGCACGTCCTCGGGCCGTTTGCGTCCGCCGCGGGCCTCGGCGGTCATCAGCCCGACCTCGTGCAGCTGTTCGTAGACGATGGACACCGGCACGATCACCGCCTCGATGTCCGGTTCCGCCTCGACGGCGTCGACGACGTACCGCACGATCCCGTACGTCGGTGGGCGCAGCTTGCCGGTACGGGTGCGGCCACCCTCGATCGACCAGCTGAGGTTGCGGCGGTTGCGGATCAGCTGCCCGATGTAGGCACGCAGGGCGAGCTTGTAGACCGGCAGGTCCTGCGTCGAGCGGCGGATGTAGAGGATGCCCGAGCGGCGGGCCATCTGACCGACCGGGAAAAAGTTCAGGTTCGCCCCACCGAGGGTGAACGCCGGCTGAATATCGTGCCGGTCCAGCGCCAGCGGCACCGCCGCCCCGTCGAGATACGAGCGGTGGGAAAACAGGAACAGCAGCGAATACTCCCCGTCCAGCCGTCGCAGCCGCCGTACGGCCTCCTCATCGACGAGCAGGTCATGGGCCCGGAACATCCACCGGCTAAACCGCGACCAGCCACCCATCACCCGCGGGCTGTGCACCGCACCCATCTCCCGCAGATAACCAGCCGCCTCGGTCGCCACCCCACCCGCATCACGGCCCATCGACACCGCCAACTCCGCCAACCGCGCCGCGAA
>NZ_BOPH01000180.1 GCF_016863655.1 Virgisporangium ochraceum
AATGCCGCGTAGTTAGCGGTGGGGTTGGGTTGTCAAGCGGGGCGTGTCGATAGGTACGGAACAGCGGAACTCCCGCTATAGAGGGGTTGTCCTCACAAGACACCCTTCGAGCTGGGAGTTCCGCTGCCCGAGCATTCTGTCATTCACCGCACGGTCGTGGTGGCCGGCGGCCGGTTCGCGCCCGGTCATCTGGGCGAGTTGACGCAGGTCGTGCCGTTCGAGATGGTCGATGACGTCCTGGAGACGACCGGCGCGGTCCAGGCCCGGATCCGAGATCTGCCCTCACGGGTGGTGGTCTATCTGCTGTTGGCCGCCGGGCTGTTCGCCGAGTGCGGCTACCGGCAGGTCTGGGCGCGGCTGACCAGCGGGCTGGACGGCCTGGCCGTGGCCGACCCGACGTCCTCAGCGCTGGCCCAGGCCCGCCGCCGGGTCGGGGTCAAACCCCTGGCCGCACTGTTCGCCCTCATCGCCGGGCCCGCTGCCGCAGCCGCACGGTGGCGAGGGCTACTGGTCTGCGCGATCGACGGCACCATCATGTCGGTCCCGGACAGCCCCGCCAACCTGACCGTCTACAGCCGCCAGACCGGTTCGCACGGCGGCTCCGGATATCCGTTGCTGCGGCTGGTGGCGATCGTCGCCTGCGGTTCCCGCACCGTCATCGACGCGGTCTTCGGCACCATCGACATCGCGGAGATCCGCTACGCGCCACAACTGTTCCGGTGCCTGCGACCAGGAATGCTCCTGCTCGCAGACCGGAACTTCGCCGTCAAAGACCTGGCCGAACAGATCCACAAAAGCGGAGCAGACCTGCTCATCCGCTGCAAGACCAGCCGCAACCTGCCAGCGATCCGCCGCTACCGCGACGGATCCTGGCTCGCCCTGCTCGGCACCCTCACCGTCCGTGTCATCGACGCCGAGATCACGGTGAACACCGACGGGCAACCACACCACACCGGCCACTACCGGCTGATCACCACGTTGACCGACCACCACCGCTTCAGCGCCCTGGACCTGATCACCCTCTACCACCAGCGGTGGGAGATCGAGACCTCGTTCCTGGAACTGAAATCCACCACCCTCGGCGGTCGGGTCCTCCGCGCCCGCACCCCGACCGGAATCACCCAAGAGGTCTACGCCCTGCTCACCACCTACCAAGCACTACGCCTGGCCATGACCGACGCCACCGACACCGACCCACACATCGACCCCGACCGGGCCAGCTTCACCATCGCCCTCAACACCGCCCGTGACCAGGTCATCCACGCCGCCGCTGTCATCGCCGGCACCGTCATCGACCTCATCGGAGCCATCGGCCGGGCCATACTGCGCGACCCCCAACCCCAACGCCGAACCCGGATCAGCCCCCGCGTCGTGAAACGAGCCATCTCCAAACACCGCGCCAAGGGCGACATCGACCGCACCAACCACCAAGCCACGATCACCATCACGATCACAACCCAGTCGACAACCAGCCCCGAACCCTAACTACGCGGCATT
>NZ_BOPH01000181.1 GCF_016863655.1 Virgisporangium ochraceum
TCCGGGAGCTGTCTCCCGGGCCAGGTACAGCTGGTGACGCGTCGGCGGGCTATCGGCCGTTCAAGCCGGCCCGGAACCGTGCATCGGACGAATCCGGGGCCGGGCCTACCGACGGCGATTCGCCGTTCCCGGCGGTTGACTCGCGACGTCGCTTCCATCCGTGCAGGTCGAGTTTTTCGTCGCTCGGTGAGCCTGTGGTCGATCAGCCAGCGCTGGCTGGCGGGCTTGGACCATGGTGCATGAGTGGGCGAAGTCCGACGTCGAGTAACCAAATCGAGCAGCGGGCTGGCGCGCTGCGTGTCCTGCCACCGCCCTGGAAGCCCTGGCTGGAGGCAGCTTCGTTCAGCAGTCCGGCGTGGTTGATCCCGTCGCAGCGGTCACGATGTAGCCCCGAACCACTCTGGATCCAACCCCTGTGATCGAAGACGCCCGGGATCGGCATAGCGCTCGAACGGCAGCTTCCCGCCTCGCCGCAGCCGCTCGCCGAGTTCATCGGCGTAGCGGTGCGCAAATGCCTCCTTCTCCCGCGACGATTTGGCCCAATACAGGTCGGAGAGGACGTCCCAGTCCGGGTGGTCGCAGGGTAGGGCAGCGCGAGGTCTGTCGACGGATCGCAGGTAGTCCACCTGGTGCCCGATCTCATGCAACAAGGTCCGATACAGCTGGGTGGCCCGAGCCGCCTCGAGCGTCAGCTCCCAGCGGTAGCCCGTCGGAACCCTGCGTGCGCGGTGCCCGTCCGCGAGTAGCCGTTCAAACTCGCGCCGATCCTCGACCGACATCGAGGCCTTCCGCTGCCATGGGCGGCCGAGTTCCTGGGCTTCGAGGTAGACCGCAGGCCCACGAAGCCGCCCCAGTTCGGCGAAGTACGCCAACCGGCCCCAAACCGGAGAGACTACCGCCTGTTTGCGCGTGGGTTGGCGCAGCACGAACACCCGCAGATCGTCAAGGTCATCCGGCGGCACCAGATCAACCACAGCGAAGACGTCATCCGGCGTGCAGCAATGGGTATAGCCCGTCAGCACCGGCTCGACCACGACGGCGAAGACACGCTCGTCGAGCGCGCGCCTGACGATCACCGGGTCGCGCAGTTTCTCCCAGAAGACGCGCTCCTCCGACCACCGCGCGGGGATGACCAGGCGATTGTCCCGGCCGTGCCCGCTCTTCGCGGTTCCGATGTTCCGGTTCCGGCGAACCGGGTTCCAACCGGTGCGACTCATGCCTCGATCCTGGCAGCCGGGGCAAGGGATTTCGCGGCCAGAAGCTTGAGCAGGCTACTGCTCGCGCGAGAGTGCCAGCGACGGCACAGCCCGCCGCCTATCGCCGGCAGTCACACCAGGGTGCACAACTCAGAAGCACCACAT
>NZ_BOPH01000182.1 GCF_016863655.1 Virgisporangium ochraceum
CCAGGACGGTAGGATCAGGTGTTCGTCGAGGTGTGCCGGGAAGTCTGGTCGGCAGTTGTGTCCGCCGTGCCCGGAGGTGCTTCGATGTTGCTGCTGGCGTTCGCCGCTGTCCTGCTTGTTGCTGTGCTCGTGTCGGCGCTGGCGCATCGTACGATCCTGTCCACGGCGGTGGTGTTCCTGGTCGCCGGGTTCGTCCTCGGGCCGGAGACCATGGGTGTGCTCGACCTCGACGCCGGGTCGCCGATCGTGGCGACGTTGGCGGAGTTGGCGTTGTTCGCGGTGCTGTTCACCGACGGGATGCGGGTCGGTTGGGCGGATCTGCGGTCGGCGTGGCGGCTGCCTGGGCGTGCGCTGGGCTGGGGGCTGCCGTTGACGCTGGTGGTCACCGCGGCGTTGGCGTATTTCGTGGCGGGGTTGGACTGGCCGGAGGCGTTGCTGATCGGTGCGGTCCTGGCGCCGACCGACCCGGTGTTCGCCGCGGCGCTGGTCGGTAACGACAAGGTTCCGGCGCGGCTGCGGCACCTGCTCAATGTCGAGTCGGGGGTCAACGATGGGCTGGCGCTGCCGTTTGTCATCGTGTTCCTCGCCGTGGCGGCGGGGTCCGACGACCTGCACCTGGGTGAGCTCGGCACCGAGTTGCTCCTTGGGCTGGTGATCGGTGTGGCGGTGCCGGTCGCGGCGATCCTGCTGGAGCGCACGCGGTGGTTCGCCGCGTCGGTGGGCTACGAGCCGTTGAACGGGTTCGCGATCGGGCTGCTGGTGCTGGCGCTGGGTACGGTGACGCACGCGAACCTGTTTCTCGCGGCGTTCGCCGCCGGGATCACCGTGGCCAGTTTCGGCCCGCGGCAGCGGGTGGCGTTCGAGCACTTCGGTGAGAACATCGCGGAGCTGCTGAAGCTGGCCGCTCTGCTGGTGTTCGGCGCGTTGATCTCGTGGGAGTTCCTCACCGAGATCCACTGGACGGGCTGGGTGTTCGCGGTGCTGGCGATCGTGGTGGCGCGGCCGGTCGCGTTGTGGGTGTCGTTCCTGCGCAGCGGTCTGGGGATGCGGGAGCAGGCGGCGGCGATGTGGTTCGGTCCGAAGGGCTTCGCGTCGGTCGTCTATGGCCTGATCGTGCTGGAGTCGCAGATCGCCGCCGCGGACAAGATCTTCCACCTGGTGGCGTTGACGATCGTCATGTCGATTCTGGCCCATTCCTCGACCGACGTCGTGGTCGCCCGCGCGTTCGACGAGCGGCACGAGATTCCCCGGTGGCACGGCGTCCTGCACCGGGTCACCGCTCGGCGGGAGCGCCGGTCGGAGTGAGGTCCGTGCGTTCCGCACGCCGCG
>NZ_BOPH01000183.1 GCF_016863655.1 Virgisporangium ochraceum
TACCCGACCCCGGTGCTGTTCAACAGCCTGGGTGGGGTGGGCCAGCCGGCGGCGATCACCGCTCCGCCCGGCGCCGACGCGCGCATCATGGTGTTCGCGCAGAGCGACACGCTGGGCGTCGGCGCCAACAAGCAGTCGGCGGCCAACTGGTCCTACGAGAACCCGGTCAGCCTGGGCGGGCCGTTCGTCGGGTACCCGTCGGCGGTGGTCGGCGGCACCGGCGCGGTGTCGGTGTTCTCGGTGGGGCTCGACGGACGCGTCCACGTCAACCAGCAGACCTCGGCGGGCGCGAACAGCCCGTACGCGGGCTGGGTCGCGATCGGCTGAGGTAGCTGACGCGGCTGATGTGACGGTCGAGGGAGCCGGCCACCCGCGGGTGGTCGGCTCCTTTGCACCCGAGCGTGCCGTGTAAGGGTTTCCGGCCGGGGCATACGTCGGCCATGACGCAGATCGTCGCCCACCGCGGCCTGCTCAGGGACACCAGGCTCCACATCGACGACACCGGTGGCGCCGGCCGTCCGGTGGTGCTGATCCACGGCTGGCCGCTGACCGGCGAGTCCTGGTCGGCCCAGGTGCCGGTGCTCCGCGACGCCGGGTACCGGGTCGTCACCTACGACCGGCGGGGCTTCGGACGCAGCGACAAGCCGTTGACCGGCTACTCGTTCGACACCCTCGCCGAGGACCTGCACGCGGTCCTCGACTCGCTGGACCTGCGCGACGTCACCCTCGTCGGGTTCTCGATGGGCGGCGGCGAGGTGGCCCGCTACCTCGGTGACTACGGCCGGTTACGGCTGCGCGGCGTGGTGTTCGCGGCGTCGGTGACGCCGTACCTCATGCGCACCCCCGGCAACCCCGAGGGCCCGCTGCGGCCGGGCCGCGCGGCGAAGCTGACCGCGGCGCTGACCGTCGACCGCGACCGGTTCCACGACCGGTTCGTGGAGGAGTTCTTCTCCGTCGACGGCACGGTCGTGGCGACCCGTGAGCAGCGCCGGGCCGCGCTCGCCCAGTGCCGGCAGGCCGGCCGGATACCGGCGCTGGAGTGCCTGGCCGCGTTCGGCAACACCGACTTCCGCGACGACCTCGTCCGGGCCGCCCACGTGCCCACGCTCGTGCTTCACGGCGACGCCGACGCGACCGTCCCCTTTGGAGGGTCGGGTGCCCGCACACATGCGGCGGTTCCCGGCAGCCGGTTGGTGATCCTGCGCGGCGCCCCGCACGGCTGCAACGTGACCCACGCCGAGGCGTTCAACCGCGCGCTGCTGGACTTCCTCGCAGCGACATGA
>NZ_BOPH01000184.1 GCF_016863655.1 Virgisporangium ochraceum
TTGCCGGAGGTGGCGGTCGGCCTCCTCGAACCGCCGCTGCAGGTGCGCCACCCCGCCGAGTTGGTGGTGGATTGTGCCTTGACCTTTGCGGTTTCCGGCGGCGGTTCGGAGGTCGAGTTCGGCCTGGTAGTGCCGTTGAGCGTCTGCGAGGCGGCGAAGGTCCAGCGCGGTGCGGCCGGCGAAGCCGTGCAGGATTGCCTGTTCGAGCTGGCTGTCGTCGTGGCCGTCTGGCCGGTGACGGGCAAGGACGTCGTCGATCATGCGGGCGAGGGCCGGCTGTTGGGATCGTTGCTGAAGGTAGACGGCGATGGCATAGATCAGTGTGGCGATTGGCTGGCCGTTGTCGGTGCCGTGGTCGAGGGCGCTGGTGAGGTTGGCGTAAAAAGCCTGGGCGAACGCCTGCCCAGTGGCCCGCTGTTGGGGCGTGGTTCCCTCCAGCAGTGCGCGGATGTCACCTGCGAGGGCGTCGTGAAAACGGTAGTGCGCGTCGTGTGCGGCGGCGGCGAGGTCGGGGTGGTCTCCGAGCCGGGTCCGCAGGAAGAACGGCAGGATCGGCACGGTCACGACGACGGGAAGCACGGGATGGGTGACGCTGAGCCCGACGCGGGTGGTTTCCGCGATCGCCGCCGGCAGGTCGAGCCCGGCCAGGTCCGGGTCGATGCCGGTGAGGATCTGCTGGTAGGCGTCCAGGATGTCGCCGGTGGGGATGGTGGCGGTGAACGGGGCCAGCGCCAGCAGCGATCGTTGTACGGCGGGGTCGAGGTTGCCGTGGCTGTATTCGATGGCGCGGCGGATGACCCCAGCTGGGTCGGCGGCGTCGTCGCCGTGTTTGAGGTGGGTGAGGATGTCACCCGGCGGCGTGCCGGCGAGGGCGGGCAGCACGACGGTCATCGGCAGTGGGTAGCCGCCGAGGAGGCCGACCAGGTCCTTCAACGCGTCACGGTGGGCCGGGTCGGACCGGTACCGGCTGCCGCCGTGTTCGGTGAGGATCCGTTCGACCAGCTGGGAAGTGGCCTGCGGGTCGAGGCCGGGCAGGTCGTAGACGTTGGCGTCGAAGGTGCCCGGGGCCAGCCAGGTCTCGTCCTGGCGGGATCCGATCAGGACCAGGGTCCGTCCCCCGCGCAGCCGTTGGAGGAACTCGGCCAGCCGGCGGCGGCCGGGTTCGTCGAGGGCGTGGGGGATCGCAGCT
>NZ_BOPH01000185.1 GCF_016863655.1 Virgisporangium ochraceum
TGAACTATGCCTTGACCTTTGCGGAGTCCGGCGGCGGTTCGGAGGTCGAGCTCGGCCTGGTAATGGCGTTGGGCGTCTGCGAGTCGGCGAAGGTCCAGCGCGGTGCGTCCGGCGAAGCCGTGCAGGATCGCCTGTTCCTGCTGGCTGTCGTCATGGCCGTCTGGCCGGTGACGGGCGAGGACGTCTTCGATGATGCGGGCGAGCGTTGGCTGTTGGGATCGTTGCTGAAGATACACAGCGATGGCGTAGACCAGTGCGGCAATGGGCTGGCCGGTATCGGTGCCGTGGTCCAGTGCGCTGGTCAGGTTGGCGTACATGGCCTGTGCGAAGAGCTGCCCGGTGGCGCGCTGTTGTGGTGTGGTTCCCTCCAGCAGGGCGCGGATGTCGCCAGCGAGGGCGTGGTGCAGGCGGTAGTGCGCGTCGTGTGCGGCGGCGGCGAGGTCGGGATGGTCTGGGAGCCGGGTCCGTAGGAAGTACGGCAGGATCGGCACAGTCTCGACGACGGGAAGGACGGGATGGTCGACGCTGAGCCCGACGCGGGTGGTTTCCGCGACCGCGGCCGCCAGGTTGAGCCCGGCCAGGCTCGGGTCGATGCCGGTGATGATCTGGTGGTAGGCGTTGAGGATGTCGCCGGTGGGGATTGTGGCGGTGAACGGTGCCAGGGCCAGCAGTGATCTTTGTACGGCGGGGTCGAGGTTGCCGTGGCTGTATTCGATGGCGCGGCGGATGATGCCGGCCGGGTCGGCGGCGTCGTCGCCGTGTTTGAGGTGGGTGAGGATGTCACCCGGTGGTGTACGTGCGAGGGCGGGCAGTACCACGGTCATCGGGAGTGGGTAGCCGCCGAGGAGGCTGACCAGGTCCTTCAACGCGTCACGGTGGTCCGGGTCGGACCGGTAGCGGCTGCCGCCGTGTTCGGCCAGGATCCGTTCGACCAGCTGGGAGGTCGCCTGCGGGTCGAGGCCGGGCAGATCGTAGACGTTGGCGTCGAAGGTACCCGGGGCCAGCCAGGCCTCGTCCTGGCGGGATCCGATCAGGACCAGGGTCCGGCCCCCGCGCAGCCGTTGGAGGAACTCGGCGAGCCGGCGGCGGCCGGGCTCGTCGAGGGCGTGGGGGATCGCGGCC
>NZ_BOPH01000186.1 GCF_016863655.1 Virgisporangium ochraceum
TTTCAATCGGTGGTTGCACCATCTACTTTGAGTAGTTGGTCGAGTTTCTCTGCTGGAGTCTTCCATGCCAGGGTCTGGCGGGGTCTGCTGTTGAGCTCGGCGGCGACGGTGTCGAGTTGGTGTTGGGTGATGCGGCGGAAGTCGGTGACGCCCTTCGGGTAGTACTGGCGCAGCAGCCCGTTGGTGTTCTCGTTCGAGCCGCGTTGCCAGGGGCTGTGCGGGTCGCAGAAGTAGACGGGGCAGTCGGTGGCCAGGCTGAAGTCGGTGTGGCGGGCCATTTCCGACCCCTGGTCCCAGGTCAGCGACCGGCGTAACTGCCGGGGCAGGGTGCCCATGGCGGCGGCCAGGCAGGCCACGACATCCTCGGAGACCCGCCCGCCGGGCAGGCCGACGAGCAGGGCGAAGCGGGTGCTCCGCTCGACCAGGGTCGCCACCGCGGACGCGCCGTCCTTACCGATGACCAGATCGCCTTCCCAGTGCCCGGGCACGGCCCGGTCGGCCGCCTCGGCCGGCCTCGCCGAAATGTTCAACCCGAGCCAGGGCCGGTTCGACCGCACCGCCCCCGCCTCGGCAGCCCGGCGCCGGCGGGTGACCCGCCCGGACCGCAACGCCTTCTGCCGCGTCAGTTCAGCCCGCAGATTCCCGCGGGACTGCAGATAGATCGCCTGATAGATCGTCTCGTGGGACACCCACATCTCCGGCCGGTCAGGGAAATCGTCCCGCAGCCGGGCCGCGATCTGCTGCGGCGACCACCGCCTACGCAACAACCGCAGCACCAACGACCGCAACCGGCCACGCACCGCCAGCTTCGCACGCCTGGGACGCACCGCCGCCGTGGCCGCCGACCGATGCGCAGACGTCGCCCGGTAGACCATCTCCGGCCGCCCGAACGCCACCGCATGCCCATGAAACGAATGCCGCTCAACCTCCCGCGACACCGTCGTATGCGCCCGACCCAACCGCGCCCCGATCCGCCGACACGACTCCCCACGGGCCAACCCCAGCCCGATCTCCTCACGCTCGGCCAGACTCAACCTGCCCGCCACCACAACCACCTCCGCCTAGATCAACAACAGAAGTGGTGCAACCATCCATTGAGCCCGCCA
>NZ_BOPH01000187.1 GCF_016863655.1 Virgisporangium ochraceum
TGGCGTCGGTGACCAGGGCGGTGCGGACCTGGGCGGGGGTCCAGGTGGGGTTCGCGGCGAGGTACAGCGCCACGATGCCGGCGACGTGGGGGGTGGCCATCGAGGTGCCCGACATCTTGCCGGTGGCGGTGTCGCTGCCCTTGGTCGAGGACAGGATGTTCGAGCCGGGCGCGAAGATGTCCAGGCAGGTGCCGTAGTTGGAGTAGGAGGCGCGGGCGTCGGTGGCTTCGGTGGCGCCGACGGTGATGGCGTCGGCCTGCCGGGCCGGGGACACGGTGCAGGCGTCCTTGTTCTCGTTACCCGCCGCCACCGCGTAGGTGACACCCGAGGCGATGGAGTTCTTCACCGCCGTGTCGAGGGTGGCGCTGGTGCCGCCGCCGAGGGACATGTTGGCCACGGCGGGCTTGACGGCGTTCCTGGTCACCCAGTCCACGCCGGCGATGATGGCCGAGTAGGAGCCGGAGCCGTTGCAGTCCAGTACGCGCACGGACACGATCTTGGCCTGCTTGGCGACGCCGTAGGTTTTGCCGGCGACGGTGCCGGCGACGTGGGTGCCGTGGCCCTGGCAGTCCGAGGCGTCGGTGTCCTTGTCGATGAAGTCGTAGCCGGAGCGGGCGCGGCCGGCGAACTCGGTGTGGGTCAGCCGCACCCCGGTGTCGAGGATGTAGGCGGTGACACCGGCGCCGGTGTTCGGGGAGACGTAGGTACCGGCCAGGGGCAGGGTGCGCTGGTCGATGCGGTCCAGGCCCCAGGTGGCGCCGGTCTGGGTGTCGGCGGCGGCCACGGTGCGGTCCTGCTCGACCGACGCGACGGCGGGGTGCGCGGCCAGCCGGCGGGCGCCCTTGTCCGACAGCGACACCGCGAACCCGCGCACGGCCGAGCCGTACTCGGAGGTGACGGTGGCGTTGTAGCGGGCGGCCAGCTGCTGGACGAACCCGGGCCGGGCGGTCTCGGCGGTGTCGTTCAGCACGACGATGTAACGGTCCTTGATCGCGTTGGCGGCATCGGCCGCGACAACGGTTCCCTCGGCGGGGGCAGCGGGGGCGGCGTG
>NZ_BOPH01000188.1 GCF_016863655.1 Virgisporangium ochraceum
TCCCGTACCGTGACTACAACATCCACGACTGCCCGCGGAACCTGAACTCGACGGTGGCGGCGGACAAGACGCGGTTCTTCAACGCGTTCTTCCGGTACGACCCGTTCGCCACGCCGTTGACGTGGCTGGAGAAGATGCAGTACCGGTGGCCGACGGGTACCGCGTGGTCGGCGGTGCGGGCCGACGGCCGTCCGCAGGCGTTCTTCATCCGTAACGGCGCGCTGGCCACGGTGTGGCAGAACGGCGACGGTTCGTGGGCCGGTCCGCAGGCGATGCCGTCGACGGGTGGGCCGGTGATCGGTGCGGTCAACGTGATCCCGAGTGACGGGGGTCGGCTGCAGGTGTTCGTGCGGCGGCAGAACGACCACCGCATCCTGACGATCCGGCAGAACCTCGACGGTGGTTGGCCGTCGTCGTGGACCGACCTGAGCAGCCCGAACATCCAGTTCGGTGGTGACCCGGCGCAGGTGGGTTCGCCGGTGGCGGCGCAGGACGCCGACGGCAGCCTGTGGGTGTTCATCAAGGACGGCGGCGGCGGCGTGTGCGGTCTGCGGCAGGCGGCCATCGACGGCAGCTTCGGCAGTTGGTTCGACATGGGTGGCGGCGCGGACACGCAGGACGGGCTGGCCGCGATCCGGGGCAACGACGGTCGGATCGAGATGTTCGCCAGCACCCGGTCGAACGTTCTGAGGTGGCGGCAGGACAACCCGAACGGCACCATGATCGAAAGTGGTGCGTTGCCGACCGGTGGGTACGTGCCGGCGGGTCCGCCGGCGGTGACGAAGAACCAGGACGGCACGCTCGAGGTCATCTACCACCGGTCGGGCACCGGCAACCAGTGGGTCACCACGTTCCAGACCGCCGTCGGCGGCAGCTGG
>NZ_BOPH01000189.1 GCF_016863655.1 Virgisporangium ochraceum
GTGCCGCGCTCGCTGTCGGCGAGGACAGCAGACCCGAGTACACCGCGTTCCTGCACCTGCGCGGCGACCGGGAGACGTACGAGGTGGCCCGGGACGCGGTGCGGTGATGCCGACCCGGTCCGGCGGGCGCCGGGTGCCGACATCCTGGGCCAGCTCGGACGTGGTACGGCTGTCCGCCGACGGGACGATCGTGATCGTGTCCCACGACGTGCGCCCCCTTCCGCGCCGCAGCCGTCGCGCCCCTGCTCGACCTGGCAACCACCGAGACAGTCGACAGAGTGCAGCAAGCGATCGCCACCACGCTCGGCCACCTCGCCGATCCGCGGGCGGTCGGGCTCCTCGGCCGGTGGCGCACCCATCCGCAGGTCCAGGTGCGGTGGTCGGTCTGCCTTGCGTTGACCCCTCTCGCCGCCGACGACGCCGACGCGCTGCGCCACCTGGTCGAGCTGACCCGCGACCCGCATCCGCCCGTCCGCGACTGGGCCTACTTCGGGCTGTACCAGACCGGTCAGGACACAGCACAGGTGCGGCACGCCTTGATCGCCCCGGATCGGTGACGACGACACCGTCACCCGGGCCGAAGCCCTGCGGGCGCTGGCCGCGCTCGGCGAGCCGCGAGCGGTCCAGCCGCTCCTCACCGCCCTCGACGCCCTGGATCACGCACCGGCCACCGGCAGCCACAGGGACGACGACGAGACGAACGAGGTGGCCGGCCTCCTCGACGAGGCCAAATCCCTCCTCGCCCACCACACGCAACACCCCCGCCTCCTCGCACGCGTCGAGCTGAACCCAACTGACGACGCCGAATAATGAGCGCAACGCCAGAACAGCCAGCGCTCCTCACGGCTACCCGCATAGTGCGCGGAGCGGC
>NZ_BOPH01000190.1 GCF_016863655.1 Virgisporangium ochraceum
GAGCCATTTCCATCGTGACTGCGCTGGTCAGGAGCGGTGACGGGCAGGCGGGATCGATCGGGGTCGACATAGGGAGAGGCTCCCGGTAAGACAGCAGTCGACCAAGATCCGATGCCCTTCCCGGGAGCCTCTCGCATGCTGTCCTACCCGTCGGCGATCCCGTTGTCCACCCGCACCCTGAACCAGCTCGGCGACCTCATCCGCGCCCGCCGCAAGGAGTTGCGGTCGCGGTGGCGTCGCCTGTCGGCCGGTCAGCAGGCGCTACTGGTGTTGGCACACCTGCGAAATGGAGACACACCAGCCCGGCTGGCGGCCGGGTTCGAGATCGGCACCACGACAGCGTGGCGGTACATCCGCGAGGCCGTCGACCTGCTCGCCGCCACCGCGCCGACCCTCGCGCAGGCGATGGCCTCGATCGCCCGCCTGGCGTACACGATCCTCGACGGCACGCTCGTACGCATCGACCGGCTCGGCGGAACCGCCAACCGCCGCTACTACGCAGGCAAACCCCGCCACCACGCCATCAACGTCCAGGTGATCGCCGACTGCGCCGGCCGACTCAAGTGGGTGTCACCGGCACTGCCCGGCTCGACCCACGACCTGACCGCCGCCCGCGAGCACGGCATCATCGACGCCCTCACAGAAGCGGGCGTGATGACGTTCGCGGACAAGGGATATCAAGGCGCCGGCGGCACGGTCCGCACCCCGCACAAGCGGCATCATCCGCGGCCGCCGCTGTCCCGCAACCAGAAGGCCGTCAACCGGTCCCACGCCAAGATCCGAGCCCTCGGCGAACGGGCCAACGCCACCCTCAAGACCTGGAAAGTCCTGGCCAGACT
>NZ_BOPH01000191.1 GCF_016863655.1 Virgisporangium ochraceum
GCCGCGCGTGCTGCATCGTGGAGATCAGTGCGAGGGTGGACTCGGCGCCCTGGTTGAGGTTGGGTCCGTGCAGGGTCAGGCCGTCGTATCCGCCGCCGGTGGCCGGGTCCCACATCGGCGTGCCGATGTCGTTGCCGCCGCCGAACCAGTCGATCGCCTGTTCCACCACGGCGTTCCATCGGGAGTCGCCGGTGACCGTTGCGGCGGTGGCGGCGGCGTCGGCGATCGCGGCGACCTCGATGGGTTGCTGGTCGTGACGCAAGCGTGGGCTTCCGCGTTGCCAGCCTTTCACCGGCAGGACCGACAGCCGGCCGGCGGCCAGTTGGATGTCGCGCAGCCAGCCGAGCATCCGGAGTCCGGCGATGAGCAACGGCGGGTCGCCGCCCAGATGCCCGGCGAGGATGAGCACCTCGGCCAGTGCGGCGTTGGCGTAGGTGAGCCGTTGGTGCGGCCACCGCCAGGTCGGGTCGTCGCCCGGCGTGCCGACGACGGCCGCGGCGTCGGTGAGCAGGGCTGACGCCGTCTCGTCGTCCGGCCGCACGCGCAGGATCTCTGCCGCACCCAGGCCGGCGAAGGCCATCGCCCGCGGTGCCGTCGACCGTCGGGTGGCGCCCGTGGTGAAGGCGACGAGTGCCTCGGTGCGGATCCACTCCGCCGGGCTGCGTGCTGCGGCGGTTCCCAGACCCCATAGGGCCCGGCCCCACCAGTCGCCGAGGGCGGGCTGGTCGGTCCACCGGCGGTCGTGACCGAGGCGGTTGTGGAAGGCGCCGTCGCTGTCCTGGGCGTGGGTGAGGAAGGCGAGGTAGCACTCCGCCAGGC
>NZ_BOPH01000192.1 GCF_016863655.1 Virgisporangium ochraceum
TCGGCCGGCGCGCTGTCCGGCACGCTCTACCGCGACCCGGATTCCAATGTCGTCAAGTGGGTTGCCGCCAATGGTGGTGACTCGCGTGCGGCGGTGATCCGGACGAACATCGCCAGTCAGCCGCAGGCGCGGTGGTTCGCCAACTTCAACATCTCCACGGCGCAGCAGGAGGCGGCGGCCTACGTCGGTGCGGCGAACGCGGCCGGTCAGGTGCCGGTGATGTCGGTGTACCAGATCACCAACCGTGACTGTGGTGGTGCCAGTGCCGGTGGCGCGCCGGATCTCAACCAGTACCGGACGTGGGTGTCGAACTTCGCCCGTGGTCTGGGCAACCGGTTGGTGGTCATCGTGTTGGAGACCGACTCGATCGCGTTGCTGACGTGTCTGGACCAGCAGGCGCTGGCCGCGCGCAACGCGGCGTTGACGTATGCGACGCAGACGTTCAAGGCGGCCAACCCGAACGCGAAGGTGTACCTCGACGGTGGTCACTCGACGTGGAACTCGGCGTCGGAGCAGGCCAACCGGCTGCGGGCGGCCGGCGTGCAGTACGCCGACGGGTTCTACACCAACGTGTCGAACTACAACCCGACCGGTAACGAGGCCAACTACGGTCGGCAGATCATCTCCGCGCTCAACGGGGCCGGGGTGACCGGTAAGCGGCAGCTCATCGACACCAGCCGCAACGGTGGTGCCGCGGGTGACTGGTGCGGTGACGACAACACCGACCGGCGTATCGGCCGTTACCCGACGCTGAACACCGGCGACAGCAACATCGACGGCTACCTGTGGATCAAGCCCCCGGGCGAGGCCGACGG
>NZ_BOPH01000193.1 GCF_016863655.1 Virgisporangium ochraceum
CCGAGGATGACGACGGCGTTGTTGCCGCCGAACGCGAGTCCGTTGTTCTGCACCACGCGCAGGTCGGCGTCGACGGCATGGTTGGGGACGCAGTCGATGTCGCACTCCGGGTCGGTGTCGCGGTGGTTGATGGTCGGTGGGATGAAGCCCTGGCCGATCGCCAGCGCGCAGCCGATCGCGGCCAGCGCGCTCGCGGCGCCCATGGTGTGGCCGAGCATCGACTTCAACGACACCGTCCGCGGTGCGTCGTCGCCGAACACCTCGCGGATCGCGCGGCTCTCGGTGACGTCGTTGGCCCGGGTGCCGGTGCCGTGTGCGGAGATCAGGTCGACCTCCTGCGGCTTGACACCGGCGTTGTCCAGCGCCAGCTCCATGCAGCGGGCGACGCTCGTCTGATTCGGCGCGACCTGGTGGTAGGCGTCGCAGTTGAGCCCGTAGCCCAGGACCTCGGCGTAGATCCGCGCACCCCGGGCCAGCGCCGAGCCGAGGCTCTCCAGCACCAGCACGCCCGCACCTTCGCCGGTGAGGATGCCCTTGCGGTCGGCGTCGAACGGGCGCACCAGGTCGGGTGCGATCGTGCCCAACCGGTAGAAGCCCGCGAACGTCTTGCGGCACATGGCGTCGGCGCCGCCGCACAGCGCGAAGTCGACCTCACCCGACCGCACCGCGTCGAAGCCGTACCCGATCGCGTAGTTCCCCGCGGCGCAGGCGGTCGGGATCGTCACCGCCTCCACATCGGACAGTCCCAGCTCCTGCGCCA
>NZ_BOPH01000194.1 GCF_016863655.1 Virgisporangium ochraceum
ACGCGCCGTCCTGGTTCACCGCGGAGCCACGCACCACCGCGAGGACCGGGTGGCCGTTGCGCCGCGCGTCCGACAGCCGCTCCACCAGCAGCATCCCCACGCCCTCGCCCCAGCCCGTGCCGTCGGCGGCGCCCGCGAACGCCTTGCACCGCCCGTCGGCGGCGAGCCCCCGCTGGCGGGAGAACGCCACGAACGTCCCCGGCGTCGACATCACCGTCACGCCACCGGCCAGCGCCAGGTCGCACTCGCCCCGCTGCAGCGCCTGCACGGCCAGGTGCAGCGCCACCAGCGACGACGAGCACGCCGTGTCGATCGTCACCGCGGGCCCCTCCAGGCCGAGCGTGTACGACACCCGGCCCGACGCGATGCTTCCCGTGTCACCGTTGCCGATCGAGCCCTCGACGACGTCCACCGAGTACTGCAGCACCGTCGCGTAGTCGTGGTACATCACACCCGCGTAGACGCCGGTGCGGCTGCCGCGCAGCGTCCGCGGGTCGATCCCGGCGCGCTCGATCGCCTCCCACGAGGCCTCCAGCAGCAGGCGCTGCTGCGGGTCGGTCCCGACGGCCTCGCGCGGGCTGATGCCGAAGAACGCCGGGTCGAACCGGTCGGCGTCGTGCAGGAAGCCGCCCTCGCGGGCGTAGCTGGTGCCGGGGTTGTCGGGGTCGGGGTGGTA
>NZ_BOPH01000195.1 GCF_016863655.1 Virgisporangium ochraceum
ACCCGGCCCTTCGACACCTCCCCGCGGATGGGGAGGTCGGCCAGCCCGGCGACGAGCTCGTCCGGGCTCGCGGCGACGACGGCCGCCCGGTGCTCGTGCGCGGTCCTCGACGTCACCGCCGAGTACGCCACGTCGAGCACCGACACGCCGCCGGCCGCCACACGCTCCCGCAGCCGGGCCGCCTGCGCGACCACGGCCTCGGCGCTGCGACCGGACACCACGACGGGCACCGCGGCAGGCACTGCGACGGGCACCGGGGCCGCCGGGTCGACGGCGGGCACGACCTCCGCGGGCGGCGGCTGCTCGATGATGGTGTGCGCGTTGGTCCCACTGATCCCGAACGACGACACCGCCGCGCGCCGCGGCCGGTCGACCTCGGGCCACGCGACGGCCTCCGTCAGCAGCGACACCGCGCCGGCCGACCAGTCCACGTGCGGCGACGGCTCGTCCACGTGCAACGTCCGCGGCAGCACACCGTGCTCCATCGCCTTGACCATCTTGATGATCCCGGCGACGCCCGCGGCCGCCTGCGTGTGGCCCAGATTCGACTTGACCGACCCCAGCCACAACGGGACCTCGCGGTCCTGCCCGTAGGTGGCGAGCAGCGCCTGCGCCTCGATCGGGTCACCCAACTTCGTGCCCGTACCGTGCGCCTCGACCGCGTCGACA
>NZ_BOPH01000196.1 GCF_016863655.1 Virgisporangium ochraceum
CTTGCGCTGGTAGCCCTCGATCACCCGCAGCTTGGTGACCCAGTCGATCTCGCGGTCGACCGAGTTGAGGTCGCCGGACTCGACAGCGGCGAGCACCCGGCCCCACAGGTCGAGCACCCGCTTGGTCACCTCGTCGACGCCGCGGCGGTCGCAGAACTCGGTGGCCTTCTCGTAGTACTCCTGCTGGATCTCCAGCGCGGAGGCCTCCTTGCCGCTGGCCAGCCGCACCTTGCGCCGCCCGGTGACGTCGTGCGACACCTCGCGGATGGCCCGGATCGGGTTCTCCAGGGTGAGGTCACGCATCGCGACGCCGGCCTCGATCATCCGCAGCACGATGTCGGCCGAGCCGACCTTGAGCAGCGTGGTGACCTCGTTCATGTTCGAGTCACCGACGATGACGTGCAGTCGCCGGTAGCGCTCGGCGTCGGCGTGCGGCTCGTCGCGGGTGTTGATGATCGGACGCGAGCGGGTGGTCGCCGAGGAGACACCCTCCCAGATGTGCTCGGCCCGCTGCGACAGGCAGTAGACGGCCCCGCGCGGGGTCTGCAGCACCTTGCCGGCGCCGCAGATCAACTGCCGGGTGACCAGGAACGGGATGAGGATGTCGGCGAGCCGGCCGAACTCCCCGTGCCGCGACACGAGGTAGTTCTCGTGGCAGCCGTAC
>NZ_BOPH01000197.1 GCF_016863655.1 Virgisporangium ochraceum
CGTGCAGCCCGACCCGCTCCCCCGGCAGCAGGTCCTGGTAGACCGCCTCGCGCAGGAGCGCGTGCCGGAACACGTACGTGTCGTCGGCCGGGTCGACCTCCAGCATGTGCTGGGCCACGCACTCCCGCAGCGTGGAGCTCAGCAGCCGGCCGGGCAGCTCCGACACCGCCGCGAGCAGCCGGTGGCTGACCCGCCGGCCGGCGACCGCCGCCGCGCGCAGGACGTCGCGCTCGTCGTCACCGAGCAGCTCCACCCGCGCGAGCACGACGTCGCGCAACGACGGCGGCAGCGCGGCGGCCGGGTCGACCAGCAGCCCGGCGGCGAGCAGCTCCTCGATGAAGAACGCGTTGCCGTCGGACAGCTCGACGCACCGGTCGATGGTCTCGCTCGACGGCGGCTCGCCGGTGGTGACCGTGAGGAACGCGGTCAGCTCGTCGGTGGTGAACCGGGCCAGCTCGACCCGGTGGATCCGGCGGGCCCGCTCCAGCTCGGCCAGCATGCCGCGCACCGGGTCGCCCGGCAGCAGGTCGTTGGACCGGTACGTGCACACCAGCAGCGCCTTCTCGGTGGTCTGCGCCCGCGCCAGGTAGTCGACGAGGTCCACAGTGGACGGATCGGCCCAGTGCAGGTCCTCGATCACCAGCACCACCGGCCGG
>NZ_BOPH01000198.1 GCF_016863655.1 Virgisporangium ochraceum
GCAGGCGCTGCTGGCCACCTACGGCCAGGACCGTACCGAGCCGCTCCGGCTCGGCTCGCTCAAGTCGAACATCGGCCACAGCCAGGCCGCGGCCGGTGTCGGCGGTGTGATCAAGATGGTGCTCGCCATGCGGCACGGCGTCATGCCGAAGACGCTGCACGCCGACGAGCCGTCGCCGCACGTCGACTGGTCCGCCGGCGCCGTCGAGCTGCTCACCGACGCGGTGGCGTGGCCGCGCACCGACCGGCCCCGGCGGGCCGGGGTCTCCGCGTTCGGCATCAGCGGTACGAACGCCCACACGATCATCGAGCAGCCTCCCGCCGAGGCGGAGAGCGCGCCGGCCGACGGGCCGGCACCGCGGCCCGTGCTGCTGTCGGCGGCCACGCCGGCGGCCCTGCGCACCCAGGCGGCCCGGCTGCGGGCCCACCTGGAGGCCGCGCCCGGCCTCGACCCGGCGGACGTGGCCTGGTCGCTCGCGACCACCCGGTCGGCCATGGCCCACCGGGCCGCCGTCGTCGCCGCCGGCCGGGACGAGCTCCTTGCCGGGCTGGCCGCGCTCGCCCGCGACGAGCGGGCACCCGGGGTCCTGCGCGGCTCACCCGCGACCGGCGGGGT
>NZ_BOPH01000199.1 GCF_016863655.1 Virgisporangium ochraceum
CCGAGAAGGTCCAGTTCGGCGGCGGCCGCGAATGGCTCGGCACCCGCGCCGACGGCCGCGTCCTGGAAGTGGCCATCGGCACCGGCCGCAGCCTGCCCCACTACCCGCCCGACGTCCAGGCCACCGGCGTCGACCTCAGCCCCGCCATGCTCGACATCGCCAGGCAACACGCCGCGGACCTGAACCGCCCGGTCGACCTCCACGAAGGCGACGCCGAACACCTCCCGTTCGACGACGCGTCGTTCGACACGGTCGTCTGCGCACTGTCCCTGTGCTCCATCCCCAGGCCCGCCGCCGCGATCGGCCAGATGCACCGCGTCCTGAAGCCCGGTGGGCGGCTGCTCCTGCTCGACCACGTCGACAGCACCTGGCCACCGGTCAAAGCCGCGCAGTGGCTGCTCGAACGCGTCACCATCCGCGCCGCCGGTGAACACTTCACCCGCCGCCAACTACCCCTGGTCGAAGCGGCCGGCTTCGAGGCCGTCGAGGTCGAACGGCTCAAGGCCGGCACCGTCGAACGCATCCACGCGGTCAAGCCGGGATAGGGCCGGGC
>NZ_BOPH01000200.1 GCF_016863655.1 Virgisporangium ochraceum
CGGGAGCAGACATGAGCGAGTACGACCCCGCGGCCGAGACCGACCCGGCCGCCGGCGACACCGGCTACCAGGAGGACCCCGGTTACGACGTCGTGGTCGCCGAGCAGACCGACGGTTCGACCGCCTACTTCATCGACACCGACCACGACGGCGTGGCCAACGCTGTCGCCTACGACGTCGACGGCGACGGCGACATCGACAAGGCCTTCGTCGACACCGACAGCGACGGCCGCCTCGACACCCTCGTCGTCGACCGCGACGGCGACGGCAACCCCGACGCCTTCTACTCCGACACCAACGGCGACGGCCGCATCGACGTCGTCGGCCTCGACAACGACGGCGACGGCAACCTCGACCAGGTCGCCATCGACCGCGACTTCGACGGCGACGCCGACGTCCTGGTCACCGACTCCGACCACGACGGCACCCTCGACACCGAGCGCTACCTCGACGGCGGAGCCAACCCCTACACCCGCCACTGACCGCACGACCGGTGCCCGCCACGGAGACCCGTGGCGGGCACCG